>CAZTDY010000003.1:0-154870 GCA_964612295.1 uncultured bacterium | reverse complement strand
GCAGTGAATCTCCCTGCCGCATCTCGACGGTCAATGCGCCCACTTGTTTCCCTAGTGCTCTTCCTCTACAAGCGGACTACCAGTCCGCTGGATTCTGTTGCGTGTGATCGCGGAAATCAGCCCTCCGCGCGGCTTTCATGCACACGTATTGTGCACACAACGTGACGCCCGGCCTCGCTCTTGCTACAGATTGAGCATCCCTTAGTACCGCATGCCCCGTCAGTTTCGATACGGAATTCAGGGGTTCCATCATGCGCTCTTCTGCTCACTCGCACCGCACATGGAGGTCGCAATGTATTCGTCATCCACGGCCCATCAACTTGCCGTTGTTCGTGATGAGACCGAGCCACTCGCGTGCCACGTCTTTCGCCGAGGTCTGCCAGCGGAGCGGGTCGATGCGTCGCTCCGCAGGGAGATTCACGAGCTGCATCGGGCGGAGGGCAGTGCCTTGCTCTGGTTCACCGAGATGTCCCGGCGAAGGCTCTATGCAGATTTCGGTTACGCGACGATGCAGCACTACGCAACCGAGCGGCTCGGGTTCTCGACGAACCGGGCCTACCGGTTCGATCACCTTGCGGCCGAGCTGCAGGAACTACCGCATCTGCGAAGCGCCCTTGCCAAGGGGGAGATCGGGTGGACGAAGGTGCGGGTGCTGATCCAGGTTGCCACATCGAAGAACGAGCGATCCTGGATCGGGAGGGCGCGGCGCCTGGGGCGGCGCGATCTCGAACGGGACGTGGCCGCCGCCAAGCGGCGTGCGATGGAAGCGCTTCTGCCGGGTGCCCGCCAGACGGAACTCGTTCCGACGACTCCGCAACCGAGTGCGGCAGCCGCACGATCGGAGGCGCGGGCCGACGGGTCCCCGGTGGAGGACCCCGCGACGGAAGCGGATTCTACTGCGAGCATACCGACCGCCAGTCCATCGCCGGAGGAACTGGGGGTCGGACAGGACGATACCCCGGACGCGCCCGCCACGATTCGGCTTCGTTTCTCCTCGCTGCAGCTGGCGCGCTACGAAGCGATTCTCGAGAAACTCCACAAGAGCCGGATCGTCTCCTCCGGCGAGACGCGCGAGGAGATCATACTGCAAGGCCTCGAATCGTTGCTGGCGGACGGCAAATCGGACGCACCGGCCCGCACAAAGCCCGTAAGTGACGAATCTCGACCCCGGGGTCGGATATCATCTCCCTATCACATCATCATTTACGAGTGTGGACACTGTAGAAGCGCACACGTGCAGACCAATCGCGGGGCTCGGCGGCTCTCGCGAGGTGAACGAGATGCGGCGTCGTGTGACGCCACAATCGAACGACCCGGTCAACGCAGGCGACAGACGGTCCCCGCGGCCACGAAGAGGGCGGTGTTCGAGCGGGACGGGCGCCAATGTCGGGCCCCCGGGTGCCGGCGAAGACGGTACTTGGAGGTCCATCACATTCGGCCGCGGGCTCAAGGGGGATCGAACCGGCTAGAAAACCTCGTCACACTGTGCTCGGCCTGCCACCGACTGTGGCACGAGAGGGGTTGGGACATGCAGGCTCTCAAGCCCATCGAGTGACGGGCGCGTAACCGAGGCCGATCACCTGATGGGCGAGGTGCCGAACAGTGGAAAGATCGGTGACCTACGGTCGCCGTTTACGACGTGATCTAGAAGCCGGGAAAAGACCACTTCGTGTCGTTTTCGGCCTCGGTGATCTGCTTGGATCTTTGCGTCGGACCCCGGGTACATTCCTGCTTGGCCCCCGCGGAGACAAGCGCTGCTGGGAAGCCAAACTTATGTACTGAATGATGTATACCGGTTGCGGTTTGCCGGGTGGATCGGTATTCTGCCGCGTACCGTGAGGCGCTCTTCGAGGGCGGCTGAAGTTGTCGCGGTTGACGGCCGTCCGAGGGGACGAGGGGACGGGATTCAAGGTGGAAGCCAACCAGGTTGATGCATTCTGGCCGCTGGGGATCTATGTGCTGGCCGTGCTGGGTCTCGTGACGGTCATGATTGCCTTATCGCACATTCTCGGCCAGCGTCATCGCGACCGCGCTACGGCTGAGCCGTTCGAGTCCGGGATCGTCTCTGCCGGATCCGCCCGCCTGCGTATCTCTGCCAAGTTCTATCTTCTGGCGATGTTCTTCGTGATCTTCGACCTCGAGGTGGCTTTCATCGTCGCCTGGGCAGTCGCGGCCCGCGAGTTGGGGTGGGCCGGGTACATCGAGGCCGTCTTCTTCATGGCGGTTCTCGGGGTCGCCCTCATCTATCTCGTGCGGGTGGGTGCCCTGGATTGGGGCACGACCGCCGTGATGAAGCGCAGACGTGAGGAAGAGATTCGGACGCAAGGAGGTGAAGCGTGAAGTGGAGCCTCCATCAGGCCGGGGAGGCCGGCCCGGTTCCCGTTCCGCAGAGCCCCCTCGCCGGGGATGCGGGCCTCGAGGAAGCCGCCCGCGAGAGCGTGATCCTGTCCCGCTTGGAAGATCTGCTCGCGTGGGGACGCAAGAACTCGATGTGGCCCTATGCGTTTGGACTGTCCTGCTGCTTCGTCGAGATGGCGACGAGTCTCACCAGCAAATACGACGTGGCCCGCTTCGGCGCCGAGGTCATTCGCGGCTCGCCGCGCCAGGCCGACCTGATGGTGATCGCCGGAACCCCGTTCGTCAAAATGGCACCGATCATCCAGCGCCTCTATGAGCAGCTCATGGAGCCGCGGTGGGTGATTGCGATGGGCGCCTGCGCCTGTTCCGGTGGGATGTTCGACATCTACAGCGTAGTACAGGGCGTGGACAAGTTTCTGCCGGTGGACGTGTACGTTCCCGGTTGTCCGCCGCGGCCCGATGCATTCATGGAGGGACTCCTCCTTCTCCGCGAAGCGGTGGGCAATGAACGCCGGCCGCTGAGTTGGGTGGTGGGGCCGCAGGAAACGCGCCGGCTGGAGATGCCGGCCATGCGGGATCTCAAGCGGGAGGATCGGCGGCGTGCAACTGTGCTGCGGCCGCCGACCGAGGTTGAATAGATGGGACGTGCGCCGGTGACCGAGGTGGGCTCGATTGTCCAGGAACTCCGCGAGAAGCTTGGGGCGGAGTCTGTCCGGATTGAGGCGACCCATGATGGGATCGACACGATCTGGATTCCAGCGGACTGGTTATTCGATGCGCTGTCCTTTGCCAAAGCCAGGGCCGAACACCCCTATCCGCTGCTCTACGACCTGACCGCGATCGATGAGCGCTTGCGCCAGCATCGGACCGGTCTGCCCGACTCGGATTTCACGGTTGTCTATCATCTCCTCTCGCTGGAGCGCTCTGGGCAGCTGCGCGTGAAGGTCGCGCTGCTGGGTGATTCGCCCAGCATCCCCTCGATCATGCCGCTGTGGTCGATGGCCGACTGGTACGAGTGCGAAGTGTGGGATATGTTCGGCATCCGTTTCGAAGGACACCCGCATCTGCGGCGGATCCTGATGCCGAAGACCTGGGAAGGACATCCCCTGCGCAAGGACCACTACGCGCGTGCGACCGAGGCCGGCCCGTTCGAGTTGACCCCCGCGAAGGCGGCCCGCGAGCAGGAGGCGCTGCGTTTCCGTCCGGAAGAGTGGGGGATGAAGAAGGAATATCACGGCAGCGACTTCATGTTCTTGAACCTCGGGCCGCAGCATCCCGGAACACACGGTGTCCTGCGGGTGATCCTCCAGCTCGACGGTGAAGAGATCGTCGATCTGGTGCCGGAGATCGGCTTCCATCATCGCGGCGCGGAGAAGATGGGGGAGCGGCAGTCGTGGCACACCTACATCCCCTACACCGATCGGATCGATTACCTGGGCGGCGTCCTCAACAACCTGCCCTACTGCCTGGCGGTTGAGAAGCTCGCCGGGATCACGGTGCCCGACCGGGCCCAGGTGATTCGCGTGATGATGTGCGAGCTCTATCGGATCGCAAGCCACCTCGTCTGGTACGGCACGTTCGCGCAGGATATCGGCGCACTGTCCCCGGTCTTCTACATGTTCACCGACCGCGAGCGGATCCTGGAGATCACCGAAGCGATCTGCGGTGGCCGGATGCATCCGAGCTGGTTCCGCATCGGCGGCGTGGCGCAGGATCTGCCGAACGGCTGGGATCGGATGATCCGCGCCTTTCTCGACTATCTGCCTCCCCATCTGAACGAGTACGACAAGATGGTGATGCAGAATCGGATCCTAAGAGGTCGCACGGTGGGGGTCGGCGCCTGCACGCTCGAACAGGCGATCGACTGGGGCATGACGGGGCCGGGCCTGCGGGCCTGCGGTCTCGAGTTCGACTTCCGCAAGCGGATACCCTACAGCGGCTACGATCAATTCGAGTTCGACATTCCGATCGCCCATGGCGGCGACTGCTACGACCGAGCGCGGGTGCGCGTCGCGGAGATGTCGCAGAGCCTGCGCATCATCAAGCAGTGTCTCGAGAACATGCCGGAAGGGCCCTACAAGGCCGATCACCCGCAGGCCACTCCGCCGATGAAAGAGCGCACGATGAAGGACATCGAAACGCTGATCACGCACTTCCTCGGGGTGAGCTGGGGGCCGGTGGTGCCCCCGGGCGAGGCCACCGTGATCACGGAGGCGAGCAAGGGCGCCACCAACTACTACGTGACCAGTGACGGCGGGACGATGTCCTACCGCACGCGCGTCCGCGCCCCGTCGTTCGCGCACATGCAGATGTTGCCGGTATTGACTCGGGGGCTGATGATCCCCGACCTGATGGCCGTCCTGGGCGCGATGGACTTCGTGCTGGCCGACATCGACCGATGAGGGAAGGCAGTCGAGAATGCTGAGCGCTGAAGAAAGACAGGAGATCGAAGCCGAGCTGGCGCACGCCGATGGCGACGCGGCCCGGGTGACGATCGATGCGCTCAAGGTTGTCCAGGAGCATCGCGGGTGGGTGAGCGACGATGCGCTTGCCGACCTGGCGGAGTTTCTCGGCCTGACGATCCACGAGCTGGACAGTGTGGCCACCTTCTACAACCACATCTACCGGCGGCCGGTGGGCCGGCACGTGATCCGCCTGTGCGACAGCATCAGCTGCTGGGTGATGGGGTATGAGACAGTCTGCGACTACTTGAAAAACAAACTGGGAATCGGCCTGGGCGAAACGACCCCCGACGATCGTTTCACGTTGCTGGCCATGCCCTGTCTGGGCGCGTGTGATCTGGCGCCCGCGATGATGGTGGGCAAGGAACTTTACGGCAACCTGACGCCGGAGAAGATCGACGAGATTCTGGAGAAGCATACGTGATGGAGCGGCCGCTGACAGGAAACATCCGCCCCGACCGGGCGCCGCTCGATCTGGCGGCCTACGAGGCCGCGGGCGGGTACCGTGCCCTGAAGAAGGCGCTCAAAGAGATGTCGCCGGCCGACGTGATCGGCGTGGTCAAGGATTCCGGCCTGCGCGGCCGCGGCGGGGCGGGATTCCCCACCGGGCTCAAGTGGTCGTTCGTGCCGACGGGCGATCAAGCCCCCCGGCCGAAGTACCTGCTCTGCAACGCCGATGAGATGGAGCCGGGCACCTTCAAAGATCGTCTGCTGCTCGAATCGCAGCCGCATCAGCTCATCGAGGGGATGATCCTCGCGTCCTATGCGATGGGCGCCGACAAAGCCTACATCTTCCTGCGCTGGGCGTATCACGATGCGGCGGACATCTTGCGGCGATCACTGGCCGAGGCGCGAGAGGCCGGGTATCTGGGCAAGAACATCCTCGGCTCCGGCTTCGACTGTGAGTTGCTCGTGCACACGAGCGCCGGCCGCTATATCTGCGGCGAGGAGACAGCGCTCATCAGCTCGCTCGAGGGCAAACGCGCCAACCCGCGCGCGAAGCCGCCGTTCCCGCCGATGGCCGGGTTCCTGGGAAAGCCGACCATCGTCAACAACGTCGAGACGTTGTCGATGGTCCCCCACATCATCGCGAACGGGGTCGAGTGGTTCCAGGGTTTGGGACTGACCGACGATGCGGGCACGAAGATCTTCGGGGTCAGTGGTCCGGTGAAGAACCCGGGGTTATGGGAGCTGCCGCTCGGCACGCCCATCCGCGAGATCCTCGAGGGACACGCCGGCGGCATGTTGGACGGGCGCGCGTTTCGGGCACTGTTGCCCGGCGGCGCCTCGACCGACTTCCTGGTGGCGGAACATCTCGACCTGCCCATGGATTTCGCGTCGATCGAGAAGGCCGGCAGCCGTCTGGGAACCGGAACGATGATCGTGATCGATGATCAGACCTGTCCGGTGGGTGCGGTGCTCAACCTGACGCGCTTCTTCGCCCAGGAATCGTGCGGCTGGTGCACGCCCTGCCGTGAAGGGCTGGCCTGGTCGAAGGAGACGCTCAGCGCGATCGAGGCCGGAGAAGGCCGGCTGGAGGATCTGGACCTGCTCGAGCAGCATGGGACGATCCTCGCGAAGGGCTACAGCTTCTGTGCGCTGGCGCCCGGCGCGGCCGAACCGATCAAGAGCGGTCTCAAGTACTTCCGAGAAGAATTCAGGGCGCACATTGCCGAACGCAGGTGTCCTTGGAGATAGGTATGGCGACGATCTACATCGACAACGGGCCCCATGAGATCGCCGACGGGCAGAATCTGCTCCAGGCGCTTCTCACGCTGGGGTATGACCTGCCCTATTTCTGTTGGCATGGGGCGTTGGGGTCGGTGGGTTCGTGCCGCCAGTGTGCAATCAAGCTGTTCAAGGATGAAAACGACGTGCAGGGCACCCTTGTGATGGCCTGCATGACGGCTGCCAAGGACGGCACCCGCCTTTCAATCGACGATCAGGACGCGCAGGAGTTTCGCGCCCTGGTCCTCGAATGGCTGATGACCAGTCACCCGCACGACTGCCCGGTCTGCGACGAGGGTGGGGAGTGTCATCTGCAGGATATGACGGTGATGACCGGGCACACCTACCGGCGCCACCGCTTCAAGAAGCGCACCTTCCGCAATCAGAACTTGGGTCCTTTCATCAACCATGAGATGAACCGTTGCATTCGCTGTTATCGCTGCGTGCGGTTCTATCGCGACTACGCGGGAGGCCGGGATCTGGTGCCGCTGGGATCGCGGGATCGGACCTACTTCGGCCGTTCGAAAGACGGCGCCCTGGAGTCGCCCTTCAGCGGGAACCTGGTGGAGGTCTGCCCGACCGGCGTCTTCACCGACAAACCGCTGCGCGCACACTACACGCGCAAGTGGGATCTGCAGACGGCGCCTTCGATCTGTATGCACTGCGGGCTTGGGTGCAACACCATCGCCGCAGAACGCTACGGCACGGTGCGGCGGATTCTGAATCGGTATCACCCGGAGGTGAACGGCTACTTCCTCTGCGATCGCGGCCGGTTCGGATATGCCTTCGTTCACGATCAGAAGACCGTGAGGGTGCCGCAGGTAGCGGGCAGGCCGTTCAAGGTTGCAGGGGCCGAGCATCCCGACGCGGCTGGCGGTGCGGCGCTGCCAGATGCCGGCCGGATCGACGCGCACGCGGCCTTGGTCGCGTGCGAGGAGGCGAAGGGGACGCTGGGTGAGATCCTCGCCCAGGCTAACGGCATCGTCGGCATCGGATCCCCGCGAAGTACGCTTGAGAACAATTTCGCCTTGCGCGAGCTCGTGGGGGCGGATCGGTTCAGTGGTGGTCTGGCCGCGGCGGAGATGGCCTCCCTGGAGGCCATTCTGAGTATCCTCCGCGAGGGAAGCGTTCACCCGTTCAGCCTGCAGGAGGTTGCGCGGGCGGATGCCGTCCTTGTTCTGGGCGAAGATGTCGGCGCAAGCGCCCCGCTCTTGGAGCTGAGCGTGCGCCAGGCTGTTCGCCGCAAGCCGATCAAGGAGCAGGTGGCGCCCCACAACTTCCCCGAATGGGACGACGCCTGCGTCCGCCTGCTGGAAGGCTCTTCCCGCGGACCGCTGTTTGTGGCGACCCCGGCGGCCACCTCTCTCGATGGGTTGGCCGAGGAGACGCTGCGGGCGGCGCCCGAGGAGATTGCGCGGCTCGCGATGGCGGTGGCGCACGAGCTCGACGCTCAGTTGCCGCCGATTGCGGATCTGGCCGAGGGCGCACGTGAGTGGGCGATTCAGATTGCAGAGGCTCTCCGCAGCGCCGAACGTCCCGTGGTGATCGCCGGTATGAGCGGAAACTCGAGCGCGGTGATCAGGGCGGCGGGCAACATCGCCCGCGCGTTGGGACAGCAAAACCCTGAGAGCGGGATCTTCCTGACCACGAACGAAGCGAACAGCCTGGGATCGGGGTTGCTGTCGACGCGCAGCGTTGAATCGGTGATCGACGATCTGAAAGAGAAACGCGCCGATACGGTGATCCTCTTAGAGAACGACTTCGTCTGGCGAATGGGTCGGGGGGCTTTGGACGAGCTCAGACAGGCCGCCCGTCGTCTGGTGGTCCTGGACTACCTCGAAACGGAGGCCACAGCGCTGGCCGATCTGGTGCTGCCTACGACGAGCTTCGCCGATGGCGCGGGGACCTATCTGAACAACGAAGGACGGCTGCAACGATCCTACGGCGCGAGCACCCCGCTCGCGACCGTGCGGCCGGCTTGGCGCTGGATCGGACCCGCAGCGGATTACCAGTCCGCTACGCTGAATGCACTCGCCACGGACATGGCGCAGCAGGTGGATGAGCTGACGCCCCTGAGCGCGTTGATCGCGCAGGATGAGAAAATCCTGATGGGCGGAGGCATCGCGCGCCAGTCGCATCGGGCGAGTGGGCGAACCTCCATCAACGCGAAGATCGCGGTCAGCGAACCGAAGCCGCCCGAGGACCCCGATACACCTCTCAACTTTTCGATGGAGGGTGGGGCCCACACGCCGCCTCATCTCATCAACCGTTACTGGGCGTCCGGGTGGAACTCCGCTTCGGCGCTGACGCGCTTCCAAGAAGAGGTCTCGGGTCCGCTTCTGGGCGGCGTGGTCGGTCAGCGCCTCTTCGAGCGGCGCGAGGGGATCGCTCCTCGATACGCGACCGACATGCCTGGTCGGTTTGAACTACGGGCCGGGCAGTGGCGCGCCGTGGGACTTCATGAGATCTATGGCTCTGAGCTTCTGAGCGCGCGATCCGCGCCCGTGGCGCAGCGGACTCCGGAATCCCGGGTTTTGATGAGCGCGGCCACGGCCCAGGAGATCGGTGCCGCGGAGGGTGAGCAGGTCAGGATCGACGCAGCGGACTCGGCCGGACACATGCCGTCCGTTCTGCTGACGCTCGCGATCGACGACCGGATTCCCGCAGGCCTGGTCGGCCTGCCGTGCGGGATGAGGGGCGTCCCGGCGGTGCTCGGCTTCGAGTGGGTCAAGGTGAGCAAGGGGGACGGATCATGAGCGCGATCTTGATACCCCTGGCCATCGTGTTCGGCGTGCTGATCGGCATGTTGACGATCGCCGCCGGATTGATCTGGCTCGAGCGCCGTCTCCTCAGCCTTTGGCAGGACCGCTATGGGCCGAATCGGGTCGGTCCCTTCGGCTTGCTGCAGGTGGTCGCGGACATGGTGAAGATCTTCTTCAAGGAAGACTGGATCCCGCCCTTCGCCGACAAACCGGTCTTCATCCTTGCGCCGGCGATCATCATGATTGCCGTGCTTCTGTCATTTGCGGTGGTCCCGTTTGCCCCAGGGCTGTGGGTGTCGGACCTCAACATCGGCCTGCTCTTCTTCCTCGGCATGTCATCCCTGGCGGTCTACAGCACGGTTCTGGGCGGCTGGGCCTCCAACAGCAAGTATGCGCTGCTGGGCGGGCTGCGCGCGTCGGCCCAGATGCTCAGCTACGAGGTCTTCATGGGCCTCTCGGTGATGGGGGTCGTGCTGCAGGCGGGATCCTTCCGTTTGTCCGACATCGTCGATGCGCAGAAGGACCTGTGGTTCTGCGTACCTCAGGTCGTGGGGATGCTCGTTTTCGCGGTGGCCGCCGCGGCCGAGAGCAAGAGGCTCCCCTTCGATCTTCCCGAGGCCGAGGCGGAGTTGATCGCCGGATACCACACGGAATACTCCGGCATGAAGTTCGGGATGTTCTTTGTCGGCGAGTACCTGGGGGTCACCCTCATGTCGGCGATGATGGTGACGCTCTTCTTCGGCGGCTGGCACGGCCCGATCCTGCCGCCGGTCGTGTGGTTCTTCGGCAAGACCTTTGTGCTCATCAGTCTGCTGATCCTGATTCGGGGGTCGTTGCCGCGTCCCCGGTACGATCAGCTGACCTCGTTTGGTTGGAAGTTGATGCTGCCCCTCGCCATGCTCAACCTGGCGGTGACCGGGGCGGCGGTGGTGTTGTTGTTGTCGTAGATTTCGGAGTTAGGTGGCGTGCATTACATCCTGAATGCCATACGGACCCTCTGGCTGGTCTTCCTGCATGCGTTCCGCAAGCGGGAGACCATTCAGTATCCGGATGTGAAGCCGAAGCTGCCGCCGAGATGGCGCGGGCGGATCATCCTGTCCCGCGATCCGGATGGCGAGGAGCGGTGCGTCGCATGTTACCTCTGTTCGGCGGCCTGTCCGGTCGACTGCATCTCACTGCAGGCCACCGAGGATGATCAAGGGCGCCGCTACCCGAAGTATTTCCGCATCAACTTCTCGCGATGCATCTTCTGCGGCCTGTGTGAGGATGCCTGTCCGACCTATGCGATTCAGTTGACGCCCGACTTCGAGATGGGCGAGTACGTGCGGCAGAACCTGGTCTACGAGAAGGAGGATCTCCTGATCTCGGGGCCGGGCAAGTATCCGGAGTACAATTTCTACCGCCAGGCAGGACTGGCGATCCGCGGGAAAGACAAAGGTGAGGCCGACGGTGAAAAGCCTCCCGAAGACGTGCACGATTTGATGCCCTAAGAGGTGGACAGACGGTGAACTGGGTCTTCTACATATCGGGGATGGTTGCGCTGGCGACGACGCTCATGGTGGTCACCCGCTCGAACGCAGCCCACGCCGCCCTCTACCTGGTCGTGTCGCTCCTCTCCATCGCGTTGGTGTTCTTCTCGCTCGGCGCGCCCTTCGTTGCCGCCATGGAGGTCATCGTCTACGCCGGTGCGATCATGGTGCTGTTCATCTTCGTGATCATGATGCTCAACCTGGGGCCAATGGCCACCCGGCAGGAAAAGGCCTGGCTCAGCGGCCGGGCTTGGGTAGGGCCGGTGATCCTGGCGCTCATTCTGGCGGCCGAGCTTGTCTACATCCTGCTGGGCCACGGCGCGGAAGCGGCGGGGGCGACCGAAATCGGCGCCAAACAGGTGGCGATCTCGATGTTCGGCCCCTACATGATCGGCGTCGAGCTGGCTTCGTTCCTGCTCATGGCCGGTCTGGTCGGCGCCTATCACTTAGGATTCGATCCGGGGCCCGAGAGGAGGGAGCGCTCATGACGCCGGTTCCAATGGAACACGGGCTGCTCCTCGCCGCCGGGCTTTTCCTGATCGGGCTTGTCGGGGTGCTGATCCGGCGCAACATCATCTTCATGCTGATGAGCGTCGAGATCATGCTGAATGCGACCGGCCTCGCGTTTGTCGTGGCCGGATCTCGCTGGGGCGAAGCCGATGGGCAGGTGATGTTCATCATGATCCTGGCGATGTCCGCGGCCGAGGTGTCGGTGGGGCTGGCGCTGGCGCTCAGGTTGTACCACCGATTCAGAACCCTGGACGCCGACGCGGCGAAGTTGATGAGAGGATAGGATGGCGGATCTGCTGTGGCTCATACCGGCATTGCCGATCGCGGGATACCTGATCCTGGCGCTGTTCGGCTCGCGCCTGCCGCGAATGTCGGCCGCGCTGGTCGGTTGCGGCGCCGCGGGCCTGTCGGCGGGCGTCACCATCGCCGTCGGGATCGCCTACCTCTCGTCCGGCACGCAGGAGCCCTGGGTGCAGAAGCTCTGGACCTGGTGGGATGTGGGTGGGCTATCGCCGGAGTTCACCTTCTATCTCGACCCGCTGTCGCTCGTGTTCAGTTTCGTGATCACCTTCGTGGGTTTCCTGATTCACGTCTACTCGATCGGCTACATGCGCGATGACGAGGGGTTCAGCCGGTTCTTCTCCTACTTGAATCTGTTCGTGAGTTCGATGCTCATCCTGGTGCTCGCCGACAACCTGCTCCTGCTCTATCTCGGGTGGGAGGGCGTGGGCCTCTGCTCCTATCTCCTGATCGGCTTCTGGTACACCGACCCGGCCAACGGACGGGCCGCGAGGAAAGCCTTCATCGTCACCCGCGTCGGCGACACGGCCATGGCGGTGGGGCTCTTCTTCCTCTTCTGGCATCTCGGTACGCTGCAGTTGCAGGAGATGCTCGGCGCAGCGGTTCACACCTGGCCGGTGGGCTCGGCGTTGGCGACGACCGCCGCGCTGCTCCTGCTGGGCGGAGCGATGGGCAAATCGGCCCAACTTCCCCTGCAGACCTGGTTGCCCGATGCCATGGCCGGTCCCACCCCGGTGAGCGCGCTCATTCACGCCGCGACCATGGTGACCGCCGGCGTCTACCTGATCGCCCGGACCCACCCGCTTTTCTCGCTTTCGCCGACCGCCATGACCGTGGTGGGGGTGATCGGAGCGCTCACGCTCCTGATCTCGGGATTCAGTGCGCTGGTGCAGCGCGACATCAAGCGGGTTCTGGCTTACTCGACGATCAGCCAGATCGGTTACATGTTCCTCGCTCTGGGCGTGGGCGCCTACTCGGCCGCGATCTTCCACTTCATGACCCACGCGTTCTTCAAGGCGCTCCTCTTCCTGGGCGCCGGCGCCGTGATCGTCGCCCTGCATCATGAGCAGGACATCTTCAAGATGGGCGGTCTTCGCCGGGTCCTGCCGACGATCTTCTGGACGTTCGTGGTCGGCTCGGCATCTCTGGCGGCCCTCCCGCTCGTCAGCTCCGGGTTCTTCAGCAAGGATGCGATTCTCTGGGAGGCCTTCATCGGGCCTCCGGGCGGCCGCTGGCTATTTGCGGCGGGGCTCATCGGGGCGGCCTTCACAGCGGTCTACACCGGGCGGCTGCTCTTCATCGTCTTCTTCGGCGAAGAGCGCACGCGGGTCAGCCATCGTCCGGGCGCGGTCATGCTCGTGCCGCTCGTCATCCTCGCGATCCTCGCGACGGTCAGCGGATTCATCGAGACGCCGCAGACCTTGGGCGGCATCACACTCTTCTCCGACTTCATGGCAGGCACATTCCAGTCCGCTGCGCATGGGGCCGCCCACGGCGATGCACATGCGGGCGCTCATCACAGTCACACGGCCGAGATCCTCGTGCAGGCGGCGGCCGCACTGATCTGTTTCGCCGGGCTTGGCCTGGCCGCCTGGCTCTTCCGGAAGCGGCCGGACATCCCGGCCGCCATGACCCGGTCAAGCGGTGGCGCGGCCTTTCAGGGGTTCCTCATGGATGGGTGCGGATTCGACTGGGTCTACGAGCGCGTTCTGCTGAGACCCTACGGCTGGATCGCAAACGTATCGAAGCCGGATTGGATTGACCGCCTCTACACCGGCCTGGCTCTTCTGGCGACCGGTCTGCATCGGCTCGTCTCGCCCACGCAGACCGGGACGATGAGAACCTACGCCATCGGGATCGTGATCGGAGCGGTGGTGGCCCTGGCAATCATGGTGATGCGATGATCTTGAACCTCCTGATACTGCTGCCGGCCATCGCCGGACTCGCGGCCTACCTGGCCGGGCGCAAGAGCGCTGCCGCGGGGCGTTGGATCGCCCTGGTCGCCACCCTGGCGCAGTTCCTGCTCGTCGTCGGGCTGTGGATCCGCCATGCGCCGGGAACGGCCTTAGAAAACCGGGGGGATTGGCTCCTCTCGCAGCGGACTGAATGGATCCCGGACCTGGGCATCAGTTGGTTCGTTGCGCTCGACGGGCTCAGTATGCTGCTCGTGGTGCTCACCGCCTTTGTCGGCCTGCTGGCGGTGATCATTTCCTGGCGCGAGATCCATTCTCGCGCCGGCCTCTACTACGGTTTCCTCTTGTGGATCCTGACCGGCATCAACGGCGTCTTTCTCTCCCTCGACCTGTTCCTGTTCTACTTCTTCTGGGAAGTCATGCTGGTGCCGATGTACTTCCTGATCGGCATCTACGGCCATGGCCGCCGGGTCTACGCGGCGGTGAAGTTCTTCATCTTCACCCTCGCCAGCGGGATGTTGATGCTGCTCGCGATCCTGGGGCTCTACTACGTCCACGGCCAGGCCACGGGCAACTACACATTCGACTACACGCAGCTGTTGGGAACGGTCATCACGCCGCGCACCGAATGGTGGCTGATGCTCGGCTTCCTGGTGGCCTTTGCGGTCAAGCTACCGGCCGTCGGAGTGCACAGCTGGCTCCCGGATGCCCACAGCGAAGCGCCGACCGCGGGAAGCCTGATCCTGGCCGGTCTGCTCTTGAAGACTGGCGCCTACGGCCTGATTCGATTTGTGGTGCCCCTCTTCCCGAACGCTTCAGAGGCGTTCGCGGGAACGGCGATGCTGATCGGAATCATCGGCATCATCTACGGCGCCGTCCTGGCATTCGCGCAGACCGACTTGAAGCGGCTCGTGGCCTATACCAGCGTCAGTCACATGGGCTTCGTTCTTCTGGGGGTGTATTCCTGGAACGAGCTCGCCCTGCAGGGCACGGTCATCCAGCTCATCTGCCACGGCATCAGCACGGGGGCACTCTTTATCTTGGCCGGCATGGTCTACGAGCGGATCCATACGCGCGACCTCGACCAGATGGGCGGTCTCTGGACCTGCGCGCCGCGGATGGGGGCCATGGCGATGGTCTTTGCGATGGCGTCGCTGGGGCTTCCCGGACTCGGCAACTTCGTGGGTGAGTTCCTCATCCTCTTCGGCACCTACAAGGTCAACGCCCTGGCCGCGGTGATGGGGGCGATCGGGGTGGTGTTCGCCACCGTCTACTCGCTCTTCATCATGCAGCGCGCCTTCCTTGGGAAGAAACCCAGCGGACTCAAGATGCCTGATCTGAACCTCCGGGAGACCCTCACGATGGCCATCTTGGTGGCGGTGATCGTCTGGCTGGGACTCTACCCGCGTCCGGTGATCGACGCTGCCCGTCCGGCTCTCGAGCGCCTGCGCCCCTCGATCGCGATCGAGGCGCCGGCAGCCGCGCAAGAAGAGCATCACTTGGAAGGAGGTGTGCGATGACCAGCATAGCTGAGTTCGTGCCCCTTCTGCCCATCGTGGCGACGGGGCTTCTCTCGTTGGTTCTCATGGTGGCCGTCGCGATCCGCCGCAATGCGGCCACCACGGCCACCCTGACGGTCCTCGGGCTTGCGGCGGCCTTCGTGCTGATCTTCCTGACCGCGCCCGACACCTCCACACAGGTCACGCCGCTCTTCATCGTGGACAGCTATGCGCTCTTTTACGTGGGAATGCTCTTGCTGATCGGTCTCCTGGTGGCCCTGCTGTCGGTCCAGTATTTCCAGGGTCTGCGGCACCATCGCGATGAATACTACATGCTGCTCGTCCTGGCGACTTTGGGCACGACGGTGATTGCCTCCGCATCGCACTTCATGTCCGTCTTCCTGGGGCTCGAACTGCTGAGCGTCTCGGTCTACGGCATGATCGCCTATCTGCGAAGACGGGCCATCTCGATCGAAGCAGGGGTGAAGTACCTGATTCTGGCGGCCGTCTCGTCGGCCTTCCTGCTCTTCGGCATGGCTCTGATCTACGCCCGCCTGGGAACGATGGAACTCGCCCGCATGGCCGAGTTGCTCAGTTCCGCGGGAACCCCCACCGCGTTGGCGGGCAATGTGCTGGTTCTTGCCGGACTGGGGATGATGGTGGTCGGCTTCGGCTTCAAGCTCGCGATCGTGCCCTTCCACATGTGGACGCCGGACGTGTACCAGGGCGCACCGGCGCCGGTCACCGCGTTTGTGGCGACAGCTTCGAAGGGCGCGGTGATGGCGCTTCTGTTGCGCTTCGCCTCCATGATGAACTTCGAACAGGGCGGGGGCCTGTGGCTCCTCTTCTCGATCTTCGCGGTTGCCTCGATGTTCCTGGGTAACTTGCTGGCGCTGCATCAGCAGAGCTTGAAACGTTTGCTGGCCTATTCCTCCATCGCCCACCTGGGGTATGTGCTGGTGGCTTTCCTGGCGGGAGGTCCCGCGGCCGGGGAGGCGGTTTCCTTCTACCTCCTGGCCTACGCGGTGACGAGCCTGGGCGCGTTCGGGGTGATCACCGCTCTCTCGAGACCGGCCGATCGATCCGGGGATGACGACATCTCGAGTGATCTCGATGACATTGAGCACTACCGGGGCCTCAGCCGGCGCCGTCCGTGGCTGGCCGGGATCCTGACCGTCATGCTCTTCTCGCTGGCGGGCATTCCCTTGACGGCCGGGTTCGTCGGCAAGTTCCTGCTGCTGAGCGCGGGCGCCGGTGCGGCGCTCTGGACGCTCGTTCTGCTGCTGGCGGTGAACAGCGCGCTGGGCATCTACTACTACTTGCGCGTGGTGGTCGCGATCTACCTTCGCGACGAGACCGAGGTCAAGGTGGTGCCCCACGAGCGCGTGTCGAGGATCACGACGGCCGGCGGACTCGCCCTTGGGCTGGTGACGGTCCTCGTCATCATCCTGGGCGTTTTCCCGCATCCGGTCATGCGCCTCGTGCGACTCTGCTGCGAATCGATCTTCTAGCCCCCGGCGGATCACGTGCCTTCTTCCACAGGGACAATAGTTGGCCCCGCTTTGCCCTGGTTGCGCTAAACTCATGAGGTGGAATCTCAATGAGGAGGAGGCCAACCATGTTTCGTAGATTCGCTCTTCTGCTCTGCGCGCTGGCGGTTGCCCAGGCGGGGGCGCTCGAGCCTCGCCAACCGATCTCGGTGGGGACGTTTCAGGTTCTCGAAGAGTACCCGCAGCGGTTGATCGTCAAGTTCGACGACGCCGTGCTCGCGCGGGCGAATGACGCCGGGGTGCTGGCCTCAGAGCGTGGAGCTGATCTGACCGTGGTGAACGAGGTGGCCCAATCAAACGGCCTGCGCTTCTCACCGCTCATCCGGCTTCCCGAATCAACGCTGCGGAGCTTGGAAGACCGCGCACGGGCCCGCTCCGGCGTGGCCCAGCCCGATCTCGCGGGAATGATGATCGTTCACCTGTCTCCCGAAGGGGCGCTGACCCTGCCCGAGGCGGGAGCGCTGCTGAACAACTTGGGGGCGGTGGAGTTTGCCTATCTGCAGACGCTTCAGATGCCGCCTCCGTATGACATTCCTCCGGATACGCCCGATCTGGTCGCCTTGCAGACCTACCGCCGCCCCGATCCCGGCCTGAACTTCGACGCCGCCTGGGAGGCGGGAGCCCGCGGCGCGGGCGTGCGGCTCTCGGACTGTGAGTACGGCTGGGTCTACGATCATGAGGATCTCAACGAGATCGACCTGCATCTGGAACCCGGCCAGACCATCGACCCCGACGTGTATACCTATGGCTGGGCCGAGCACGGCACGGCCGTGGTGGGAGAGACCTCCGCGATGGTCAACGAATACGGCTGCAGCGGGCTCGTGCCGGATGCTGAAGTCTACACCTACCCCGAGTGGACCGTGGAGGAAGGCTACCGGCGGGTGACCTGTATCACGAACGCGATCGCCAATTCGAGCGTGGGGGATGTCGTGCTCCTGGAGATGCAGACCCAGTACTACGGTGACAACTACGGTCCGGCCGAGCTCGATCCTGCCGTCTGGACGGTGGTCAACGCCGGAACGGACGCGGGCGTCGTCGTGGTCGGCGCCGCAGGCAACGGCAATCAGAATCTGGACAGCGGCACCTACCAGGAGTACCTGGATCGCGGCGACAGCGGCGCGATCATCGTGGGCGCCGGCAGCTCCAACACCTCGCACAATAAACTGGGATTCAGCACCTACGGCTCGCGGGTCAATGTCCAGGGTTGGGGCGAAAACGTCTTTACCCTGGGATACGGCTGGTATGCCGCCTACGGGGGGGATCCTCTTCAGTACTACACCAACGGCTTCAGTGGGACGAGTTCGGCCTCGCCCTTTGTGGCCAGCGCGTGCGTGGCGCTGCAGGGCCTGTGCGAGGATCTCTACGGGGTGCGGATGAGTTCGGTCGAGCTCCGTCAGCTCCTGATCGACACGGGGATTCCTCAGGGATCTGGCGGACACATCGGCCCGTTCCCCGACATGGTGGCGGCGATCGCGGATTTGAGGCCCTACTCGTCGGTCCGCGGCGGCGATACGCGCAGCATCGTACCAGTCCGCTGGCTTCCCAACCACCCCAACCCCTTCACCGAGGCGACGACCCTCTACTACGAAACGGCCCAGGCGGGTCGGATCGGCGTGGACGTGTTCAATGCGGCCGGACGGCTGGTCCGGCGGTTGCAGGAGCCGGGGTTGCGCGCGCATGGGTTACATCGTTTGCGTTGGGACGGACGGGATGATGCGGGTAGCCCGGTTCCGGCCGGTGTATATCTGGTGCGGGCGGGTGCGGCGGAGGCGTCCAAGACGCGATCGGTTGTCGTCCTTCGCTAGCGCCAATCACCCGAGGCGACAAACGCAGCCCAGTAGAAGGGGTGGGGATCGACGCCGCCTGCGCGCCGATCCGAGAGGATCCGCAGGTTGGCCTTGCGAACGGCCTCGCTGATGGGCAGCCCCTCGGTCTGGCTTGCCTGATAGAAGGACGCCATCCAGTCCCGGGCCGCCTGATCTTGAACCGACCAGAGACTTGTCACCAGAGTCCCCACGCCCGCGATCCGGAACGCGCGCCTGAGACCAAAGATGCCTTCGCCACTGAGAACCTCTCCGGCGCCCGTTTCACAGGCCGAGAGCACGGCCAGGCGCACAGAGGAAAGATCCAGAGCGGCAATCTCCTGGGCGGTGAGAATGCCATCCTCGCGATCCGATGCAGACGAACTCCTGTGGTTTGCCCCTGCCAGGGCGAGCCCCGAGAGGAGCAGTGGGTTGACCGTTGCCTGCTGGCCGGCATCGTCCTGCGGGGCCCCCTCGGAGTCCTCGGGAACCAGAACCCCAATGCCGCGTGTTCCGGCCAAACCGGAAGGACACTCGCCACTGAGAAAGAAGCCGTGCGTGGCTACATGGAGGATTCCGCAGCTTGGGGCGAGTTTCTTGAACGTCCCTTCGCTGGCAGATTTGCCGACCATCAGATGCACGCCCGGTTCCGATTCCCACAGCTCGGCGACCTCGCGAACCTCATCCAGCGCCGCGGGCAGCGGTGAGAACTGCATCGAGCTCAGGCCTTCGCAACTCGGCCGCTCCCCCCGAAACGGCGATTGCCAGTCGCCCTCTCCGAGCACTCCGCTGATGGTCTGGGCAGAACCCTCGAAGTCCGGCGCTCCCATGACCAGAACGTCCGGGCTGCAGGCGTGGCGCGGTGATTGGATCAGATCGCGTTCGGCGGTGAGGACGTGGAAAACGTGACCGGACTCGATCAAGTAGCCCCCGTCCTGGTGGGGAAGCGCGGCCAGATTCACGAGGTGGATCTGACCATCGGGAATGATGAAGACCTGCTCGGCTTGATCCAAATAGGGCGCCACCGGATCCCAGATGAGCCGGCGTAGATCGGTCGCAACGTGCCGGTAGGCCTCCGCGGAGGCCTCGCGAGTGCGATCGGTGCGCAGGGGGCCGATCGTGACTTCCTCTCGCCACGCCCCGATCACTTCGTCGATGACGTCTGCTGCTCCCAGATCAAAACAGATCGGTTCTTGATCGGGAGTCGGCAGGACCAGGGCCCGGTAGCGAAGGGGGTACTCACTGTTCAAACCCGGATTGGAGACATACTGCTGGTGGAGGACGAATGCCAGCAGGGCGGCTCCCTGCGGCATGGCTGCCCGCACCTTGCTCCAGCCGATGGTGCGCGCCTGCTCCAGTCGAGCGCCCGCTCCGCCCGCACCCACCACCATGCGTTGCGCATCTTCCATCGCACGGTGCGCATCGTCGAGCAGACGGCGGTGTTCGTCAGGTTCCAGCTCGCCCGGCTCGCGCAGGTAGAGGTTTGAAAGATCGGTGCTGGCCTGTTGATAGGATTCCCACAACGCGGTCATGCGCGGATCCTGACCGGAGCCGGACTGCTGATTGCGGACGGCAAACTCGTCTAGGACCATCGCACGGGAGTGAATGAGTGCGTCCCAGACCCGGCCCGTCAGGTCCTCGGCGCTGCTCTGATCCATGAGGGACAGCACCAGGTCCAGCGCCAGTCCGCGTTGCTGCACATACATGAGCGCCTGGCGCTCGGGAAGCGTCCGGCTGGTGAGCCGGACATGCTGGGTGAAGATGCCCTCGGCCTGCAGCCCGTATTCAATGGCCTCCTCGATGTGTCCGCCCTTCGCGCAGGCCCGCGCCAGCTTGTTCAGGTAGGGGGCAACGTACCGATGGTCCGCGCCCAGATCCTCGGACAGGATCTCCACAATGTGGGTGAGCTTCGCGCGAGCATCCTCGTAGTGACCCTCCAACATCGAGAGATTCGCAAGATCCACAACAACCTCGAGGATCTTGGGGGTCCTGTCTCCCTGAGCCTGGCCACGCAGCCTGAGCGCGCTCTGCATGGCCGTCCGCGCCTCCTCATATCGCCCGAGCTGCATGTAGACGTACCCAAGATCCTGGTCAAAGTCACCAAGCTCGAAGTGGTCCGGACCGTTGTGTCGTTCGAACATCTCCCGCCCGCGCAAGATGGTCGTCAGCGCCTCCTCGTAGCGCCCCACCCCCGTCAGAGCGATGCCGACATTGCGGGTGGCCTCGGCAACTCTGGTGTGGCTCGGGGCATGGACCTTCTCCACGATGGCCAGCACGCGCCGGAGAAGCCTAAGGGACTCTTCGCGGTCTCCAATCACGTGGTGGATGGGGGCGAGAGTCGCATAGGCGCTGGCCAGATCGTGGTTTTCGAGCCCGGCCTCTTCAAGTAGCGCGATCTGTTTGTCCAGAAGGGGTCGCGCGCCCACATAGTCGCGCACTCTGCTCAGGAGGTTTGCCAGATTGAGACGATTCGTGAACGTGCGAGGACTGTCGGCCCCGAACTCCTCTTCGAGCAGAGCCAGACAGCGCCGCGCCAAAGGAATGGCGCCTGTGAAATCCGAGCGCATGGTCCGCACGTTTGAGAGGTGACCGAGGATGATCGCCAGCTGTCCGGGAGTGGTGGAGTCAAGGTTCTCGCGGATGTTGAGCACCTGCGCGAAGATGGAATCGGCGGTCGCCAGGTCTCCGCGGATGGCGTGAACAACCCCGAGATTCGAAAGGCTGTTGGCTGTTCCGACATTGAGCAGCCCGTGTTGCTCAATGCGGGTCGAGGCAGCCAGGCGCGCGAGCAACATGGTCTCCTCGGCCTGGGCCTTTCCCGTCTGGTAGGAGGCGCCGACCAGCATGTCGATGACCTCGACGAGGCTATCCGAGGAAGCACCGTAGATCGCCTCGGCCTGCGGGAGGAGACGGCGCAGAAGGGGCTCAGCGTCGTAGTACTGCCGCTGCTTGAACAGGGAGGTTGCCACGTCCAGGGAGTCATCGAAGGCCGCGATCGCTTCGGCGCCTGAGGGCTCCGATTGGGCGGCGAGCGGGACGCTGAAGCTCCCCACGAGGCAGGTGACCAGCAGAATCAACCGCGCGGATGGCGACAACCAGGACATGCACACTCCCCACCTTGAGGCAATCGTCGACTCAACCAGTATACACCCGCATGGCGTCGTGCACACTCCCGGCAGCAGGCAGTATTCCGAGCGAGCCTATCGCACATACCCGAAGCGGTTGAACGCATCGAGCGCCGCGACCTTGTAGCATTCCGCGAAGGTCGGGTAGTTGAAGACGTGGTTGATGAAGTACTCGAGCGTACCATCCAAAGCCATGACCGCCTGCCCGATGTGCACCAGCTCGGTGGCCCCGGTCCCGATGATGTGAACGCCGAGCAGTTTGCGCTCATCGGTCGAGAAGAGCAGCTTCAAGAGACCTGAATCGTCACCCAGAATCTGACCGCGGGCGATCTCCCGATACCGCGAGATGCCCACCTGATAGGGGATACCCTCACTCTTGAGGCGCTTCTCGGTCTGGCCCACCATTGAGATCTCGGGGACCGAGTAGATGCCGTAGGGGAATAGATGTGGCACCGACGTCGCGTGGATTCCGAGCGCACGAGCGACGGCAAGCCGGCCCTGTTCCATGGCAGTCGAGGCAAGGGCCGGGAAACCGATGATGTCACCCGCCGCGGAGATGTGTTTCACCTCGGTCCGATAGTGCTCGTCGACCTTGAGCCGTCCGTTCCTGTCCGCGGTCAGCCCGGCGGCGGCGAGGTTCAAGTCCGCGCTGGCCCCCCGCCGGCCGCCGGCGTAGAGGATCATGTCGGATTCGATTACTGTTCCCGACTCCAGGTTCACGCGCGCCACACGCGGCCGGACGACTTCCATCGACGCCACGGTCTCGCCCAGGTGGAACACGCAGTCGTTGGCCCGCATCTGCTCGGCGAGGAATTCGATCATCTGCTCGTCCACGAAGGGCAGGAGCCGCGTGCGCCGGTCCACCACCTCGGTATGCGTGCCGAGGGCTGCAAAAATCGAGGCATACTCGGTGCCGACCACGCCGGCCCCGATCACGGTCAGGCTCTGTGGGATGTCCCGCAGGGCAAGGATGCCGTCAGCATTGACCAACGTCTCGCCGTCCACGGCGATCCCCTCTGGCAGAAGCGGTTCGGTCCCGGTGGCGACCACGATGATGTCGGCCTCCACCTCGGTGCTCTCCTGTGTGCCGGCCACCCGTAGACGGTGGGGCCCCAAGAAACTCGCCGTGCCGGTCAGGATCTCGACGTTGTTTCGGCGGAACTGGGCGTGAATCACATCGATCTCACGTTGGATCACGTGCTGGCAGCGGTAGAGAAGGTCATCGATCGTGATACGTTTCTTCACCCGGTAGGACTTCCCGTACAGGCCCCAGTACTTGTAGCCGGTCAGGTGAATGACCGCCTCGCGCAGGGTCTTCGAGGGAATTGTGCCGGTATTGATGCACACGCCACCGACCACCTCACGGCGTTCGGTGATGGCGACCTTTCGCCCCAGCTTGGCGGCTTGGATGGCAGCATGGTGGCCGGCCGGCCCGCTGCCGATGACGAGAACATCGAACCTCTCCATGCCCGGAATAGTGGCCTAGCCGGCCTGAGTTCGCAAGAGCTCGATGAATCCGGCCCTCATCCAGTAGATGCTCGAAAGCCCATGTCCCGGCCGATTGTGCATCTCGAAGAGTTTCTCCCGCGTGTAGGCGCCGCCCGGAGCGACAACATCCTCGCGGGGGCGCGCGGACATGAAGAAGAAGTACTGTCCATCCGGGGAAACGTAGGGTGACCACTCGTTGCCCTGGTCGGTGTTGATCGTCTCTCCCAGATTGATGGGGTCGCTCCACTGGTCATCCGGCGAGCGGAAGCAGATGTAGTAGTCTGCATGGCCATGGCTGTCCTCCCGGCCGAAGACGGGGACGATCAGGTAGCTCTCATCGGGGGCCACAAAGGCGTTGAAGATGTAGGGGGTGGAATTCACCTGCTCGGGCAACCTCTCCGGCTCCTGATAGACGCCATCCACGAGCCGGGTCCGGAAGATGCCACCCTGTCGCGACTGCCGGTCCTCTCGGGTGAAGTAGATGGTCCCGTCGTTCGTCACAGAAGGGAAGTACTCGGCGTCGGCGCTGTTGACCGGCGCGCCGAGAGCGCGCGGTTCATTCCACCCGGCCGGCGTGCGGTCGCAGTACCAGATATCCTCGTCGCCGCCTTCGGTTCCGGATCGCGGATCGGGCTGGTCCGATACGAAGAACAGCCGCTCACCGTCCGGCTGCATGAACGGTTCGATGTACATGAACCCCGCGTGCGAGGCAAAAGGGGCGACTTCCGGTTCGGTCCAGACGCCGCTTTCGCGACGGCTGACCAGAATGGTCGAGTGGGTGTGGTTGCCGATTGCCGCACAGAAGTAGATCTCGTCGCCGTCGGGGCTGATGGTGAAGTCGCGGGTCTGGAGGCCGGTCGAGACGATTCCGGGAGCGAACAGTTCCGGCTCGTCTCCCGGGGGCGTCTGCCCGAGATAGTCGCCGGTCAGACGAGGAAAGGGCGGAGCGAAGCTCTGGGCATTCTCCCGTGTGCAACCATCCGTGAGAAGGGCCAGCGAGGCGAGCAGCAGAATCATGAGGCGGCTCGATCGATTGGCCATTCCTTGGCCGGTGAGAGTGCAGTGCATGGACACCTCCCATTGAGCGGTGAAACGCGACCTCACCCGCAGTCTAGCGTCATTGGGTGACGGCGTCGCCCGCGAACGTCGACCCCGCTAAACGAGTGAGGGGCAGCAAGCGGAGGTTAGATCACTTGCTGCCCCTCTCATCAACCCTCTAGGGGACGCTCTTCTGCGGCCGGATCAGGTCAGTTCCGCAAGCAGCTTCTGCATTTCCACCTTCGATCCGTGCTCCACCTCCTCGTGGAGGCTGTTGCCGTGTGCATCCATCGTGATCACGACCGGAAAGCGCGTGCACTCGAGATGCCAGATCGCCTCCGGGCTGCCGAACTTATCGAGGAAGTGGACATCCTTGACCTCGTCGACGACCTCGGCGAGGACCTGGGCCGCCCCGCCGATCGCGTGCATGTAGACGCAGCCGTATTCCTTGCAGGCCGCGAGGGTCTTGGGACCCATGCCGCCCTTGCCGATGACCCCGCGCAGGCCGAGCTGCTTGATGACATCGGCCTGATAGGGCTCCTCGCGAATCGAGGTCGTCGGACCGGCGGCCTTGACCACCCAGACGCCCTTTTCCTTCACCACGACCGGGCCGCAGTGATAGATGACCGATCCGGTCATATCAACCGGACACTTGCCGCCATCGTACAAATACTTGTGAACCGAATCACGGCCGGTAAAGACCGACCCGGTGATCTCAACGACTTGGCCGACATGGAGTGAGCGGATGACCTCGTCGCTGATCGGCGTTGTGATGACCATACGAAACCCCCTCTACTGATACAGCCAACGTGAGATCTTGCCCGAGCTATTCATAACGCAACCGCGGCGGCGGAAGGCCCAGCACATGTAAGAGACGCTGACGAAATAGGACGCCGGCAGCCGATTCAAGAGCCCGATCTTGCAGCCGAGCAGCGTGGTCTTGCCGCCGAAGCCCATGGGCCCGATGCCGAGTCCGTTGGATTTGCGCAGGATGCGGCTCTCGAGCCCGGCCAGCGCCGCATTGTCGTTCTTGTCATCCAGCGTACGGAGCAGCTGTTCCTTCGAATGAGCGAAACCGGTTGCCCGGTCGCCTCCGATGCATACGCCGAGCGCCCCGGGCGCACAGCCCTTGCCCTGCGCCTTGCCCACCGCATCGAGAATGCACTTCTCGACACCTTTGATGTCGCGACCGGCATTCAGGGGACCATAGGGGAGCGCGTACTGGACGCCGCAGTTCTCGCACCCGCCGCCCTTGAGGATGAGCCGCACTTCGATCGACTTCTTGCCCCACTGCTCGAAATGATAGACGGGGCTTCCCGGCCCCAGATTGGTCCCGCTGTTCTTGCCGGTGAGCGAATCCACCGAGTTCTGCCGGAGGTACCCGACCGCGGTCGCCTCTTTCACGGCCGCATCCGCCGCCTTGCAGAAGGCTCGCTGGTCGAGGTTCTTCGGCCCCTTCACATAGAAGAGGATGCTGCCGGTGTCCTGGCAGATCGGCCGGCTCTCCGTCCGGGCGAGATCGGTGTTCTTCTGTAGCACCCCCAGCGCATACTGAGCGGTGGTGCCCTTCGTTTCCTTGCGCAGGGCTTTCTTGAGGACCTTCTCCACATCCGGGGGCAGGTCACAGGAGGTCTTGCGCACGAGTTCCAGAAGGGAGCTCTGCAGTTCTTTGGCCATGTCAGCTCCTCCGCGTCAGGGCCACTCTTCACGTTCCGTCAGGATTACGAATATGACAACAATCCGCCTTGGGGTGGGCCGTAGTCAAGACACCCCTCCTGATACGTAATATCAGGGGGACTGGTGACGGGCCGAGAGAGGGGAAAACGCGGGGAAAAAGACGAGCGGCCGGGGCCGCTAAGGGGTCCGACCGCTCACCAGCTCTGATAGCCGATCGATGCGTACCGCTAGAAGTTAGCCGCGATGTCGCTGTCATCGTCGAAGGGAATCGCCTCCTCCGGCGCCATCTCCTGGGTGCCCGCCGCAGGCGTATCCGGCCTCTTGAACGGCATGATCTTGCTGCCCAGCTTCTCCACAGCATTCTGTTGTGGCGGGGGAGCCGCCGCCGACTCTGAGGACCTGCCCCTGCCGCACGTGCTGGCGCTCGAGACGTACCCCTGCACCATACGTTGCAGGTCGGCGACGCTGCGGTCGAGTTCCTCGGCCTGCGCGCTCATCTCCTCGGCCGCCGCGGCCGTTTCCTCGGAACTGGCCGCGTTCGATTGGACGACCTGGTCCATCTGTGAAACCGCGGTGTTGATCTGATCGATTCCGTCGGCCTGCTCCCTGCCCGAGTGCGTTATCTGGCCGATCAGTTCATTGACCCGCCCTGATCCTTCCGCGATCTCCTGGAGCGCCTCCGCCACCTCCCGGCTGATCTGAACGCCGCTGTCCGCTTTGGTCACCGACTGCTGGATGAGATTGGCCGTGTCTTTGGCCGCCTCGGCGGATCGCTGCGCGAGGTTTCGGACCTCCTCGGCCACCACCGCAAAGCCCTTTCCGGCTTCACCGGCCCGGGCGGCCTCGACGGCCGCGTTGAGCGCGAGCAGGTTGGTCTGGAAGGCGATTTCATCGATCGTCTTGACGATCTTGGCGGTGTCGTCGGACGATTTCTTGATCTCATCGATCGCGCCGGTCATGCGCTGCATGGCCTCGCCGCCCTTCTTCGCGGTGGCCAACCCCGTGCCGGACAGGCTATTGGCCTCGTCCGCATTTTGCGCGTTGTTGCGGGTCATCGAGGCCATCTCTTCCAGGCTACTCGAGGTTTCCTCGATCGAGGCGGCCTGTTCCGCGGACCCCTCGGCCAGGGATTGGCTCGAGCTGGACACCTGCCCGGCCGCCGCCGCCACCTGGGTGGCGCCCTCTCCAAGAGCTGCTGCGATCCGCGTGAGAGCCTTCTTGATTCCGGTCGTGATGGTGAAGGCCAGCACCACCGCGAGGATGCCCGCGAGGACACTGGTCGTCAGCACGCCCATGCGGGTCTGGCTGGCGCTCTTGAGCATCTGCTCATCGGTCATCACCTGAGCCAGAACCTTCTCACGGATACTCGTGAGATAGTGCTGCACCTGCGCGAGCGCGGGGCGGGACCTCTTGGCATAGATCTGGCTGGCCGAGGTCATCCCGTGGACCTGCGCGTCGTTCCAGGAGATGATCCCGTCAATGGCCTTGAGTGTCCGGCCGGCGGCCACTTCGGTGTTGGTCGCGTAGTAGTCGATCGCGGACTCACGCTGACCCTGGGCCAGCATCTCGTTGATCTTGATCACGCTGCTGTGAAGTTGCTGATGGGGCGCTTCGACGGCGGCGCACAGCCGATCGAACTCCGCGTTGTGCTTGCGGTGCTCACACGTTTGCTCGGAGTCGAGCCAGCGGCCGAAGGCACATTTGTGCGGATCGGTCTGAACGTCGGCGCGGTTGAGCGTCTGATCCACGAAGACGCTCTTGACCGCGTGGGTCCAGTTGAGATGGTCGACCTTCCTGGCCTGGAGCTGGGCGCTCAAGGCAAGGTCCGCCTGGCAGAAGACCTGGCCGATTTCACTCGCGGAGACGTGCAGTTGGTTGTGCCACTGCTCGATTTCCTTCAGGTCCGCGGCGATCTCCGGGACCAGTTCTTCGGCATGTTTGCGTCCCTCGCCGTAGTACCACTTCCCGAAGGCGCACTTGTGCGGATCGGTCTGGACGGTGAGTTCGGTGACCTCCTCGTTGGTCAAGAGCTCGTTGAGTTGACCGGCCCAGTTGAGGTGATCCACCTCCTTCTGGGACATCTCTCCTCGCAGGCTGTTACCGGCGATGACTTCCTGCGCGTCCTTGACGATCCCACCCACGCCGAGAACCGACCAGATCGAGACCGCCGCAAGGGCCGCAACGACCAGACTGAATCCGACCGCGATTTTTCTGCCGACCGTCCAGTGGCTGAGCTTGCCCGCCATCATGACCTCCGAAATCGGTTTTGAACTGAAACATGGACTCCATGGGGGATGCGACGTGGCAGGCGCAGGTTCACAGCAACGTTGCATCCGCTGCTACCTGTAATTCATCGGCAGCCGGTCGCCTTTCCTTTTATGGCCCAGGATGATGTGGGAGGTGTGTGGGCGAAGGGCGCCAATGTGTCAAGAGGGGGCAAGTTGGGGATGGCTGATTCCAGCCGAACGCTGTAAACATCGGCCTGGGTCGGCAGTTCTGAGGACCAAAGGCCCCCTAGCGGAGGCCCATCTTCTCGCGCACGGCCGCCATCGTATCCCGCGCGAGCTGCCGGCAGGTCTTGGTGCTCTCGGCGATGAAATCACCCACCTTCTGCTCCTGGGTCTCGAGCTCCCGGGCCTTCTCGCGGATCGGATCGAGTTCGGCCATCATGTGTTCGAAGAGCTTCTTCTTGCAGTCGATGCATCCGATCTCCGCCTTGCGGCAGGCCGCGGCGCACTCCTCCTGAACCTCGGGCGGGGAGAAGCTCTCGTGCAAGGTGTAAATGTTGCAGATGAGCGGATTGCCCGGATCGGAGCGCCGTTGGCGCGCGGGGTCCGTAAAGGCGGGCCGCAGTTTGTTCCAGATCGCGTCGCGGTCCTCGATCAGGCCGATGAAATTGTCGAGCGACTTGCTCATCTTCGACTGACCGTCCAAGCCCATGATCCGTGCGCCCGACTTGGGCACGACCGCCTTCGGCTCGGGGAAGAAATCGCCGAAACGCAGATTGAACTTGCGCGCGATGTCGCGGGTGAGTTCCACGTGCTGAACCTGATCCTCGCCGACGGGAACCGCCTCGGCCCGGTAGAGGAGGATGTCCGCGGCCTGTAGCACGGGATAGTCGAACAACCCCACATTGACATTCTCTTCGTTGCGCCGGGACTTGTCCTTGAACTGCGTCATCCGCCCCAGAAGACCCATGGGGGTCAGGGTGTTGAAGATCCAGGTCAGTTCGGTGTGTTCGGGAACCTCGGATTGGACGAAGAGCAGGCAACGCTCGGGATCCAGCCCCGCGGCCAGATTGACGATGGCTGCCCTCCGGATGCGCTGCTGCATCTCGGCCGGGTCGTAGTCGACGGTGATCGTGTGGTAGTCGACGATGCAGAAGATGCAGCGGTACTCGTCTAAGAGCCGCACCCAATTGCGGATCGCGCCCAGGTAGTTGCCGATGTGGATGTCTCCACTCGGCTGAATCCCACTGAAGAGGTAGGGCTTCGTTCCTGCGGGCTTCTGGCCCTCTAGGGTCTGTCCTGATTCAGGCGCGCTCATCCGGGTGCCTCCGTTTGAAATCGTTCAAACTGATACCAAGCGTGCATCCTACCCAGCAAGCCCGGTCATGGTCAACATCGGGGGCAAACAAATGGGGAGGCCGGAGCCTCCCCATCCCGTGCGATCCCGGCCGGAAGCCGGGGGGCGTCTGTGCGCCGAAGCTACGGAAGGACCTTCTCGACGGCCTTCGTCAGCTTCTCGAAGTTCCTGAGGGACATGTTCGGGTAGTGCGCCATGACCAGCTCCCGGAAGCCCGTCTGGAAGCGTTCGACCGAGCGGGCCACCGTGCGGCGGGCCACCGTCCGGGCCGGCTTCCGCGTCGTCTTGCGGGTCACCTTGCGAGCACTCGCGGTCGTGGTGGCCGCCTTGCGCGTGGTCTTGGTGCGAGCCTTGGCCCGTGTGGTGGTCCGGGCCCGAGCCGTGGCCTTGCGCACGACGCGGCGGGTGGTCGCCTTCGCGGCCGGTCCCCGGCGACTGCGGCTGATGCCGGCCTTGCGGGCCTTGGAATTGACCGTTGGCAGAGAGACACTGTGCTTCGCCGCAATCCGGCGATAGCTGAGCTTGCCGGCCTTCAGGTCGGCGATGATCCTCTTCTCGCGCGCGATCCGCTGCGCCGGCGTGAGAGCCTTACGTTTCTTGGCAACAGGCATGTCAACACTCCTTGTGGTTGAGGGGCCGAATGTGCGCTTGGTTCCTCAGGTGGACCCGCCGCGCCGCACGTGACCGGCGGCCGCAACGGAGCTGTTTCACGAACAACGGCGGAACAGGTGTGCACTTCTTTGCTGTAGAAGTGTCCTCTCTGTCCACCTATACTGGATGATCGTCTAACGGATCATCTACCGGGCCCAAGTTAGACAGACACCGAAACCCTGTCAACACTCACTTGTGAAATCTGTTCCCGTATAGGTGTCGTTTCCTTCATCCGCGTCGGGATTGCGTTTGCCGGCTTGCACAGCAACCTGAGCGCGCAGGTGATCGGGGTGGACGTATCATCAGGCCGGCAGTTGGGGGCCTCTCTGTCCCGAAGGGCTGAATCCGAGACGCCACGTCAGTTACGATCCCCAGGCCGGATAGGCGTCTTGCACCGGCTCGGGGGCTCTCCGGCGGCGGCCCGGCGGCCGAGGAGGCGTAATTTGCACTGGACGGCGCGCCTGGCCTCCCTAGAATGCCTGCGACGACCCACTTGGAGGTATTGCATGCCCAAGAAAAGCAGCAAACGCACAGCTGAGGATCAGCTCTCGTTCGAGGGGCAACTGGCCGCTACCGAGGCCGGCGCGCCTGGCGCCGTTCGGTCGGCAGGCAAGCGGGGAAAGAAGACCGCGAGCCCCAAGGGCAAGGCGGGCAAGAACGGCAAACCGGTGGCCAAAACGGCTACGGCGCCGAAAACGAGCCCCAAACCCGCGAAAACGGCGTCAAAGACCGGCCGCCCGAAGGCCAAGGCCAAGACCGAAATCGCCCAGCTCCTGGCCGGCAAGCAGCGCGAGATCTCGGTATCGGAGTTCTTTGCCAAGAACCGGCACCTGCTGGGATTCGACAATCCGGCCAAGGCGCTTCTGACGACCGTCAAAGAGGCGGTTGACAACGCCCTCGACGCCTGCGAAGAGGCCGAGATCCTGCCCGAGATCCTGGTGACCGTCTTTCAGCTGGCCGAGGATCGATTCAAGGTGGTCGTCGAAGACAACGGGCCGGGCATCGTCCGCGGACAGGTGCCCAAGATCTTCGGCAAACTGCTCTATGGGTCGAAGTTTCACACGCTGAAACAGTCGCGCGGACAACAGGGTATCGGCATCTCCGCGGCGGGGATGTATGGTCTGCTGACCACCGGCAAACCGGTGGTGATCATCTCGAGGACCGGCCCGCGGAGCGCGGCGCGCCACTTCGAGCTGGCGATCAACACGAAGAAGAATGCGCCCGACCTCCTCTCCGAGGAAGAGGTCGAGTGGGAGAAGGACCACGGCACCCGGGTGGCGATTGTGTTGCAGGGGACGTACAAGAAGGGGCGCCACTCGATCGACAAGTATCTCAAGCAGGTGGCCGTCACCAATCCGCACGCACGCATCGTCTACACCCCCCCGGCGAAGAATGGCGAGTCCGAGTCGATCGTCTACGATCGCGCGACCGAGGATCTCCCCCGTGAACCGCGAGAGATCAGGCCCCATCCCCATGGCGTGGAGCTCGGCGTGCTGCTCAAGATGCTGCAGGATACCGGAGCGCGGAACGTCCAGTCCTTCCTCCAGAAGGAGTTCTCCCGGGTGGGCAACAAGGTCATCACGGACCTGTTCGTCGAGCTCGGCAAGGCCAAGGTGGCGATGACCCCGCGCAGCCGGCCGCGCACCCTCGCCAGGGGAGATGCCGAGGCCCTGCACAGCGCCCTCTCCCGGGTGAAGATCATGGCGCCCCCGACCGACTGCCTCTCGCCGGTGGGCGAGGAGGTGTTGTGCAAGGCGCTGGAGAACCGGGTGGAAGCAGACTTCTACACCACGGTGACCCGTCCGCCGGCGGTGTACCGGGGGAATCCCTTCCAGGTGGAGGCGGGCCTGGCCTATGGAGGCAACCTCTCCGGAGACGAGCTGATCGAGCTCTATCGCTACGCCAACCGGGTTCCGCTCCAGTACCAGCGCGGCGCCTGCGCGATCAGCAAGGCGGTGACCGAGCTGCCCTGGCGCAACTACCGGATCTCCCAGAGCCGCGGGGCGATGCCCAGCGGACCGATGGTTCTCGTCGTTCACATCGCCTCGGTCTGGGTGCCCTTCACCTCCGAGAGCAAGGAGGCGGTGGCCCACTACCCCGAGATCCTGAAGGAGATCAGGTTGGCGCTGCAGGAATGCGGCCGCCGGGTCGCGCTCCACATCGGTCGCCACCGTCGCCTGGCCGAGGAACACAAGAAACGCACCTACATTCAGAAATACATCCCGCACATCGGACACGCACTCCAGGAGATCCTGGGCCTGACGGATCGATCCCGGGAGAAGACGATTGCCACGCTGACCGATGTCCTGGAAAAAAGTCGCAAGATGTAGGCCGCGCATCGGAGCCAACCGCGAGGAGGGTCTATGGCTCGCAAGGTGACCAGCAAGCGCATCGTAGAGATTCGCAAGCAGAATGAGAAAGACAACCAGCGCACGGTCAAGTTGATCACGAACACGGCGTTGAACATCAACCAGCGCATTCTCAAGCGTGACAAGCCCGAGCTGAAGCTTCCCGTGCGGTCCCTGTCGAACGTCTCCTACTCGCTGAAGAATGGCTACTTCGAGATCGGACGGCAGAAGAAGGTGCGGACCCTGACGGTCAACACGGTCAAGACCTTCGCCCAGTCGCTCCGCCTGATGAGTCTGTCGAAGGAACTCATCGAGACGAACGACTTCGCCACCAAGCGAGATGCGTACTACCAGTCGAAGAACTGGGGAGATGCGATGTTCAAGGAGCAGACCGAGTCCGACGCGGTCATGGATGACATCGAAGCTCTCTTCTCGGTCGATTCGGTCAGTCGCGAACAGCTGCGGTTCGTGCCGGATGAGCACGGGGGAGCGGTGGCGGGCGAGTTGGTCGTCTACGATCCCGACATGGAATCGGGGGAGGTCGAGCGCATCGACTGCACGCGCTTCGGATCGGGGGCCTATTCGATTCCGAGCAGCGTGGAGCACCTCTCCTTCGAAACGAAGGCGAAGTTCATCATCGCGATCGAAACCGGGGGTATGTTCCAGCGCCTCCAGAGCCACAAGTTCTGGAAGACCGCGAACTGCATTCTGGTCAGCATGAGCGGTGTTCCGACGCGTTCGACGCGCCGCTTCATCCGTCGTCTGTCCGAGTCCGCGAAGATTCCGGTGTACGCGTTCGTCGATTGTGATCCCTACGGGATCTCGAACATCTATCGCACGCTCAAGGTCGGCAGCGGCAACGCGGCCCACATCAATCAGTTCTTCTGCGTTCCGAAGGCGCACTTCCTGGGCGTCACGCCGCAGGACATCAAAGACTACAAACTGCCCACCCACCCCCTGAAGGATGTGGATGTCAAGCGCGCCAAGGATGCCCTGAAGAACGATCCTTTCTTCCAGCAGCACAAGCCCTGGAAGAAGGCGGTCGAGATGCTGCTCAAGATGGGCGTGAGGGCCGAGCAGCAGGCGCTGGCCAAATGGGGCCTCAATTACGTGATCGACGAGTATCTACCGGCCAAACTCGCCAACGTGCGAGCGTTCTTGCCGTAGCCCGCGCATTTGCGGGCGGGTGGGCCAGGGGCTGCCATGACCGAGTCATCCGAGGACAGCAACTGGACCTGGGGACCGCCCGGACGCGGCCATCCGCTCACGCGGATGGCGCTGTTCGTGGTGACCACGGTCGTCGCCAATTTCCTTCACAGCCTGCTGGTTCTCGCGCTCTTCAAGCGCGCCGGGATCACGGTTTGGCTGCCGGGGGAGGGAGGCGAAGAGCCCCTCTGGCCGCTCATGCTCGCCGCGTTCTCCTTTCTGCCCCTCGCTCTGACAATCGTGGCTCTCTTTCATGTCCGATACGACCGGGTGCCCTGGTCGGTGCTCTGGCTCCCTCGGACCAGGCGACCACTGAGGGCGATGCTGAATGGAGGGCTCGCAGGGCTCACTCTCCTGGCGATCCTGGGACTGCTGCTGACCGGCGGGGGATCGATCGACGCTCTTCGGTGGGGAAACCTGTTGGACCAGGGCTGGGTGCGGGCTGCTCTGCTCGTCCTGGCGTACGCGGTGGGCTTCAGTTTTCAGAGCGGGCTCGAGGAGATCGTCTTTCGCGGGTACCTCTTCAGGCAGTTGGGCCATTGGCGCGGGGGGGGCGTCGCCCTCTTCGGCAGCGCCGTGCTCTTTTCACTGGCCCACTTTCTCAATCCCTCGGGTGGAGGATTGGCCCTCCTCAACACGTTTCTGATCGGGGTTCTCCTTGGACTGATTCGAGCGCGACACAGCCTGTGGACGGCCATCGGCGTGCATGCGGGCTGGAACCTGTTCCTGGCACTGTCCGGGCTGCCGCTGAGCGGCTTTCCTTTGCCGGGGTTGATCGCGTTTGAGCTCGAGACGTCCACGCTCTGGAGCGGGGGGGCCTACGGCGTGGAGGCGAGTGTGGCGACCGCGCTGGTGGTGGCCGTCGCAATCCCCGTGGTGCTGTTCAGGCGGGGGGGGCGATCCCTCAGTCGCGATTGGTGGCGGGTCCCGCCAAAGGACACCTCTCTGCATCCAGAATCGCCTCCCGCGTCACCCGGCAGCGGCCCAGATCCTGGTCCGACCACTTGAACAGTTCCCGCAGGACGTGCAGGACGCCGAGCACGTGCCCCGACGGCTCCTGCAGGCGAAGGCGCAAGCGGAGCTGATCGGCGTCCCACCGGATCTGGGGGATGCAACGCTTCAGATCGACCGTCTTCTGGCGTCCTTTCGAGGGCTTGAGGACCACCACGCTCGCGGCTCGATCGAATTCTTCCAGACGTTGTTCGCGCAAGGCCTGATCGCGCAGATCATCCGGCACCGACACCCGGTAGTCGGCCTCCACGGCCGCGGCCGCGAGACTGGGCAGCTTTTCGGTCAGAACCTGGGCCGAGAGGATACGAAGCCCGGCGGGTGCGCGGGCGTTGGTCGTTTCGATCCAATCCGGCGTCGGGTGCTCGGCGAGTTGCAGGTCGATGAGTTCCTGCTCGCCTTCCACGCCCAAGGGCAACGGTGGCCCGAAGGAGACTTTGGGATGCGGGTTGTGCCCGGCCGAGTAGAGCAACGGCCATCCGGTCATCCGCAAGAGCCTTTGCAGGAGCTTGCCGGTTTCGAGATGAGCGATGAACCGCAACCGATCAGTCTTGGCATAGGTCACTCGGGCGACAAGGGCGGCGGGCTGCTCTGTGGGTGCGTCTGCGGACCGGGGCGCGGACGCACCCGCGGTTTGTTTGGGAGTCGAAGCCTCGAGTTGTTCGCGCAGCTTCTCCCAGCCGGACTCCTCGGGCACCGGCGCGTGCCCGGCTTGCGGGCGGCACTCCATCCCGCAGGCGTGACATTGCCCCTCGCGACAGTCGGAGGTGATCTGCATGTCCCGGGCGCGATCCCGCTCCCGTTCCAGAAACGCGCGTTCGACACCCAGATCGATGTGATCCCACGGCAGGCCCCGCTCGGGCGGGATTGCCGCGAGGTAGTTGGCCGGATCGATTCCGGTCTCCCGAATCGACTCCTCCCACCGCTCGATCCTGAAGTGGTCGCCCCAGCCGTCGAATCGAGCGCCCTTCTCCCATACCTTGACCAGGAGAGGGGCGAGGCGCCGGTCTCCGCGGGAGAGCAGAGCCTCGATGTGGGAGACATCGGCCTCATGGAATCGCGCCTGTGACCAGCGGCTTCGGATTCGATCCCTCAGGAGAGCCTGTTTCCGCCCCAAGCTCTCGCGGCTGTCGAACGCCTCCCATTGAAACGGCGTGTGGGCTTTGGGCACGAACGCACCCACGCTGGCGGTGACCTTGCGGGATCCGCCGTACTGCCGACCGATCGACCGCACTTTTCCAACCAGGTTGACGATGCCGGCCACGTCTTCCTCTGTCTCGGTCGGGAGACCGATCATGAAGTAGAGTTTGACGCGCTGCCACCCCTTCGCGTAGGCGGCCTCCACCGCCGCCAGGAGGTCCTCCTCCTTCACATCCTTGTTGATCACGTTTCGCAGCCTCTGGGAGCCGGCCTCCGGCGCGAACGTGAAGCCGGTCTTGCGAACCCGCGCCACGATCTCGGCCAGTTCGACGCTGAAGGTGTCGACTCTGAGGGAACTGAAGCTGAGGCCGATCCTCTCCTCGGCCAGCGCACTGGCAAAGGTCTGCGCGAGAGGACGAATCTGCGAGTAGTCGGCACTCGAAAGCGAGGAGAGGCTGATCTCATCCCACCCGCTGGCCGGGAGCCCGGTGCAGGCCAGGCTCGTCAGGGTCTCCGGGCTGCGCTCGCGCAGAGGGCGATAGAACATGCCGGCCTGGCAGAAGCGGCAGCCATGGGTGCAGCCGCGTTGGATCTCGAGGGTCAGCCGGTCCTGCACCGCTTCGATCAACGGCACGACCGGTTCGGCGGGGTAGGGAGCGGTGAGCAGGCTCTCCAGATAGGTCCGCCGAACAACGGCGGGGACGTCATCGCGCAATCGTCGCGTGGCCACCTGGTGGCCGCCCTCGTAGACCGGCTCGTAGAAGCGTGGAACATACACCCCGGGAAGCTGAGCGAGCGCGAGCAGGCGAATCTCCCGCGACGCGCCGCGCAGGCTGAGCAGCGTCTCGGTGATCCGTCCGACGAGTTCTTCTCCGTCCCCAATCAGAATGAAGTCGAAGAAGTCCGCCACCGGCTCCGGATTCCCCGCGCAGGGGCCGCCCGCCGCGATCAGCGGGTCGTCTTCCCCGCGGCCTTTGGCGAGGAGCCCGATACCGGCAAGATCGATCATGTTCAGGATGTTCGTGGCGAGGAGCTCGTACTGGAGGGAGAAGCCGATGACATCGAAGTCCCCGGCCGCGTGACGACCCTCGAGCGAGAAGAGGGGAATGCCGACCGCGCGCATCTGGGCTTCCATATCGATCCAGGGCGCGAAGGCTCGCTCCGCCAGAGCATCGGTGCGGCGATTGAGAATGTCATAGAGAATCCGCAGGCCCTGGTGGCTCATCCCGATTTCGTACACATCGGGCATGATGAGCAGCCAGGTGAGAGGATCGTTCGGACCGCCACGGGCGGGCGCGCCGGTCCACGGCCGCTGCAGAGCCCCGATTTCGGTGCCGAGATAGCGCGCCGGCTTCTCGACCAGCGGCAGAAGCGCTTCAATGCGTCCGGCGAGATCCGGCCCGGCGCCCGAACTGTTCATCCCCATCTCTCTTCCCGGATCGATCCGCTAGAGGAGATCGACACTGACCCCCACGCGCAGGACAAAGGGGCGGTCATAGTTGCGCGGATCCAGGATCCGATCCTGGTAGATCGCCGCGTCCACCTCGGACGGGAGCTGGGCGCTGCAGCTTTCGGAACTGCTGCATCCGTCATCGTCCGGTTCGCCGGTTGTCCGATAGACTGCAACCGTGTTCTTGAGTCCGGGGATATTGAGGGCTTCGACAGAAATCCGCAAGCCCCGCTCACCCAGCGGCAGCCGGCGGGACAGGGCGAAATCCAGCGTCAGGCGGGCGGGCATCCGCTCGTCGTTTCGCAGCGCATCTTCATACACCTTCTCCCAGGCGGGATGGCCGGGGCCGCGGGAGAACGCTTCCGCCGAAGGCACCAGACCGGCCGGATAGCCATACACCTGCGTGTAGGGACGGCCGCTCTCGAACCGGACCACCACGCCCTTCGTCCAGCCTCCGGTCAGCTGGTGAAGCCACGAGGCGTTCTTGGGCACCGGTTCGCTCGTCGAGACGAGCGCCAGGCTGAGCCGGTGCGGGCGATCGAGATTCGAGGGGCGCATGTCGCCCGAGGCGAGGCCGCGATCGGTATATCCTTCATCGGCGGCCTGGATCAGATCAAGAATGCCCCCGCTTGGCCCCGCGTACCCCTCGCTCGCGTACTCGCCCTGCGGGCGATCGGGGTAGAGCCACCGGTGATTGAGCAAGGGTGGTTCGAAGTAGTCGCTTTGCGTTTGAGAGAAGTCGTAGGCGACGCGTAGCCAAAGCCCATCCTCCGGCTCGCCGGCAGAAGCGGCCAGATGGAACCCCAACTGCTCGAGCTGGCCGTCGCCCACGTACACGGGGACGGTGCTCTCGAACTCATCCGGATCGCCCAGATGAGCTGCTCCCAGACGAATCGCATCATCGATGAGCGTTGCATAGAGCGCGGCCTGCAGCCTCCAGATCCGGCCCATGATCGGCCAGCGGCGGCCCAGTCCGACCTCGACGCTGGTTTCCTTCTCGGGGCCAAGGTCGGGATTGCCCATCACGCCCTCCGGTTCGATCACCGAGAGGTAGGCGCGCGGGGAGAAGAGCGCTTCGAGCGGCGGGCGGTGCATCGCTCGTTCGGCAACGATCCAGGCCTGCGTTTCATCCGTGACCGACCCGCGAAGGGCGAGCCGGGCCTCGATATCGATCGAAGCATCCGCTGCGCGAAGATCTTCTGCATCCAGGGCGCCGTCATCGCCGCGCGGCGATTCGAAGGAGACTAAGGCGGAGTCGTCGCAACTGAAGGTGTGCAAGCCCAGGCTCGAAGAGATCTTCCACCGGGGCGAGAGCTGTCGCTGGTCCCACAGCGTGACCCGCGACCCGAGGGCCGTGCCTGGTCCATGAGGGTAGTCGCCTCGGGTGCCGCCCGTCTTGGTGTACCCGATGCGCAGGATGCGCCCGGGTTCATCCTCTGAGCCGATCATGTGGTCGGTCAGGGGCGCGTAGTGCTCGTAGCGCCGGTAGGTGTACTGATGGGCCGACGCGGTCAGGCCCCATTGCCCCTGCGGCCCACGCGCCTGGCGCAGGTCGATTCCGTAGTCATAGGTCGAGGTGAACTTCCGCAGGTAGTAGTCGAAGGCATGGGCCCCGGTCAAGCTGGTCGGGTCGTATCCCACCCAGTAGAGGCTGGTGTCGTCCGCACCGCCGTTGGGTTCTCCCCCCGGTCGCAGGTAGTCAGCGATCTCCTCCTTGTGCGTCCCGTCACCCAACCAGGTCACGTACCGGTTGTATCCGGCCCAGGCGTGGGCGCGGCTGGCCTTGCCCGTGCGCATCGACAACCCGAGCCGGCTCTGGAAAAGCGCGGTCTGTTCATAGGGCGCATGGTCGGTGTTGTACCGGTACTCCTGGAGGAAGTGTTCGCGCTGCCAGCCCCGCGAGGCGACCTCCAAGGACAGGCCGAACCTCGAGTTCGAGGTCGCAGGCCCGGTGTGATCGCCACGCGTGCCACCCCAGGTCGACAGGCGGGCCGGACTGCCCAGTTCGAGGGACCCGACCAGGTCCAAGACCGTGGCCTCGTTGTGGGGAAGGGGCTGTTCGCCTTCAGGCCGCGGGCTTGCATCCTTCAGTCCCGAGTAACGCACGGAGATCAGACCGCGCCCCGGAAGGTTGAAGAACGGCCACCGGCTCATGCCCAGCTGGGCGTCCACCAGCATACCCTGGCGCGAGCTTGGCGAGGCTCCAAGGGTGAACCGAAGTGGGCGAGCCGAGTAGCGTGCGGTTTGGGCATTCTCGTTCGAGGGAGCCAGAGGCAGACGCTCTTCAGAACGGTGCGATGAGTTGTATCGCCGGCTTGGAGCGCCGGGAATCAGACCCGCGGAACTCTGGGAGAGAAGCACGCTGCCGGTCGACTGACGCTCGCCGGGGACGATCTCCCTTCGCTCCGTGGGCAGAAGGATGTCCAGTCCGTCCACGGTCGCACCCGGGCGGATCCGCACCCGCGTGTCCAGAATGTCGATCAGGTCTTCTCTCTCTCCGGGCAGGGCCCGCCAGATGGCCGGATCGAACTGTTCCGCGGCCCCGTGCGCTCCGGCGTAGCGATCGGCCACCTGGATTGGATCACCGGGTGTGATCTCCAATACGGTGGTCATCTGATCAACGACCCGACATTCGCCCAGAGCCTCGCCCGCTGAGTTGTCACCGCGGAAGCTGAGGAGGTAGGGCCCATCGGGAAGATCCCACAGCGTCGAGGCCGGGCCGGTCACCTGCGAGGTGAAAGACCATCCCTCGGCATGGGTCAGATGGAGCGTGCCTCCCTGGGACGTACGGAGTTCCAGATGTCCTCCACCGGCCCAGGCCAGGGAAGCGGTCGTCAACAGGAGGCCGACAAGCGCGATGATTGCGGAGCAACTTCCCTTGCCCGATAGCATTGTACGATCCATCATCACCCCTCTGGTTTAACTAGGACTTGCGGCAGCCTTCGCGGCAGAGGAGCCGGAAGACGATCCGCTCCGCAGCGGATCCTACGGGATTGGGCGTCCCACCCCAAAGCCTCAAACTCGCGGCTTCGCCGTTGTTCCCAGTGTAGGTGGAAGATACACTCTCGTCATCCCGGCGCGCATCGCCGTATGCCGCGAAGGGCGCAACTTCGCTGCCGGGTACAGGTTGGCAAACAGGAGGGCAGATGGTTCCCGAATCGAAGCGGATGACCGCGGAGCAGGCGGTCAGCTCGATCCGCTCGGGTGACAAGGTCTTCGTGGGGTCGGGCGGCGCGATCCCCGTCGAGTTGGTTCAGGCGATGACCGCTCGTGCGCCTGAGCTGCGCGATGTCGAGGTCTATCACATCCTCACCTTGGGGAACACCGAGGAGACGGCCCCCTACGTTGGGCCGGATTTGGAGGAGTCGTTCACACACTACGCGCTCTTCACCGGTCCCAACGTGCGCATCGCCCAGAACGAGGGCCGCGCCTACGCGATCCCGATCCACCTGAGCAACGTGCCCGATCTCCTCGAGTCCAGCGAACTGGACGTCGCCTTGCTCACCGTCTCGCCGCCTCGGCGGGGGTACTTCAGCCTGGGGGCCTTCGTCGATTGCCAGCTACGGGCCGCCAAAACGGCCAAACGGGTGCTCGCCCTCGTCAATCCCAACATGCCGTTCGTCTTCGGGGACACCCTGCTCACGGCGGATGAGATCGATGCGTTCGTCGAAATCGATCGTCCCCTTCTGTCCCTGCCGACCCAGCCCGAGACCCTGGTCAGCAACCGGGTCGCGAGGTTCGTGGCCGACCTGATCGAAGATGGGTCGACCCTGCAAATGGGCATCGGGGCAATCCCGGATGCGGTGCTGGAATTCGTCAAGGATCGTAGACACCTGGGCGTGCACTCGGAGATGATCTCCGACGGGGTCATGAAGCTGATGGATGCCGGCGTGGTCGACAACAGCCACAAGAGAATCGATCAGGGGCGCTCGGTCTCGAGCTTCATCATGGGAAGCCAGGAGTTGTACAAGTGGGCGCATCTGCACCCCGGGATCCAACTCATGCCGTGCGAATACACCAATCACGTGTTCAACATTGCACAGAACCCGAAGGTGGTGGCGATCAACAGCGCTCTTCAGATCGATCTCAAGGGCCAGGTCTGCTCCGATTCGATTCGCGGCGGGTTCTACTACAGCGGGATCGGCGGTCAGCTCGACTTCATCCGCGGCGCGGCGCTGAGCCCGGGCGGCAAGCCGGTGATCGCGCTCCCGTCCTCGGCCCAGATCGGTGATGAGCGGGTGTCGAAGATCGTGCCGCGCCTGCCCGAGGGCGCGGGTGTCGTCACCGGGCAGGGGGACGTGCACTGGGTGGTCACCGAATACGGGGCCGTGAACCTGGCCGGATTGCCATTCGGCAAGCGGGCCGAGAAGCTGATTCAGGTGGCCCATCCCGAATTCCGCGAGGAGCTGGAGCGCAGCGCCGTTGCGGACGGATTCAAGATTCACCACCGTTACTTCTTCGAGTGATGAAGTTCGGTCGCGCATGCTATGCGACGGCGCCCGTCGATCGGCGCCGGGACCAGTTTGGAGGACCTTCAGATGGAGCCCAATGCCCCTCGCCTTGACGATCACAGTCTGCTTCAGTCCCCGCGCTTCGGCGAAGCGGACTTCCGCCGCAGTGACACCTGGAGGGTTCTGCGGATCCTGGGAGAACTGATCGAGGGCTTTGAAGCACTTGCCCCGATCGGCCCGGCGGTCAGCATCTTCGGGTCGGCCCGCACCAAGCCGAACGACCAGCTCTTCGGTCAGGTTGAACAGATCGCGCGCGGTCTTGCCCAGGCCGGTCTGGCGGTGATCACCGGTGGCGGCCCGGGCGTGATGGATGCCGCCAATCGCGGTGCACAGAAGGCCGGCGGGCTCTCGATCGGCTGCAACATCCAACTGCCCTTCGAGCAGGCCGCCAATCCTTACCAGGACATCTCGCTGGACTTCCGGTACTTCTTCGTCCGCAAGCTGATGTTCGTCAAGTACACGGTGGGTTCGGTGATCTGTCCCGGGGGGTTCGGCACGCTGGATGAGCTGCTCAACGCGCTGACCCTGACCCAGACCGGGAAGATCGAGCAGTTCCCGATCGTGCTCTTCGGAAAGGACCACTGGTCGGACTTGAAGACTTGGGTTCGGAAACGTCTCGAAGAGGGCGGTTTTGTTTCCGACGGGGATGCGGACCTGATGCAGATCGTGGATACGCCCGAAGAGGTCGTCGAATTGGTCGTGGAAAGCTGTCGCAAGGGCGGATATCTGCCGGAGAACAGCCTGGAGTCCTAGCTGCCATCACGAGAAGGGCCTGCGCGACCGCATCGGCCCGGCGTGACAGGGGGAATCATGAGGGGAATCGTGTTGTTGCGGGGCGCAATCCTGGCGGGCTGGTTTTTCTTACTCGCCGGATCGGGGGTGCTGCCGGCCACCAGCATGGCGGATGAGGGGTCCGATCAACCCACCATTGCCGGACTGGACACGCTGAGTGCGCGAGTCCTGTACGAGGCGCTCGACTATCTGGAGATCGAACCCCGCGAGCTCGGCTTCGACAAGCTCTACGCGGAAGATGACACCTTCCGCCTGGCCACCGTGGAGCGATTGCTCGACTTCCCCTTGGAGATGCCCGGCTGGCAGGCGGAGAACCTCGAGCACCTGCGCACTGCGATCAACCATCCGGCCGAGTTGGCCCGCCGGTTGGGTCTCCTCTGCGAAGCCGCTTCGGACGACCCCGCGCGCCCGACCTTCTGGCCGGGGATGCGTCCCGGTGGGGTGCCCGACGCCCACGGCGCTCACGGTGTGCGACCGCTCGATGAGCGCATCCTTCGTTTCCTACGCACGACCGGTGAGGCCGAGCAGGATCTCAGGCAGGCGTTCGAGAACTGGACCCAGGAAGAACGCGATCAGCTCCTCATGTTCGCGCCCGCGTTTTGGGGCGACAGCGACGACCCCGTCGACAAAGCGCGCAAGGGCGCCCTGCATTTTGAATTCGGCACGCAGGTCGACACGACGGTCGAGATGACCGAGGACTTCGTCCTGGATCTGGCGGTGGCGGTTGATCGAGAGGCGCTGTCGAGGGCGACGGTCCGTTTTCTGGAGGGGCTCTGCGAACTCGCCTACCAGGTTCCGCCGTGCGACTGGCCCACGGGCCCCGCCGAGTTTCCCGGTGTGGAAGGCGCCGTGTCGGCCTGGTTCGATACGCCCTGGGGACTGTTGCTGGTAGGCGGCCCGGGCGACAACGTCTACTCCTATGAAGCGCTGTCGAAGGTGTCCTTCTTGATCGAGCCGGGCGGCGACGACGTGTACCGCGGACGCGTGGCTTCTGCGCTGGGCGATCTGCAATGGCCCTTCGCGGCCCTCATCGATCACGGTGGGGATGACTTCTACGACGCGCGTGGTCTCAGCTATGCGCTGGGTAGCGGATTCTTAGGAGTGGCCGTTCTGGCCGACGCGTCGGGCAACGACATCTACCGCGGTGATGACGGATCGCTGGGAGCAGGTTTCTTCGGCGGAGGATTCCTCTTCGATGGCGGCGGCGTGGACCTCTTCGAGGGCCGCAACCTCTGCCAGGGAGCGGGGGCCTTCGGGGTCGGGGCGCTGGTCTCGGCCAGTGCGGCGTCGGCCCCGCCGGGGAAGGAACTCCAGCCCGATCGGGCCTTTGAGGCCGGCCTCCATGTCATGCCCGGAACCGGGGCGGTTCCCATTCGATATGACGACAACGACACCTATATCTGCGCCCGGCAGTCCCAAGGGTTTGCATCCACGTTCGGCACGGGGTTGCTGTTCGATGAGACCGGCAACGACATCTACCGCGCGGGCGGCCACTACCTACATGCGCCGCTTCTGCCGCACGACTTCCAGGCGTTGTCCCAGGGGTTCTCGATCGGGTTCCGTCCCCGGGCCGGCGGGGGGATCGGCATTCTGATGGACGAGGCGGGCAACGACTTCTACGACGGCGAGGTCTACTCGCAGGGATCCGCCTACTGGTACTCGCTGGGGGTGCTCTACGATGGGGCGGGCAACGATCGTTATCTGGCCACGCAGTACTCGCAGGGCGCCGGGATCCATCTTGCGGCCGGCTCGCTGTGGGACCGAGGCGGCGATGACCACTACGTCTGCAAGTATGGGGTGACCCAGGGGACGGCGCACGATCTGTCCATCGGCTGGCTCTACGATGAGAGCGGCAAGGACTACTACATGGTCAGCGACGGGCACGGCATGAGCATCACCAACTCGGTGGCCGTGTTCATCGATGCACTGGGCGACGATGTCTACGCGACCCCCGGCGTCGGACAGGGGACGGTCACCTGGGCCCGCGGGTTCTGCGGAGCGGGCCTCTTCCTTGATCTGGAGGGGCGCGATCACTATTCGGGCGATGGCCCCGGACAGGATGGCGCGGTCTGGCGCCAGCGGACCTATGGGCTCGGGATCGACCTGGATCGAGATGTCGAACTGCCGGGGGAGGCGGTTCCCGAGATCGTTCTCACCGCCGCGGATTCACTTCGCGAGGTGGCCGAACTCTTCGAAACCGCCTCGCTCTGGGAGGTGGGCAGCGCGCGGGAGAAGGTCCGCCGGGCCCGCAAGGCTCTCGTTGCGAAAGGGCCCGAGGCGCTCATCTACGTGACGAGCGAGAAACTCGGAACGAAGAGCGGGCTCGAATACCGCGCGATCAAGGAGCTGGCCGACGCCTATCCGGACACCGCGATCGCGCTCGTCCTGCCGCATCTGGAGGACGATGAGGAGGATGTCCAGCGGACCGTCATCCGGCTTCTCGGCGACCTGAAATGCCAAGCGGCCCGTGAACCGTTCGAGAAGATGCTGCGCAAGAAGGATCACAAGAAGCACTGGAACAGGTTGCTCGGCGCGATTGGGCAGATCGGGGAGGCGTCGTCCGCCCCGGCCGTCCGGCGGTTCTTAGACGATGACGAGGAACGCCGTCGCCTTGCCTCGATCGGAGCCATCGCGGCGCTCAAGGACACTGCCTCGGTGGGCGCACTCGTCGCGATGCTCAGCGACCGGCAGCTGACCGTCCGTTCGGCCGCGATGCGCGCCCTGCGCGGATTTGCCGTGGCCGCGATCGATCCGCTCTGCCGATCGCTGCACAACTGGAACGATGAACGCCTCACGGCCCACGAGAGCCAGGCCGCGCTTCGCACGCAGGTCTTGGGTCAGCTTGCGGCGGCGTTGGCCGACAGCACCGATGACGTCTCGCTGCGAGCCCGGGGGCAGGCGAGGCGCCAGCTGGTGGCGACCCTGGATGAGGCGCTCGAGAAGGATGCGCCCAGCGTGCGGGCCGAGGCGGTCGCCGCGCTGGTTCGATTCGGCGACGCCCAGACCCTGGCGCACGTCGCGCTGTGCATGAGCGACGAGTATGATCCGCTGGTGAAAGGGACCTATGAACACGCCCTTGAACGATTGGAGGACTAGCAGGATGCTCACCGTCATGACCCTGGCCGCGTTGTGCCTGGCCGCCCTGTCCTCGGCGGGGGGCACGGTGGCGCGGTTGGGCGGGTGTGAGACGACCGAAGCGGCGTACGGATTGGACGCTCTGGCCGATTCGGTTGCACAGGGGGCGATCGATGAACTCCTCAGCCCGGGCGAGGGCCTCAAGACCGGGCCGCACTGCAGGCAGCTGATGGTACAGACCCCGCTCTTCCTGAAGATCGGCGCCGTCGAGGAAGGCCCCGCCGAGGCGTGGGCGTCCCTTGCAGGGCAGGTGACCGAATGCTTAGGGGAGTTCGACCTTCATCTGGCCGAACGTTCACTCCTCAGACACACCACCGGCACCTGTTTCCCGCCCTATCACGTGGACTTCCGGGCGGTCGGCGCGGCAGGGGCGGTCGACGCATTGCTCGTGCATCTCGGCACGCTGGAGTGGGAGGGATTCGTCCGGGTGGAGGATCGGCGTTCGCGCACGCACTTCCTGTCGGCCGGGCGCAGCCTGCAGCTCACCGAAACCGTGGTCGACCTACTGCATCGCGAGTAGGCCCGCCTCTGGATCCCGGCCTCACCGGGGATTGGATCCGGACCGACAGCGAGTCAACGCCGGCCGGAGGAGGGGGTGGTGGCCAAGCGCAACTTGTCCCGGCTACTGCCAGATCCGGATCCCCCCGCTACCTGTATCCAATCTGACGAAGGCGTCGCCGTCGCCCACCCTGAACGACACATCATCGCTCCGGCGTTTGCGAAGGCGCACTCCGTCCAGATCAACGTCGATGCCGCCGCTGCCCGTGGAGGCTTCCACCTGCGCGGATGCGTTGGGGGCCAGCTTCAGGTCGATCCCGCCACTACCGGTGTCGATGTCGATGTCACCGTCACCCATGCGGTCCAGTTCGAGCCGCACCGATCCGCTGCCGGTGTCGATCCGCACGTCGTTCGCGGTGACGGACAGCGCGTGAACGCCCCCGCTGCCCGTGTCGATGTCCATGTCTTCGCAGATCAGGTCGCGCGCGGTGACCGATCCGCTTCCGGTATCGACGAGAATGGTCTTGCTCGTGCAATCAATGACGTCGACCGAGCCACTGCCGGTGTCGACGGAGACCTTTCCGGTCACCCCGTCGATGCTGACCGATCCGCTGCCGGTATCGACATCGACCGACCCCTTTGTTTGACGGACGTCGATGGGCCCACTGTTTATGTCGAGCCGGAGATTCGCGGCGAGATTCTCAGCCTCGATGGCGCCCACGCCGTGATCCACGTAGATCGTAGCGCCCTCCGGCACGAGCACGGTCACATCGGCCCAGACTTCCATGCCTCTGCCGCTGCCGCGCACCTTGACCTTCTTGTGCTTGCCGATCCCGAAGAGGTCTTTCCAGGTGAATTTCCCGCCAGGCTCGGGCGAGAAGGTGAAGTTGGTGGACGAGCCCCGGCCCATCCGTGGGTAGACGTAGCTCTGCTCCTCCTTCAAAGGGAAGAGGATCAGCAGCTCGGCATCCCGGCCTTCACGGCTCTTGAAGTCGAGGACATCCGGGCCGGCGTCATCGCCCAGCACTTCGACCTCGACCTCGAACCGGTCTCCGGGGGCTCGGCCGATATTGATCTCACCGATGAGGTTGACGAGGATGAGCTCCTCCCCCTCGAAGGTGAATTGTTCGGTGTGGGCTCCCGCGCTCGCGGCAAACAGGAGCGCCGCGCCGAGAACCAGACTCAGCCTCGCAAAGGAAACGAACATTCCTACTCGCGTTCGCATAGTGACCTCCGGAATGGATGTCCTGCCAGGGGGGGTAGGGCAGACCTTGCCGGCCTCAAGTCGAAGTACGGATGCGGATCGGGGAAGGTTGCGTGGAAAGGGGCGGCTTTGTCCGCCGCCCCTTTTCGATTCAGGCTAACCGCGCGAAGCCTCCTAGAAGGCGCCCCAAGGTTGTTTGCCGGGGATGTAGTAACTCGGGCAGATCAGTCTGAAGGCCTGGGCGATCCGGCGGGCCCGTTCCTCGGCCTCCTTGCTGGACAAGCGCATCTTTTCGAGGTCTTCGCCGAAGACATCCTCGAAGTAGGCCTCGGCCGCCTCCCGGCGCTCCCCTTCGGTGGCGAACTGGTCGCGGATTCTGGCTAACTCACCCAAATCCAACCAGATACCGCCGCACTGGGGGCAATCGTCCACCTCGACCTGACGTTTCACGCTGTAGAAGTGGCGGAACAGCTTGCGGTCGTCGCAGCGGGGGCACCACCGATCATCCTCGTGATCGACATGGATACCTTCGTGCCGGGGGGTGTCCAGCAGCTCGGTTCCGGCCCCCTCATGAGGTTCGTCCATCTTCTGTAACTCAAAGCGATCGAACCAGATACCGCCGCAGCCCTGGTCGCAGACATCGACAAAGATGTCTTCGATCTTCTTCTCGGTCAGCTCGCGCCCACATGCCGGGCAGGTCATGATCTCACTCCTCGGCTTGGTACTCCCTGGTCTCTGTGCGCTCCGTGATGCCGGAACGCTTCACCCATCTCAGCAGGAAAGATCGGCAGGAGAGGCCCTCCTCCTGAGCGGGGAGGCCCCTCGGCCGAACTCCTCCTCCTTGCCCTCGTGGTACAATGTCCCTGTCCCAACGAGGTCCGCTGGTCGGGTGCGCACGGCGGCGTCATCCCCCCCCGTGCGATCGATCGCCCACAGGCCAGGGAGCATTTTCGGACGGACCCGGTATGGGAGCCTACACCCGCTGCATCTTGGACAAACGGAGGTTGGCCGTGCGTTGGATCATCATCTGCTTGCTGTGCGCAAGTCTCTCGGTCACACTCGCGCTCGCTGCCCAGGTGACGATTCTCACCCAGGACGACCTGAGCAACCCGTTGCCGGCCCGACTCCACGTGGAGGATTCCCTCGGCCAGATCTTCCCCGGCTATCCTGACAGCACCTACCTCAGCCACGATCGACTCGGCGGCTATTTCTATACAAGCGGGAGCATCACCTGTGAGCTGCCGACCGGCGAGACCGAGGTCGCGGCCATGCACGGATTCGAATGCGAACCCTACGAAGCCGTTTGGGATGTGCAAAGCGACACGACCGTGGTGATCACCCTTCCCCGGCGATTCGATCTGGAACAGGACGGGTGGTTTGGCGGCGACACGCACATCCACACCATCCACGTTCCCGTCGATCTTGAGGTCAGCCCGTACGGTCTGTGGCGGATCGCACAGGCCGAAGACCTCTCCATGGTCTGGGCTCTCGACAACGGCCATGAGTTCACCGGGGGTGTTCACGAAATCAGCACACCCGAGACCATCATTTACTACTCCGTTGAATTCCGCAATCAGGCCTATGGGCACGCCGTGTTGCTGGGGCTGGACGACTTCATCGATGGCTGGTGCTGCGGTCCTCCCGGGAACCCCGCCTATCCGATGCTTACCTTCACCTATCAAGAGTGGAATCCGGGCCACGGCGAGGCGATGACCCTGGCGCATCCTCACACCGGAGCGGAGTTCTTCGACGACGAGGAATGGCCCGGCGTCGGCCAGGGCCGCGAGCTTCCCGTCATGGCCGCGCTGGGCAGTCTCGATGGGCTCGAGCTGGCCTCCTATTCGAACAACCCGGACCTGTTCCTGGACGACTGGTACAGACTCCTCAACTGCGGTTTGCGGGTCAGTCCCGCCTCGGGGACCGATGCGATCACCTGTAGCTACCATGCCCCACCGGTTGGGGGGTATCGGGTCTACGTCCGTGAGGGAGTGGAACAGCCCCACGCCTACGATCAATGGGTGGAGGCGCTGAAGGCGGGCAACTGCTTCGTCACCAACTACCCGTTGATTCCGCGATTTCATGTCGAGGGCCTCGAGCCGGGCGAGGAGCTCGTCCTTCCCAGTGTTCCGGCAGAGGTGGATGTGTCCTTCCGCGTCGAGTCGGTGCACGGCCTGGACACGGCCCAGATCATCTTCTCGGGCGACCCACTGCTGACGATCCCCGATCCGTGTCAGAATGCGGCCGGCGTTCTGGACACCACGGTCACGGTGACGATCGAGGGCAGCGGTTGGTTGGCGCTCTCGGTGGAAGGGGCGACGAGCGCCTGGGGACCCGCGCAACCGGACCTCTTTGCGCACACGGGCGCCATCTATGTCGATGGAGCCGGCGAAACCGTGTCCTCGACGGTGGACGCGGCGCACTTCCTGGGCTGGATCGATTCTCTCGAGGTGTTTGTCGAGCTTCGGGGGAACTGGTCGGGCAGCCAGCGAGGAGAGGTCCTCGGCACGCTGCAGGATGCCCGGGACGTATACAGCAGTGCGTTCCTGGTTCCGCCCAACCCGTTCGAGCTGATCTCCCCTGCCGAGGATGAGGTCGTCCTTCTGAACGAGACGGTTGCGTTCGACTGGGAGCTGAATGGGGACAGTGAGGAGGGCGATCGCCTGTCCTACTTGCTGCAGGTCGCCACCACCCCCGGGTTCTACCCGCTCACGCTCAGCCAGTGGTTCGACACGGCGCCCGACAGCATCGATGCGAACCTCTTAGACCCCGATACGGAATATTGGTGGCGCGTGCGCGCCTACGATCTGGGCGGGCACTACACCGACTGCACGCCGGCGGCCATCAGATTCACGACCCTGGATTGGCAATCGGACATCCCTGACGCAGCTGCGGATCTACGACAGCGGTGGCCGGTTGATTGGAGAGTACCGCGGAAGCCGGGCGCCGACCGGTGCCGGCTTGCGGCGGATCGGCTCCGGCCGATTTTCCGGTCGGCTTCAGGATCCGTCGGGAGTGCCTCTATCGACCGGGCGCTATTGGATTCAGCTGGCAGGGTCCTATCCCACGGAGCAGGGCGGTCAGCAGGTCTGGCGGCACAGCGCGCCGATCCTGATCGTTCGCTAGTTGAGATAGCCGATCGCTTTCAGCTTCTGCTTGGTCGACTCGTCGATGACGATCTTCGAGCTCGAGTAGGCGTTTTCGGACGCCACGTCGTGGATCAGCTCGAGGCGGGAGAGCATCCGTCCGGGCCAGGTCACGCCTGCGGCGATCAGGTTGTTCCGCTCGTGCCGATCGCTCGCCAGATCGAACGCCAGCATTCGTTCGTCGCCACCTGAACAGGCGAGGATCACCTTCCGGTCCCCCTCCCGCAGACTGCGTGCGTAGCGCCCGCCGAAGTCGACTTCAGCATAGACCAGACGAGCGGAGTCGGCGGGTTCTTCGAGCATAATGACAGGCCGCAAGCTGCGCCCGGGCGCCGCGTCCGGAGGTGGCAGCGCACACTGCTCGAGGATCGTGGGCATCAGATCGATGTGGCGCACAACGTGCGGGCGACGCTCACCGCGCGCCGGCTCCGTGCCCGGACCGCTCACGATCAGCGGCACGTGGAGCAACTCATCGAAGAGTGATTGGCCGTGTCCCCACCCGCCGTGATCCTGAAACTCCTCTCCGTGATCGGCCGTGAGCAGGATCAGCGTCTTCTCGTAGAGGCCGCGCTCTTTGAGGTCGGCGATGAGTTCACCGATCCAGTGATCCGCGCAGAGGATGGATCCGTCGTAGAGCGCGAGCATGATGTCCAGGCTGTCGCGGCTCACGTCCTCACCTTCATCGAAGGGGAGGAAGCCGCCGTAGGAGGGGAAATCCACCACCTTTTCCCGCCCGGCCAGCTGCCGGGGCATGAACGTCTGGTCATACGGCGCAGGCGGGTCGTACGGCGCGTGCGGTTCCATGTAGTGAAGGTAGGCGAAGAAACGTTGGTCGCCGATCTCGTCCAGCCAGGCGCCAAACGCGGTGGTGAGGCCCTCAGCCTCCAGGCCGCCCTCGGGCGGGCCGCCCCCGGTGAGTCGTTTCTCCCAGGACTCCAGTGCGGTCACGAGTTTGCCGACCGGCGGCAGGCGGTACCCGAGCTGATGGAGCATGTGTCCGAGAATCAGTTGCTGCATCCGCGGCGGGAGGCTGCTGTAGAAATACTCCGTGCCGCGCCCGAATCCGAAGGTCGGGGTGATGAAGTGATTGGCCGAGAGGATCGCCGTGCGATAGCCGTGGGAGAGCATCAGCGCGGGCAGAAGTGTGATCTCACCTGCGACTGCGCTGGCCATCGGATTGACGCCGTGGGTCGCGGGATAGAGGCCGGTCAGCAAGGTGGCCGTGCTCGGTTTCGTCCAGGGCGCGTGAGCGAAGGCCGCGTCGAAGACGACCGCGTCGGAGGCCCACTCATCGAGGCGTGGGGTGGTCGGGCGCTGGTAGCCGTAGAGTGACATGTGGTCGGGGCGAAGCGCATCGGCCACGATGAGGAGCACGTTCGTTTCATTGCCTTCCTCGGTTGTCGCGCCCGAGCCCGCATTTCGCTGCTGGGGAATCACCGATAGCAGAACCAGCAAGAGGACTGCGGGCAGGACGACGGCCCCCCAGAAACGGGGGCGCGTGAAGAACGTGGCGCACTGCTGCCGAAACTGCTGCGAGAACCCGCCGAGTATCGCGAAGAGCGCAAACCCCACGCCGATCGAGCCCAGGAGAATCAGGCTCGAGATAAGCAGGGACCGAGGGCTGAAGATCTCGGGCAACACGTTGACGTTGACGTAGCCGCCGACAAAGAGAAACAGGAAACCGCCGCAGAGAGTGGCGAGGTGAGCGCGGGGCGACCGGCGTCTGGCCAAGACCCACAGGACGATCCCGAAGCCGGCGCCGCAGGCCGCGTAGAGCAGGGCCGCTTCGGCCAAGTAGGTGCGGCCTATCGACGAGTTCCCGCCGGCCAGATGGCCGAGGACCTCGATGATGCCCAGGAGGGCGCCCAGCAGGGCGCCCATCGCGATTGGATGGAGTCCGCTTGGTTTCATGGGGGGATTATCCTGTATGGGGGGGGCGGTGTCCAGGCGGCCCTAGCCGCTGGTCGGCTGCACCAGCTCCCCGATGAACACGCTGGAGTTCTTCACGAAAAAGACCGCCGGCAGATCCCCGGCCAGCTCCTCGAGCCGCACGGCGTAGGCGGCTTCTTCTCCTCGCTCAGGGGTCGCCAGGCCGAAGATGACCAGCTCGGCGTCGGCGCTGGTTTCGTGGATGACCTCGCGAACGCTTTTCTCCTTCGGCTTCATGATGACGCGAACCGTGGCGTCAATCCGCAGCTCGGGGATCAGCTTCGCCAGGTGGGCTTCGGACTGCGTCTTGATCATTTCGTTGGAGGCAACGGTCAGTACCTCGATCTCGGCCCGCTGCCAGGGCGCATTGCGGGTAAGCAGGTAGGCGAGAAGCAGCATCAGGTCGCCGTTGCGCTGCATCCCACCCCACCAGATGTGAATGGTGCGCTTGAGGCCGATTCTGGGCAGCAGATGTTTGGGACGAATGCGGCCGATCGCCAGCGAACGTCCGATCCTTTCCAAGCGGCGCATGCTGCGCAGGAACTCGACCATCAGCCCGCGCTCTTTCGGCCAACCCAGGAGCACGAGGTTGGCGTCCATCGTGGCCAGCCCTACCGATTGGGTGACCGACAGGATGCCCTGCACCATGTCGCGAACGACGACCACCTCCGGGAAGACCAGCAGCTTCTCCTCCTGCAGCACCGAACCGAGCCGCAGGCGCGCGGTTTCCAGGCCGACCTCCTCGCTGAGAAGGTCGGCCGTCATCAGTTGGCAGACCGTCACCACGCCCCGGCCCTGGCTGAACCAATCGCCGAATCGAACGAGGTCCAGCTGCTGCACCGGGTCCGAGACAAAGACCAGCGCGTGCGGGCGCCAGTTGCGAGGGGAGCGCGGACGGCGGAAGAGGCGGATCAAGGCCCAGCGGATCACGCTTTCGTAGAGTCCGCGGCGGGCATCCCCCCAGCGTTGGATGCGCTCATGCCTCGACAGAACCGACCAGAGGGTGAATTCAGCGGCGATCGCCAGGAGACCGATCAAAGGGTTGATCAAGAGCATCACCGCCATGCAGCCGGCCGCACCGGCCAGGTTGACCAGCCAAGGCACGCGCAGCCGGGGCCTCCAGGAAGGATCGCCGCTCAGCGTCTCGGCGGCCGCGACCAAGTTGATCGTGCCGTAGATCGTCAGGAAGAACATCGTGACGACGGGGGCGACCGCGTTCAGGTTGCCGAGCAGCACCGCGCCCAAGGCGATCGGCACACAGACCGCGAAGCCGGGCAGCAAGGCGAGGCGTCCGCTGGTCTTTACTCTGGCCGCGCGGGTTTTCGGCGGCAGCCGATCGCGCAGGAGGGCCTGGAAGGTGCGCGGTGCCCCGAGCATGGAACCGACGGCGGATGAGAAGATCGCTCCCCAGAGGCCGGGCAGAATCAGCCAGACCCCGAGCGGAGCGATCCTTGTCCACACGAGGGGATCCTCGCGCAGCTGACTCGGCGAGGCGCTGATCGAGAGCAGGACCGGGACGGCCAGGTAGACGACCACTCCGGTGAGGACGGCGGCGATCGCGCCCCGGGGGATTGCGCGCACGGGGTCCTTGAGATCTCCGGAGAGCCCGAGCCCCGCCATGATGCCGGTCACGGCCGGGAAGAAGACCGCGAAGCCGGTCCAGAAGGGAATCTCGCCAGATGGGGTGGGGAACTCGATCGGTTGCCCGCCGACCTTGGTGATCACTCCCATGACCAAGGCGATGAGAGACGCCCCGATCAGTCCCAACACCGGGAGCTGAATCCGCAGGGCCAGATCCGCACCGAGATAGGAAAGCACCGCGACCGCGCCCACGATCAAGAAGGCCGCCGTCTGCACGGGAACGGCCGGCCAGATGATGCGCAACGATTCGGCCAGCCCGAAGGCGTAGAGCGTCACGGAAAAGGTCTGGGAGAGGAACAGAGGCAGGCCGATGGCCCCTCCAATTGCCGGACCCAGGCTGCGGGACGTGATGAAGTAGGCGCCGGCGACACCGATGCGCGCGTTCGTGGCGACCGACGAGAAGGAGAGGGTCGTCAGGAGGGTGATGGCGTTGGCGCAAAGGATCGCGGCCAGTGCCCGCCCCAGGCCCAGGTGTCCAACCAGCCAGCCGACGCGCAGGTACATGATCACGCCCAGGATGGTCAGCACCGTGGGCAGGTATACACCCAGGAAGGTCCCCAGCTTCGGCTGCTCTTTCGGCATGAGGCATCCTCGCCCGCGAGACTGCGCGGGTCAACAGCGCTCGAGGCGCCCGAATCCAGGGCCCCGGCGCTGTGGGGCGGCTACACGGTATTCGGTATGTAAACTCCCGTGGTGGAGGGCCGCACTGCCCAGGAGCAATTGTGTTCAAGACAACCAGTTACGGATGGCGGCCGGTATGCGCCAATCCTCGGCCGGGTAAGGATCGGTGACGGGCTGCACTGGAGTTTACGCGCCGGAGAGTCGATATCATGAGCAGACCCCGACTCCGGCAGCAGGACTTCCTGGGGGAGTGTGCGAGCGTGCGCGCAGGAGCGGTTCATCCATTCCTGCGAGAGAGGCTGACGGATCATGCGTAGAAGGACGTTTCTACAAGGCGCCGCCCTGGCGGCCGGCGGCTCGATCATTGGTTGTCCGGATGGATGGGCCACGCCCAGCGCTGTCCGCATCGGAATCATGGCCCCTTCCCACTGCGCCCTCCCGGTGGCCTATGCCGGCGCGCGGCGTCAGTTTGCCAAAGACGGCATTCGCGCCGAGTTGGTCTACTTCGATTCCATGCCGGAGATCGTGCGGGGCCTTCATCTTGGCGAGCTTCAGTTCGGTCAACTGACGACGCCTCTGGCGTTGGCCCTTGGCGCGGGAAATCCGAAGTTCCCGCCGATGAAGGTGGCTGCGGCCCAGGTGTTGGGGATCAACGGTGGGGTTCTCGCGGTGTCCGCGAAGTCGAACATCGCGACCCTCCAGGATCTGAAGGGCAAACAGATCGGCGTGCACAGCCCGTACATGATTCACTCCGTGATCTTGAACATGCTGATGGAGAAGTCCGGTCTCGATCCGAGCAAGGACCTGGAAGTCACGATCGTGCCGATGAAGGACATGGGCAGCGCCCTGAAAGAGGGGACCGTGGATGCGGTGATCGGACCGGAGCCGCTGCCGACGCTTCTGCAGCACAAGGGTCTCTCCAAGACGCTCCTCATCACGCGGATGTTCTGGCACAACCATCCCTGTTGCCTGTTGGCCTGCCCGGTCGACACCTTCGACAAGTCACCGGAGATGGTCGAGCAGGTCACGTTGGCCTGCATGACCGCTGGACTGGAGCTCGATGGGGTCGTGACGCGGCCGGATGCGATTGCCGAAACCCACGCGGCCTACCCCAAGTACGGGCAAGTTCCCCTCGAGCAGCTGCTCAGCGCGTTCCAGTCGCGTCGAAGCGACTTCTACCCGTTCCCTTACCAGAGTGCGGGCCTCTTGGTCGCCCAGCAGATGAAATCGAACGGCCTGCTACCGCCCGAGATCGATGAGAAGCAACTCGTGGCTGACGTCTTCCGTTCGGACCTCGCGCTCGAACTCGTCGCTGCCGCGGCCGGCCGGGTTCCCGGCGCAGTCGCGCCGATGAGCGCCTACCGCGAGGAGTCGCTCGAAGTGATAGGCACCTAGTATGGTCGGCATGTCGAGCAGAGGAACATCCCGCGGCAGGAAACGGCGCACTCATTCGCTCCGTGAGCTCCTCATTGCGGCGAATCTCCTCCTGCTGGTCGTCATTCTGGTGGGAGTGGTCACCACTCACTGGTTTCTTGCGAATCATTTCACGAGGAACCGGATCGACGCCCTTCAAGCCGAGGCGGCCTCATCCATCCAGAGTCTGTTGACCCAGCGCTACCTGACGGCGGAGGCGATCACCGCAGCCCTCGCTCAGAACCCCGATCTGCTCGAGGCAATCCAATTCGTCAAACTGACCGGCAATGACGCGTTCTGCCGATCTCTGATTACCCCCCTCATCGCGGACACCGGATTCGAGATTGTGGTGACCGGCGCCGATGGCGCCCCGCTCTACGCGACGGGTCAGGTGAACAGCGGACCGACTCGCGCGATGCCCCCCGAGTTCATTCGATCCGTCGTCGATGCTGGTGAGACCTCGACGAAACTCGTGCCCCAGGATGGCCTGGTGGCCATGCACCATCTCGCGGTGGTGCGGGATCCTCACGGGCCGCAGGGTGTCCTCGATCTGGTGGCGCCCTTAGACGGCACCTATGCAGCCGAGGTTCTCCACAAGACAGGCGACCACATCGCCATTCTCGGAGGCGGCGTCTGCCATGTGGCCTCCCATCCGTCCCTCTTCGGACTCGATCCTGCCTCGCTGACGGCGATGGAGGAGATCGGGGGGCGCCAACAGGCCAGCCGTATCGTCGAGATTTCGCTCGGGTCCCATCAACTCCGATTCGTGCTCTACACGGACGTCTCAGCCGTGCGTGCTGAACGGCAGACCATGGCGACCACCACCATCTTCTTAGTCGCGATCGTCTCCGCTCTCGCGCTGCTGATCTCCGGGCTCCAGGCGCGGAAGATTTCGCAGTCTCTGGAGAGACTGGCCCAGGCGACCAGGGCCATGGCGGCGGGGAACTACTCGGTGCGGGACGATTCCGTGCCGTCGAATATCCGGGAGATCACCTCGATCCAGTCGGACTTCGACACCATGGCAACCGCCGTGGAGAAGTCGATCACCGACTTGAAAGAAGCCCAGCTCGCCGCCGAGGAGGCCAGCCTGGCCAAGGGCGAGTTCCTGGCAAACATGAGTCACGAAATCCGCACGCCCATGAACGGGGTGGTGGGGATGACGGACCTGCTGTTGGACACCGAGCTCGGGGAAGACCAGCGCGAGTATGCCGAGACGGTCAGGACCTGCGCGGATTCGCTCCTGGCGGTCATCAACGACATCCTCGACTTCTCCAAGATCGAGGCCCGCAAGATCGATCTCGAAATCATCGACTTCGACTTGCACGCGACCATGGAGGAGATCAGCGATCTGCTGGCGCTTCGCGCTCACGACCAGGGGCTGGAGTTGATCTGCCAGGTGGATCCCCAGGTTCCGCGGTGGGTGCGGGGGGATCCCTGCCGATTGCGTCAGATTCTCGTGAATCTCGGGGGCAATGCCATCAAGTTCACCAGTGCAGGTGAAGTGTCGGTGCGGGTGGGTCTCGAGGAGGAGAGCGGCACGCAGGCAACCCTGCGGTTCGAGGTCCGAGACACCGGGATCGGGATCCCGCCGGACCGGCGGGACGCGCTCTTTGATGCGTTCACCCAGGCGGACGCAACGACGACCAGGCGTTTCGGAGGAACCGGTCTCGGGCTTGCGATTTCCCGGCAGCTGGTGGAATTGATGGGTGGTGAAATCGGTGTCGAAAGCGTCGAGGGTGAAGGTTCGACCTTTGCCTTCAGGGTGCTGCTGGACACCGTGCCCGTGAGGCTGACCGGCGAAGAAGCTCTCGACGGAATCAGGGGTGAACGAATCCTGATCGCGGATGACAACGCGACCAACCGGCGTTGGCTCTCCGTCTTGCTGACCTCCTGGGGATGTCCCCACGAGCAAGCGGCCCACGGGCGAGAGGCGCTGGGCGTCATGCGCAAGGCGGCTCGAAACGGAGACCCCTTCCGCATGGCGATTCTGGATATGCAGATGCCCGGCATGGACGGTGAGACCCTGGGCAAACGGATCAAGGCCGACCCCACCATTGCGGACACGATTCTGTTGATGCTGACCTCGCTCAGCAACCGCGGAGATGCAGGTCGGCTAATCGAGCAGGGCTTTGCCGCCTACCTGACAAAGCCGGTCAAACAATCGATCCTGTTCGACACGTTGGTGACGGCCCGCAGCGAATCGGGGATCGAGGTGCCCGTGCCGGCCGCGTTGCCCGGAGGAGATCTCTCCAAACGTCCTTCGCAATCAACAACCCTGCCGCCCGGCGTGCGCGTTCTCGTTGCGGAGGACAACGTGGTCAACCAGAGGGTGGCGGTTGAGCTCTTGAAGAGAATGGGATGCCATGCCGATGTGGTCGCCAATGGGTTTGCCGCGATCAAAGCGCTCCGGGAGTCCCCCTATGATCTCGTGCTGATGGACTGTCAGATGCCGGAGATGGACGGTTACGAGGCCACCAGGCGGATTCGGCGCCTGGAGGCGGGCGTGCTCAATCCGGACATCCCGATCATCGCGATGACGGCCAATGCCATGCAGGGCGACCGGGACCTGTGCATCGAGGCGGGCATGGATGACTATCTGCCCAAGCCGGTCAAACCGGATCGGCTACGCGAGGCGCTCGAAGGATGGCATCTCGGCGCGCAAACGTCCGAGGATGAAGAGGCCGCCTGACAGCCCCCCCCCCAGTCTTGAAGACTCACCCCAAGTTGGTTTATCGTTCACCATGAGGGACGCGATTCCACAGGCATCACTGGGGTGATCACGCCATGAACCGACATTCTGACCGTACAAACGAGGCGCTTCTCACGCACATCCGGTTCCTCGAGAGCATGGAGTCGGTGGATCGCGCGATTCGCGAGGCTGCCGGGGTCGAGAACCTGATGACCGCAGTCCTCGATTCGGTCCTCTCCATCTTCGAATGCGACCGCGCCTGGCTGCTGTTTCCCTGTGACCCCGACGCCCTCTCGTGGCGGATCCCGATGGAACGATGCCGCCCCGAATGGCCGGGAGCAGGAGCGCTGAACCAAGACATCCCGATGACGCCTGAGGCGTCCGAGAACATTCGCACTGTCTTGCGATCGGGGCTCCCGACACCCTTCTACCGCACTTTCGGGCGCCGCATCTCGCCGATTGTCGCAGAGAACCACTCGATTCAGTCTCAGCTTCTCATTTCGTTGCGACCGAAGCACGGCGAGCAGTGGATCTTCGGCATCCACCAGTGCACGCACGAGAGGGTCTGGACCGAGCAGGAGGAGACGCTCTTCCGGGAGGTCAGCCGCCGAATCGAGGACGGCCTCAGCAGCCTGATGCTCCTTCGCGATCTGCAGGAGAGCGAAGAACTCAATCGCGCTGTCATCGAGCACTCGCCCGTCGGGGTCTCGGTTCGGAACCGCTTCGGCAGGCTGCTCTCCTTCAACCCCTCCTGGCGAAAGATCTGGAACGTATCCGAGACCAGCCTGGCCGACTATCTAGGCCGCGAGCGGACACAACTCGAACTCGATGAGCGGGATGACTACCTGGGCGAGTGGCGGGAGGATGTTCGGCGGGTTTACCAGGAAGGCGGTGTCTTCCACGTGCCCCAACTGCGCCTCAAGCATCCCGGCGCGGAGGGGCCACGCTGGGTTTCACAGCTGTTCTACGCGATCAAGGACAGCGAGGGTGCCGTCGATCGGGTCGTGATTCTAACGGTGGATATCTCCGATCGCGTGCGCAGCGAGCGGGCGCTTCGGCAGAGTGAAAATCGGCTCACCGAGGCGCAGCGGATTGCACACGTCGGAGACTGGTTGCACGACGTTTCCTCCGACAGGATCGCCTGGTCCGAAGAGATGTTCCGCATCGTCGGCAGGCAGCCACAGCCGGTCACCCAGGATTTCGTCGACAGTGTGTTTCACCCGGATGACCTGCCGCTGGTCCGAGAGGCCCTGAAGGAGGGGCAATCGGTTCGGAATCAGGCGGACTTCGAGGGGCGCATCGTGCGACCGGACGGTGAGGTCCGGCATGTTCTCTTGCGGTGGAAGAGGAACTTCGACGATGAGGGGAACGAGACCTCCAGACTGGGGACCGTTCAGGACGTCACCGAGCGCAGAAGGCTCCAGGAGGCCGCCACGCGGGCCCAACGTCTGGAGACAGCCGGGCGCATTGCGGGCCAGGTGGCCCACGACTTCAACAACCTGCTGGGACCTTTGACCGCCTACCCCGACCTGATTCGGGATCTCCTGGAACCCGGCCACCCCGCGCACGAGCTGATGGACGCCATCGAGAGTGCGGCCCAGCAGATGGCCGCCATCAATCAGCAACTCCTGACCCTCGGCAGGCGTGGCCACTACGAGCAGACCGTTGTGGATCTGAATGAGATCGTCCGGGAAGCGGCGGCACGAGAGATTCCCCGGCCGAAGTCGCTCGTCGTCGAACTGGACCTCGCCGCCGGTTTGATGGGCATCAGGGGCGGTGGCGCACAGATCGCACGCGCGGTGACGAACCTGCTGGCCAATGCCCGGGACGCGATGATGGATACCGGCGTTCTCACGCTGCGAACCGAGAATCTCTACGTGGATGACGTCCGCGGACATCTCGAGCGGGTTCCCAAAGGCGAGTACGTGCGACTGACGATCGCCGATACGGGGAGCGGCATGTCTGCGGAAACGATGTCGAAGATGTTCGACCCATTCTTCACCACCAAGACCTCGGATCGCAGGAGAGGGTCGGGGCTGGGTCTGAGTGTCACGCATGCGGTGATGGAGGATCACCGGGGGTACATCGACTGTGAGAGCGAGGTCGGTCGCGGAACCTCGATGTGTCTGTATTTCCCCGTGACCCACGACCACCAGTCCCCCCCGGATACAGCGGAGGTCGTCGGCGGATCGGAGAAGGTGCTGGTGGTTGACGATGATCCAATCCAGCGGAGTGTCGCGTCGAGGCTACTGGCTCGCCTGGGGTATCACGTCCAGGCCGTGGAGAGCGGAGAGCAGGCCGTCAAACTGCTGGGGTCCGAGGCCTTTGACCTGCTGGTTCTCGACATGGTCATGCCGGGCGGGATCGACGGGGCCGAGACCTACCGGAGGATCCTCAAGGGTCATCCGACCCAGAGGGCGATCATCGTATCCGGCTATGCAGAGGGTGAGCGAGTGGACCTGACGCTCCATCGGGGAGCGCATACGTTTCTGAAAAAGCCGCTGACGCCGACGGCGTTCGCCCACGCCGTCCACCGCGCACTGGATGCCGAGAGGACGAATGGCGCGTTGACCTAGCCCGCGGCCCAAGGGCGGGCTAGCCGGACGGCAGCTCCTCCAGGATTTCCCGTACCGCGCTCTTCAGATCGTTGCCCGGTCTCAGATCTCGCATCGCCCCGACGCCCACCCCGCGCCACACCAGATGCTCACCACGCCGATCGACCAAGTCGATGACCAGGGTCCCCTCCTTGTACCACTTCACGTGGGCCGGACGGACCTTCACCACGCGGCCGCGCCAGCCGACACCGTAGACGGCAGGCATGACATCAGCCTGGTCGCTCACCGCCGTGCTGTAACCGATCAGCAGATCGGCCCGGCGAGGCTCGGTCACCCGTGTGTAGCCCTTCTCCAGAAGTGCATCTTCGACGGCGTCTTGAACGTGGGCGTGAAAGAGCGGATCGCGGACGACCTTGGTTCGCGGCCCCGGCTTGAGCTTCTGCTTGGCTCCTCCCTTGGGGAGGAACGCGTAGGTGTTGTAGGTCTCGAAGTTGGCATCGGGATCCGCCAACGTGTGGACCCTGACCTGCGAGCAGGAGGGCAGAACGATCAGGACCGCGAGCAGAACCACGAGAGCGGGTAGGAGACGCGCGCATTGCATGGGTTGAACCTCCTAGGTCCTGGTCCGGAGCCCGGGGCCCCGAACACCTGGTGATGCACGCGCTGTGCGCGCGCATTCATGCCAGTATTCCCTACACAGGAAACGATCGGCAAGTTGCCGCGCAACTGGATGGATCTGGCGTTTGTCGTGCCGAGGGGGCCAGCGGCGCCGCAAGGATGTGCTCCGCCTGGACATGTGATATCGTAGCGGCTCGGAAACCACGTGCCGATTGCGTGTCACACCCAAAGGGGTCAAAAGGATGCCGCCTCAGCAGGCTACGCTTCAAGATCTCGCCGCCCGGCCCCGCATCGGGCTGCCGCTCATGCTCCATGTCCCCAAGAACGCCAACACGTCTGTTTCTTACAGCATGTCGCGGGCTTACTACGATGCGATCCGCCAGGCAGGTGGAATGCCGATCTCCCTAGTGCCCGGCAATCCAGAGGAGATGAAGCTGTATGTGTCCCCCGACGGGAAGACGCCGCTGTCGCTCGATGCGGTTTGCTTATCCGGTGGGGGGGACTTGCATCCGAGCTACTACGGGCAGGAGTTGCATCCGGCCTGTCAGCCACCTGATGCAGAACGCGACGAAATGGAGATGCACCTCATCGAGCTCCTCCTCGAGAGTCAGATGCCGGTGCTCGCGATCTGTCGGGGCATGCAGGTGCTCAACGTCGCCCTCGGAGGATCGCTCTGCCAGGACCTGGAGGCTCTGCGCCCGGACGCCCAGCGACACGACTTCGCCAAGACCCATCCCCGGGACTATCTGGCCCACGAGGTCGAGGTCACCGCACAAACCCGGTTGGCTTCGATCCTGGGAGCAACGACCGTGGCCACGAACAGTTTCCACCATCAAGTGGTGGAGAATCTCGCGCCCGGATGGAAGGCGATCTCGTGGACATCGGATGGCGTGATCGAGGCGATGGAGCCGGAGCAGCCTTCTGATCGGTTTCTCACCGCCGTTCAGTGGCACCCCGAGTGTTTACAGGCCCATGAACCTCATCGCAGGCTGTTTGAGGTCCTGGTGAGTGAAGCGCGGGCCTACCGGCGGGCGCAGGGGAGGGACTAGGCCGCGCTAGGCCGTCGGCTCCTGCTTCGCGAACCCTCGGCCCAGCGCCGCGACCCTCTGCAGAATCTGACTGAGCCGGGTGCCGTCGGCGAGCGGATGGAGAATCACGAAGCGCAGCCAGCGGCGTCCCCGGTGACGCGGCAGCGAGATCCATCCGGCCCCTTCCTCTTCCAGCCGCGCGTGAATCTGTTTGTTGAGCTTATCGATCTCCTCCGCCTTCTGCTCGCGATCCCAGTCCGCCGGCGTATAGCGGAAGCAGACGATGTTGAGCTGGGGACGGGTGAGAAGGTCGAATTCGGGGTCCGCCTCGATCTTCGCGGCCAGAACCCGTGCGCGGCGAAGGCACTCCGCCATCAGCTCCGACAGAAGATCCCGGCCGAAGTGCTCGAGCGTGAGCCACAGCTTCAGAATGTCCACGCGGCGGGTCCCCTGGATGGTGTACTCGCCCACGTTGCGGCGGTCCTCTGAGATCCCCGCCCCGCGCGATCCCGCGTAGGGGAAGGTCTCGCGCACGGCATCGGCCACCCGATGACCGTCGCGGAAGAAGATGCCGGCGCAGGTCTTCGGCACGAACAACCACTTCTGCGGATTGAACGTGACCGAATCGGCAAGCTCGATCCCGCTCAAGAGCCGCCGGGCGGAGTCTAAGTGCGTGCCGGTGGAGATCAGCAGCGATCCGCCGTAGGCCGCATCGACGTGGAACCACAGGTTCTCGCTGCGGGCAATCTCGCCGAGCTCCTCCAGCGGATCGATGGCCCCGGTCACGGTGGTGCCCGCGATGCCCACCACGCAGAACGGCCAGTGGCCGTTGCGACGGAGCCGCCTCAGTGTCTCTCGCAGGGCGGCGGGGTCCATGCGCATGTTCGCGTCGGTGGGAATCTTGACCAGGCCCCGGGCGCCCAGCCCCAGAATATTGGCGATCTTGTCGAGCGAGTAGTGGACCTCCTCGGATGCCAGGATGATGGGAGGTCCGGGCGCCGCGGCCAGCCCCATCTCACGAAACGCCGGTCCGCAAAGGGCATTGCGCGCCGCGAGCAGCGCCGACAGGTTCGCGAGACTGCCGCCACTCACCAAGAAGCCGGTCGCGCGCGGATCGCGCGGGCCCAGGGGCCGGGGCCATCCGATCGCCTGAGTGAACCAAGCGAGGAGCCTGGCCTCCATCTCGGTGAAGACCGGCGACATCTCCCAGCAGAGCATGTTGTTGTTGAGGGCGGAGACGAGGATGTCGGAGAACGCCCCGATGGCGCTGGCCAGCGTATCCATGTGGCCCGCATACCCCGGGTGGGATACGTTGAGCGCGCGCGGCAGGATCTGCTCCCGAATGGTCTGCATGAGGCGCTCGGGATCCTGGCCCTCGCACGGAGGTTCGTAGCCGGCCGGCAGGGGCGGCTCGCCCGCGTCGCCGGCGAGCGGCGGGCGCCGCTGTGCCGAAGCGAGTGCATCGACGGTCAGGTCGAGGAACATCTGGCCCAGGGCGTGCACCGCCTCCCGATTCGATCCATCCGGGAGGATGAACAGGGGGCGGTTGCGCACTCGATCCATGATCGAGTCGGCCGCCTCCGGCGGTGAGGGCTCAGCGGCCCCCTTCTTTGGTGTGTCGGGTCGATCGGACACCGGTAAGCCGCCTGCTGGTCGGTGGTTCACACGCCTCGGATTCGGGAAGAGATGATCATAGCACCTGGGCCGGGCCGCTGACAATCTCCCCGGTTCGAATGCCCCGGCTCGCATGCCCCGGACCGAACTCGCCGGGGAGCGATGCTGAAAACGGCCCTGGGCCAGGGGCCAAGTCTGGGCAGAGACTTGGCCCAGCCCGTCCGGACTCTCGAAAGGAGACCCGCCATGACCTCCGATCAGCCCTGGTTCGAGCAGGATTCCTTCTGGCACACCTTTGAGGCGTTTCTTTTCGGCGAGGAGCGCTTTGCGATGAGCGTCGAGCAATGTGATCAGTTTCTCGCCCTGACGGGAGTGGGTTCCGGCGCCGCCGTTCTGGACCTCTGCTGCGGGCCAGGGCGGCACAGCCTCGAACTTGCCCGCCGGGGCTTCAAGGTCACCGGGGTGGACCGCACCCGGGCCTATCTGGACCGCGCCCGCGAGGCGGCCGCCCAGGAGAGTCTTGACATCGAATTCGTTCAGGAGGACATGCGCATCTTCTGCCGCCCGGCCGCCTTCGACCTGGCGCTCAACCTCTTCACCTCGTTCGGGTACTCCGACGATCCGCGCGATGACGAACGGGTGCTGACCCACCTCTGCGAGAGCCTGCGTCCCGGCGGCGTCCTGGTCATGAAACTGATGGGGAAGGAGGTTCTCGCCCGGATCTTCAAGTCCAGCAATTGGTCTCGGGAGGAGGATGGGACCCTCTTCCTGGAGGAACGCACCCTGGGTGGGGATTGGGAGCGGATGAGAAACACCTGGACCCTGGTGCGTGACGGTCAGGTGAGCGAACACAGGTTCGATCACCGCCTGTTTTCGGCGGCCGAGCTCAAGGGGCTCTTGCTGGCGGCTGGGTTCCGGGAGGCCGCTGCCTACGGCAGCCTGACCGGCGACCCGTACGATCAGACGGCCAAGCGACTGGTTATCACGGCCCGGAAGTAGGCGCGGGTAGATGCATGTCCCACCAATCTCGAGCCAAATGAGCGGGATTGAGAAGAGGAGTGCGCCCTGTTAGTCTCACCCTATGAAGGTCGTTCATCTGCAGCAGACAATCTGGGTTCTGGCCTTGGCGGTCTTGATCCTCTTCGGCCCCTCCTGCGATCGCATCGCGCCGGCCAAAGGCCCGCCGAATCTGATCATCATCCTGGTCGACACGCTGCGGGCCGACCATCTTCACTACAGCGGCTACGCACGCGGCACCTCGCCGAACATCGATACCCTGGCCGCCGAGTCGATCATCTTCGAAAACCACTACTCCACCGCGTCACGCACCGGTCCCGCGGTGGCGAGCATCATCACCGGCCTGCATCCGCGCAGCCATGGTGTCATCAATCCGCTCATTCACTGGGATGCCAAAGGCGTCCTGGGTGAGGAGCAGACGACCCTTGCTGAGTTGCTCCGCAACGAGGGGTATCACTGCTACGGGTTCATCACCAACCTGAACGTCACCGAGCGGTTCGGCTTCGCGCAGGGTTTCGAGGTCTATCAGCCGGTGGGGGCCGGCAATGTCAAAGCCGTCAACAAAGCAGCGCTGGCGGTTCTACAACAACGTCCCGAGAAGCCGTTCTTCCTCTACTTGCACTACATGGAACCCCACAGCCCCTACACGGCACCCCGTGAGTACAAGCGGCTGTTTGTCGATGCAGGGTACCGCGGTCCGATCACCGGCCAGCATTCCCAGCTCGACCAGATCGTCGCGGGGAAGCTGACCGTCGACGCAAGGGACGTCCAGGAACTCGAAGGGCTCTACGATCAGGAGATCAAGTACTTCGACGACGAGATCGGACGGTTTATCCAAACCCTGAAGGACCGGGGACTCTACGAGAACACGATCATCGTCTTTGTGGCCGATCACGGCGAGGAGTTCCTCGAGCACGGATCCGTGCTTCACGGTTACACGCTCTACGAAGACCAGCTCCGTGTTCCGCTCTTCATCCACGATTCGCGAAGAGAGGAACCGCGAAAGGTTGAGGCGGTCACCCGGCACGTGGATCTCTTGCCCACCCTGCTCGACATGATGGGTTTGTACTACCTGGGCGACGTGCAGGGTCAGAGTCTCATTCCCCTGATGGAGGGGGCGCCCGCCGAGGACTGGGAGGTGCCGGTCTACGCCGAGGCCAGCCTGATGGCGGTCAAGACGATCCGCAGACGATCACTGATGATCGAGGGGTGGAAACTCATCGAGACCGAGATTCCCTCCCCGACGCTTGAGCTCTATCACATCGCCGAGGATCCGGGGGAGAGGCGCGAGCTGAGCGCAGAAAACCCCGAGAAACGAGATCATCTGCTCGAGCAAATGCGCAGCCTCGAAGCGCAGATGCCCCTCGCGCAGTCACGCACGGTCAAACTTCGGGAGCAGGAGATCGAGGCGCTCAGGTCGTTGGGGTACGTGAGGTAGGGCTACGGCTCCCGCCACGATCCTCTCTCGCGCAGGAGGTCCTCCAACTTCGCCTCCGCCTCCTCGGGCGTCAGCCCGAGGGTGACGCGCGCTGCTCCAGCGTAGAGGTCCACCTTGCCGCCGGCCGCCCCGACATATCCGAAGTCGGCATCGGCCATCTCGCCGGGCCCGTTCACCGCGCAACCCATGATCGCGATCTTCACATCGCGAAGGTGCCCGAAGCGCGACTTGATCCTGGCCACTGCCGAATCGAGATCGTAATCCAACCGTCCGCATCCGGGGCAGGAGATGAACTCCGTGCGGGTGAGACGGCGACGCGTCGCCTGCAACAGGGCATAGGCCTGTTCGATCTGGTCGGGATCCGCCGCTAGCAGATCGAGTGTTCTACCCAGAAGCGCCCCGCTGAGGTCGACGGCCATGGGAACCGGGAGATGCGGGAGCCGCGCTCCAAGCAGCGGCCTGACACCGGGCAACCCCGGCAGCCCCTCGAGACCGGAGAGCGTGCCCAGAGCCTGTCCCAACCCGGCGCCCTGTAGCGTGATCCCCGCGAGCTTCAAGCCCGCCTGGGCCGTGGCGTCCGCCAACTGGTGAACGCGTTCCGCAAGGCCGCCGTCCTGCATCGCCTCGATCTGCCATCGAATGGCCGGGGGTTCGGGTTTCTGGCCCAATCGGCCCAGCAGTTCCTTCACCGCCGTCTGAGTGCGGCCATCGCAGGTGCCGACCCCGAGCACCAGGCCCTGGATGTAGCCGGTGATCGTGAAGCAGAGCTGCTCTAAGGCCGCGGCTGCTCGCGCCGCGGGGAGTTCGATCCAGATCGGCAGGTCGAGCAGATCCGCGGCCAGGGTGGGCAGCGCGGACATGATGCCCTGAATCCTGGTGGGCGCGTCTGAACCGGTGGCGGCAAAAACGAGCGACTCGGCTCGCGGTTGGGTGGGCTTAGCCTCGGGCCCCGCGCCCACTTGCCGGATGAGCGTCGGCCAGTCCTTCTCTCGGAAGCCTGCCAGCTCAACGCGCGCTTCGACGCGCGGCGGATGGTCTCCACCCAGGTCCAGCTCCTGCCAGCGGACGGCCGCAGAAGCGCTCGAGTTGGCCGTCGGCTGCCCCTGGTCGCCGGCGAGCAGGTTCCCGCCTCCGCCCAGCGGTCCCACCTGGGAGCCTTCGGCGGCTGAGAGGATGTCGCGGCAGACGGGGATCTCGGAGGCCGGATCGCCGGTCAGGCTCACGCGGATCGTATCACCGATCCCATCGGCCAGAAGGGGGGCGATTCCCGCCGTGCTGCGCAGAATGCCGTCTAAGCCCGCCCCGGCCTCGGTGACGCCCAGGTGAATCGGGTAGTTCATCTGCTCGGTGCGCATCCGCGCGGCGAGCAGACGATTCGCGTCCACCATCAGGGTCGGGTTGGAAGCTTTGAGCGAGACCACGATCTGCTCGAATCCGGCCGCCCGGCAGATGCGCAAATACTCCATCGCCGAGGCGACCATCCCCGGTGGGCCGTGGCCGAGCGTGTCGGCGATGTGGGGCGCGAGCGACCCATGATTGACCCCCACCCGCAACGCGACCTTGCGTTCACGCAAGAGATCGAGCAGCGGCGTGAGGAGCCCTTCGATCTCCTCGGGGTGTTTCGCGAAGTTGCCCGGATTGATCCGCACCTTGTCGGCATGTTTGGCCGCCTCATAGGCGGCGCGGGGGTTGAAGTGAACGTCCGCCACCAGGGGGAGGTCCAACCCGCGCGAATCCATGGCGGCGCGCAGCGGCGCGAGGGCCTCGGCCGCCCGGATCGAAGGAACCGCCAGGCGAACCAGGGGACACCCGCTGCTCTGAAGTGCCTCGATCTGGGTGAGGCTCTCTTCGAGCTGGTCGGGTGTGGTCGTGGTCATCGATTGGATGACGATGGGCGCCTCCCCGCCGATCGTGAGCGAACCCACGTGGACGGGGCGTGAACGTCTTCTCGCCTGCACACCGGCCCCCTTCCTGCCTATCTCGCTGGATGCCGCCTGTGAGCCATGATAGCGTTGGCTCGATTGGCGGCCAACCAGGAACGAGGGGAGGGTAGATGACCCGAACACGTGATCGCTGGCACAGCCGGACGGCCTTCATCATGGCAGCCGTTGGGTCGGCAGTCGGGCTAGGCAACGTCTGGCGCTTCCCTTACGTCGCCTATGACAGTGGGGGAGGTGCCTTCCTCATTCCCTACTTCATTGCGCTCTTCACGGCCGGCATTCCTATGCTGATTCTGGAGATGGGGCTGGGGCAACGTCTTCAGCAGGCCGCCCCCGGCGCCTTTGCGTCCATCCGCAAGAGGCTGGAGTGGTTCGGATGGTGGTCCGCGGGGCTGAGCGCCGGGATCGTCATCTACTACTCGACGATTCTCTCCTGGGCCTGGGTCTACCTGTGGCACTCCTTCAAGCTGGCCTGGGGTCAGAATCCGGAGGGGTTCTTCACGTCCCAGGTGTTGCAGCGGTCGACCGGCCCCGCAGAGATAGGTCCGCCGGTCTGGTATCTCGTGATCGGCATGGCCCTGACCTGGTTTGCCATCTGGCTGATCTTGCGCAAGGGCGTGCGCAATGTCAGCAAGGTCGTCATGATCACGGTGCCGTTGCCCCTCATCCTCCTCACCGTGCTTCTCATCCGCGGCCTGACGTTGCCCGGGGCGATCGATGGGATCCGCTACTATCTCACGCCCGACTTCTCCCGCTTGGGGGATCACACGATCTGGCTACGGGCCTACGGGCAGATCTTCTTCTCCCTGAGTCTGGCCTCGGGCGTGATGATCGCCTACGGCTCCTTCCTCTCCCGCAAGGCGGAGGTCACCAACAGCGCTCTCATCACGGGCCTGGCGAACTGCGGCACCAGCTTCTACGCCGGTTTCGCGGTCTTTTCGATGCTGGGATATCTCGCCCAGGTGCAGGGGCTGCCGGTGCCGGAGGTGACCGCGAGCGGGACCGGGCTCGCCTTCGTCGCCTACCCGATGGCGATTCTGAAACTGCCCGCACTCAACGTGCTCTTCGGGGTCATCTTCTTCATCACCCTGCTGACCCTGGGCATCGATTCGGCCTTTGCGTTGCAGGAGGCTTTCACGACCGGCATCAACGACAAATGGAAGGTGTCGAGTGAGAAACTCGCGCTCGGTTTCGTTCTGGTGGCCTTTCCGATCTCGCTCATCTTCACGACCAAGGGTGGCTACTTCTGGTTTGATATCGTCGATAAGTGGATCTGCGATTTCGGTCTGGTCGTCGCCGGCCTGATTCAATGTCTCATCGTGGGGTACTTCTACAACGTGCGCGGTTTTCGCGAGTACTTGAACAGCATCTCCGAGGTGCGGCTGGGAGGGTGGTGGATCATCGCGCTCAGGTACATCACGCCGGCGGTCCTCTTGATCATCCTGGTCATGAATATCCAGTCGGAGCTCACGGAGACCTACGAGGGGTATCCGCGCTGGGCCACGAACGTGGGCGGCTGGGGGACGTTGGTGGTGATCGCGATTGTCGGCTTCTTCATGTGGCGGAAGCGGGGGCGCGATCAGACGGCGCTCGAAGGGGAGGAGACCTAGATGCCCTTATCGGCTTGGCTGATGCTGGCCTTTGGCTGCGTTGTTCTCTTCGGCGGACTGGCGGTGTGTCTGCGGATCGCCTCGAGGGGTCGTCGCTAGGCGACCCGCTGCGATGATACACATCGACGGCAGTCAGGGCGAAGGGGGCGGGCAGGTCCTTCGCACCTCGTTGGCGCTTTCCGCCTGCATTCGGACCCCCCTCCGCATCGATGCGATCCGCGCGGGCCGCAAGAAGCCCGGCCTGATGGCCCAGCACCTGGCGGCCACCCTCGCGGTGCGAGGCATCTGCGACGCGCGCTGCTCGGGAGCCGAACTCGGTTCTCAGACTCTGGAGTTTCATCCCGGATCGCTGCGGCCCGGACGATTTCGCCGCGAGGTCGGTTCTGCCGGCGCAACAGCCCTGGTCGCGCAGGCGGCGTTGCCACCTCTAGTGCAGGCCGATGGACCTTCCGAGCTGGCCGTTGTCGGCGGTACGCATGTGGCCTGGTCTCCGCCCTTTGAATACCTGAGCGAGGTCTATCTTCCCACCCTCCGGCTCATGGGCTGGCACGCCAAGGCGGAGCTCGTCACCCACGGCTTCTATCCGCGCGGCGGCGGCAAGATCAGGCTGCGCACCTGGGGTGCGGACCCGGCCGGCGAGGCTCCGGCATCGCTGATCTTCGAGCGCCCTCCCCGTAATCGCCTGCGGATTCATCTGCACGCGGTGGTCTGTGATCTGCCGCGCACGATCGCCGAACGGATGATCAAAACCTCGGCGACCTGCTTGCGCGCGAAGAAGTGGCGCGTGCGCGAGACAATCAGTGAGGTGTCCGCGCCCCACCAGGGCACCTACCTCTTCATTCGCGTCTCGAATCGTGACGAGCCCCCTGCGGGCGGCGGCGCCTACGTTGCCGGCGGCTTCACGGGGCTGGGGAAGATCCGCAAGCCGGCGGAACAGGTGGCGGAGGAAGCCGCGGGGGAGGCGCTGGCGTTTCTGGGGTGCGGGGCGGCGATCGATGAGCGTCTGGCCGATCAGATTCTCGTGCCGGCGGCCATCAGCGGACTGGAGGTCCGCTTCCGCACGAGCCGTTTGACGACGCACCTGCGCACGCAGGCGGCGATCATCGAGCAGTTCGGGATTGCGCGGGTCGAGATGGAAGAGGGCGACCAGGGCGGTGAAGTCCACCTCGTGCCAATGTGATCCGGATTCCGGTTTGCGCTGTCGATTCCAGCGGACTGGTAATCCGCTAGCTCTTCTTCGTCGGCCTCGCCGCCGTGCGTTTGGAGGGCTTCTTCCGCGCCCCGCTCTTGCGGCCGGTGCGGCCCTCAATTTGCCGCAGGAGTCGCCGGAGTAGCTGGGGGAGGCGGCGCCGTACCCAGGGTGGGCCGGCCACCTCGAAGTTGGGCGCCCAGTGCAGAAGATCGAGAAGCAGAGCCTCCGGATCGTATGCGGCCACCTGAGCCTCCATGCCGCCGTCGGTCAGAAGTTGCATCTGGCCGCGCTCGAAGAGGCCGGAGGCGAGCACGTCCCGGGCCACGGCGCGGTCGAAGCGCAGCAGAATGAGGGTCGGGCCGTCCTCCTTGGCGTCCTTGCCCTTCCGGCGCCAGCTTCGGGTCGGGCGGATCTGAGGCTCAGCGTCCCGGCGCGTGCTCTTGCGCTTGGGGGCCGCTGTGGCGGCCGGAAGATCCCCCGCCTCGACCGGGAATACACGGGCAAACTGCTCGGAGAAGCGGTGCAAACAGGCGCCCAGCGCGCTTTCCCCGATCTCGCCCTGCTTGATGAGGTTGCGGGCCAGACCCAGGGCCTCCTCGGCCGGGAGCGCGGGAAGCGAGGGGCGGAACCGCCGCGAATAGCAGTAGCCCCCTTCGGTGGGATCGAAGGAAAGTGGCGCCCGCAATTCCGTTCGAAGCAACTGCAGGTCGCGGTGAATCGTTCCCCGCGAGACGCCCAGCTCCCGGGCCAGGCTCGCCGCGCTGGGCCAGCCCCTCCGCTGGAGGGTCGCATCGATCCAGTACAGTCGGCGCAGTTGTTGGCGGGTCTGCTTCATTTCGGCGTTGACCTTCGCGATTGGGCGATTGAGTCTTCGGGCTATATTCTAGAGGGGGGGAGGCCAACCTGCAAGGACCGGGACACCGGCAACCCCCGGGAAAGATGGGCAAGAAACCAGGGAGCACCGATCGGATGGGCGACAGGGGCGGCAAAACTGAGGGGCGCGGGTGGCCAATCCACAGAATGGCGACCCTGGTCCTACTGGCGCTGATCGGCCTGGCGGCCTGGAGTGGGGGGAGGGCCTTGGCGGACGAGGCCGCCCCGGGATCGGAGGATCCCGAGGAGTATTTCTGGCTCCCCCGCGAGAGGATGGTCCTGCGATCTCTGACGATCGAGCGCGACAACATCTTTCCCCCGGATGATCCCTACGCCGACTCCTTCTACGGCCGCCTGGCGAACTCCCTGCACATCGTGACCCGCAAGCATGTCGTTGGGCGGGGCGTGCGCATGGCGCCCGGGGACACCGTGACTGCCGAGCGTCTCGGCAGCGCCATGCGTCGGCTGCGGACCTACTACTTCATCCACGACGATGTGCGATTCGACCTCGCCTTCAGCAGCGACTCCCTGGACCTGGGTGTGACCACCCGGGATGTGTGGACGACCCGCCCCACCTTCGAGTTTCGCAAGACCGGCGATCTGCTCACCTGGTCGGTGGGACTCGAAGAAGGCAACCTCATGGGATGGGGAAAGGGCGTCGGGGTGTTTCTGGGTGAGGGGGAGAGCAGACCCTTCTGGGGTCTTTGGTACCTGGACCGCCAGTTTCTAAGCACGCAGGCTTATTTCCGCGCCGTCGTCAGCCGGGGGGAAGACACGGAGCTGACCGAGTTGAGCCTGGGGCGCCCGTTCGAGCGGGCCCTCACCCAGTGGGGCTTCGAGCTGCGCTCGACCGACTATGAGGGGCCCTTCATCGATCGTCGTGGGGGATTGGATGGGCCCGAGTGGACCATCGATCAGTGGAAGGTGTCGGCGTCGTTCGGACCGCGGGTGGCCGGCCGCAAACGAACCGCGCTGCGGATCAAGCCGGCCGCCTACATGCTGCACGAACGTTTCTCACCGCCGGACTCCTCCGAGAACAGCGGCTCAGCCGGATTTCCGGGCGACTGTGTCCTGACGGGACTCCCCGATCGGGACATTCGTGGCGTCGGACTCGAGCTGGACTACGTGCATGAACGTTTCACGGAACGAACCGACATCAACTCCATGCGGCGTCGGGAGGACTTCAACCTGGGCTCTGCGTTTCGCCTGCTCCTGGCGCACTCCTTCAAGAATTGGGGCGCGACCGAGGATGGCTGGGTGATCCGGATCGAAGGTCTCCAAGGCAAGCCGCTGGGGCCCAAGAGCTTCCTCCTATCATCCTTCAAAGGGACGACCGAGGTCAGGGGCGGACGGGCTGAAGACGCCCGCCTCCGGTCGTCGACGGCCTTCTACAGCCGCCTTTCCTCGTACCAGACCGTCGCCGTCAGGCTCCGCGCCGACTTCTCCAAGCGGCTCGCCCCCCAGAGGATCTTCACGATGGGGGCCGAGAACGCCCTGCGCGGGTTCGAGGCCTACAGCTTCTGGGGCGAGCGGCTCCTCCAGCTCAATCTGGAGGACCGCTGGATTGTGTGGGATAACCTGTTGGGGTTGCTGTCGATAGGGGCTGTGGCATTCCTTGATACGGGGATTGCCTGGAATGAGGGCGCGTCAAGAGACAGCACCGTTCGCGCCAGCGCGGGGGGCGGTCTCCGCCTGCTCGGAAGCCGCACCAGCGGAGCATTCGTCACCCGCATTGACCTCGGGTTTCCGGTCATCGGCCGCAGGTCGGGGGATGGGTGGATCCTCTCAATTGCAGCCGGGCAGGCATTCTAGAGCGGCCGGCCGCATCCCATCCGGGGCTGGGGGCTGGGCGTTGACAGATAGCGGGAAAACGACCATAATATGTAGCAAGCGGTATTCCGACCTCGGTCGGAGCGTCGCGACATGCGATTGATTCGCAGCCCGTTAGGTTTACACCAGTCTATTTCCGTCTCCGGGAATGGTGGATCTGTCGGGCGAGGTTTTTTTTACGGTGCTGAGCGAGCTGTGAGGGGGTACGGGCAGAGCGGGAGGACGTTCTTGGTAGAGGGTACCTGGGGTTGACCTCCTAGCGATCCTTGCTGATCGCACTGTCTTTTCTTACTGCTAGCTCGCACGCCCCCGTGGCAGAAACTCTGTCACGGGGGCTTTTGCATGGTTCCCCTGTTTTTGGCATCATTGCCTCATGCCCGCCAATCTCTCGCCAGACTACATGCGCTTGGAGAAACAACTCCGAGACACCCGTGATGCAGGTGAGCGCCTCATCATCTTGCAGGAGATGCTCCGCGTCATCCCCAAGCACAAGGGGACCGACAAGATGCAGGCGGATCTCAAGCGCCGCATCTCGAAGATGGAGCAGGCCGCCCAGCAGAAGAGCCAGAAGTCGGGAAAGGACCTCTACCACGTTGCGCGCGAGGGCGCCGGTCAGGTGCTTTTGGCCGGGCCTCCAAACGTCGGCAAGTCGCGCCTCATGGATCAGACGACCCGGGCCGCTCCCCAGGTGGCGAACTACCCGTTCACGACCCACCTGCCCCAGCCCGGGATGGTGATCTTCGAAGACATTCAGATCCAGCTCGTCGACACGCCGCCCCTCTCGCGGGACTATGTCGAAACCGCGCTCTTCAATACCTTCCGCGTGGGTGACCTCATTCTCTTGGTTGCGGATCTGAGCGATCCCGATCCGAGCGGTTCTCTGCTGGATTGCCTGGCCATGTTCGAGGAACACCATCTGATGATCAATCCGCGGGCGGAAGCCGAGCAGGACGGCAGCGCCTCGGTGATGGAAAAGCGGGCGATCATCTGGGGGAACAAGATCGATCTGGCGCCCACCGATGCGGCCGGTGCGCTCCGTGATGACTTCTCCGACTACCGCGTGCTGGTGGGTTCAGCAGAGACGGGCGAGGGTCTCGAGGCGCTGGCCGTGGCGCTGTTCGAAGAGCTGAAGCTGATCAGAATCTACACCAAGAAGCCGGGTCACAAGTTCGAGAAGGGCCAGCCGTTCGTGCTGCACGAGGGAGCGACGGTGATCGATGCTGCCCGCGTCGTTCACAAGGACTTCGCGGAGAACCTCAAGTTCGCGAAACTCTGGGGCTCGGGAAAACACCAGGGCCTCTCGGTGCCGCGGGACCACGTGCTGGCCGACGGCGACATTCTCGAGATCCACGCGGGGTAGGGGCCCGCTTGCAGGGTGCGGCCGGCGTGAGAAGCCTGGCCTGGATCCGGGCGGCAAACTGAAAGCTGTGCAGTGCGCTAGGGCTGTTCCGATTGTGATAGGCCGAACGTGTCGATCGGCGCGGTTTCCAGGCTGTTCTTCAGATCGAGGAAGAACCCGTGCTCGGGCCTGTGCCGCATCCGCAGATTTCCCGCATCGGGAGCGCTGTAGAAATCTTCTCGTCCGCCCTCGTCGACAAAGAGGGAGAAACTCGTTCCGCCGTGATAGTTGTTTCCCCCGGCGCGCGCCGGGCCGGCGCCGAAGTGATAGGCATCGCGGCCGCGTTCATCGAAAAAGAAGCAGAAGCTGTTGTGAGCGGAGGCGCCCAGGGAGAAGAAGCTTCCCCCCTCGTAGGTGTCATTGCCGGCCGAGTCACGAAAGAGCGTCACGCACTCGTCCCAGGCCAGCCCCTGGGCGACGCCATTGCGCGTGGTATAGATATCGTCGCCGCCCTCTTCCAGGAAGACGCCCACAGCTTGATGGGCGCAGAAGCCCTGGTTGTAGCGGGAACCGATGTAGAAGTCGTCTTCCGCGCCCCCGGCGTGCAGCAGGCCATAGCCATAGTAGTAGCCTCCGCCTTGGGAGAAGTTGCCGGCTTCCATTCGGTCACGACCTTGCCCATCCAGCAGGGCCCCCAGGCCGCCCGATGCCAGGGTGCGAAAGCCCATGCCGCAGCCTTGGGCCCAGGATTCGAAGATGCCCGAGGTACCGTAGCTGCTCGGGTACATCCCTTTCGCGTAGTAGTGATCGTCTCCGGCCAGGTCGTGAAGCAGACCGATCCCCTTGGCGAGGCCGACGGCCTGCACGTGGCAGTCGCCTTCGAAACGATCGTTTCCCTCTTCCTCGAGAAGCAAGCCCAATCCGAACAGCCCGGTTCCCTGGCAGAATGTCCGCCCGCGATAGACATCGTTACCGCTGACGTCGTGAAGCCAGCCGATTCCCAGGTAGCCCGTGCCCTGTGCCCACTGCAGTCCGATGTACTGGTCGTCGCCGCCCAGATCGAGCAACCCGCCGATGCCCAGGCAACCGGTCCCCTGCACGCCCGCTTCGGTGGCCTCGTACGCGTCATTCCCTTCCAGGTCGATGCACACCGCGCAGGGCACCTCCCATCCGGCGTTCGAACCGGCATTGCCCGCGTAGAGATCGTCACCGCCGAGATCGAGGATGAAGGCGGCGTCTTCATACCTGTACCAGGTGCCGGTCCGCCCGCCGAAGACGATCCGTCCGGCCGGGGTTTCTTCCTCGAGAAGGATGTCCTTGCCCAGACTGTCGGCGTAGACCTGCTGGACGAGATGGCCGGCGTGCATCACCCAGTCGGGGTCGGTGAGAAGGCTGACCCGAAGCGCGGCCTCGAGAAGCGCACCGTAGTCGACCTTCTCCGCGATCTGGATGACGCGGTAGTTTCTCTCAAACCGGTCACGGTCCTCATCGAAGTGGATGTATACATCGGAAGCGAAGACCTCCGTCAGCTCCCACCGCTGCGATTCCAGGAATGACCGTTCTTCATCGGTCAGGTTCGCAAAGGCGCGACGATGCCAGGTCCGTGCTTCACCCAGGATCTGAGTGATCTGGTCGAGAAGCGGTCCCACCTGCTCACGACAGGTCGGTCGCTGTTGCTCCGTGCTCGGCGCGCCGGACTCCGCTTCGAGAACGAGCGCCGGCACCTGCAACTGACGCGACATCGGCATGGCGAGCGAGTGGCGCGGAACCCAGAGCGTGGCAGCCGCGGCCAGAAGGTCCTTGGCGTTCTTGGGCTGCCCCAGCGTCTCGATGACGAACTGGGAGAGTTGCTCCAATCGGAACGGGTCCCGGTGCCCGTAGATCATGCAGTCCAGCCGGAAGGGATCGCTGCTCGCGTGGCATCGCGCCAGCCGGGAGAGCAGATCTGTGGTCTGCGTATCGATATCGAACTGCTCCGCCAACTGCCAAATGAGAGGCGTGAAGCGGCTCGGCTCGAATCCGTTCGCCGGAAACAGACGGTCATTTGCCGGGGCCGGCGGCCAGTGAGCTTCCGGCCGGGGTCCCAGGGTGATGATGAGGTCGTGCACCTCCTGCTGCATCTGGGCCCGGGCGGTCAACTGCTGGCCCGATCCCAGGCTGTCTACGCGCGCAGCCGGATCGCGCCAGAAGCGGCGAACGGCGGCGGCGGACAACTCGGTCTCGTCCAGCGTCACCTCGCGGTAGACCGCGTCCCGGATGATCCGCACGGCATACTGAGTCCCCACCCTTTGATCCTGGAGGGTCTGGCGGAACAGCTCGCGAAGCTCATTCGCCGGGCCGTCAAAAACCTCGCCGCCGGCTGCGATGATGATGTCGCCGGTGAGCAGCCCGCCCTTCTCCGCAGGTGAGAAAGGAAACACAGCCGTGATCCGCAAACCGCAGGTTGCGTCACCAAGAGCGGCTTCGCCGCCTGCCTCCGAAGTGATCGCGGGCAACTCCGTGACGGTGTCGGTGTAGATGCCCAGCCATCCGCGGTCGTCATCCGCGGACGCGAGAGGTGCTCCCAAGGCGAGCAGTGCCAGGGCGACGCCTGCGCATTCTCTTACGCGGGCGGATGACCTGGAGTGGGGAACCCGGGGTTTCATGCGTCGTCCTCCTGCTTGCGCCCCGGTGACCTCTGTCACGGGCGGCCAACGCTCGAATCACAGGCCGGTATGTGGTTTCCAGAGGATGCCCCTTCACGGCGTATGCCGGTTCTGCGGGTGCGGATCCAGCTTCTGGCACTATAGCCCGGCCGCTGCGGGGGCGCTACGGCCGGGATTTGGCCCCGGCGGGCGATCGTACGGTTCGGGGAGACCTCAGGCGCACCTCTCGGGTATGATCGGCAGCACCTACGAGGGGAGGATGCGGCGTGGATCGAGGCTTTATTCTCCATCCGACCTACATGATCGAGCAGGGCAGGGCGGTCGTGCACCTCTTCGGCGTAACCGACGAGGCGGCGAGCTTCGTGATTCGCGATACCCAAGCCCGCCCGTCCTTCTTCCTCCGCCAGAAGGACCTGTCTCTCGCCGAACCGATTCTCTCCGAGGTCAGACACGAGCTGAAAGACCAATCGTGGCAGACCATGCAGGGGGAGGACGCGGTCGAGGTCTCGTTGGCCGTCCCGCCCGAGGTGCCCCCACTGCGCGATCGCCTGCGGGCGGCCGGCATCGAGTGCCACGAGGCGGACATTCCTTTTGTGACCCGCTACCTCTGCGACCGCGGCATCCGGGGGGCGGTCGGCATCGACGGAACCTACCGCAAGGGGCGGCGGGTCAATCGGATCTATGAAAACGTCCGTCTCGAGCCCGGTGATTTCGAGCCGGACTTGAGATTGGTTTCGATTGATATCGAAACCGACCTCACGGCCGAACATGTCCTCTCCTTTGCGCTCTATGGCGTGCTGCCTCACGGGGGACGCGTGGAGGAGGTTCACTTCTGGCGCGACCCGGCACGAACAACCGATACGGGGATCATCGGTGAGGACGACTCAGACGGGTTCTTCTTCGAGCACAGGAACGAGTCGGTCCTGCTTCGCGCCCTCGTGGAGAGAATGCGCGAGATCGACCCGGACGTGCTCACCGGATGGAATGTCGTCGATTTCGATCTGCGCGTGCTCGAGCAGGCTTTCGGGCGATGCGGGGTGCCCTTCTACATCGGTCGGGCGGACCTGCCCTGCCGGGTGCGTGCGCGCGACGGCAGCTGGATGACCAGCCGGGCCACGGTGCACGGCCGCGCGGTGATCGATGGGATCGATCTTCTGCGGGGCGCCTTCATCCGCTTAGACAACTACGCCCTCGACGGGGCCGCGCGCGAGCTTCTCGGCGAGGGCAAGACGATCACCGGGGACGATCGTGGGACCCAGATCGAGCGCATGTATCGCGAGGATCTAGGAGGGTTCCTGCGCTACAACCTCACCGATGCGCGCCTGGTGATCGAGATCCTCGCCAAGAAGAACCTGCTCCCGCTGGCGATCCGGCGCGCGCTGCTGACCGGCCTGCCGCTCGATCGCGTCGCCGCCAGCATCGCCTCGTTCGACTTCCTCTATATCGGCGCCCTTCATCGCCGCGGCATCGTGGCGCCGAGCGTGCAGGAGGCGACGACCGCAGCCCTCGCCGCGACGCCCTCCCCGGACGCCGAGAGTCAACCGGCGGCGATCGGGGGCTACGTCCTCGATTCGACGCCGGGCATCTACGACAACGTCTGGCTCTTCGACTACCAGAGCCTCTATCCGAGCATCATCCGCACGTTTCGGATCGATCCGCTTGGGCACGCGCGGGCGTTTAACGATCCGGATGCCGAGGCGGTGACCGCACCCAACGAGGCCCGGTTCCTTCGGGAGGAAGGGATTCTGCCCGACATTCTCGAAGAGCTCATTCCCCGCCGACTCGAGGCCAAGCGCCGCGGCGCCCAGGTTGAATCGTTGGCGATCAAGATCATCATGAACTCGTTCTACGGCGTGCTGGCGTCGCCCCGCTGCCGGTTCTTCTCCACCTATGTGTCAAACGCGATCACGACCTTCGGGCAACAGATTCTCCTGTGGACCAAGGACAGGCTCGAGAAGCGCGGGTACCAGGTCATCTACGGCGACACCGACTCGGTCTTCGTGGTGTCCGGTATCGCGCTGACCGATGAGTCGGAAGACGCAGCCCGCGCCGTGGTCGCCGATCTCAACCGGGAACTGAGCGATTGGGTGAAAGAGAACCACGACATGGAGAGTCACCTGCATCTCGAGTTCGAGCGCCAGTATGTCAAATTCTTCATGCCCAGCCTGCGTCACACCGTCAGCGGCAGCAAGAAACGGTACGCCGGCGTCATCGAACGGGCGGGGGTGCGAGAGATCGTCTTCACGGGGCTGGAGTCGGTGCGGCGGGATTGGACGGTCCTGTCGAAGGACTTCCAGCGCCACCTCCTGATGCGGGTGTTTGAAGATCAACCGATCGGCGACTTCGTCAAAGAGTTTTTGCGCGAGCTGCGCGATGGGGAGAAGGACGGGGACTTGGTCTATCGGAAGGCGCTTCGAAAACCCCTGGCCGAATACGGCAAGACGACCCCGCCGCACGTGAAGGCCGCCCGTCTGATCCCGGGGAAGCCGGGACGACTCATCTCCTACGTGATGACCACCGAAGGCCCGCAACCGGTGGGGTACCTGACGGCGCCTTTGGACTACGAGCACTACGTCGAGAAGCAGCTGCGGCCCATCGGGGAGTCAATCCTCCAGCATGTCGGCCGGTCTTTCGATGAGTTTCTCGGCAAGGGGGATCAGCTCGGGCTGCTCTAGGGCGGAGCGGTTAGTCGTCCGCAGGAATCGGTGCGGCGGTCTCATCCTCGAGGAGCGGGGTTCCCCTGAGGGGAGCGTTTGATCCTCCCGATTCGGGCGGAGACTCCGTCGTGACCGGAGTTTCTGTGGATGCACGCGAAAGCATCTGGCCGATCGCCTCGATCAAGGCCCGGGAGTCTCCCTGGATGATGGCCTTGGGGATCGCCCACAAGACGCGCAGCCCGGCGATGACCCAGTTCGCGATATCGACGATCTTGGCAATGACCGGGTTCTTCTGGAGCTTATTCCACGTCCGGCTCCAACCTCCGCCGCCCTGTTGGGATCCGCTCGAGCGATCGGTGGGAGCCTTGTCACCCAGGGAGAGTCCCTTGCGCTCGATCGACCGGGAGCCCGCCTCGGTGTCCGAGGCGAGGATCCGGTGGGGACGGTCTCCGAATGGGCGTCCGGTCCAGGAAGTGGCCGCCGGGGGACCGATGGCATGCCCGCACAGAAGGGCGGCCAGGAGAATCAACAAGGGCGCGATGCGCACCTTGTTCTCCCGACGGGCGGGGGGAGTGTTGCCCTTCTTCATGGGGTACTCCGCATCATCTTGCAGATTGGAGGCTGGGACCTCCCGTGACCATTCTTCACTACGTCGACTGATTCTGAGGGTTCCATTCGCCCCCAAGACGTTTCCTCACACCCTTTCGTTCACTTTTGCGGCCTTTTTGGCCAACGATATGAGTCTGGTATGGGTCAAACGCAACTGGGGAAGATCTTCGGGCGCAAACCAGCACGCGCTCTGATGTTCATCGTTCAGCCGGAGCTCGCCTTCCCATTCTTGGATCGTGTGGACGGGGCAGCGCCAGATCTCGCGCCGGGCCTGTCCGTCATAGAGTAATACGCTCAAAAACCGTCCCGGTTTGATCCGGAGATTCAATTCCTCATCGATCTCACGTACGAGTGCTTCTTCGTCGGTTTCCCCCGCCTCCACCTTGCCGCCGAACAGGTCCCAGTGGTCCCCCTTGGTCAGGTGGGCGGCCCTCAATCCCAGGAGGATCTTTCCGTCGCGCACGAGGGCGCCGGCCACAGCGCGTCGCCAGCTAAGTTTGCGTCTCATCAGCTGATGGGGGATCTCGGCCTCCTCGAACAGGGGACCCTCGGCCTCGAATCCATGCCTGGCATAGAAGCCGGTCGCATGGTCCTGCGCATGTAACCCGATCTCATCCATCCCTGCCCGTACACATTCGCGCACGAGGCGGGAAAGAATCTGCGAGCCTAGCGACCGCCTTCTCCAGTCCGGCAGCACCGCCATCCGGCCGATGCGGCCGTCCACCGCCCGCAGCCGGCCCGTCCCGACCGGGAGGTCCCGATCGAATGCCACGATGTGGAGCGAATCGCCGTCCGTGCCGTCGAAGTCGATGTCGGCGTCAATGCCCATCTCTTGGGTGAACACCGCGGTGCGCACCTGTTTGGCGGGTGCGGACAGTTCCGTCCAGGGGCCGACGGACCATCGGAGAGTCTCACCATGCATCACGTTTCTCCGATGAAAGGCAGCTTCGAGAAGTACCTACCGGTATCTCCTAGCGTGGTGACACAGAAACACATTACACAATTCTAGTTTTGGTCCTTACCCTGAGCGACAAGCGTGTCGCGACAGAACCCGGCGACCTTCTCCAGGATCTCGTCGGCACTCTTGGTCCAGCGGAAGGGTGTAGGATCTTCGTTGTGGGAATCGCGGAACTCGTAGATTGCTTTCTCCAAGGCCCGGACCGAGCAGTGAGCACCGCGTTTGATCTGGCGTTCGGTAAGCAACCCAAACCACCGTTCGATTTGATTGAGCCACGACGAGTGGGTGGGGATGAAGTGCATATGGAAGCGCGGGTGACGTGAGAGCCAACCCTTGATTGCCGGGGTCTTGTGAGTCGAGAGGTTGTCGAGGATGAGATGCACCTGGAGTTCCTGTGGAACATCCTTGTCGAGGATGTTCAGGAACTTGCGGAACTCGATGGCGCGGTGTTGACGGAAGCACTTCCCGATCACGTTTCCTGTCGCTACGTCGAGCGCAGCAAACAGCGAAGTCGTTCCGTGGCGATCATACTCTGGCGTGCGCCGCTCTGTGCGTCCTGGTTGCAGCGAAAGGATCGGTTGCGTGCGATTGAGGGCCTGCACCTGGGTCTTCTCGTCTACCGACAACACCAGTGCGTTGTCCGGTGGGTTCATGTACAAGCCGACAACGTCCCGGACCTTTTCAACGAAGAGCGGATCGTTGGAGAGTTGAAAGGTGTCGCTGCGGTGAGGCTTGAGTCCGAACGCACGCCAGATGCGGCCGACCGACTCCCGGCTGATGCCCACGTGCTTGGCCATCTGGCGGGTGCTCCAATGTGTCGCCCCCTTCGGCGTGGTCTCCAATGTCTTGACGATGACAAGCTCGACCATCTCGTCACCAATGGATCGTGGTGCGCCGGGGCGGGGCGTGTCGTGCAGGCCGTCGAGTCTCTGCTCGGCGAAACGTCGTCGCCACTTGCCGACGGTGTGCACGCTGACTCCCACAGCCGCAGCAACCTGCTGGTTGTTCATCCCTTTCGCGCAGCCCAGGACGATCCGCGCACGCTGGACCAGCTGCTGACTGGCAGTCCGGCGTCGCGTGTACCTCTGCAAAGTCACGCGCTCTTCGTCACTGAGTTCGATGGCGACGGTCGGCCGCCCTTGCTCACGTGCCATGGTGCCCTCCCGATTACTTCGAAGGGCATCGTACCAGACGGTCAATATTTCTGCGAGTTATTTCTGTGTCACCACACTAGCGTGTATTCACTTGTTTAGGCACCCCGGGGCAGGACCGGCGTGCGTAACTCACGAATTCAGAATCGATTGAGCGCGTTTGACGATTGCGGCCGGGCTGAAGCCGAAGCGCTCGAACAGCTCGCCGGCCGGGGCCGATGCCCCAAAGCTCTCCATGCCGATGACCGCGCCGCGTCGGCCGGTGTAACGCTCCCATCCTAGAGGAATTGCCGCCTCGACCGCCAGAATTGCAGCGTGCTTTTGCGGCAGGACCGATTCGCGGTAGGCCTCGCTCTGCTGCTCGAACAGCTCCCAGCTCGGCATACTCACCACGCGGGTGGCCACGCCCTGCTCCTCGAGGAGCGCACTAGCACTCAGGCAGGGGTGAACCTCCGAGCCGGTGCCGATGAGGATCAGACGCGGCGATGCGCCGCTGGCCTCGGTCACGATATAGGCACCGCGGGCGCCCCGGGGGACGGACTCATCGGCTCCCTCGCGGGGCAGCGGGGCCAGCTTCTGCCGCGAGAGGATGAGTGCCGTGGGGCCGTGCTGGTGAAGGGCGGCCCACCAGGCCTCCAGGGTCTCTCGGGCGTCGGCGGGACGGATGACCCTCAAGCCGGGGATCGCCCTCAGGGCGGGCAGATGTTCGACCGGCTGATGCGTCGGGCCGTCTTCCCCGAGACCAATGCTGTCGTGGGTGAACACAAAGACGCTTGGCGTCTCCATCAGGGCCGCCAGACGAATCGCTGGCCTCAGGTAGTCGCTGAAGACCATGAACGTCGCACAGAAAGCGCGCAGGCCGCCGTGGAGCACCATACCGTTGGTGGCGGCGCCCATCACGTGTTCGCGAATCCCGTAGTAGATATTCGGGCCGTCGAACGACTCGGGTGCGAACCGGCCGGCACCCTTGATGACCACGCTGTTCGATCCGTTCAGATCGGCCGATCCGCCCACGAGGTTCCCGAGCGCCGGGACCAGGGCGTTGATGGCCTTGCCGGACGCGGAGCGGGTTGCGATCGGATCGGCCCCCGGGTCGGCCGCCCATAGCTCAGTCTCCCACCCCTCGGGCAGGGCTCCGGACTGCCACTCTTGCCAGCGGGCGGACTCGGCGGGGAAGGCCGCTTCGTAGGCTTCGAACCGCTCCTGCCACTCGGCCTCGCGCGCCGCACCCTGGTCGGCGGCCTCGCGCATGTGTGAGGTGACTTCCTCGGCAATGTGGAAGGGTGGTTCGGCCGGAAGCCCCAGCGCTTCCTTGGTTGCCCTCAATTCCTGCTCACCCAGCGGCGCGCCATGGACTCCGCAATCGTCCTGCTTGTTGGGGCTGCCGTAGCCGATGTGGGTCCGCGCGGCGATCAGGGACGGCTGGCCGAGGTTTTGGCGCGCCCGTTCGATCGCCTCGGTCAAGGCCTCCACGTCCTCGCCATCGACCGCCTGCACATCCCATCCGCAGGCCTGGAAGCGTGCCAGGGTATCGTCACTGGTGACGAGGGCGGTGTCTCCCTCGATCGTGATCCGATTGTCGTCGAACAGGTAGATCAATTTGCCCAGCTTCAGGTGCCCGGCCAGGGAGATGGCCTCCTGTGAGATCCCCTCCATGAGGTCGCCGTCGCCGACCAGGGCGTAGGTGAAGTGGTCGATGATCTCGTGCCCGGGGCGATTGAACTCGGTCGCCAGGTAACGCTCCGCCATGGCCATGCCGACCGCGTGGGCCAGCCCCTGGCCGAGAGGCCCGCTCGTGACCTCGACCCCGGGCGTCAGGCCGTATTCCGGGTGTCCTGCGGTGCGGGATCCCCACTGGCGAAAGTCGCGGAGTTCATCCAGCGAAAGATCGTAGCCGGTCAGGTGAAGAAGGCTGTAAAGCAACATCGACCCGTGGCCCGCGGAGAGGATGAAGCGATCCCGGTCGGCCCAGGTGGGATTCAGGGGATTGTGCTTCAAGAAGCGGGTCCACAACACGTAGGCGACCGCGGCCGCGCCCATGGGCATGCCGGGGTGGCCGGAGTTGGCCTTCTGCACTGCTTCCGCGCTCAGAACGCGGATCGTGTTGATGCAGAGCTGGTCGAGCGGCTTCACGTCGATTCCTTTCTGGTAGGTTGCGCCGATGAGCCCGGCGTGGCTGTCCCTGTCGGTAGGAGCCCGCAGCATAGGAGGGGGGCCTAAGAGTGTCAAGTTGCCACCCAAAGCGCACAGGAAGTTGCACCGCCCGTTGACGGCGGACGCCGTTTGGGGGAAGAATGAACGCATCGTCGAGGATGCCATCCGGGTGAGGTCGGCTCCGGAGACCGCAACGCGGCCCGGGCCGGAAATGGAAAGGAAAGACGACCCATGACCACCACCACCGTCTCGGACGTCCTGGGCGGGCGCTGTTCCCCCGGGCAGGAGGTCCGCGTTCAGGGCTGGGTGCGCACGCGCCGTGACTCGAAGGCCGGCTTCTCCTTCGTGCACCTGACCGATGGATCCTGCTTCCATCCGGTTCAGGTCGTGGCGGACAGCGACCTGCCCAACTACCAGGAGGAGATCCTCAAGCTGACCAGTGGATGCTCTTTGATCGCCGAGGGAGAGGTCGTCGAGTCACAGGGCAAGGGCCAGACCTTCGAGATCAAGGCCCGCTCGATCGAGGTCGTCGGCTGGGTCGAGGATCCCGATTCCTATCCCGTCTCGCCCAAGCGCCACACCTTCGAGTATCTGCGGACGGTGGCTCACCTGAGGCCGCGCACCAACACGTTCGGGGCGGTTGCGCGGGTGCGGCACTGCCTGTCCATGGCGGTTCACCGCTTCTTCCACGAGCGGGGCTTCTACTGGATCCACACTCCGATCATCACCGCCAACGACGCCGAGGGAGCCGGCGAGCTGTTCCGGGTCTCGACGCTCGACCTCGCGAATCTGCCGCGAACCCCGGAAGGGAAGATCGACTTCTCGGAGGACTTTTTCGGACGCGAGGCGTTTCTGACCGTATCGGGCCAGCTGAGCGTCGAGAACTACTGCCTGGCGATGAGCAAGGTTTACACCTTCAGCCCCACCTTCCGGGCCGAGAACTCGAACACGAGCCGGCATCTGGCCGAGTTCTGGATGATCGAACCGGAGATCGCGTTTGCCGATCTCGCCGACGATGCGCAATTGGCCGAGGATTTCCTGAAATACATCTTCAAGGCGGTCTTGGACGAGCGTGGCGATGACATGGAGTTCTTTGCGCAGCGCATCGACAAGACGGCGATCACCTGCTTAGAGAAGTTCGTGACCTCCGACTTCGAACGGGTCGAGTACGGCGACGCGATCAAGATCCTCGAGCAATCCGGCAAGAAGTTCGAGTTCCCGGTCAAATGGGGAATCGACCTCCAGTCGGAACATGAGCGATACCTGACCGATGAGCACCTCGGCCGACCGGTCATCGTGCTCAACTATCCGAAGGAGATCAAGGCATTCTACATGCGCCTCAATGACGACGACCGGACCGTCGCGGCGATGGATGTGCTCGCTCCGGGGATCGGAGAGATCATCGGGGGGAGCCAGCGCGAAGAACGGCTGGATGTGCTCGATGCGCGAATTGCCGAGATGGGGCTCAACGTGGACGACTACTGGTGGTATCGGGATCTTCGCCGTTATGGAACGGTGCCTCATGCGGGATGGGGCTTGGGGTTCGAGCGGACGATCAACTACGCGACCGGCATGGCGAACATCCGAGATGTGATTCCGTTTCCGAGGGCGCCCAAGAGCGCTGAGTTTTAGTGGGGGCCCTCTCTGGCCCGACACACGAGAGCGGGGGTGGTTCTTCGGAACCGCCCCCGCTCTCGTGTGCCGTCGTCTGCGTCTTGCATTCACCAGAACGATCGGGTCTCCATCTGGAGCGCTAACGTAGACGGATGACGCGACGGCACTCCTGATGGCGCTCAGTCTCCAGCTGCATGAAATACACCCCGCCGGGGACCTGCTGGCCCCGTTCATCACGTCCGTCCCAGGACAGGTTGTACTCGCGAGCGGGATACTGGCCGTCCACCAGGGTTTTCAGTAGGCGACCCCCTACGTCATACACACCCAATTGAATCCTTCCGGCCTGGGCCAACCTGAAGTGGACGGTCGTCTCCGTCGTGAACGGATTCGGCCGCATCGGCATCAGGCAGGTCAGGCGCGGCATCTCGGTTTCCGTTGGATCCTCGGCGTCGGAGTACCCCATGGCATGGATCATCTGGGCGGCCTTCGCGTGGGTGAGGAGTTCATCGAAGGTCTCTCCGCCCACAACCGCAAACGAGATCTCCATGCTTTCACCCGGCACCAGCGTGATGGGACCGGCCGCAGCGAGCACCCCGTAGTCGTTCGGCGTCGATCCATCGGTCAGCACATACTGGCCTCCGCCGGCCGAGAGGAACCCGTACTTGTCCGCATCGAGGATGTAGGTGTTCGGGTACACGAAGGTCGGATTATCGATCAGCGTGATGTTCGAGACCGGCGGGTCGCCGGCATCCTCGAGGTAGACCACCCCCGCGTGCAGCTGGTCGTCCTCGGTGAGGTAGACGAGGTTGAGACTCGATTCCACCCCGCCGGTGTTGGCCCCGTAGTCACCCAGATCGAGATCGAGGAAACAGCCGACATAGATGTCGGACAGGATTTCGGTTCCCTCATTCATGACCGTGTAGTTGATCGTCACGTGATCGGTCGCCAGGGTGTTCGTGCCCCAGGCGTAGGACTCCTGATCGACGAAGATCCCCATCGGCGTACCGGCGCCCGCATCGTCGTAGGCCGCGTGGATGTCCTGGTGCGAGACGCCGTGCTCGGTTTCCCAGCACCGTCCATCCGGGCTCGTCGTGACCAACCACTCCTTGGCCGGATCCGCGTTGTAGTCGCGGTTGGCGACGTAGTCCGGCTCCACGCCGACCCACAGGCCGCCGATGTAGAGCAGGTTCGACCCGGTGTCCTTCGGATAGACGAAGCCGGACCCTTGCGCCTGGGTATCGTCCATGAAGCCGAGGATGCCCTGGTCGGTCATCGTCAGCCGGACGTCACCCACATCGTGGTCCAGGTAGTCGACGTGAACCCCGTTCGGAACATGGACCCGCCCGCCGTATCCATCCGGCTGCAGGAAGTGCCGCCCGGTGAAGTCGATCACCCAGAGATACGGGTTGCTGCTCGCGCCGATCGTGGTCGTCCAATCACTCCAGGTCGCGCCACTCGTATTGTCGAACTGGAACCGGAAGGTGTCGAAGATTGCGTTTTCGCAGTCGGGATCCCACCAGGATGCCCACCAATCGCTGCCCACCTGATGAACGGCGAATTGCCAGGTGGCGTTCGGTTTGGTGACGTTGCTGTAGTTGGCCTGAATGGGATCGAACACCCGCACGTGGAAGTCGCACCGGCCGAAGTCGCCCGGCGTGACGTCATACCAGAACGTCTTCGGGTGGGTGGGATTCCCATCCCCTTGAGCCTCACAAACGACCGTGTCAGGTCCTGGATTCCCCGGACCCACGGCGTGCAGGCCGCTGGGGCAGTCATCGCCGTGCCAGTAGATGTGGGTATCCCCAGGTTGGCCCGTATAGATGATCTTGATGACGAGCGATTCGTCATCCAGGTTGAGATCCGGAATGACCCCGAAGTTGTACAGGTACTTGCCCGTGGGCGGGCCATCCATATAGGTCACGCAGTAGCCGGTGGCGCTGGCGACCAGAGTGCCCTGGTTGTTCCAGCCACCCCGGCGCAGCTCCAACGTGACCGGGCTGGTGTGATCCTCATAGTTGTTGTCCATCCAGAGCTCCGCATAGAAGAGGTAACCGGAGTAGTCCTCGGTCAGCGGATTCGAACAGGCGTAGTAGGGGTTTTCGACATCCAGGTCGTACATGATGCACTCCGGCAGCGGGCCCGCGTTCATCCACTCCCAGTAGGGGGGCGTGTAGGTCTGGCCCCAGCCGGCGGTTCCGGTGTCGTCGAAATACCAGTCGGTCGGGAATTCGGCCTCGCAGGGATTGGGATCGCAGCTGGCGTAATCGGGATACCAGTCTCCGCCGGAGGCATAGCAGTCGTCTTCGAGGGTCACGAAGCAGGTTCCGTCACTCAGACAGCAGACCGCGTAGCAGGGATTCGGGTCACAGCTGAAGAGATACGGATACCAATCACCGCCGACCGCGTCGCATTCGAATTCATCCATGACGTAGCAGTACCCCATGACGCAGCAAACGGCCGGTTCCGGCACCGGATCGTTCCAGTTGCCGGTGATACTCATCACATACTCGGCGCCGGGAGGCACGCCTTCAAACACTTGTGGTCCGACCCACAACCAGTAAACGCCGGGCTGGAGATGCGCGTAAACGCCCACCTGTTCTTCGTAGTCCCCGGACGTTTGTTCGATGATCGTCGGATTGGCGCACCCCTCGTTTCCATCGATCAGGAAGATCTGAACGGGGAAGTCCGCCAGCACACTGAATCCCAGGTCCCGTTCAACGGTGAGGTCGATCTGGTACCAGTCTGTGTCACGGTTGGGTGTGCCCTGGACATAGAAGGTTCCACTGGTCCCGCAGTAGTACTGGTCCGTGCCGGGATCGCTGGGATCGGCATAGATGAAGACCTCGGGGTCGGAGTTACAGCCGCCGTTGTAGTGGTCGACGTATTCATCATGCGGGATGGGTTCTCCCTCCCAATGCCCGATCGGCGGGCAGTCACCGGGATAGTCGAGAACCGGTGTCGAATGGAGCTTGCTCTTGTAGCTGCTGTCATCCCAATAGAGTTTGGTTAGACCTGAGGTCGATGCCGTGATCTTGACGATCAGGCTCTGGTTGGTGAAGCTGCTCACATCCGATGCCGGGCGCCCCAGGTCGAAGGAGTACTCCGTCAAGGTCGAGCTGCTTAGAGTGACGGAATCCGAACCCAGGAGCGATGTTTCTGTGATGCTCCCATCGGTGTTCCAGGTTCCCTTGTACAGCTTCACGTAGACGGTGTTCGAAGCGCCGGTCGGGTTAATGAGCCAGAGTTTGGCGCCGAACCAGTTATTGTGGTAATCGGTGGTCACCGAAGCGCCGGCGGCGTAGTAGGGGAGCTGACCCACAAACAGAAATTGATTCGACCCGGTGCCGGTGGGAGCGGTCTGATCCATCGACTCGACCAGATCGGGAGCCGTGCTGCTCTGCCCCCACTTGTTGGAGCCGTAGGTGCCTGTCCCCGTATCATGGAAGAACCAGTTGGTCCCCAGAATATAGACCGGGCGATCGCCATCAGCACTGTCATCCTGGGGGGGCAATTCGGCTCGGCCGGCGGGAGCGGTTGTGGACAGGAGCGCGCTTGTCGACTCCTCTCCGTTCCTCGAAACTGAAAGCTCACCTGCGGCAGCCGCGCTGCCCAGCAGGAGAGCCACGATTGCTACGAAACATGGCAGACTGAAGCGCATGGTCTCAACCTCCTCATTCGGGCGCGTGTTTTGTGGGGGGGGAACTGGCACGTTTGCCTTCTTGGTACCGGTTCAATCGCTCCACGGCCCCCGGGGTTACACGGAAAATGGCATTTGGGGCCGTTTCTGATCCGGCTCTGCGGACGGCTGTAACCGATTCGGTTCCGGAGCGATTACCGTTGTGGTTGCGAGATGGACGAGGGGCATTGCTTGACGACCTGGAAGGAGGATCCTAGGATGATCGGCATCAGGACCATTCCTAGTGACCTCCAAGCCAGGAGTCGAGCTTGCTTCCCAGAAATCTCGAAGAGGCTCGTCCGGCCCAGGATGCAACGGTACGCGACCTGCTGGCCCGAGACCCAGCGGCCGTGGAGCGAATCACCGGTTGGATCCGGGACATCGCCGAGCATCGAGCCTGGGGTTTCGAGTCCTCGGACGACTTGGTTCAGGAAACGCTCCTCGCCGTCATCCGCAACCTGCAGGCCGGGCGTTTCGCCGGCGGCAACCTTCAGCACTACGTTCGCCGCATCGCGAAGAATATCTGCGTGAGCAGCTATCGGCGTTCGAGGGTGCGAGGAAGGGAACTCCCCCTCGAGGAGGCCCCCCCGCTGTCGGCCTCGGGCAACGAATCGGTGCGAATGGAGGGCAGGCTCATGGTCCAGCACATCCTGGACAAGCTGGATGAGCGCTGCCGCCGACTGATTCGCCTGGCCTACTACGAAGGACTCGCCCGCCGCGAGATCGCGGAGCGCCTTGGCATCTCCGAGAGCGCCGCCAAGGTTCGGTTGCACCGCTGTATCGAGAGGGCCCGAGAGCTGGGACGAGCATGACCGATTCGGTTTCCTACCCCTGGGAAGCGGAGGACTTGAAGGTGACAACGCAATCAACATCACGAGGGACTCCGGGAGGAACGGGCTGCGCCGAGATTCGGGCCCTCATTCCCTGGATGCCGACCGACTCGCTCAGTCAGAGCGAACGGGAGCGTGTCGAGGATCACACCCGGTCGTGCAAAGCGTGTGCGGAGCGACTGGCCTTTGCAGCCGATTTCGAATCGCAAGCGCGTGAGGTGGGGGATTGGCATCCCGAGGATGAGTCGCTCGTCCTGTTTGCCGAGGCGCCGGGACGATTGGGTGACCGGGCCCGCCGGCGATTGGAGTCACACCTCGAGGGCTGTGCGGTCTGCAGCGAGTGCATCGGCGTCCTCTGCGCCGTCGAGGCGAATGATCCCGGGAGCGGGGTCCGCTCTGCGGATACGCAGGCGGCTGCGCCGGATGCCGGCCCGCGTGGTTGGTGGGGACAGCTCTGGGACACGCTCGGCGCCGGCATCCTGCGGCCCGCGCCCGCGGCGGCCTACCTGGTCGTGGCGGTCCTGGCCTGTGTGCTGCTGATCGTCAGCCAGACTGCGCAGGGCCCTTCAGACAGCTCGCCGGCGGCCTGGGTCGGGCCTGCGATTCTCCTGGCCGATGAAAGCGGTCAGGCGCGGTCGGGTGCTGAGACCGAGAGCGCGCCCATCACGACCGACGGCAAGGTGCGCCAGCCAATCCAGATCGAGTTCACCAGACTTGCCGCCCCGCCGGAGCCCGAGGGCCTTTACGAGATACAGATCCGTCCGGAGGGTGGATCGGCGGTCTGGCAATCTACGGTGCGGGGCAAGACCTTTGCCGAAAACTACACGCTGACCCTCGTGCTCGAACCGGCGACCCTCAGCCCGGGTGACTACCACGTGGTGGTCCTCACCCCGGCCGGCGAGCAGATCTTCTCCAGTCCGCTGCGGGTGGAGTAGGGGGGAGCGCCATCAGCGCCAATCGCCCTCCGAGATGACCCCGCCCCACGCCGCCGGGTGAAGCCGGCCCGTACGATCCTGCTGCTCGCGCATTCGGTCCAGGGCGGCGTTGCGAACCGCATCCACCGTGGTCGCTCCGCCGAGGCGATGGCGATAGATGCGGACGATCAAATCGCTGGCGACCCGGTCATCGATGCGCCACAGGGCCATGATGACGGTCCGGGCGCCGGCCATCTCGAACGCACGCCGCAATCCGCACATCCCTTCCCCGAGTTGGATGCGTCCCAGGCCCGATCCGCAGGCACTCAGGACGACCCAGTCGGTGCCGTAGAGATCTTGGCCGGTCAGCTCGAGCGCGGTGAGCAATCCGTCCTCCTCGTCCGGAGTGGGTGCGAGGATGAGACCGGAGCTCAGCAGCGGGTTCTCCTCGATCGTCTCCGACTCAGAGCCTCCCGAGCCCGCTGCGGGGCAGAAGAACCCATGGGTTGCGAAGTGCAGGATTCGCCGGCCGATCATCTGTTCCTTGATCGTATCCTCGCGGGCATCGGTGCCCAGCAGAACGGTGGCCGGTGAGGATCGGTGGTGGGTGAAGAGCTCCTCCGCGGCCCTCACCTCATCCTCCGCGGCCGGAAGAGGGCCGAGTTCGCGATAGGCTTCGCTGCAGAGGCTCTCAGCCGCATCCCGCTGCGCCGAGGCAGTGGGCGAGAACATCTCGATTTCCGTCTGGGGGCGACGCGGGTTTCCGACCGCCAGCAAACCGACCCCCCGGGACACACCGGCCGGATCAGCCAGTCGCGCGAGATCGCGGGCCGATGAGAGCCAATGGATCCGCTCTGTCTCGATGACCGGCCGTTCCTCTTCATCGAGCAGGGTGCCGAAGTCGATCAGGTGAAGCCGCGCCGCTGGAATCACCAGCGTCAGTGGGGGAGAGGCGTCCCGGGCGGCCACCGGCAGGGCGCCGGAACGATCCGCGAGCGGTGCCCACAGGCGCGCGTGCAGATGGCGCGCGGCCTGCCGGTACTCGGCCTCTTCGCGGGCGGTCGGGCGCCGGCCCGCATCGACCGCATCGATCGCCTGCCGGTAGGCGAGGATGAGCGAGTCGATCCCGGCCGCCGCACCGAGGTCCACGAACCGAAGACTGGGGCCTGATCCCTCATCGCCGCGACTCAGGCAGAAGGCTGCGTAGCGGGCGTTTTGCTCACCAAAACTCCAGAGCTTCGGGGATCGCGCGTTGCGTTCCCAAGCCTGCCACGCGAAATCCAACCCCGGGTAGTGCACGAATTGAATCAGCCGGGCATTCGGCTCCAGCAGCGCGGCCAACTCGCTGGTCAAGGACAGGGCGGCAGCGGCGCCGGCGGGCGATGGACGCGAGAGTCGTGCGCTCGCCTCGGCCAATGCCCGTTCGGCCGCCTCCTTTTCAGAGCGGGCCTGAGCAAGTTGCTCCCGGTAATCCGCCGTCCGCCCCCTCGGGCCGCGGACCACGAGATTGGCGAGCCTCTGGGCCACCGCGCGGTATCGATCCCAGCTCATGCAGAGCTCGGGATCTACGCGGGTGCAGAAGTCGCGCAGACGTTGGCGTTGCGCCATTCGGTCCAGCACCTGTCCGTGCGTGCTGGCGAGATAGGAGAAGGTTATCTCCATGAACGCCTCTGGTGACGGAGCCTCCGCGACAAGCCCCATGAGCAGGCGGGCGGCTTGCAGAGGCATCTGCGCATAGCTCAGCGCTTCGCTCTCCGATGAGACGGGGTAGATCTCGGTCTGAAACGCAAGGGCGAGGCGCGCGGCTTGGCGGGCCAGCTCAATGCTCTCCTCGTGGTCTCCGGCGAAGTGAGAGATGACCGCCGCCAGCTGGAGGATGCCGACTTCACCGAGATTGAGTTCCCCGTGCGATGCCCGCGACACCTCGATTGCGCGCGCGGCGTGGTGCCGGGCCTGCTGGATGTCATCTTCCTGAAGCGCCGCCCATGCCAAACCGGTGTGAATGCGGACCAGGGCGGCATGGTCCTCGCCCAGCGCGCCGGCAAAGATTCGTTCGCACTCCACGAGCAGGCTGCGGGCCTCGGACGTCTGGCGCCGCTCGAGGAGGATCCTCGCGAGATCCCGTTTCTGCAGGGCCACCTTGTAGTGATCGGGGCCGTAGACTGCGACGGCGTTTTCGATCGCTCGCTGTGCGTTGGCCTGGGCTTCTTCCTGCCGGCCGAGCACATGTTGGCACCAGGACATGCTCGCCAGGTAGGAGGCGAGTTCGGGATGCGGGGATCCGTAGATCGACTCAGTGATGTCATAGCCGCGCTGAAGAAGCCCTTCGGCTTCGGCGTGGTTCCCCTGCTGTTGCAGGATGTGCGCCAGACGCAGGAGTGCCCGGGCAGTCTGCGTGTGGGTCTCCCCGAGGACCTCCTCGGTGATGGCCACCGCGCGGCGGCAGGCGAGCACCGATTCGGCCTGCTTGCCCTGGATATTCAGAGCGCTCGAGAGGGTGATGAGGGTCAGGGCGACCTCCGCGTTTTCCTCTCCGTAGGCCTTCTCGCGAATCTCCAGGCAGCGCGTGAGCAGGTCCACGCCCTCGTCCACTTCGCCGATGTGGTCGAGCAGGACGCCGAGATTGTGAAGCGTTGTCGCGACCCGCGGATGATCGGGTCCATATGCGCGGGTGCGGATCCTCAGACAGCGTTCGTAGAGGTCACGCGCCGCCGTGAAGTCCCCCTGGCGCCGAAGAACGATGGCCAGTCCGCTGAGGGCCGCCGTCAGGTCGGGGTGGTCGGGACCCATTCTGGTTTCGTGAAGAGCGATCGCGCGGTCGTATCGTTCCTTCGCTTCCGCGAACTGGCCGCGCCGCAATGCGAGCAGGGCGGACTCCTGCAGGAGGATGCCCAGCTGGGGATGGTCGGGACCCCAGGTCGATTCGATGCGCAGGGTCGCAGCCGCGAGGAGCTCCTCTGCGTCGCCGACCTGGTCCTGCATGAGATGGGCTCCGGCCAGCGCGGTGACATCCTCGGCCAGCTCGGGGCTTCCCGCGCCATAGATACGTTCCCCCTCATCGAGGCAGCGGGCGGCGAGTTCGTGGGCCGGCTCGACATCCGATCGGTCGATGGCCACGTCGCGCAGGCCGCGCAGGGCGCAGAGCGCGACCAAACGACCGGCTTGGCCTTTCGGTTCAGCGATGTCTTGGGCCCGGGCGAAGTGGGATTGGGCGGTATCCAGATCGCCGGCCGAGAAGGCGGATCGCCCGGCACGGTTGAGCCAATCGGCCAGATCCAAGGAGGTGGGATCCAGCTCCTGCCGGGCGCGTTTCAGGCCGGCGCGGGCGAGATCGTCCGCCCGCCCGTAGGCGCCTGCGGCCTGGAGGCTGTCGACCGTGGTCGCAAACGCGGACAGCGCGGGGTTGCCTGTGGCATGGACCGTCGGGATCGCGAAGAGAAAGAAGAGGGTCGCCGCAACCGTGAGGAGGATCCCCCGACCGGTTCGCCAGTCGAACCGGCCGGTGTAGGTAGGACCTCGAAGCCGATGCACCGCGCCATCCATCGCGTTCTCCAGACAAACGGAACGAACGCCTTACGCTGCGGCTGCTTCTGCTACAGAAGCTTGCGAAGGGTTCGATCAGCGAACGATCGAGACCCGCATCGTCTGGTGTCCCTTCTCAGCATCAGCGCGAATGAAGTACACACCTGGGCTGGCCGGGGCGCCTGTGCCGTCAATGCCATCCCACTGGAGTGTATGCGTCCCTGCCTCAAGTGACCCCTCATGAAGCGTGCTGACGACGCGCCCGGTGGCGTCGTACACCCTGACCGCCACGTGACCCTGCTCGGGCAGGTTCAGCTGCAATGCGGTGCCCTGCCGCGTCGGGTTCTGGCTGGCCGGCGCGAGTTCGAGCCGGCGGACCGTTTGCTGCGCCGTGCCGCCTGAGTCGGACGTCTCGATGGTCAGAAGCAGATCGTCGACGTACCAGCCCTCACGGGTGGCGCTTCCATCACTGCCGAAGGCGAAACGAATCCGGGCGCTGCCTTCGTAGGTGCCCAGATCGAAGACGGCCTGTTCCCAATCGTGGGACCCGCTGTAGAACGGGGTCTCGGAGGAGAAGGGACCGGGCGTCCCGCCCTCGCGCACCAAGAACGGATACCCGCCGACCGGCTCGATCGACTCCCACGGGCCGCCATCGATCGAGATCTCCAGCAGGCCGCCGTCGTAGGCGTAGCCTTGATGCGCACCGCTCACCTCCGCTTCGATCCAGTGCCAGAAGGTCAGCACGGATCCGGAGGGCAGCGTGAACGGGCTGGACTCCAGAACGGCGTAGAGCAGGTTTCCGTAGTCGGCCCCGCCGGTGCCACCGCACTTCCAGGAGGCGCCTCCTCCGTAGGTGTGATTGCGGTAGCTCTCGACATGCCACTCGTCGCTGAAACTGCCGCCGCCGACGTAGTGCGTCCAGCCGGCGCCTCCATCTTCGATGTCGTCATTGAAGATGTCGCCGATGTTGAAGGCGATCGTGTCGGTCCGATCGTAGCCGCCCGCATCCAGGATGTCCAAGAAGAGCGCGGACGAGAAGAGCTCGGGGCATGCGGCGCTGACCGATACATCAAAGTCGGCACTGACCTGCGCGCCGGAAACCATGTCGCCGTAGGGGCGCGGTGTGGGATCGGCGGTGAGATAAGCGCCGCCGTTCAACATGCAGTTGACCCCCGGCGCCGTGATGCTTCCCGAGTTCTCGACCGTCAGGCTGATGACGAGATCTTCGCCCGGCTCCGGGATTCCGTTGCCGTTGCCGCCGACCTGGTCATCCACGTCATAGGCGATGGCCTGTAGGAAGGGCGCGTATGCCATGAGGTCGAAGTCGAGCATGTCCGGCGGAGCGTTGACATCGAGCTCGAAGCCGAGTACATGGCCGTCGGGTACATCGCTGCCGACGGTGAAGACGAAGGGCGTCGCATTGCTCCCCGTGCCACCCATCCCCGGGATGGTGCCGAACGAGCCCTGGTCGATGATGAGATCGACATACTCGTCATCGATGAGCAGTTGCCCCGTCACGCCCACGCCGTCCTGCTGGCCCAGATTGCCCAGGGTGACGGTGAGCTCGATCGTCTCGCCGTACTCGGTACTCCCGTTGCCGTTGCCCTGGGATGCACCCGAGTCGTCATCGTCGATCACGACGTCTTCGACCTGCAGATAGGGGGTGTCAGGCAGCATCGGAATGGCTGTGTGCGCCACTGCTGCAATCCCCACCATGGTGCAGTGGGTGGGATAGTCCTGCGGGTACTGCTCGATCCGATCATTCGACGTGTGATACCAGGGGCAGAAGTCCGGACCCCAGGCCTCTTCTTCGATCCCCAGGATAGCGTCGTAGCCGTGATTCCAGAACGAGGCGTGGTCGGAGGCCGAAATGGCTTCGTGGACCACCACCGGCTCGATGTCGTTGGGGAGGAACTCGAGAGCTGCGTCCTCCAGGATGGTCGCCATCCACTGGGACCCGGTGTCGGTGTAGATGATCAGATCGGCGGGCGCCGGATCGGTTCCGCGGTAGGCGATCATGTCGAAGTTGTAGCAACCGACCACATCCTCGCCCTGGCCGGCGATATAGCTGACGTAGGCCGCGGAGCCGATCAGCCCCTCTTCCTCGCTGTTGAATCCCGCGAATTTGATTGTGTACTCAAACTGGTACTGGCTGAGTACCCGGGCCGCCTCGAGAAATGCTGTCGTGCCGCTGGCGTTGTCATCGGCGCCAGGGGCGTGGTCGTAGTCCTCGCTGATGCTATCGAAATGGCCAGTGATATAGACCACCTTTTCCGGATGGACCAGCCCGGGGTGCGTTCCGATAACGTTCTTCCGCGTTCCGCTGTGATTGTATTCGTGGTACTCGGCCTGCAGGCCCAGGGCGATGAACTCATCGTGCATCCAGATCGCGGCCTGCTCATTGCCGTCTCTGTTGTAGTAGCGAGTCTCGAAGTCATCGAGGATCTGCCAACGGGCCACGTATTCGGTCAGCGACACATCGGCGACGATCTGGCTGACGAGCGGATCGAAGTCCGTGCGGTCCTGACGCTGCGGTGCTTCCGCGATGAGGGCTTTCCACGAATGAGGGGCAAGCTCGAGACGAATCGGCTGCTGCAAACCGTGCTGCCCGTCGCGACTGGCCACGGTCAGTTTCGGAGCATCGCTGCTCCAGATGAGCATCGTGTGACCCTCGCGCCAGAGAGTCTCGGCCGGGGCTTGCATCTGTGCCGTGGAGGCGTCCTGGGTCAGGAACAGATAGTAGTGGCCGCCGCCGGAGCGGGGCGATTCGATCGTCTGCAGTTGCGACTCGAATCGTGCCGGTATGCCCTGCACATCCGTGAGCAACATCACGGCGAAGTCGCTGGTATGCCCGAGCAGCCAGCACTCCTTCTCGAGCTGGGCCGCCTCCTCTGTCGTAAGTTCGGTCACCGGCAGGATCACCAGCGAGCCATCGGGGACCGGCGCGGCGGTCGTCAAGCCGGGCAGAAGCAGCGCTGCAAAAAGCGTAAGCGTCAGTGCGATGCGGGGACTGAGGAGCATCCTGGCCTCCTTGGGTATGCTCTGGTTGCCAGCCATTTGCGGTCATGGCAAAGCGCCATAACCGCATTGTCCCTACAATGGTAGAGGTTAGAGGGGGCGCCCGTCAATGCGACCCCCGGCGGGGGGGATGATGAGACGAGGTAGCAGTTGAGGTTTCGCGCGTAACGTACTGAAAAATGGCAAGTTGGCGTGTCAGCCTCGCGTCGCTGGACGGCCTCGGCTTCTGGATGGTCTGAGCCACTCCCTGAGCCCGTTGTGCTTTGCGGCGCCCTTGGGCATACTCTCGGCTTCGGCCGCGAGGTGTCCTCGAAATGAATCGCGTACGGCCGCACGCAATCTCGAGCCAAGACGTAGGAGTCCGGTGATGCCAAGTCGAAGTGCACCAAAACCCCCCGCGCCGGAAGTCGAGTCCTCCGGCCTGTGGGGATTGCGCTCTGCCGTCACCCTCCTGTTGTTGCTCGCTGCGATCGCCAGGTTTTTGCCGGGCCACTGGTTGTGGGGCCTCGGGCACTGGTCCTACTGGCCCATCTATCTGACCGGCGCGTTTCTGGCAATCGGGCTCGTGCTCACCTGGAGTCCGGTGGGAGCGATGCTGGGCCGCCTGCTCATCTCGGGCATCGACGCCATCTTGAAACGCGCGTACCTGACCTACGGGGTCGCGCCCGCCGTGGCCGCGGGGCTCTTCTGGCTTCTGCGCAGCAAGGTCCACTTCCTCGGCGATGGCTGGCTGCTCGGCGAACTGGTGAACAAGGGGATGGGCTACCACGGCTTCGACTTCATCGACTTTCTGGCGAAGGCTCGTCTGTATCACGCGCTCGGGCTCACGACGGAGGCGGAATCGTTCGGGCTGTTCGCGATCATCAGCGTGGTGGCCGGCGCCCTTTACGTCATGGTTGCCGGGTTTCTGGCGCGCCGCCTCTCGGGCGATCCCGGGGAGCGCGCTCTGATCTACGCGCTCCTCATCTTGATACCGGCCGTGCAGCTCTTCTTCGGGTACGTCGAGTGCTACGCGATGCTGACCGCCTCGACGCTGCTCTTCCTCGGCACGCTGGTGCTGCATTATCGGGGTTCACTGCCCGCCTACGTGCCCGCGGCTGCGTTCGGCTTGGGGCTGCTCTTCCATCTGGACGTGCTCTTCCTGGCCCCGCTCGTCGTCCTGTTGGTCCTCTATCCACCGGAGGGTGATTCGCGATCGTTCTGGCGGCGCTCACTCGAGGTGAAGACCCCGCTGTTCGCCGCGCTCCTTGCGGTGCTGGGGATCTATCTGCTGAGCGGATACACCTACGAAAGATTCCAGCTCGACTTCCTGACCGGTCGGGAGGGGCAACGGTTGCTGGTCCGCTTGATGGGAAGTCATGGGCTGTTCTCCGGCGTTCACTGGAAGGATGTCGCCAATCTGATCCTCCTCCTGGCGGCGGTCCCCCTGGCGCTGGTGGTCGGCGCACTGAGACGCCCAAAGGCGGCGCCATCGATCGCGTGGCCGCGAGAGCTGATCGTCATGGGGACCGGATCGGTCTGGCTCGTTCTGCTGGCGGCTCTGCTCTACATGAAGCTGGGCATCGCCCGGGACTGGGACCTGTTGGCCGCCCAATCGCCGGTGTTCCTGCTCACGGCCTGGCTTTGGTGGCGCCACAGGCGCGGATCGGGATACCACCCACAGGTGATCGGCATGACGGTCGGCCTGGCCCTGCTCCTGACCGGATCCTGGATTGCGGTCAACGCGAACGAAGAGGCCGCCCTGGCCCGCTTCCGGGCGATCATCGCCGATCAGCCCCGCTTTGCGCGAGCCTATTCACATGAGGAGATCGGCAAGTACTATCGCAAGAACGGTCAGACCGAGAAGGCCTATGCCGACTACCGGCGGTGCGTCGAGATCTTCCCGGAAAACGCGCGGTTTCACTGCGTCTTGGGGGCGCTTCAGTACCAGGAAGGCCTGATGGACGAGGCGCTCGAGACCTTCACCGGGGCGCACGAGGTGGACTCGACCTCGACGACCGCGCTCGAGATGATCGCCCGCATTCACGTGGAGGCGGGACGGTTCGACACGGGGCTGCGCTACTCGCGCATGATGGCCGGCGAGCGAGGGGAGAGCGCTCGCGCCGCCGCGGTTCACGGATTTGCCGCCGATCGGCTCGGACTGACCCGGGAGGCGATCGCCGCCTTTGAACGTGCCGCGCGCAAGGAGCCGGACCAGACACCTCTGATTCGTCACCTGGGCTCCCTCTACTTCGAGGTCGAGGACTTCGCGAAGGCCGAGGGCGTCTACCGGGAGCTGCTCAGGCGGGAACCTGGCTCCCCGGCGGCTCGTAGCGGTTTGCTGATGGCGCTGTGGGGACCGATGCGTCAGAATCGGGCCACCTGGACCCAGCGGGGCGGCCAGGAGCGGATTCGAGAAGCTCTGGATTTGCTGAAGGGCCTTGGCGCCGAGCGGCAACTCGATGAACGGCTTCGGTCGTGGGAACATGAGCTTGAGCAGGCTCTGGAGACGCCCTGACGGGAGGGCAGACGGAACCGCACGGAAGGGACGCGGTAAGGATGCTCGGTAGGAGATAGAGACCATGTTGGGCTTTTTCGATCCCATGTACTTCCTCATCGTCGGTCCGGCGCTGCTGCTGTCGCTGTTCGCGTCGGCCAGGGTGAAGTCGACCTTCAAGCGCTTCTCAAAGGTGCGGACCGCCCGCGGCCTGAGTGGGGCGGAGACTGCCGCGCAAATCATGCGGGCCTACGGCCTCGATCAGGTGGGGATCGAGCGGGCGAAGGGCTTCCTCTCCGATCACTACGATCCCACCAAGAAGGTGCTGCGCTTATCGCCCCAAGTCCATGACGGGCGGTCGATTTCATCGATCGGGGTCGCCGCGCACGAGGCGGGGCACGCGCTGCAACACGCGAACGGGTACGCGCCCCTGCAGCTCAGATCGTTCCTGGTGCCGGTCACCAAGTTTGGATCCGGCCTGGCCTGGCCGATGATGATCATAGGCTTCCTGATGCAATCGGCTGCGCTTGTGCAGCTGGGGATCATCTTTTTCGCGGTGGCGGTCCTCTTTCAGATCGTCACCCTCCCGGTCGAGTTCGACGCGTCGAAGCGGGCGGTCGCGATTCTGGGAGAACGTGGACTCTTGACCACCGACGAGCTTTCCGGTACACGGAAGGTTCTTAATGCTGCGGCGCTGACCTATGTGGCCGCCGCGGCCGCCGCCGTCCTGCAGCTCGTCTACTTCCTCATGCGAGCGGGGCTGCTCGGGGGAAGTGACGATTAGGCAACGGGGAGAGCGCACCTATCCATTGGGGGAACCTGAATGCTGACCATACTCTCGTTTATCGTCGTTCTCGGCGTGATCATCTTCGTGCACGAGCTGGGGCATTTCCTGGCCGCCAAATCGGTTGGCATCCGGGTCGAGACCTTCTCGCTCGGCTATCCCCCCAAGATGTTCGGGCGCAAGGTCGGCGACACCGAATACTGCCTGAGCTGGTTGCCGCTGGGCGGCTATGTGAAGATGTCGGGCATGATCGATGAGGGAACCCAGGACGAATCCACCCTGACCGGCGCCCCCTATGAATTCGCCTCGAAGAACGGACTGCAAAAGATGTGGGTTATCCTGGCCGGGGTGCTCATGAACTTCATCCTCGCCGTTCTGATCTACACCGGCATCACGGCTGCGATGGGCGTGCCCGAGGCGGCCGGTCCGTTCGTCGGTGGCATCAGCCCCGGAACTCCCGCGGCCGAGGCCGGCATGGAGGTCGGCGATCGCATTCTCTCGATCGACGGGGTCGTGCTGGAAACCTGGGATGATCTCCTGGGTACGGTTCACCCGCGTCCCGCCGAGGATCTTGCCATCGTCTGGAACCATGAAGGGGAGGAGCGCGAGGCCGTCCTGACCACCTTGAGCCGCCAGGCCCAGGTCGATGGAGAGTGGACGGACGTGGGGCTGATCGGCATCAGTCCGCAGATCGCCTACCGGTCCGCGACCGCCCGAGAGGTTCTGGTGTCGGGGTTTCAGGGCACCTATCAGGTCATCTACATGGTCAAGACCTCGCTGGTCATGCTCTTCACCGGCCGCGCCAGCGTTCGGGATCTGGGCGGCCCGGTCTTGATCGCCAAGATGTCGGGCGACAGCGCAAGAGAGGGGTTGCCTCACTTTCTGGCGTTCCTGGCATTCATCAGCGTCAATATCGGTTGCCTCAACCTGCTGCCCGTGCCGGCCCTCGATGGCGGGCACGCCATCATCATCCTGTCCGAAGCCGTGATCCGCAGACCGTTGCCGAACAAGTTCAAGATCGCCCTTCAGCAGGTGGGGATGCTCCTGCTGCTTGCGCTCATCATCTTCATCGTGTGGAACGATGTGCAGAGGGTGTTCGGGTTCGAGTGGTTGCAGAGGATCTTCGGGAAGTGATGTGATGGCGCCCCGGCCGTCTCCGCCCCGCTTGCAATCCCCCCGCGCTGCCATATCCTGGGGCCGCGATGGACGTTGGACCACGGGGGCCGGGCGATTCGATCAGAGGAGAGCATGAGGCAGCGGGACGAACACATCCTCATCTGGATGCGCGACGGCGATCTGGCCCGGCGGCTTCTCACCGACTTCGAGCGCCATCAGCTGCGGGCCACCTGGTCCGCCTCTCTGCCCGAGGTGATCTCCTTTGTCGAGCGAGTCTACCCGGCGGCGATCGCGTCCACCTTGAACGACGTGGCCTCTCCCTCGCTGATGGACATCGAGACGCTTCTCACCTTCCTCAAGATGGGCAACGAGGCGCTCGCCTTACCGCCGATCCCGATCTGGTCGGTGGCCGTGCCGACGGCAGCACTTCTCTCACGAATCGGGGAATTGGATCTGCCCATCCAGGTCGTTCCTCCCGAACAGGGCGCGAGCGGCGTGCGGCGGGACATCATGGGTTACCTGGAGCGCAGCAGGCCTCCGGGGCAGCCTCTCGCCGTCACCCAGAGTGTTCTCTACGTGGGGACCGACCCGCAGGTCGGGCAGATCCTCATGCGCTACCTGCGAGCGGTCGGCATCTCCTGCCGGGCCGTGCGCGGTGCGCTGGAAGCGTTGGAGGCGCTCGAGAGCGAACTGTTCAAGGCCGTCGTGGCGGACTTCGACGGCGAACCCGCCGGCCGGGCGCTCCTCCGGGCTTTGACGGAACACCACAGCGAACTGCCCGTTCTGGCGATCGCCCAGCCGGGCGACTGGCTCTCGACCATCCCGCCGCACCGGTTGCCGCCCAACCTGACCGGGGTGTTGCCCAAGCCGGTGCGTCTCCAGACGCTTGAGATGTGTCTGAGCCGGTTGCTGCGCATTCCGATGCACGTGCAGGGGGCGGATGCTCCGGGGGCCACGACCTGAGAGGGGTATTGCTCTGCGGGATCCCTTACGAAATCAAGGTCATTGCCTTGTTTTTTCAAGGGAACGCGAAGAGACATCCCGACCGGCGCCGTCCTACTCTGGCGCGGATGGCTCCGGCGAAACCTCGGCCAGCGTCTCCCGGTCAGGCAGCAGCCCGCCGATCTGACCCCGGCTCAGAAGGTAGATCGTATCCTTGCCCGCCCGCTTGACGTAGAACCGCGCATTCTCCTCCGACTCGGTCGCTCCGATCTCGAGCACGTGGGATGCGCCGTCGGTCAGCATGACCTCGACCTGCTGCAGGGGAGGCAGGAGCCCGGCATCTTCAAGTGAAGGCACGGTGTCGGGGAACGCGTCGCAGCGCAGGTTCGAGAGCCTGCGCACGGCCGATTCGATGGCCTGTTTCTTGACCGCCGCGCTGTCGGGCAGGAAGACGTATCCATCGTCGCCCAGATTCCCGACATGAAGCGCCTCACCCTCTTCGGGGGTGATGAGGATCATGCCCACTTTGTCGGCATCGAAGGTGAAGATCCGCTTCTCACGCCAGGTCGCGCGGGAGGCCTGATAGGCGCTGGCCAGGTAGTCGGGGAGGCGGAAGACCTCATCGGAGTCAACCGGCCGGATGAACTGGCTCCGGAAATCGGGGCCGTTCTTTCCCAGGCGGAAGTGGGCGAGCGCAGTTCCGGACGCATCGCCCAGGCGGACTTCGGTACCGGAGGCATCATCCACCTCGAATGTGACCTGTTTCTCGGGGTTGGTGGAGTGGCGGTAGCGCCGGTCGAAGATGTCCAGCTTCTCGAGCAGACGACCGACTGCGGTCGTGTCGGCCGGGAAGTGCCCTTCCGTGGCCACGACCCACAGGTCATCCTGCAGGACGAGATGCACCGTGTCGGCGTCCGTGGTCAGCTGGATGTCGGCCACCGCTTCAGCCGTCAGTCCGGGGAAAATGGGACCGGGCGCGATGCGCTCCTGGGATCGCTCGCTCCGCTGCGACATGATGGCAACAAGCAGCAGCATCGCCGCGACAACCACCAGGGCGAGCATGGTCCGTACTCTCATCAGACTTGACCTCCCTAATCGCTATTAGGCCCGGACGGCCGCCGCTTCACGAGCGGCCATCGTCTTGCGGCGCGCCAGGAAGCGCACCAATCCAAACAGAATCACCAGCACGGGCGTGCCCAGCATGCCGGCGACCTTGATCGATGACCTGGTCGTAGCCGACACCTGCTTCAGGGGACGGTCGGTCGCGCCCCGCGAGCGAATGCTGATGAGTTGATCTCCGAGGGTCAGGTAGTCGATCGCATTCTGCAGGAAAACGGTGTTGGCGCCAAACTGCGCGAGGAACTGATCGGTGGCGAACTGCGCGTTTCCGATGACGATGATCTGCGTCTCGGGACTGCGCAGCGTCGGCTCTCCGATCGGGGTGGGCGCGGCGATCACCTCCTCACCTTCCTCGGGAACGACCGGGGGAGTCTGCGTCTGCGGCACCGGCTGCGCGTTGTAGTAACTGTCAAACGTGCCGGTGAGGGCGACGGCCGTGATCTTCGGAGACACCTCTCCACCGGCCGGCGCGAACCGCTGTTGCGGATTGAGGTCGTAGTGGCCGCTGATCGACCAGGACTGCGGGGAGGTCCGGGCCAGCACATGAGCCTGAAGCGCACCGGTGGTTTGCTCGGCGGCGGTCACGGCCTCGTCCCCTTCCTCCTCCTGCTCTACCTCGGGCAGGTCGACGCCCAGCTGCTCGGCGATCTCGCGTTGGGCTTCGCGCTGAGCCTCGGCCATCTCCTCGATCTTGGCGAGCGGGTCCCCCGCGGCGATCTCGACATCCAGCTCGATGGGCGCGACCCAGGGCAGGACGATCGACTCCAAACGGTTCGTGATCGGATGCTCGGCATTGAGCAGGTCGGGGACCGACTTGACCCAGTAGGGGTAGGGGAGCGTGTAGCGCACGTACCCGCTGCTGAAGGAGGCGGTGGCGTTGGCCGCGCGGTCCACGGCGAGCGCGTTCTGCACGCGCACGCCGTAGTGGGCGAGGAGATCCTCGATACCCGACCTCAGCGGCGTGGCCTGCAGGCCGCCGCCCTCGGCGAGACGAATGGCGTCGACCATGAAGATGATCTTGCCGCCGCGCATGAGGTACTGGTCGATCTGGTACTCGATCTCGTCGGGCACCTCGTTTGGCCCGGCCAGGATCAGCAGGTCGATATCGGCTGCAATCTCCTGGGTTCCATCGCCCAGGTTGACCGGCACGATGGTGAACTGCTTCTGAAGCAGCTCGTTCATCCCGGTCAGCGAGCTGTCAAGACTGTGCATCGTGTTTCCGGCCAGAACGCCGACCTTGTAGCTCTTCTCGCTCGCCACCTTGAGGATGGCCGAGGTCAGATCGTATTCGAGCGTATAGGTGTCCTGGACAACCGGGATCACCTCCTGCTTGTCGAGATGGCTGACCAGCATCCCCAAGTAGATGTTGACCGACTGGAACTGGTCCTTCTCCAGCGTCTGCGCCGTGATCATGGGGATCCCAAGCCCGCGCATGCGCTGTTCGAGCTCCGGGTCGCTGACCGGATCGACGAACTCGATCTGGACGTTGCCGCGGCTGAAGTTGCGGTACTCGTCCAGGATATCCGAGATCTGCCGGCGCAAGGTCGAGAGCTGCGTGGGCAGCTCCTCGGACATATACACGGTGATGGTGACCAGATCTTCGAGATCGCGGACCATCTCCTTGGTGGCCTTCGAGATCGTGAACTCCTTGCCCTCGGTCAGATCGAGGCGGAAGAAATTGCCCGCCGAGATCACATTGACCAGAACCAGGATCGCGGCCACCAGGATGATGCCGAATAGCGTTCCCGCCGCAGCCCCACCTTTTCCAATTCGATTCGCCATGTCGCTTGCTCTCCTCCGCCTTGCCTCAGACGTGTTCCGTAGTCTTACTGCCCGCGGCGGCTCTCTACAGAGCGCACGTTGAGGAATAGGAAGAAACCGATCATCGATACGTAGTAGATCAAGTCGCGTGAGTCGATCACCCCACGCTCAATCGAGCTGAAGTGGCTGCCCAACGAAAGCCCCTTGAAGAACGGCACGAGCCAGCGGGGCACGGAGGTCAGGATCAGATCGACTCCCACGATGAAGAACAACAGACAGATCACGAATGACCCGATGAAGGCCACGATCTGGTTCTCGGTCATACTCGAGACCCACAGCCCGATGGCCAGGTAGGAGGCTCCCAGGAACAGGAGCCCCAGGTATCCGCAGAAGATGGCACCTCCGTCCGGACTCCCCAGTGCGCCGACAATCATCGGCAGGGGGAACGTCAATGCGAGGGCGACCAGGTAGAAAGAGAACCCGGCCAGAAACTTGCCCACCACGACCTCCCAGTCGCGCACCGGTAGGGTCATCAACGTCTCCAGCGTGCCCATCTTGCGTTCTTCAGCCCACATCCTCATCGAGATCGCTGGAATGAAGAAGAGGAGTAAGATCGGGGCCAGCCCGAAGAAGTCACGCAGCGTGGCCTGATTGATGACGAAGAACTTCTGCAGCTCGAAGAAAAGCACCGCATTCAACACCAGAAAGACCACCAGGAAGATGTAGGCAATCGTGGAGTTGAAGTAGCTGCGGAACTCCTTCCCTGCAATGATCAGTGCGTTTCTCATCCCTCTTGTACCCTCCGTATAGGCTTCCGTCACCTAGGACGAGATTGGCTCGCGGGTTGTCAGACGCGTGAAGACCTGCTCCAAGCTCATCGTCTCGCGTTTGAGTTCGGTCAATACCCAGCCCTGATCGACGGCCAGGCGGTATAGCTGCTCTTCGGGATCGTTCGCTGCCGTGCCGACGGCGAAGCGGGTGCGATCCGGAGCCTGCTCCATCAGGCGCAGGTCCTTGACCAAGCCGCTGTCGCGTAGGATCGGTTCCACGATCTCGGCGGCCGCCTTGACCGTGACGATCACCCGCTGCTCACCCCCGGACTGCCCGGCGAGCTCCGCGGGTGTGCCGCTGGCGACGATGGCCCCCTCATTGATAATGAGCACGCGCGTGCAGGTCGTCTCGACCTCGGGGAGAATGTGCGTGCTGAGGATGATCGTCTTTTCCTGGCCGATCCGTTTGATGAGTTCACGAATCTCCACGATCTGATTGGGATCGAGGCCGGTGGTGGGCTCATCGAGAACCAGGACTTTCGGGTCGTGGATCATGGCCTGGGCAAGCCCGACCCGCTGACGATACCCTTTCGAGAGGGTGCCGATCGTCCGGTGAGCCATCCGCTCGAGGCCGCAGGCCGCGATCATCTTGTCGGTCCGGGGCTTGAGCTGGCTCCCGTCGAGACCGCGCATGCGGCCGACGAATTCAAGGTACTCAATCACTCCCATGTCCTGGTAGAGCGGCGCGCTCTCCGGCAGGTACCCGATCTCGCGCCTGACGGCGACGCTCTGATCGCGGGTGTCGTGGCCTGCGACGGTGATTGTGCCCTCATCGGCCGGCAGGTAGCAGGTGATCACCCGCATGGCGGTGCTCTTGCCCGCCCCGTTGGGGCCGAGAAGCCCGAGCACCTCACCGCCGGCGACATCGAAGGAGACCCCGCTGAGCGCCACGGTCGGCCCAAAGCGCTTGGTGAGATTGCGCACTTCGATCATGAGTCCTCTCCTCGACACGGTTGCAGGGTCCAATTGCCAAGACCCGTCAGCTATAGGGATTAGACGATTCAGCCAGAGATTATAGTGGGACGGACGGCCCCTGGTCAAGTGGGCACCTCACTTACCGAAGAACCAGTCTGAGGCCTTCCCACCCGCGCTGACCGATCGCCTGGTCGATCCGCGGCGATGGGGTGAGATACCACATCAGGAGAGCACTTGTCTCATCGATCGGCATGGCCACGACGGTTGCGGTGTCGATCGGCTCCTGGTTGTTGCTCAAGACGGTTTCGATCCATCGGCGGAGCCAGCCGTCGTCGCCGCTTCCGGTGAGTCGTCCGCGGGGGATCACCTGGGGATGACCGATGACCAGATTCACTCCCCGCGCTCTGAGCTGGCCGAGCGTGGCGTGGCGGCGGTGGCCGGGTCGTCTCGAGCGCAGGGGCGGATTGCCCTCACGGGCGATCTCGAGGTCGTTGAGCCCCCATTGATCAACCGTCTCCAGGCCGCTGTAGAAGGGGATCGCCCCGATGGCCGTCGTCGAGAGGATCGCCTCGGTGCCCTGCAAGGCACGCTTCAAGGCCGTCCCGATGCGAGTCCAGTCGCCGTCCGGGTACCGGTCGTAGAAGGTGGCGAGCGCTTCGATGCTGTCGAGCGTTCGATCAGCGGTCATTCCCTTGAAGCTGCGGGCGTGATGGGCGGAGGCGCCCGCCAGTAGGAGCAGCACTGCCGCGGCCGTCACGAGGGGGCGGCGCAGTAACGTCGCCCCAAGGGCGAACCAGATCAGGTAGGCGAGCAGCAGGAAGAGCAGCGGTGCGATCGGCACCAGGAAGCGGAACTCCATGAAGTCCCCGCCGATCGCCACGACGTAGGCCGACCAGGCGGCGACCACCAGGATTGCCGTCAGGAGCGGGCGGCCGATGCGCTGATCGAGAGCCCGGAAACGCAGCCCGAGCGCGAGAAGCCCGGCTGCCAGAGGCGGCCAGATCAGATACCAGTGCAGGAAGCGGCCGAGGAAGACCAGGCCGTTCGTGTTGATCGAGACGTCCGACCCTAGCTTGGCATAGTAGGAGTTGGGCAACAGCCGGCCGTAGTAGGACCACTTCCACGCCATCCAGGGACCGACCACTGCCAGGAGCGGCAGGGCGAGGGCAAGAAGGAAGCGCGGCCCCAGGCGGCGCCGGACGGCGACCGTCAGCGCCAGGACGCCCAGAATGCCTCCCGGAAGGGCGCTATCGAGCCGGAGCAGGAGCGCGAAGGCGATTGTGGTCGACAACCCCACCGCGCTGCCGATCGAGGGCCGCTCATCGTGCGCGATCCGGTAGAGGAACAGCGCCGCCCAGGTCAGCAGGGCGGCCTGGGACATGGTCTCTAAGCCACCGGTCGCGTAGGCGAGCAGCGTGTAGTTGCTCGTCAGCATGAGCAGGGTCAGGGCGGCGGGCAGGTAGGCGCCGAATAAGCGGGTCGAGAGCCGCCAGGTGCCGAGGAGCACCGCCAGCCAGGAGATGAGTCCGCCCATCATCGACCAAGCCACCGGCTCGAAGCCTATGCGCATCCCCAAAGCGATCCAGAGCACCCACAGGAAGTTCGTGTACCCCTCGACGCGCGCACCAAACCAGGTGAGCCCGTCGCCGCCGACGAGATTCTCGGCATAGACGAAGGAGATGAACGCATCGTCCTGGATGAAGCGGCAGATCCAGGCCAGGGCGAGGGCCAGCGCGGCCAAGGCGCTGAAAACTGTCCCCGGCCGGCGGGCGATGACCGACTCGAAGCGCTTCACTGCGGATGGTGATGACATAACCCGGGTACGATATCACGATCGCCGGCGCGACGTTTACCCCGAATCCCCTGCCTGCCCGCCCGCGGTTTGACAGGATTGCACGGCTCCCCTAAGGTCGCGCCAGCATTGGGACGTGCGATTCTATAGATGAGGGTTCAAGGATGAAACGGTACCTCGGTTGCCTCTGGGTCCCCCTCCTGCTGGTGCTCACCCTTGGGGGGAGCGGCTGTTCCGTCCAACGGATGGCCGTGGGGACGATGGTCCCGGTGATGGAGGCTTCGCTGGCCGAAGCCTACTCCTCCCAGGATGTGGAGACGGCGCGGGCGGCGATTCCCGGCCAGCTGTTGCTGCTGCGGGGCCTGTGTCGTTCCGATCCGGATCGCATCGAATTGTGGACGACCATCGTGCAGCTCTACGCCTCCTACGCGATGACCTTCGTTGAGGATGAAGATCCCGAGCGCGCCGCGCGGCTCTACGCCGAAGGCCTCGGTTTGGGGCGCCGGTATCTGGACCGCATCGACTGGTTTGCCCAAAGCTGGGCCGAAGGACCCGATGCCTTGCGGGCGGCCATCGCCGAGCGCCACCCGATCCATCTGTCGCCCATCATCATGTGGACCGGGGCCTGCCTGGGACAGACGATCATGGCGAACGTCGATGATCCCCGGATGCTTGCCGACCTGCCCTACGTGCACGTGCTGGCCGACGCCGCGATGGCCATGGACCCCGATTACTTCCACGGGATGCCTTACGTGCTCAAGGCGATCGTCGTCTCCAAGACGCCCCGGCTTCTGGGCGGAGACCCGGTCCTATCTCAGCAGCTCTTCGATCAAGCCTTCGCGGTCAGCGAGCGGCGCTATCTTTACCACCTGGTGCTCTACGCGCGGTACCACTGCGTGGCGGCCCTCGATGACGTGGCCTTCACTGCCGCGCTCGAGGAAGTCCTGGCCGCCCCGGACGACCTGTATCCCGAAGCCCAGCTCATCAACATGATGGCGAAGGCCCAAGCGGCAATCCTGCTGGAAGATAGAGACTATTTGTTTTAGAGGAAATCACCGACTGCGCCGAGTGTATGAGGGGGAGAGGTTTTTGCCGTCTGGCAAAGCAATGCGATGGACACGCAAGTGAGAGGTCAGGTGATGAGAAACCGGACGATGAGAGCGGTAGTCTTGATCGCGGCAGCCATCTCCCTTCTCGCTGCCGACGGCTTGATCGGGTTCTCCGGTCAGCAGGATCCATTCGCCGGCCGCCGGCGCCGCCCCAAGAAGCTCTTCAAGGTCGCCACGATCGCCCCGGAGGGCTCGACCTGGATGAACCTCATGCACGAGATGGACGAACGCGTGCAGGAGGAGACCGGGGGCGTGGTGGGGTTCAAGTTCTACCCCGGTGGTGCTCAGGGCAGTGATCTCGACGTGCTGCGCAAGATCCGCAGCGGACAACTCCAGGGCGCCGGTTTGACCGGGGTCGGCCTGGGCGAGATCGAACCCTCTTTGCGCATCATGGAACTGCCGTTCATGTTCCGCTCCGCCGAGGAGGTCTCGCTGGGTCACGAGATTCTGGACCCGATCTTCGAGGAGCGCCTGCGCGGGAAAGGGTACGAGCTTCTCGGCTGGGCCGAGGTCGGGTTCGTCTACCTGTTCAGCCAGGAGCCGGTTCGCGCCGCGGACGACCTCAAGAAGATGAAGATGTGGTTGTGGGAGGGCGATCCCCTCGCGCAGTCGCTCCTGCAGGCCTGCGGCGTATCGCCGGTGCCCTTGAACGTCACCGATGTGCTCACCAGCCTTCAGACCGGCATCGTGAACACGGTCTACTCGACGCCCTACGCCTGTCTATCGTTGCAGTGGTTCACCCGGCTGGAATACATGACCAACCTGCCGATCACCCATGCGATGGGTGCGGTGGTCGTGCGCAAGGAGTCGTTCGATCGCCTGACGGCCGAAGAGGCCGCCACCGTGCGGCGGGTGGCCGATGACGTGTTTGGCCGCCTCCTGAAGGCGACGCGGGAACAGAACCTGAGCGCGATCGACGTGGTGGCTGAACGGAACATCAAGCCGGTGGCCGCCGATGGAGCGCGAACGGGTGAATTCGACGCCATCGGACAGGAAGTCTGGCGCAACATGACCGGCGAGCTCTACGATCGCGCTCTGCTCGATCGGCTCACCCAGGCGCTGGCCGAAAGCCGCGCGGGCTCGTAACCGGGACGCTTCATGAGCGGGTGCCTCCGGGCCCCCGAACAGCCAAAGGGAGTTGGCGAGGGTAGTGGCGAAGTTGTTTGCGAGTCTGGCACCTCCGAGTGCTTTCTATCCGGCCTTCGCCTGCCTGGTGATTGTCTGCCTCCTCGTTCGCTGGCTCTACCGGCGCCACAGGGGCGCAGAGAGTTGGGATGGTGTGGTCCGCACGCTGGAGCGCACCACGATGTCGGTACTCCTGCTGGGTATGCTGGGCTTCGCCGTTCTGCAGATCATCCTGCGCAACTTCTTCGACTCAGGCCTCGTGTGGATCGAGCCGCTCCTTCGCCATCTGGTCTTGTGGATCGGCTTCGCCGGCGCGGTGGTGGCGGCCGGCCGCCTGCGGCACATCCAGATGGATGTGGTGGGCCGCCTGCTTCCGATGGCCCCCCGGCTCTGGGTCGTGCGCTTCACCACCCTGGTGGCGACCCTGATCTGCAGCGTGCTTGCCCGGGCGGCCTGGGTGTTCCTCGGCCAGGAGAGTGAGGCCGGGTTGACCGGTTTTCTCTCCATCCCCACCTGGATCCTGCTGGCCGCGATTCTGATCGGCTTCTCCCTGATCGCGGTGCGGTTTGCCGCGCGGCTGTTTACATCTTCCGAGGATCTGGAGGAGATCCTGATCGAGGCGCAAGGCACCGGTGATCTCGCCGCCGAGATGGCCGCCGCGATCGCCCCCGAACCTGAGGAGGAGGCGGACGATGAATCGTAGTCTGCGCCTCCTCGCAGGGTTGTTCCGCGTCAGGCAGCCGCTGCTGTCGCTGCCCGCCCTCCTGCCTGCGGGTGTGGCGATTCCGGCGGCGACGATTCTGCCGGCGGCCCTCTTCACCATGGATGGCTGGTACAGCTCCAACCTGTGGTGGTTCGTGCTGCCCTTACTAGCCCTGTTGGGGACGCCGCTCTTTGCCGTCCTCGCTCTGGCCGCGCTGATCGCCTTTGGCGCGGAGGGGATTTCGTCGACCGCGGTGGCGACCGACATGTCGCGCCTCGCATCCTCGCCGGTACTGATCGCCATTCCTCTCTTCACCTTTGCCGGGTATCTGTTCGCCGAGTCGGGGACGCCACGCCGTTTGGTCAGGCTGACGCGAGCGGCGTTCGGCTGGGTTCCCGGCGGCCTGGCGATCGTCACCATGATCGCATGTGCGATCTTCACCGCCTTCACCGGCGCGAGCGGGGTCACGATCGTGGCGATGGGGGGGCTGTTGATGCCCGCGCTCCTCCAGGACAAATTCTCCGAACGCTTTTCATTGGGGCTACTGACCACCGGCGGCAGTCTGGGCATTCTTTTCCCGCCCAGCCTGGCGCTCATCATCTACAGCTACGTTGCGACCAGCACCGCGGGGGCGGAGCTGATCGATCCGCTGGCCGGCCCGACCGTCGACCGACTCTTCCTGGCGGGCATCGTTCCAGGGATCCTGCTCATCGGCCTCCTGTCGATTCTGGCCTTCTGGCAGAACCGGAGGAACCAGCGCGGCACCACGCCGGTCAAGTGGGGCGAACTCTGGAGTGCGGTGCGCGAGGCCGCCTGGGAGATTCCGCTGCCGTTCGTCCTCCTGGGAGGGATCTACGGCGGGAAGCTGACCGTCACCGAAGCGGCCGCCATGACCGCTTTCTACGCGCTGGTGGTCGAGGTGTTCATCTATCGCGACATCTCTCTGCGCCGACTCCCGGAGATCACCACCGAGAGCATGACGCTGGTGGGGGGCATCCTGGTGATCATCGCCTCGGCGATGGGCCTCACCAACTACCTGATCGATGCCGAGATCCCGATGATCATCCTCGATGAGATGGAAGGGCTGATCTCGAGTCGCATCGGATTTCTGCTGGCGCTCAATGTCTTTCTGCTGATCGTGGGATGTCTGATGGACATCTTCTCGGCGCTGATCGTGGTGGTGCCCCTGATCATCCCGATCGCGCTCCAATACGGGGTCGATCTCACGCATCTGGGGATCATCTTCCTCACGAACCTCGAGATCGGGTATTCCACGCCGCCGGTCGGACTCAACCTGTTTATTTCCTCATTCCGCTTCAAACAGCCGATCGTGAAGGTCTATGCGGCCTCGATTCCCTTCCTGCTGATGCTGCTCGTGGCGCTTCTGTTGGTGACCTACCTGCCGGAGATCAGCCTGACCCTGGTGCGGTTGTTCGAGTAAGCTGTGCTCTTAGGCTGCGAACCGATTGAATGAGAGGAAGGCGCGTATGTCCTTGAACCTGCCCGAATACACCTACCAGGGCGCCCGCGCGACGGTGCTATTGCATGACAGATACATGCGCGAGTTCCTGCAGGTGTGGCGCAAAGCCCGCGAGGTGGATCTCGCGCTGCCCGAAACCGACGATCCGGATTACGAGAGTCTGGAGCATCTCCTCTTCCACGTCCTCGCCTGCGCGCGCGGGTACATGCGCTGGATGTGCGAGTGCTTGGAGCTTGAGGACCCTCGGATTGAGGAGCCTCCCAGCATGGACCGGCTGGCGGACGAAGCGGACGCTTACCTGGAGCACGTCCTGCAGCAGTGGCGCAGTCCGCTGGCCGCGGTGGCCCGGGAGCGATTCGGTGCCCCGGAGTACAAATCGCGCTGGGGGATTCTCTACTGCACCGACGCCATGCTCGAGCATGCCGTGATGCATCCCATTCGGCACAGTTTCCAGCTGCAGAGTCTTCTGGATCAAGCCGGCAAGCGCGAATAGCGGCTGGCTCCAGGTTCCGCACGGTCCGGCCGATACAGGGCATGGATGTTCTGCGCCCTACACTTGCCCTGCTGCTCCTCTTGATGGGCGCCACTGCTCTCCCCGAAGCAAGGACGGAAGCCATGGATCTGGATGTTCGGAAAGCGCGCGAGTACAACGAATACAGTGTCGCCACGGCCGCTGAAGATGCCGCGCGCGACATCGAAGAGGGGTGCGTCAGGCTCTTCTACCTCGCCATATGGGAAGCCCCCGAACTCATCGCGATCGACGAGGAGGCCGGCGAACTTCCCGAAGCCATCTATGCTCCGATAGGCACGGGCTGTACCGACTCCATTCATGGAGACGAGATCCCCCCCCGGCTATCGGGAGGCGATGGAGAAGGCGCTTTCCTACGGCGTTCGCTACAACCGGGTGATCGCGGATCACTACGACCTGAGTTTGCGCCAAGAACCGGATCTGCTGCCGAGCGAGACGTTCGATTTTCTGGGCGGGTACGATGCCTGGCCTGCGTCTCGCATCATCCTCGCCGACATCCAACCGCTCTTCGGTGGGCGCCAGGTGTGGTGCTCAGGGGAGGGGACGGTGTATGTTCGATCGGTTCGTCCGGGTGATCGCGGCGACCTTATCGAACAGATCTACCGGCTTGATCTCGAACGCGCGGATGCAGAGCGGATTCTGCTGGAGTGTCTCTCCCAGGATTTCGTGACCTTGACGTCCGTCGAGCACTGCGCCTTGCCCGACCATGCGCGTCCTGAGATCGTGCTGGTCAACGGGCAGGGCCAGCGGCACGTCGTGGAGAACTGGGACCCGCCCGTGCCGGGAGGGGATGCCGAGTCCGATCGCCGGTTCACAGCCGTGTACGGCGAGCTTCGCAGGTTGGAAGCCGTGGCCCGGGAGAAGGATGAGCCGGTGCATGTGGGACCCTATGGCGATCCCAAGACCTGGAAGAAACTTTTGCCGGAGTGACGATCCATGAAGGACCGATGCCAGTCCTGCCGACAAGCCCTGGCCACGGTGACGGAAACACCGGATGAGTTCTACGAACCGGTCAAGCTCTGCGCGAACTGCCACCGGCGCCTCACGACCCACAGCCTTCGTCCGAGCGAATGGTACAATCTCAGCGGCATCCACGGGAATCTCAGCGATCTACTCGGGGACGAATACTACGACGAGACGGATGGCTCAGCCCTCGCGCCCGATGAACCTGTGGATGATGCCGGTCGCCTTCCCGCCCCTCGACTGAATGATGTGGCTGTCATCCCCGGCGCCTTGCTGACCCACATGCTGATTCACAGTCACATGCATCCAGGTCCCGCTGGTGCCCGCCGGGCGGTTCGCGCGGATCATCTGAAGGCGATGGGGCGTCACGACTCGGAGGTCGTGCTCGATACTCTAACAAAGCGCATCGAGCGGACTGCGAATCCGGACTTCTTCGAGACGATCATGGTCGTCTGTGCCGAGTTGCTTGGGGAGGCGGGGGCGGAACTCGTTCGCCGGCAGTGGCAGGTTCGCGGGCAGGAATCGATGCCGGCTGGGTTCCCCGGCGCTCTTCGCGGGCTCGCGTTTGCATCGGCCAGTTGTCTCCCACCGGAAGAGGCAAGCGCATTGGTCATCGACGCGCTCTCGAACATGAGTGAACGAGACCGGTTGCTCCACAAGTTCATTCTCGTGTGGGGCGATCCGCCCGCAGGCTTGACCTGGATCGAGAAGAACGCAACGAGTCCTATCGACATTTCCTGGGGGAACCTGGCCATGGTGCTGGGACTCGACTGGCCCCGTGCCCTGAAATGGCTCGAGGTCGGGCGTCCTCTCAGCTTGATCGCGCTCGATGCGGTGGGGTTGAGGTTGCAGAAGGCGGGCAACCTGGAGCGGCTCCGGCTTCCCCGCCGCGACAAGTTCGTTGCCGCGCTCAGAGACTATGCGGCCGTCGATCCGGCGCCCCGGGTGAAGAGAAGCGTCAATCATCTCGAGGTCTACGCTTCGGATGGAATGGCCGACTGGTGGCCGACCTAGTCCACCCGGCGCGTCACTCGCCCCACAGCCACGCCTCGGCTTCGGAGAGCTCAGTGAAGGCCATCATCTCGAAGCCGGCCTGTGGAGCGAGTGTCTCGATCATGTGGGAAAAGCCGAAGTTGGTCTCCGAAGACACCAGGACCGCTATCCGGTGACCGCGCAACACCTGAAATGACGAGAGGACCTGCGACGCTTCCGTCCCTTTCGGAGATTGCGGCTGGTACGAAGAGGCGCGGTCGTCGATGAGCATTGGCGTGTTTTCGTCGAACTCCTCATGTTGCGCACAGTGCTGGAAAGCCTCTCGAGCGTCCTCGATCGTCGTCTTGCCCGAGCAGACCAGCTTCGCGAGACCTCTTTCAAACTGAATGTCCATTGGCATGATGAATCTCCAATCTCAGTTCACTTGATCAGGCTGGATCCCACGACTGAAGCTCGATGATGTTGCCCTCTGGATCCGCAAGATAGACGAAGGTGACGATGCCTGCCCCCTCTACCTCGGATGACGTGATGTCGCCCACCCTGGATCCGCCGCGCGCGAGCACCTCCGCGGTTGCGGCCTCGACATCCTCCACCTCGAAAGCCAGGTGCATCAGACCTTCCCGGTTTGCGGCGGTGGCGGCTCGCCCCTCGTTGGGGGCGTACTGGTAGATCTCCAGCGTCGGTCCTTCTTCTCCATGTCCCGGGAGCAGGAGGTGGGCGCCACGCAGGTGTGCGTTTGCGACTCCCGTTCCCTTTGCGAGCCATTCGCCGCGCAGGTCCCGCTCGGGCCCCGCGAGCGTGCAGCCGAGCACATCCTGGTAGAAATGTGCCAGCGCGCGCCAGTCGCGGGCGATGATGTTCGTGTGTTTGAACTTCGTCTTCATCGGCTACCTATTGGCCGGCGGACGCCCAGTTGGGGTAAGGCCGCATTGCGGCCGCCTCCCGCGTGCGAGGTCCGTCCGGCAACGGGACGGGCATGGCGGCCTCCATGAGGTCGTCATCGAAGTACGCCTCCAATACGGCTCGTTCGAGTTCTCTCCGAGTAAGGTTGTCAACGGGGTGGGCGAGATCCTGGAAGGAACCATCCGGCCGCTTCCTGCAGGGCATGGCCAGGAAGAGCCCCCGATTGCCTTGGATGACTTTGCAGCCCCTGATCACGAAACACGCATCGAGGATGATGCTGACGTAGGCCTTGAGCTTTGGGTCGTCACGTTTCGAAATGCAGACTTCCGAGATGCTGAGCCGGCCGGCCTGGCGAGCGGGAGAGAACCTGTGGACCTTCGGCATGGCAACACCTCCCTGTGGCGCTGCAGATCAATTGCTCGTGCGTCCCCGATTCCGTTCGTCTGTAGTGTACCGCATTTGGGTGCGCGATCTCAAGACGTGGGCTGTCTCGCCGCCAACCGCGGCCTACTAAGTCGTCACCCGCTCGGCCTTCTCTGCCCTCTTGCGGTCGTGGATGTTCAAGACGCCCTTGCGCAGCCTGATGACCTTCGGCGTCGCCTCCACGTATTCATCCTGATTCAGATACTCGAGAGCTTCCTCGAGACTCATCTTGAGTGGGGGAGCAATCTTCATTTTGCGGTCGGCGCTGGACGATCGCATGTTGGTGAGCTTCTTCGCCTTCTGCGCGTTGACCACGATGTCGTCTTCTTTGCAGTGTTCGCCGATGATCTGTCCCGCATAGAGCTTCTCGCCCGGTTCGATGAAGAACTGCCCCCGGTCCTGCAGGGCATCCAAGGCGAAGGTCACGGCGTTTCCGTTTGCCATCGAGATGATGCTGCCGCTCTGGCGCTGCGGAATGGCGCCCTTGAAGTACTCGTACTGGAGGAAACGGTGGTTGACCACGATTTCGCCTGAGGTGACCCGCATCATCTTGCTGCGGAACCCAATCAGCCCCCGGCTGGGGATGTGAAACTCGAGGCGCGTGCGGCTGTCTACCTGCACCATCTGGCGCAATTCACCGCGACGTTGGCCGGCATACTCGATCACAGCGCCGGCGTACTCGTTCGGAACATCGACCGAAAGGACCTCGACCGGCTCAGCCTTCTTGCCGCCGATCTCCTTGAAGATGACCTGCGGCTGGCCGGCCATGAACTCGTACCCCTCTCGGCGCATGTTCTCCATGAGAATCGAGAGGTGCAGGATGCCACGGCCCGAGACCTTGTAGGCGTCGGTGCTGGCGGTTTCCTCCACCCTTAACGCCACATCGCGTTCGGCCTCCTTGAAAAGGCGCTCGCGGAGCTGGCGGCTGGTGACGAACTTCCCATCCTCGCCGTAGTAGGGGCTGTCATTGGGTCTGAACGTCATGGTGAGAGTCGGTTCATCCACCGTAATCAGCGGGAGCATCTCGGGCTCTTCCACGTCGGCGAGCGTGTCACCGATGTCGACGCCCGCCAGCCCGGTGACGGCGCAGATGTCGCCGCATCCGACCTGGTCGACCTCCCGCCGGCCCAGATCGTCGAAGACGAATAGCTGCTGGATCGTCACCTTCTGCTGCGATCCGTCGCGCTTCAGCAGGGCGGCAGTGTCCTTGGCGTGAAGCTCGCCGCGAACGATGCGGCCGATGCCGATCCGGCCCACATAGTCGCTGTGATCCATGGCGGTCACGAGCATCTGCAGGGGACCGGACTTCATCTCGGGAGGCGGAATGTGGTCGATGACCATCTTGAGCAGCGGCTCGAGGCTGTCGCGGGGATCGTCCAGCCCGGTCACGGCCCATCCATCCCGGCCGGAGGCGTAGACATAGGGGAACTCGAGTTGATCGTCATCGGCGCAGAGGTCGATGAAGAGGTTCAAGAGCTCGTCGAGGACGTCATCGGGCCGCGCATGCTCACGGTCGACCTTGTTGATCACGACCACCGGCTTCAGGTGCAGCTCGAGCGCCTTTTGCAGGACGAAGCGGGTCTGGGGCATCGGCCCTTCGAAGGCATCCACCAGGAGCAGCACCCCGTCGGCCATCTTGAGCACGCGCTCGACCTCGCCCCCGAAGTCGGCATGGCCCGGTGTATCGATCAGATTGATGCGCACATCGCCATGCGTGACGGCGAAGTTCTTCGAGGTGATCGTGATGCCGCGCTCGCGTTCGAGATCGTTCGAATCCATGAAGCGCTCACGCACCTCCTGGCCCTGCCGGAAGACATTGCACTGGCGCAGAACCTGGTCGACCAGGGTGGTCTTGCCATGATCGACGTGGGCGATGATGGCGACGTTACGGATATCCATATGACGAAACCCTCGTATTCGGGCCGGAACCACGTCCCGGCCGGGTCATTTGCTCGCAAACTGCAAAAGGAGCGACAGATCATAGCACAATCTGGGTCCCGGGCGCGCGGTTTGTGTGGGTCCGATTCCCCTCAATATGCCGGCCCCACCCGCAACCAACCCAGACGAGAGGGGTCCATTACAGTGCTCAGCTGGGTGTTCTGACGGGTTGCCCAGACCCGCATTACGCCGCCGACAAAGGAGGTGGGATCATGAAGGGGGGACTGTTTCTTGGCGGTCTTTTGGCTTGCCTGCTGCTGGCCTTGCCGGCCGAGAGCTATGAATGGTATGCGGTTCCGATCGACAGCGTGAGCCGTCCGGTCTACGACCTGCAGTTCGGCGGTGAGCTGGGCTATGCGGGAACCGAAGCCGGGCCGTTCAGGGGTTACTTCCACACACCCTGGGACGCCATGGGACCCGGCTATCCCGGACTGGGCGCCCGCACGCTTTTCCATCGCGAAGGTTCAGGATGGAACAAACAGGTGCTCAACATCGAATCGATGCCCGGCGCGACCGGGGTGGCAGTCGGCGATGTCGACCAGAGCGGCTACCCGGACATCATCGTGGCGGCGAAGGATCCGAGCGACCAGGTGGTCTGGTTCGAGAACCCGCTGCCCGGACCCGCCGCGCCGCCTTGGCCGAACTTCAACGTCGATGCCCCGGCCTGGGGCGCCCGTGAGGTGTTCCTGGGCGACATCGATCGTGACAATGACCTAGACATCGCGGCCGCGCTGCGCGACGAAGACCGCATCGTCTGGTACCGGGCCGAGACCGACACCAACCCGCTCACCTGGACGCGCTGGGACGTCGGTCCGGCGGCCGGCCCCCGCGGCGTCTGCCTGGCCGATATCAATGGTGACGATCGCCTCGACATCGTGGCCGGGGCGATGAACAGCGGAAGGGTCACCTGGTTCGAGGGTCCCCCGGATCCCCCGTACTGCCCCTGGATCGAACACGTCATCGACGAGGATCTGGTGACGGTGAAAGGAGTCTTCGCGTGTGACCTCGATCTGGACGGTGACCTGGACGTGATCGCCGCCGGTCGCGACATCGGACACGTCGTCTGGTATGAGCAGATGGAGAACGATCCTCCGACCTGGGAGAAACATCTCATCGATACCGATCTGCCGGGAGCGGTGAGCGTGTGGTGCGGAGACCTGACCGGCGATCGCCTCCCCGAGGTTGCGGTCGCCGCGAAAACCGCGGGGTGGGTTGTGGTCTACGCGCAGACCGATGACTCAGACGTGTGGGAGCGCGTGGTGATCGATGACGATCTCGCCCAGGCCTGCCCGATCTCGGCCGGCGATTTCAACGGAGATGGCCGTATGGATCTGGTGGCCGCCGGCAAGCTCGCGGGGGTGGTGGCCTGGTATGAGGCACCGGAGGAGGGCCTCACCTGGCGCAAACACGTGATCGACGACGAAGCGGGCGGCTCGATGGGGATCACCGCCGGAGACTTAGACGATGATGGCGACTGGGATGTGGTCGCCACCTCCTGCCCGGAGGGTTACGTCACCTGGTATGAGAATGACCTGCGCGATATCTACTGCGGCTTCACGGACGGGACCGGGTTCTGCGAGTCGGACGGCGTGTACCGCTGGCGGGATGTTGCCGAGGAATGGGAGCCGGTGTGGTGGTGTGCGCGGCCCTTCTTCATCGAGGAGCATCCTCTGCTTCCCGGGACCTTCCTGAGCGGCAACCATGACGGGCTCTTCGCCTCTTCCGATCTGATCGAGTGGCAGGAACTCGGCGCCGCGGTTCTGCCTGATACGGTTCGCTGCATCTGGTTTCATCCGACCGATCCCTTGAGCGTGTTGGTCGGAACGGCGGAAGGCATGTACCGGTCGCTTCCGTTCGAGCCCGGCTGGGAGAGGGTGACGAGCATCCCACCGATTCCGGTGAGTGACATCCGGCTTGTGGAGCCGCTGTTCGGTCCGCCGCTTGCCGCCGTGTTCGCCGCGGTGGGGATGGGGATCTTCTCCGACGGGGTGTTCCGCTCCGACGATCTGGGGGAGACCTTCGACCGCGTGCTGACCTTCCCCGAGCCGACCGTGCTGATTCAGGATCTGACCGCACAGGAGGAGCCGATCGTCCTCTTCGTCGGCACCGCAGCCGACGGCATCCTGACCATGAACGCGGCCGGTGAGATTCTCGGTGACCTCAACGACGGTCTGCCGAACATGACGATTCACCACCTGGGCTACGACCCGTTCATCGACACCTATGCCCTTTACGCTGGTACACAAGAGGGGCTGCACCTGTGCATGCTGCTCGAGTTCTCGGAGGCGCCCGAAGCCGACATGCAGCCGCCTCCCGCCCTGTGCCGAACCTGGCCGAATCCCTGGCGAACCGAGGTGGCGTTCGCATTGGCCGGCGTCGCGGACAATGGTCCGGTGCGGCTGCGCATCTTCGATGTCGGCGGCCGCGAGGTGTGGGCCTCACCCCGTAGGCCTGTCGCTTGCCAGGAGGTTGCCTTCACCTGGTCCGGGCGAGACGCGCACGGCCGGCCACTGCCGCCGGGCACCTACTTTTACAGGATCGACGGAACGCCTCTCGCGGTGGGGGGCAAGCTCTTGCGGATCCGCTAGCCGCTCACTTGAGAGCGGTTGCAGGTCTGTGGCATAATATAGGGGAGTCCCCACGGACTCCCCTTGCAGCCGTGATAGACTGATCGCGATCGGAGGTGATGATCATGAGTGCCCTCCTCGTCGGGCTCATCTTAGGTTTAGTCGTCGTCGCTTCACCACCGCCTCCTCAAGTCATCTGCAGTCAGCCGGGCCTCCTCGATGGGTTCAAGATCCCGGCCGACTCCCTCGAGGTGGCCAACGACTGTTGGGTCATGGAGCCGGCGCGTATCGTGCACGCCGTCTGGTGGGGCGGCTATCTCAACTGGCATCCCGGCGACCCACACATTACGACCTTCGATGTGCGCTTCTACGATAATATCGAGTGCACGCCGATCGATCTGATCGCCGAGTATATCGAAGTCACCCCGGACACCACTTTCATGGGGAACTGCACCGACGGATTGCCCTGCTACCGCTACGACCTCGACGTCGAGGTCGATGTGGGTGCAGATCCTTTCTGGTTCACGGTGAAAGCGCTGATCGATTCGCCTGACCGCTATCCGCCCAAGTGGGGGCGTCTGGGAGATGAACTCGATATCGAGTGCTTCACCGTGTGGGGTGACCTGGAATCCGGCTGGGAGATTCTCGATCTACCGCCCGACTCCGATGCCAGCCAGGAGTTCATCACGGAAGATCCGACACCGGCAGAGAACAGCACCTGGGGACGCATCAAAGTCCGTTTCGAATAGGTGGGGTGTGCTGTGCCCAGGTGTGTGCGCGTGGGGATCGCCCCGGCGGTTCTCCTTCTGCTTGTCCTTGGCATCACCGCTTGTGATCAAAGTCTGCCCGCCCCGGCCCGCGAGCAGATCCACTTCCCCGTGGCCGAAGCGGCCCGCGCCGAAGGCAACTACGACGCGGCGATCGAGGCCTATCTCCTGAGCATCGCCGCCGAGCCGAACGATCCCCGCTCCTACTACGGCCTCGTCGAGTCCTATGTCCGCCAGGGGAATCCGGAATCCGTGCGGCCGATCCTGGAAGCGATGGGAGAGGCCGATCCGGACAACGCCTGCGTGCACTACGGCCTTGGATGTCTCGCCGTGCGGCAACAGGATCTGGACCTCGGGTTGGCCGAGGCCGAGAAGGCCGTGCGCCTCGATCCCCAGCAGGGTCACGGCTACCTGCTGATGGGAAGCGTGCACTACTACGCCGGCCGTTCGCCGGAGGCTCTGGAGGCCTGGAGCCGGGCGGCCCAGCTCTACCGCCGGCAGGGGGATCTCAAATATGAGGCCTGGTCGCTCAACCGAACCGCGGTGGTGAGGCGTGAACTGGGCGACTACCGGCCGGCCCTTGCCGAGTTCGAACGCGCCCGCGAATTGCAGGAGGAGCTGGGGAACGAGGATGCTGTTCAGCTGATCCTCGGGAACGTCGGTTTGACGCAGGCGGATCTGGGGGACTTAGACGGCGCCCTCGCCGCCTTCCAGCAGGCAATTGTGATGGCCCGCGTGGCCGGGGACGGCTACGGCGAGTGCTGGGGACTCACCAACCTCTCCTATCTGTTCAACCTGGCCGGTGACCACCGTCTGGCGATCGCGTACGCCGATTCGGCGACTGTACTGGCCAGGGCCTGCGAGAGCCCGGAGGATCTGTTGACCGGTCTGCAGGCTCGGGCGACGGCCTGCATCGATCTGGGCGATGCGGTCCGGGCGCTGACGACCACGCGTGAGGCGCTGCAGCTGGCCGATTCGCTCGGCGACCACCGGCATCTGGCGGGCCTGTTGGCCACCGAGGGGCGGGCCTGCCTGGGGCTGGGCCGATTGGAGCGGGCGCGAGCCGCCTACCTCCGGGCGGATTCCCTGTTCGAGCAGATGGGCTCGGCGCCCGGAGCGTGGGAATCGCTAATCGGCCTGTGTGAAATCGAGATCTGTGAAGGGGACACCGCCGCGGCCGTGGTCCAGGCCAGGCAGGCGCACGAGGCCTGCGCAGAGGCCGGCTACGCGGAGGGGCAGGAGTCCACGGCCCTCTTGCTCTGCGATCTCGAGCGCGGGCGAGGATCGTTGACGAGCGCCGCCGATTGGGCCGACCAGGCTCTTCTGCTCAGCCGCCGCGACGGTCGCCGCATGAGAGAGGCGCTGGCCCTCGCCAAACGGGCCAACGTGAAGCTGGCATTGGGCGATCATCCCGGCGCCCTAGAGGATGCTCGGAGCAGCGCCCAGCTCGCAGGGCAGATCATGAGCCCGGAGGTGACCTGGCAGTGTGAGATGATCCGCGGCGATGTTCTGGCCGGCAGCGATCCGACCGCGGCGATCGGTCACTACGCCGCGGCGATGAACGCCGTCGAGACGGTTGGACACGGCTTGCGCCTGGAGGCGTTTCGGGCCGCCTATCTTGCGGGGCGCATCTCACTCTATCGCAAGGCCACCGCGCTGCTGATCGATCAGGGCCGCACGGACGAAGCCCTGGCCGTGTGCGAACGCGCCCGTGCGAGCGCATTCCGGGATCTGCTCGCGGCCAGCCCCACCCGGATCGCCTCGGGCATCCCCCTTGAGCTGACCGAGAGAAAACAGGCGCTCGAGGCTCGGCTTCGCCGGCTGCAGTCCACCCGTGGGCGGCTGGCGGGAACGCGCGGATCGGATCGCGCGCGCATCGCCCGGTTGGATGAGGAGATCCGGTCGGTGAAACAGGAGTGGGATGACCTTCGAGCGGACATCCTCCTGCAGGATCTGCATGACGGAGCCGATCTCGGCGGCGCCTCGCCGACTCGCCTGGAAGGGCTGGCCGATTGCCTCGATTCTGAAGAGGCGCTCATCGAGTATGCCCTGGGCCGCGAGCGATCGTTCTGTTTTGTGGTGCGGCCGGGTGGTGTGCAAGTCGCCGACCTCCCCGCGAACGAAGCCGAGGTGCGGCAACTGGTCGACCGGTTCCTCCAGCCGCTCCGCTCGGCGCGCAGTCTGACGACAATCGGCTTCGACCTGGCGGTCGCGAAAAGGCTGCGCGAGGTGTTGATCGATCCGGTCAAACCGTTTCTCGGCCATGCCCGACACCTCTTGATCGTTCCGGACGGACCCCTGCACTATCTGCCGTTCGAAGCGCTGGTCATGCCGGAAGCCGTCCCGGTCGGGCGACCCTCGAGTGCGCCCGATACGCTCTATCGAGCGTTGAAGGATGTTCACTTCTTCGCGGATGAATTCGTGACCGAATATCTCCCGTCGGCGAGCCTGCTGCTGCGGCCCGCGGTGTCGCGCCCCGCGGGCGCCGGCCTGCTCGCGATGGGGGGCTGGTCGGGTGCCGGCGGCCGGCTGCGCCACGCCGCTGAGGAGGTCCGCACGATCGGCCGGCTTTTCGATGATGCGATTGTCGAAACCGGCGAGCGCGCCACGGAGAGTCGTTTCGTCGAACTCGCACCGGACTTCCGATATCTGCACCTTTCGTCACACGGTCTGGTCGATGAGGAGGTGCCCCTCTATTCCGGCGTGCAAATGACCCCGGTGGCCTCATCCGATGATGGCGTCCTGTACGCGCACGAGGTTCTGAATCTGCGTCTCTGCTGCGACCTCGTCACGTTGAGCGCCTGTCAAACCGGGCGCGGCCGCATCTATGCGGGGGAGGGTCTCATCGGACTGACCCGCGCGTTTCTCTACGCCGGGGCGCGCCGGGCGCTGGTGAGTCTGTGGAGTGTGAACGATGCGTCCACGACGAGGCTCATGGAGCTCTTCTATCGTGAGCTGCGCGCAGGGGAGCCTGCGGCCGTGGCGATCTCTCGCGCGCGGCGGCAGCTGTGCGATCAAAGCTGGGTCACCGAAGATGGGATGTGCATCAGCTACGCGCATCCGTTCTTCTGGGCGGGATTCGTGCTCACGGGGTCGGGTGGGCGGTAGGGTTCGCCCTGTCTCGCTACTCCAGGTCGGTAAGCTTCTCGAGCAGTTCCTGCGCGGGCGCGCTGTACTCGCCGCCGGCCGCCGCGATCTCCTGCAAGCGGGCCTCCACCGGCTCCCGCTCACCAGCCTCCAGATGCGCGAGTGCAAGATACCACCGGTAGAGCGGCGAGGCGGGCTCGATCGAGACGGCTCGTTCCAACTCCTCGATCGCCGGTCGCGGCCGATCGATCATCAGGCTGGAGACGCCCAGGTAGAAACGAATGACCGGATCCTCCGGCGCGAGATCTCTCGCCTTCTGGAGGCCGGCCACGGCCTGGGCGAATTGACCCGCTTCGTAGGATTCCATCGCCGCCTGAAACTCGCCGTCCCCCGGCAGCTCACGCAGATCGGCCGGCACGTAGGGGTGGGGAGTAGGTGTCCACAGGTTCCGTAGCTGGCGAGAGCCATCATCAGGCTGCAGGACGGTCACGAGCAGGACGACGGCCACCGACGCGGCCACCACCACCGCTCCCGACGCCCAGCCGGGGCGAAGCCAGTCAAGCCAGCCCGGTCGCGCCCGAGCACGGCCGCCGGCGCGCTCGGCGGCGATCTCGCCGGCAAAGATCTCTTTGCCGTGGGTGCGCAGATCCTCATCGAACTGGTCACCCAGCTGGAGGTCGGCGAAGCAGCGATCGCACTCGAAGTAGTGCTGCTCGTACGCCTCGGTCAGCTCGGCCCCGAGCTGCCCGTCGCGGTATCGCTGCGCGATGTTCTCATTCTGAATCTGTTTGCAGTCCATGTTCTTCCGTCCCTCCCTTTGGTTGCAGGGAAGGCCCCTTTATCGGAACCGATTGAGTGCCCGGCCGTATTTCGTTCGTAACGTGCGGAGGGCGTAGTCTTTCCACTCGCTGACCCTGCGGGGGGGCACGTCCAGGCGCACGGCGATCTCTGCCACGGCAAGTCCCTTGAAGTAGTAGAGATAGAGAACCTGCCGGTATTTGGGCTTCAGCCGGTCCAACGTCTCTCGCAGCACGGCGACGGTTTCGGTCCGCTGGGCGCGCGCATCGGGAGGGGGACCGGTGTCGGGGATCTCGTCGGACAGGGGGGCCGTCGGCGGCTTGCGGCGGCGGATGTGCTCGGCGATCTTGTTTCGCGCGATCGCGTGCACAAAGGTTGATAGCAGGCAATCGCCCCGGAATCGTCCTTCGCGCAGGTTGCCCAGCGTGGCCTGGAGAATCTCGCTGGCCAGATCCTCGCACTCTGGCCGCCCCGAGAAGGCCGCCTCGACCTTGCGCCGCACCCGGGGCATGAAACGCTCGTAAAGCGCCTCTTCGGCGCGCTCATCACTCCGTGCGATGGCCGTGATCAGCTGAGCGTCGTCCATGCTGGGCAGGATAGCACGCTGACAGCCCGAAGGAAGCGGTCAGACCGTCCCCTAGGGTGGCTGATCTGGGCCGCTTCGGCATTGTAAGAAATCCCGTTTCGGCCGATATTTCTGGCGAGGGGTGCAACCCGGCTTTGGGGCCGGGTCTTGGGGCATTGATTTAGAAACCTGCATCGGTGAGGTCCCTATGCGCATCCCGCGGCTGCTCATCTGTCTGTTCGTTCTGTCCGGCTTCCTGACTCCCGAGGCTTTCTCAAGGCCGTCGTTTACGATCGGGAGCGATCCCTATGAAACGGTCTTCGCCTTCCCACACGACATCCTCGAGTGGCCAGAGCGAGCGGTCTTTGCCACCTATACCCCCCAGACGATGCCCTGGCAGGGTGATGTCACCAACATCCACAACCGGCCGTCTGAGTCCTACACGAGCAACTACCAGGAGATCGAATTCGCACCGCCCTACGACTATGAAGGGGATCCGGCTGATGTCTACTCCTGGGCCCGCGTCTCTTCCTACATCCACGACCGGGGCTTTCGGCTGGGTGGGATCACGACGACACGTTTTGGGAAGGTTTTCTTGGAGATCGGCAACCAGTCGCGCACGATGGACCTGGAGGCTGGGGGTGTCGCCCGAGCGAACGAATCGGGCGAGTACATCCTGGTGCCTTTCGAAGGTGAGACGCGGGGGAGCCAGGACGACTACGACTTCAAACTGATCTACGCGAACGAGTTTCTGGACAACCCCCTCGGCGTGAAGCTGCGGTTCACACGCAAGACCGCGGATGAGCCCGACGGATTCATCCGCTTCGAACGCGATGGGACCACCTACAATGTGCCCCACCTCACCTGGGGCTGGGCCACGACCGGCTGCAATCACATTTTCGGATACTCCAGCATCAACGCCGATGCGTTCTTCCAGAATCACTACAGCGTGTTCTCCGGAAGGCGCTGGGATCTGCAACTCAGCTATGAACACCAGGGCAATTGGAAGTCGGGGATTCGCTACCGCACGACCCGCGAGGAGGGGGACAACTACGGCTGGGAATACGACGAGGGCTCCGACTTCGAGGGTGACTATTACGTCGATGAATACTGGCGCGACCGGAACACCGACAAACTGCTGCGGGCCTATTCGAAGGCCCGGTTCTGGGAGGTCGGCGACCTGGACGCCGGGCTCCTCTTCTTCGCCCAGTACCAGTCGAAGGCGCAGATGCGGGTCAATCGGCTGATCGAGGCCGATCCCGACTCGCGGGAAGGGCAGTCGGGCTTCGCACTCGAGGTCAATCCTTACTTCAACTACGAGCTGGACCGGGGATTTGTCGACGGCGGGTTTCTCTTCGAGTACGCGCGCAGCGGACTCGAGAATACTGAAACCCGCTGGAACAGCGCCAGCCACACCGACGAGGAAGGTGTCCTCTGGTCGACCTCGCCCTACATGGGATGGAGCACCTACTGGGAGGATTTCTCCAAGGGGCGCGAGTGGTTCCTGGCGACCGGGTTTGAGGCCAATGCGTCGGTGGGTGTCTACCGCGGGTTCTCCGCGCTCCTTCGCCTGACGATCCTCCGCCAATTCACGCACACCAAGAAACTCTACGGTGAATCAGAGGTACCCGACGGAAAGCACTCCTATCAGTTCTTCCAGACCTACCGTCGCGACGACTACCGCAGCGAGATGTGGATGACCGGCATGTGCGGCGTCTCCTGTGACTGGGGAGCCGTGACCGTCTATCTGACGCAGGATTTGCCCACGGCCTACCTTCTGAAACAGAAGACGAAGCTCGCAGACAACGAGGTCGAGCTCTTCGAACATGAGAAGCGACAGATGTGGCAGGTGCAGCGTCCGTCCGGGACACGGCTGTTCATGGTGTACCGGCTGCAGCCGTGAGGACCAGCCGCATCAAGGCGAGCGCAACAGCACAAGTCGTTGGAAGGTAACCGATTCTCCGGCCTTCAGTCTGGCGAAATAGATGCCGCTCTGGACCGGTCCCCCGGCCGCATCGGTTGCAGTCCACCTGGCTTCGTGCCGGCCGGCTGCGGCCAGTCCGCCCGCGAGCTTGCAGACTCGGCGTCCCTGACAGTCCACGATCGACAGGTCGATCATTTCCCGATCGGGAAGCTGATAATGGATCGTGGTGGTGCTCCGAAACGGATTGGGACGACCGGCGGTGACAGCGGCCACACCGATCTGGGCTGGGCCCTCCTCGTCTGGGTCGTCCGGATCGCCAACACCCGCCCCTTCGGGCGTCCACCGAAAGATGTCCCCGTTTGGCGTGGTCGCTGCGAAGATCGTGCCGTTGTCAAGCTTGAGGAACCGGAGGATCTCGTGAGCTCCATCGAGGGAACCCTCGGGACTCCACGAAAGCCCCCCGTCGTCCGAGAGGGCCGCCACCTGGTCGGGGCCGGGCTGGAAGCCCACCATCAGTCCCCCGGCGAGTGTCTCGACGATGTCATAGACGCGCACCGAGAGCAACGTGTCCACCGTGACCCGGGTGGCCGTGGTCCAGTCCATGCCGAGATTCTCGCTCCAGGCGACGAATCCCCCGTCATCATGCGTCCAGCCGGTCATCCAGAGTTTGCCGTCCGATGGTTCGAGGAACGCCTCCACGCTGGCCATCCCGTACTCTTCGCAAAAGGGGATCCAGCTCTGCCCGCCGTTCGGAGACACGTTGGGGGTGCCCCACCCACCTGCGAAAAGCACGCCCCCTTGAGCTTCGTAGAGAACCGTGACGCTGTTCTGAATCCCGTCGGTGACCCCTCGTTGCGTCCAGGAGAGACTCTCCGCGTCGAGTTCATAGACCTGGCAGGTTGGCGAGGTGCCGGCAAGGATCCGGCCGCTGCCGGTCTGCAATAGCGCGCGCACGGCGGTCGCCCCAGGAATATCCCCGGTGGCCTGCCATGTATCGCCTCCGTCGGTGGTGAAGAGGACATCCCCATTGGGGTAGGTTCCGGTGAAGAGGGCACCGTCTGCTGTGGCCAGCAGGGAATAGGCGATTCTCACATCGGGGAGATCCGCGGTGGGGAGCCAGCTCAACCCCTGATCGATCGAGCGGAAGACCTTTCCTTCGGGTGACGTTGCGGCGTAGAGCACACCATCGGCATCGACGGTCAGGTCGTAGACGTGCCATGCCCCGGCCAGCTCGCCCAGCTTGCTCCAGGTTCCGGATGACGGGCTGATGAACACAGGCTCTGGCGTTGAGTCCCGGTGCGCGATCCAGATGTCCTCGCAACCGCGGCTACCCTCGGAGGCTTCCGATGCCGCGTATAGACGCTCCGCATCCGCTGATAGCCAGCCCGTACAGGCCGGACGATCCACATTGACCGGCGGACCTACGTTGGCCGGTTCCCCCCAGGCCCCGCCGGTCCATTCGCTCACCCACAGATCCGCGTCACCGTATCCACCGGAGCGCGGGCCGCCGAAGTCTGAGAAGATCAGCAACGAGTCATCGCGGGAGATGAAAGGGCGCACCTCGCTGGCGCCGGTGTTGATGGGCCCTTCCAGTTCCCGATGATCGACCCAGTCATCGATCGCCCCGCTCAGTCCGCGGTCGGCAATCCAGATGTCTTTGTCCCGCACGAAGTAGAGAGAGTGCGCATCCTGGCTCAGACAGGGGTCGGAACCCGCGAAGAGCTGGATGGTGGGCCCGAATTCGCCGCCGTTGCGGATCGAGTAGTAGATGGAATTGCTTCGGCAGAAGAGCAGGGTATCACCGGTCACCGTGGTCGTCGGGCGCCGATCGGGACCCGGGCAGTTGACGTTGGGTCCGAGATTCGTGCTCGGCCCCCAGGATGAGTTCAGCGTGTCCCAGTCACAGTGGTAGATGTCCCAGCTTCCCATATGTCCGGCGTCGGCCGGCCCGTATTGCCCGGAGTAACGGATGAAGAAGAGCTCGCGTTCATCCTCGGTGAGCCAGGGGTTGCAGTCGGAGTCGTAGTTCGAGGCTCCCACGCTGATCAAGTGACTGAATTCGGAGCCGAGCGGCCAGTCGGCACCTCTAGCGGGCTCCTGGCCATGGCCGCTGCATAGACCGAAAACCGGCTCACCGTCCTCACCGCCAGGGCAGGCGAGTGCAAGGCCGTTTGCCCTGGTGACAAGCAGAATGAACATGACTGTCGTGATCCCCGCGTGTGCTTTTGTCATCAGAACCCTCCTCCCGTCCCTATTCTAACACAGCAATCGTGCCGGCGCCCGGGCTGGCTGCCCAACTGACGACAGGGGAGCGTTTGAGGGAGAAGCCGAACCCGGTCAGGGGTTCGGATTGGTGGTGACGTGATCCCAGGGGGACAGCCGGCGTACGAGATCGTCCGGGATTGGCAATCCAGGCGCGCAGATCTCCGTGCACCGCCCCCTAGTCCACATACACGAACTTTGGCGGCTCGAACCCGTTGAAGTGGGTCGATTCCGAGAACGTGTAGGCCCCCATGCTCCCGGCGATGAGCAGATCGTCCAGGTGCATCTCCGGGAGGGTCACCTCGCGGATCTCACCCTGGGCGTCACGCGAGAAGACGTCGATCGAATCGCAGGTGGGGCCCGCGAGCACATACTTCGTGGCGGGGCCGCCGGTGTTGGTTCTCATGGGGAACTGCATCTGATAGAGAAGCACTTCCATGAAACTGCCGTAGGTGCCGTCATCGAAATATAGCCAGTTCCGTCCGGCCCGCACGGACTCGGAGATCACCCGCGTGACCAGGATCGCCGCATCCCCGACGATTCCCCGGCCCGGCTCGGCGACCAAGGCCACCTCGGGATCGAAGAGCGCCTGATATCGTTCGACGACCGTTCCGCACATCCCTTCGATGTCGATGGCCTCGTCCGCGTAGCGGACTGGAAATCCGCCACCGATGTCGATCATGCGAAGTTCCAGTCCGCTGCGCTTGGCTTCGTCGAAGACGCGAGCGGTCAGCTCCAGCGCCTCCGCATAGCGGTTGGGGTCTAAGCACTGGCTCCCGACATGGAAGCTGATCCCCCGGGGCCGCAGTCCTTGATCACGCGCGGCCAGCAGGAGGGGGACGGCGTCCTCAGGTGGCGTGCCGAACTTGTCGCTCAGATGGGCCACGCTGCCCTCGTTGGGGACCATGATGCGTAGGAGCACATTCGAGCCGGGCGCGTGCCGGGCGATCTGGCCGATCTCGGAGGCGTTGTCGAAGGTGAAATCATCCAGCCCGATGCTGAAGGCATAGGCGATCTGTTTGGGGTCCTTGACCGTGTCGGCGAAGATCAGCTCCTCGCGCGGGTTCGCCCCCGCACCGACGGCGGCGAGGATCTCGCCGCGAGAGGCGACGTCGAAGCCGGCGCCGATCTCGGCCAGCGTGCGCAGAATCTCACCTTCGGGATTGGCTTTGACCGCGTAGAAGATCTGCACCGCCGGGAGCAGCCGGTCTAGGCGCCGGTAGTTCTCGACGATCTGTTGCCGGCTCACGATGTAGATGGGCGTGCCGTGCTGCGCGGCGAGCGCTTCGATCTCTTCGGTCGGCAGGTCGAATGGATTCATGGCAGTCCCCCGCAGTTTGGCCAGTGTGTCGCTCGCGCGATTCTGCCTCGGGGGTGCGGTGCGGTCAATCGGGGAGGGGGGGGATGGGCCGTCGGCGGCCGTCACGAAATCAAGGCATATGCCTTGATTTTGCGACACTCCTCGCAGAGACCCCCGGTAGGGGGGACGCGACGTGGGCGGCGCGTCCCCCAGGCGTGCGCGGATCAGTCGAACACGATGACCCGTGACCGGTGCAGGCCATCACCGGTGGCCAGCTTCACGAAGAAGACGCCGGCTTCCACCGGCACGCCTTGCGTGTCACGGCCGTCCCAGGAGAACGTGGCGTCTCCCGCCGCAAGCTGGGAATCCAGGATGCGATTCACCCGCCTGCCCTGAAGATCGACGATCTCCAAGGACACGGGAGCTTGCGCCGCCCGCTCCGAGAGCTGCAGGCGGATGGTCGCCTCGCCGGTGCCGCGCTGCGGGTGGAACGGGTTCGGTCCAACCGACTCGATCCGGGTCAGGAGATTCGGTCCATCACCCAAGGGCACAGAGGACGCGTTCTGCAAGAGGGCCGCCTGGTAGACTTCCAGGTCACCGGAGTTCTTCTGGAGGAACGCGACCACGCGGAGATTCTCCAGGACCCAGGAAGCGTCCGTCGGAATCGAGAAGGGGACCACGGCCTGATCGTTCTGATCGATCAGCAATACATCCTCTTCGTAGGCCGCCCGAGAGATCTGATGATAGGTCGTCCCCTGGTACAGGACGTTGTCTTCGATCACCAGGATGAACGCCCGGTGACTCTCCAGCGTAACCGGATCCACGAGCGTGAAGGTCGCATCTCCGTCGAGCGACGTGGCGCCCGCCAGGAACTGTCCGTCGATCATGACCGGGCTCAGCGAGCTGGTCTCGGCCAGGCGCGACAGGATCGCGTTTCGGTAGTTCGTCGTCGCGCTCGCGCAGGAGCTGGCGCCGTCGATTCGATTCTGTCCATCGAAGAGTACCGAGGGCTGTCCGAACACCCCGTAGAGCGAACGGCGATCCGCGACCCAGGGGATCGCGAAGGCATCGCCATGGTGATGTTCCACGACCAGGATGTCCTCGGGAAACTCATCCTGCATGTTCTCCAACGCGCACCGCGCGTTGACGCAGAAGCTTCACCAGGTGGCGGTGAATTTTTCGGTCAGGATCACCCTGGGCACCGAAGCCGCGGCCGCGGAGACCAGAGTGAAAAGCAGTAGAGCAATAAGACTCAAAGGCAGCGATCGCCTGCCAGACATGGGCACCTCCTCGTTGCCGTTACGTTTGAATGTGCACGGACCGTCGTCCGTGACGGGTAAACTAGTCTACTAAAGTAGTGCACATTAGATCCCGTTTCTTACAGCGAAGTTCGAAACTCCAATTGCTTGCAAAACAGCCGGTTACAATTTTGTTCTTGCTGACTGAACAAATGTTCAGTAAAGTGGTTTCTGATGTCGATGGGTAGGCGTGCCGCGGCATCACGGGATCTTCGGAAGATGGCGGTCCCACTCTCGGTCCCCCCTAGAGTGGGACCCCGCTTCCGGGGGAAGGAAGGAGAAGGAGGGCGAAAACATGAAGACCAAAGCCCGCGACATCCTGGCCTTCATCATCACCTACCAGAACGAGCACGGCGCACCGCCGACGGTGCGTGAAATCGGGGAAGAGTTCCGGATCCGTTCGACGAACGGCGTCTGTTACTACCTAGATCTTCTCGAGAAGGCGGACGCCATAGTCCGCAAGCGAGGCTTGGCGCGCGGCATCGAACTGCACCCGGATCTGACATCTGCCGCGCCCGAGCTCACCCCCCTGACCGGCCTGCCCATCCTGGGGCGGATCGCCGCCGGTGGTCCCGTCCTCGCCGAGGAAAACATCGAGGGGGTACTCGACGCCAATCGCATCAACAGCAATGACGCCTCCTTCGCCCTGCGGGTCACGGGGGAGAGCATGCGCGATGCCGGTATTCTCGATGGGGACATCGTCCTCGTCAAATCGGACAAGGAGCCACGCAACGGTGACGTCGTCGTTGCGATGATCGGAGATGAAACCACCGTCAAACGATTCCAGAAGAGCCGCAGTCAGGTCACCCTGGTACCCGAGAACCAGGATTTCGAGCCGATCGTCGTGACGGCGACCTCACCTGAGCTGCGTATTCTGGGAAAGGTGGTCGGTGTGTATCGCGAGTTTTCGTAACAACAGAGGTGGGGAGCTCAAGGAGAAGGGTACGATGAAATGGGAAAACAATGGACATGAGCGCCGCATCCTCCACGTTGATATGGATGCTTACTTCGCAGCCCTCGAGGTGCAGGCCTGTCCGGCGCTGAAGGGGAAACCGGTCGTCGTGGGAGCCCTTCCCGGGGGCCGCGGTGTGGTGGCCTCGGCTTCGTATGAGGCCCGGGAGTACGGAATCCGCGCGGGGATGCCGATCGGCACCGCCAGAAAACTCTGCCGCGATCTCGAATTCGTGCCCTGCCACCCCTCACTGTACATCGACACCTCCAGGCGGATTTTGAAACAGCTCTGCGGCATCACTCCTCAGGTCGAGATGTTCAGTATCGATGAGGCTTTCATCGACATCACCGACCTGTTGCCGGGAAAACCCGACGGGAATCACTGGCAGGCCTCGGAGAGGATTGCCCGCGAGGTGGCCGGAACGATCGAGAGCCGCCTCAACCTGACCTGCTCCGTGGGGGTGGGGCCGAACAAACTTCTCTCCAAGATGGCTTCGAAACTCGAGAAGCCGCGCGGCATCAGCATGCTGAGCCGGGAAGCGTTCGTGCGGAAGTTCTGGCACCGTTCCATCGAGCATCTGTTCGGGGTGGGCGAGAAGACCGCGTCCTCGCTCATGATCTTCGGCATCGAGAAAATCGGTGAGCTGGCGGAAACACCGGTCGATTTCCTGAAGAGCCGATTCGGTGTCTACGGGGAGGCGCTGCATGCGATGGCCTGGGGCGAGGATGAGAGCCCCATCGTCGCCAGCTACGACGCTCCCGCCGCCAAATCGCTGGGTCACGAACACACGCTTCAGCATGACACCTCTTCGCCCGATGAGGGGCTGGCGCTGCTCCTGTCCCTGACCGAGAGGGTGACCTCCGATCTCAGATCCGAGGGTCATGCCGGTCGGCGGGTCACGATCAAAATGCGCTATCACGACTTCAGCTCTCTCACCCGGCAGCGCATGTTGTCCTACACCACCCAGGAGACGCGGGACGTGTACCGGACGGCGAAGGATCTTTTCCTGCGCAACTACTGCGGGGGAGGCATCCGCCTGCTGGGCGTGACGGTGGGCGATTTGATTCCCATCGAAGGCCGCAAACAGATCTCTCTGTTCCCGGAGGATCGGCGTTACACCCAATACCTCGAAACGGTGGATCAGATTCGGGATACGTTCGGCACCCAAAGCCTGCAGCCGATAGGCGCTTTGCGGGAGCCCGATGAGCAAAGGCAACTCGTCACCAACTAGCCCGCGCGGCCGGCCGGGCCATGGCCAGGCTGATCTGTTTGGCCACGACCTCGGGGCGAGTACAGCTCAAGGCGCAGCGTTTGCCTCACCCACCCGCCGAGCCCCCGGGGGCATTCGCGTGGGCACCTCCGGCTACAGCTTCGCCGACTGGGTGGGGCCGTTCTACCCGCCAGGCACGCGGTCGGGCGAGATGCTTGGTTTCTACCAACACCACTTCAATACCGTTGAGATCAACGCGACCTACTACCGCATTCCTCCTCCTCGGACGATGGCGTCGATGGCCGAGCGCACCCCGGATGACTTCGCCTTCATGGTCAAACTCCCCGGCCCGATGACGCATAAGCGCGACCGGGATCTCGGGGCGGTGACCGCCTTCCGCGACGCTTTATCCCCCCTGGTCGAAGCGGGGAAGTGTGCAGGACTGCTGGCGCAGTTTCCGTACTCCTTCAAACACAATCCCCAGAACGAGGATCACCTGCGCTGGCTGACCGATGTGCTGCCGGGGACCTCCATGTTTGCCGAGTTCCGCCATGCTTCCTGGGATCTTCCCGACCTCGATCAGCGTTTGGACGATCTCGGCCTTGGCTTTTGCGCTGTCGACGAACCCGCCCTCGCGGGGCTCTTCCCCCGCCGCGCCTTGCAAGTGGGGGACACGGCCTATTTCCGCTTTCATGGCCGGAACGCCCGGGATTGGTGGTCGGGTGGTGCGCAAAGGTATGACTATCTCTATGCCGAGGCTGAACTGGAGCAGTGGACCGAACTCGTCAGGAACATCGCCGAACAGGCGAAGCAGACCTTCATCTTCTTCAACAACTGTCACGCGGGTCACGCGGTGATCAACGCCCGCATGATGGAGGAGATGATGGGGATCGAGTGACCTGCCCCCCTCGCGGCATCCACTACCTTCGCCGCACCATGGCCCAGATCACGGTGCCCCAGGTCAGCACGACGAGGGCCGCATTTCCATAGGCCAGCGCCGCCTCCAGCCAGGAGAGGTGAGCCGTACGGTGCAGCGTCCAGTCGGTCAGCATGTTGGGTGGGAGATTCAGGTACCACTCGATATCCGGTGCAAAGACGACCGATTCGCCCCCGACATTCGACAGGATCAGGTCGCCGATGATCAGATCGTGGGTCACGCAGTTGATGAACACCGCCACGCTGACCGCCAGAAATGCCCACAGCCAAGCTTTGGCCCGCCCGGCGAGCAGGAGGAAGAAGGGGATGGCGGGAAGAAGGTGGTTCTCGTGCATGTGAGTCGAGAGCGTGAAGAACGACAGGAAGATGACCCCTCCAGCCAGGATCCAGTGAGCGTCTGGGCCCAGATCCCTGTGATCCGCCCCTTTGTCGGCGGCGGAGGTCTCTCGCACCTGCTGCTCCCTCTTCCACACCCAGATCAGCACGAACGCGTAGGCCGCCAGGAAGAGCGCCAGGCCGATCTGCTTGGCCGAGATCGGTCCGAACATCGGATCCGTCGCTGAGCGCCAGGCGCCGGTCAGCCACCAGAGGTTGTGTCCGTTGACCGAGGTATAGGGCATCGCATCGATGTCGCCGATCAGCCGGTCGATGAGCGTCTGGGTGCGCCCGTTCAGCAGGAAGGGCAGGAATCCGATCAGGCCGGCCACCAGCCCCGTCAGGCCTCCGCTCAGGAGCCGCCGCCATCCGCATTTCATCAGGGTGGCGAGCGCGAGGAGCGGGAAGATCGGAGCCGCCAGTGGCTTCATGAGCAGGCCAAGCGCGGCGGCGATCCAGCCGAGCTCGGGTTGGCGCCTGAGAATGAGAAAGAGCGCCAGGAGGCAGAAGAACGTTTCGACCGCATCGGGCTGGCCCCAATAGCTGGACACCACGAGGATGGCAGGAAGGCCGAAGCAAAGGAGAGCGGGAGCCCAGCCCCGCCAGGAACGAGCGGCGCCCCACATCCGGTACCGGGCCACCATGACGCAGAGCAGCCCTGCCAGCAACGCGTCGAAGATAAGCGGTGGCATCTTGACCAGCACGTTGAGCGTCTTCATCGCTCTCTTGCGGGTCTCCTCGCGCTGCTGTTCGGTCCTCTCCGCCCCCTCGTCATCCTCGAGGCCTATCGTCCGGCGGAACTCGGAGGGTGGATACAGCCAGGCATAGACCTTGCCGACCGGTGCGAGCAGGTAGCCGTAGAGCGGGGGATAGTCGTACAGCGGATCTCCGTCATAGAGCGTATGCACCCCGCGGAGCCCTGCGGCGAATGACCAGCTCTTGTATGCGTTGAGATCGGGCGGATAGCCGGGAAGGGTCATCGTCCAAAAACGGGCCACCAGGATAAGCAGCAGAATCGCGAAGACGACTCGGGGTCTCCTGTCCTGGGGCTGTTGCAGAGCATCCTTCACCTGCTGTCTCCTCAATGGGCCTAAGTTTGACGGTGAGCCATCGTAGAGCGGGTTCTTTTGAGGGTCAAGTTGAGTGGGGAGGCAGGAGCGACGGGCGGGCCCGGACCAGGTCCGAGCCCGCACATTCGGGCTTGGGCACTGGGAAGGGGGGGCTGGTTGGGCGGTCTCCCTCGTCCACGGTCGCTTTTGCCCGTTCGCCTAAGAATCCCGTGCCAACTCTTCCCATTTCGCGCGAGAGGGGGGCGCAACTGTCCTGCCCGAGCGGCCTCACTCCCCCAGCGCCCACAGGTCATTATCGGCCTGTTCTATATCAGTGCATATCACATTCTATTTTTTGTTTCAAAATAGATTCACCAGAGAATCCGCGCTATTTCCGACGATGTCTGTAACCTGCTTAGTAATGGTTAGTTAGGTGTTGACCAGCGAACTTTGCGGTCCGGAGTCAAGAGAAGCTCAAGACATGCGGGAACGAGAATGATCCATCCGGTGTCAGATGGGACGCGGGTCAGGCGGAATCGCGGCTCGCAACCCCCCAAGATCGGCTTGCCAGAGGCCGAACCCATACGTACACTTCGCGCGCGAGGAGAGACAGGGAGCATACATGTCAAAGGCGGGGTCCAATCGAATCGATTCCCGTCCCTGGGTGAAGTCCCCCTTGGGGGGTGCTTGTGCTCCGGGGTGTGTCCGTGCGTGCCGGTTCTTGCCGCACGGCGTGCGCGCGCCTCTATCCTTCTCTACTGCTGCCGCACTGATCTCCTTCGTCGTCCTTCTGGCCATGTTCACCTCAGCCGGTTATGCAGACCTCGCTGGCTCCGGTCGCGACGAGATCGAAAGCGACTGGCGGCTCACGCCGCTGGGACCCGACGGCGCGGACATCGGCCAGCTCTTCCTCCTCTCCGACGGACGGCGCCTGGCGCTTTCGACCGCCGGGACCTTTCACGTGTGGGTCCCGCTCGAGAGCCCGTTCCGAAGTGGGATGTGGCGACCCGTTGCCCGCGCGCGCTTCTTCCCGGGCGACATTCTGCTGGCCCAGGCAGTTCCGGGGAGCACAAGCGGACCCTTCGTCCTGTTGCGCTCGGGGCGGCTTCTCAGGTGGCGCGAGCCTCACCTGTGGCTGGAACAGCCGCAGCCGGGCGAAGACCAGCAGGCTCTATATGATGAAGGGTGTTCGCACGGGGCATTCGAGGCCATCGGCAAACTCACGCCGCAGGTTGCGCGCCAGGTCGTGGCCCTCCTGCCGGGCGAGGCGGATGATCCGGAAGCTGTTCTCGCGCTGACCCGCTACGGGGGCGTGACCATCCTCGGGCCTGATCGGGCGGCGGACTCCTGGCAGCTCACCTGGCACGATCGTCAGGTCGAGGACACCGCGAGCGAGGAGCGCCTTCGCCAGGTCACCCAAGCGCTCATCCTGGACCAGCACCCTCGCCGGGTTTTTGTGCTGACGAAGTGGGAGGGGCTTTTCGTCAGCCACGATCATGCGAGAAGTGTCACCCCGATTGGTGGCGAGTTGCCGATGGAGGTTTCGGCCATCTCGATCTGTGAGACCGGGGCCATCTGCGCAGTCACCCCTGACGGGCTCCTCACCAGTCGCGATGGCGGGACCCATTGGGAGCGCCTGGGTCCAATCACCACCCTCGAGTGGGCGGCCTACGGGGAACTCCGATCCGTCCACCGGGCGCCCACGGGTCGACAGACCGCCTTCGCCATCACGCGAGAGGGGCGTCTGTTGCGAACGATCAATGGAGGGCAGACGTGGCGACCGCAGCTGTCCGATCTGCCCGTTCGCGTTCACAGTCTGGTCTGTGACGACGCCGGGGGTGAGATCCTCCTGGCGACCTCGCGGGGCGTGCTGGCCGCCACGGCGCCGTTCGCGCGGTGGCAATGGCAGAATCATGGAATGCGCCAGGTCACCGTGCTGACCACCCGCCAGCTGCCCGATGAACGAATCCTCGTGGGCACCCAGCTCGGCCTCTACGTCTTCGATGGTCTCACCCGGCAATGGTTTCCGACGGATCAAGAACCCCGTTTCGCCGAGGAACTCGGGGGTGAGCCGACCCCGGCCGATCACGCAGATGATGCAATCTGGCGCCGGCTGAGCGGTTCGGTGGCCTGTCTCGATGTGGTTCCCTCCGATGAAGGCGGGTGGTGTCTCTGCGTCGGCAGCGACGACGGGGTCGTCACCTGTACCCTCCCCGAGTCTCGAGTGGATCTGGCCTGGCAAGCGGCAGGACCCCGACTCGCGATTACCTCGGTCGATGCCCTTGGCGACGGCAGCCTGTGGGCGACGGGGGTCGAAGGCCGGGGCGTGTGGCTGGGACGGGCCGCGGGACCCGACACCTGGACCTCGAAAGACGCGCTCCTCGAGCCACTGTGCACGGAGGAACGCCCGGCCTGCCCGCCGCGATTTCTGTGTGGGGAAGGATCCGCCTCCGGCCCGGTGCTCCTGAGCCACGGCGAGGCCTGGTGCCTGGATCGAGGGGAACCGTGGACCTGGGATCTGCCTGCCACGGGACGTCCCCTCGCGGGTTGGCACACCCCGATTGCGACCTACTTGGCGACAGACCTGGGCCTCTACGCGCGAGCCGGCGACGGCCCGTGGATCGAAGCGGGGTTCCGCGGGGAGCGGATCCTCGACCTGCAGGCCGCCCTCCACGCCCCGGAGACGATGCTCTGCCGCACCGCCGACGGGGTCTATTGGTCCACGAGAACCGGGTGGTCGGCGTCCGGGGAGCCCGCCGGACCGGCCGGGCGATCCTGGCAGGAGATTCCGGTGCCGCCGGAGCTGGTCGCGATCTCGGCCTCTCTCAGCCTGGACGGCGAAGGTGTTCTCCTGGGGACGAGATTCGGGCTCTTCCTGGCGGAACCTCCCGAAAATGAATTGCTCATCAGGGAACCGCGGCCGATTTTTGCCACGCCCAACCCCTTCAGCCAGCACGTTCAGCTACGTTGCTGCATGGATACGGCCCGCTATCTGGACCTGAATCAGACCACCGCGGGTACGACTACACGCGAGGTGGAAGAGGATCCGATTGCGGGAGAGGAGCCTTCCCGAACCCAGGCGACGCGCCCTGAGCAGCGTCCGGTTGCCGAGATCGGCGCGACCGGGGCAAGTCCCAGGCCCGAGGATGCGGCCCAGCCGCAGGATCCAGGGGAGGCCGAGCCGGAGTCAGTCAATTCGGCAGTGGCCGAAATCAGGATCTTCAGCGTGCATGGGCAGCTCGTGCGCCGCCTGGTGGGCGCACAAGCGTTGACCGATGAGGAGGGCGTTCCCTTCCTTCAGTGGAACTGGGACGGTCGCACCGAGCGAGGCCAGGAGGCGCCCAACGGCATCTATCTGCTCTCGACGCGGCTCGGGCCCCAGAGCTATGTGGGCAAGCTGGTCAAGTTCCGGTAATCTTATACCTCCACCCCGGCAATATGGAACACCGCCGGATTCAGGCGTCTGAATCGTGGGCAAAACGCGTTTGAGGAGAGAACATGCAGGGCAGGAGAGCAAGTTGGCAGCGGGCAACCATGGGAATCATCGTCTGGCTGGGAGGGCTTCTCTTGGCTAGCGCGCCCGTCGAGGGGCAATCCGCTGAGGCGGAGCGCCAGCAGCGGTTGCTCGAACGATACGAGCGCATGGTGCAGTTCAACCTGGACAACGGACATGTGCTGCCCTCGGTTCTGATCGACGCCCAAATGCGCGAGGTTGCCGATCTCTCCCTCGGCGAACGCATCGCGGCCTGGGCGGATCTCTTCCACCGGCGGGGTGACGCCAATTACCGGTTTGGATTGGGCGATGGGGGCTATGTTGAAGAAGGCCGCCTCGTGAATGACTTCTCCACCGATTGTATCCTCTTCCTGTATCGCACCACCGAACTGGGCCGCACCACGAGTGCGCGTGAAGCGGTCGACTTCGCCTACGGCACGCGTTTCGCGGGCGCGTCGCTCGAGGGAGCCGTGCAGGCCGACGGCCGGGTTGACTACGATGATCCGGTTCATCTCGACTACTCGATCGACATGATCCGTTCCGGCATCTGGGGACAGGAGATCACCCCGCAGCTTGGCGAGACCGAACGGGACCTGTCGGGCACCACCCGCTATCCGGCCGGGACGGTGAAGTACGTGCCGAAGGCCAACCTCACCTATGGCGCGCTCCGGAGCGGCGACCTGATCTTCTTCGTCACGGACGAAAAGACCAAGAAGGGCGCGCAAGTCCGCGAACACGACGCCGTGATCGGTCATGTCGGGGTGATCAAGGTGGAGGAGGGGCAACCCTATCTGATCCACCCCGCGTCCGCCGCCCTTCCGGGCGTCTACGAGGGGGGCAAGCTGGTCAAGGTGTTGCTGAAGACTTACCTGGATCGCGTCGAGAGCTTCAAGGGTGTCGCCGTAACCCGCATCCAGGACTTCTAAGGCCGGTGGCTACTCCAAGTGCGACCCGCACCGCTTGCGCCTGCGCCGCTCTCCTCTTCCTCCTGCACGGCATGGGCCCCGCAGCCGCCGACGTCCCCGGCGTGACCGCGTGGGCCTATCAGCTCCAGGACATCAGCATTGAGGAGATCGCGGCCAATCCCACATTCCAGCTCGTGGTGATCGACTACTCCTCAGACGGCGGCGAGGCCGGCGAATGGTCTCCGCTAGAGATCGAAACGATCCGCCAGAGCGGCAAGATTCCGGTGGCCTACATCTCGATCGGCGAGGCCGAGGAATATCGCTACTACTGGGATCCGGCCTGGGGGCAGGATCCCCCTCCGTGGTTGGGCCCGGAGAACCCGGATTGGCCGGGGAACTACAAGGTTCGCTTCTGGGATCCGGCCTGGCAGGCAATCATCTTTGCCTGGATCGATCGAATCGTGAACCAAGGATTCGGCGGCCTCTATCTGGACATCATCGATGCCTACTATTTCTGGAGCGAGGAGTTTCCAGAGAACCTCCAGGCCGATGCCGACATGGCGCAGTTTGTCTTGGGCATTCGCGCGCACCTCTCTTCGTTGGGCCAACCGGATGCGCTCGTGATTCCCCAGAACGGCAGCTTCATCACGGTGGAGGACGACGTCGAGGGACCGTTGGCGGACGCCTACTACGACGCGATCGATGCGATCGGCATTGAGGATGTGTTCTATTACGGACCCGCTGATGAAGACAACCCGTACAACCCGGATGCCGAGCGGCTGCAGATGCTGGCCGAGTACCGCTCTCAAGGCAAGACGGTGCTCTCGGTCGAATACCTGACCGTCCCCGAGGTCATCACGCAGTACGTGGACTATGCGCGCACAGAGGATTTCCTGCCCTACGCCTCGGTGCGCGCGCTCGATCAACTCTTCGACGGGCTGGGCACGGCGGACGCGCCGCCCCGTCCGGCCGACGGCCAGGATCACGTCCTGGCTCCGCAACCGAATCCCAGTTTCGGGGCGGTCGAGATTCCCGTTCACATCTCACTCGAGAACGCGCTGCACCCGACCACGGCGCTCGAGCTGCGGGTGTATGCCGCCGACGGACGATTCCTGGATCGCGTGCGCCGGCCCGCTGCCCATGGGTGGAACCGGCTCGTGTGGACTCCGCCGGGGGATGGTTCCGGGGTGGCCTTCTACGACGTGTCGCTGGGAGGACGGCAGATCGGCAGTGGCCGTCTTCTGCGATTGCCTTAGCAGGCTGCGTGCCATGCCCCTCTCGCTCCCCACCGAAAGTCCGCTGCGCTTTCTTCTGCTCGCACCTTCCATTGTATAAGATCGCTGTACAAGTCCCTTGAATCGCGGCCGCGAACTTGCTATACGCGTTCTACTGCATTGCGCATCTACTTACGTGTACCTTGATCGCATCGACTCCAACCGACGAACGCATGCATGTCGAAATCGCACCCTCCTGTCCCCTTCACGGAGGTCCGTATGTCCTGTTTAGGTATTGTGCGAGAAGACGCGCGGTCTTATGGCGAGGAACCGTTCCCCCAGGGTCTCTCGGCCGCTCAGGTCGACACTTCATTGCGCCACGCCGCTGGCAACCTGGTGCGCGCGGAGCGTAGTGCTCTGCTCTGGTTCATGGAGATGTCACGTCGCAAGCTGTACGCGGAACTCGGATATCCGACCATGCAGGTCTACGCCACCGAGGTCCTGGGATTCTCGGCGAACATGGTCTACTGCTTCGAGCGCCTGGCGGGGGAACTCGATCGCCTGCCGAGACTGCGCAGAGCGGTGGCCAGAGGGGAGTTGGGATGGACGAAAGCGCGTGTCTTGGTCAGGGTGGCAAGTGCTCAAAACGAACGGACCTGGATTGCCAGGGCGAAGCGATCAAGCTGGCGGGAGCTGCAGCACGAGGTAGAGAAGGCGAGGCGCCATGCGGCAGCGGAACGGGGCGCCGGCTCAGGCCAGACGGAGTTGATGGCGCAGTCTGGGAGCAGACCGCGGATCGCGGCGGCGACAAGGGGCGGGGCCCCAGCCGCGGCGGCGGTGGAACCCGGATCACCGGAAGGCTCTAGCGCGCCTGAAGCGGACACTCCCACGGCCGGCGCCCTTACAGCGGATGCCCCCGTCTCCGTTCACTTCCGCCTGACGCCGCTACAGCTTGCGCGCTACGAGGCCTTGCTCGAGGGGCTTCACAAGTCGAGGGTCGTCGCTGCATCTGCAACGCGCGAGGAGATCCTGCTGAGTGCGCTCGATGCGCTGCTCTCCGGCGGCGCGCCCGGGGACGAGAACACGATCGGCGGGCAGGCCGATCGCACTGTTTCGGCGGACGACCCAGGCGACGGCAACACGTCTCCAACGGCCGATCCCGGAAACTGCCGCCAATCTCGAACCCGGGTCCAGAGGTCAACGCCTTACAACATAGTGATTTACCGGTGCGATGCTTGTCGAAATGCGGCTGTGCAAACCAATCGTGGCATGAAACGACTGAGCCCGAGCGAGTTCGAGACGGCCGAATGTGACGCGATTATCGACGAGCAAGGCAAGAAGAGGCGCCGCAGCATTCCTCTGACGACCCGCAAGGAGGTCCTGAGACGGGACGACCACAGCTGTCAAGCCAGGGGCTGCAAACGAACACGCTTCTTGGACGTGCACCACATCAAACCACGCTCCAAGGGCGGCACGAATCGAATTGAGAATCTGGTGACGCTCTGTTCGAACTGCCACGGGCTCTGGCACAGGAATGGCTGGGGGATTGGAGCACTCAAGAAGAATGGGCGCCCAGCGGACTGACGCGCGGTCGGGGCAAGGTGAACGCAGCGCGAGGTGATGCGCAGACCGAGTTGAACAGGCTCTCGCATGGCTGACCTGTCACCGGGGGGACAGCCGAAGTACGGATATGCGCTAGCCGACGTACTGCGCCAGCCGCCCCTTCAGAGCTTCAAGCGGCATCGCACCCATGATGCGATCCACCTCGATTCCGCTGCGCAAGAGCACGAGGGTGGGGATTGACTGCACGCCGAAGCGCGCGGCAGTGGTCGGGGCCTGCTCGGTGTCGACCTTGCCGATCAGGAGGCGGTCGGTCCACTCTGCGGCGAGCGTATCCAAGATCGGCGCCAGCTGCCGGCAGGGGGCGCACCACTCGGCCCAAAAATCCAGGAGAACGGGGAGTGGCGAGAGCCGCGTCAGGGCGTCGAACTTCACCTCGGGGACCTCGACCGGCGCTACAGCGAAGAAGCTGTTTTCCGGCAGGGCTTCGGAGCAGCGGCCACAGGTTCCGGTGTGACCCAGGCGCCCGATGGGAAGCCGGTTCTTTGCCTTGCAGCTTGTGCAGCGGATGAAGAGGGTTTGGGTTGCCATGCCCGGAAGCATTCTCCCTGAGGACAGACCTACGAGTGGCTGCGTGCCTCGGCGGTTTCGCCCCGGGTTTCCCGGGACTCCATCTTCTTGGCCGAGACCTTGAGCAACGTGCTCAGGCGGCTCTTCAGTTCACCCATTTGCAGATCGCGGTCCAGCTTGCCGCCTTCGGCGATGGAGATCTGGCGGCTCTCTTCGGAGACAATGATGACGATGGCATCGGTTTCCTCGGACAAGCCGACCGCCGCGCGGTGGCGGGTGCCCAAAGTGCGCTCGAGATCCGGATTCGGCGAGAGGGGGAGGATGCACCCCGCACCGGAGATCTGATTGCCCTGAATGACCACGGCCCCGTCGTGGAGCGGGGAGGGCGGCGTGAACACGGTCTCCAGCAGCTCGGCCGAGACGGACGCCTCGATCCTCGAGCCGGTCTCGATGTAGTTCTTGAGTCCCGTGTTCCGTTCGATGGCGATCAGGGCGCCGAGGCCCTTACGACTCATTCGTTCGACCGCGTTTTGCAGTTCGGCCAGGTACCCGTATTCGCCGACGGTCACGAATCGGGTGAACAGGCGGCTCTGGCTGATCTGGCCGAGCGCCTTTCGCATCTCCGGCTGAAAGACGATGATGAAGGCGATGACCCAGACGGTGCGCAAGCTGTCGACCAACCAGATCAACATCGAGAGACGCAACCACTGCGCGAGCGCCGCCATCAGGACGAGGGTGATGAGTCCGATGAACATCTGTGCGGCGCGGGTTCCCCGGACGAGAATCAGAAGACGGTAGAACAAGAAGGTGACGACCAGAATGTCGATCGCATCCCGCAACCATTCGATCTCGGTTGGGAGCGGCATCTGGCCTCCTTTACAAACGTCCCGTCATGACGGCATCCGCAACCCGGATCGCCCGCACGTGGGGTTCCACGTCATGGGCCCGCACGATGTGAGCGCCACTGCGCACCCCCAGCACATGGGCTGCCAGAGTTCCCTCGAGCCGCTCTTCGGGCGGCAGGTCGAGGATCGCACCGACAAAGCTCTTGCGCGATGCACCCAGCAGGATCGGCCGACCCAGATCGGCCAACGAATCCAACCCTCGTACGATCTCCAGGTTGTGTTCTGCAGTCTTCCCGAATCCGATCCCTGGATCAATGATGATCTGCTCCAAATCCACCCCCGCGGCCGTTGCCCGATCGACCGCGGCCAGCAGTTCGGACCGGATTTCTCCCAGGACATCATCATAGTGGGGGGCAGTCTGCATGGTGCGAGGGGTGCCACGCATGTGCATCAGCACCAGCCCCGCGCGATAGCGCTTGGCCAGATCGGCCAGGCGGGGTTCGGCTCGAAGACCGCTCACGTCGTTGATGATCGCCGCACCGGCGTCCAAGGCCCGCGCCGCGACGTCGTACTTCGTGGTGTCCACCGAGAGCACCACGGGGTGGCCGGCCTTGCGGGCGGCTTCAGCGACCGGCTCGATGCGCGCCCATTCCTCTTCGGCTGCGACCGGCGCGGCGCCCGGCCGCGTGCTTTCACCGCCGACGTCGATCCAGTCGGCGCCTTGGGCGATCATCTCGTGGTAACGGGCGGGGGCGGAGCTGTCCGTGCGGCTCGCGGCGTAAAAAGAATCGGGCGTGCAGTTGAGCACGCCCATGACGAGGGTCCGAGACCCCACCATCAGTCGTTGGTCACCGAGACGAAGGGACATCGTCCGGCGCCCGGCTGTCGGTTTCGGGTCAGCCATTGAAGGTGCGCTACGATTCGGCCGTGCGTGGATCACCCGGCGGAATGGGCCTGACGGCATCGTCGGCATCCGGGGACTCTTCCGAGCGCGCGGCGGGGGCGTCCTTCGCAGGATCCTCTTCCTCCGGCTGGGCGTCGTTCGCCTGGTCTTCCTCCGCCTTCTCCGCGGCCCGGTTCTGGTCCAGGGCGCTGTCGCCGAGAATCACCTCGATGTCGTCGTGATCGAGCATCTCTTTCTCGAGGAGGGTCTTCGCCAGTTCGTGGAGCAAGTCTTCTCGGTCGTTGAGCAGACCCTGTGCGGTCTTGTAGGCCGACATCACCAGGTGGTTCACCTCTTCGTCGATCAACTCGGCCGTGCGTTCGCTGAAGTCCTTTTGTTGGGAGAGCTCCTTGCCCAGGAAGACCAGTTCGTCCTTCTTGCCGTATTTGATGGGGCCGACCTTCGCGCTCATGCCCCAGGCGCAGACCATCTTGCGGGCCAGATCGGTGGCCATTCCGATATCGCCGGTGGCGCCGGTGGTGATCCGTCCGAAGATCATCTCCTCGGCGGCCCGGCCGCCCATCATCATCGCCATCCGCTGCTCGAGTTGCTCCTTCGTCTCGTTGTAGCGATCGTCCTCCGGCAGCGAGTGGGTCAGCCCCAGGGCCCGGCCGCGGGGGATGACGGTGACCTTGTGGATCGGATCCGTATCGGGGAGGAACCAGGACACCAGAACGTGCCCTGATTCGTGATAGGCGGTGACTTTTTTCTCGCGATCGGAAATGACGAGGCTGCGGCGTTCGGTTCCCATCATCACCTTGTCTTTGGCCTCTTCGAAATCGACCATGTTGATTTCGGACTGATTGCGGCGCGCGGCGAGCAGAGCCGCCTCGTTGATCATGTTCTCCAGATCCGCTCCGGCGAGGCCGGGGGTTCCGCGTGCGAGGAGCTTCAAGTCGACATTTTCCGCAAGCGGTTTGCCGCGGATGTGGACCTTGATGATTCCCTCGCGGCCGCGAATGTCGGGCCGATCGACCACGACCTGGCGATCGAAACGTCCGGGGCGCAACAGGGCGGGGTCCAGGACGTCGGGGCGGTTCGTTGCTGAGAGAAGGATCACGCCCTCGTTGGCATCAAAGCCGTCCATTTCGACCAAGAGCTGGTTCAGGGTCTGCTCCCGCTCGTCGTGCCCACCTCCCAGTCCGGCGCCGCGGTGGCGACCCACCGCATCGAGTTCATCGACAAAGATGATGCAGGGGGCATTCCGCTTGCCCTGCTCGAAGAGATCGCGCACGCGCGCCGCACCGACTCCGACGAACATCTCGACGAATTCGCTACCGCTGATACTGAAGAAAGGAACGCCCGCCTCTCCAGCCACTGCCCGGGCGAGGAGCGTTTTGCCCGTGCCGGGAGGGCCGACCAACAGGACGCCCTTCGGGATCCGTCCGCCCAGCCGCCGGAACTTCGACGGCTCGCGCAGGAACTCGATGACCTCTTGAAGTTCTGTCTTGGCCTCGTCTGCTCCGGCCACGTCATCGAAGGTGACGCGGACTTTGTTCTCATGCAGCATCTTGGCCTTGCTCTTGCCGAACTTGAGCGCGGCCGAACCGCCCGATTGCATCTGGCGAATGAGGAAGAACCAGAGCCCGATCAGCAAGATGAACGGCAGCCAGGTCAGCAGTACGCTGAACCAGGGAGTGGGATTCGGTTTGGATGTGATTGTGATCGGCTGGCGACTCCCGCCGTCGGTCGCCGAATCACCTTCGCCGCGCAGCAGACGCATGAGGTCTTCGTCACTTGAACCGGACGGCAAGTAGGTGTGGAACCGCTTGGGTTCCTCGCCCGCCACCTCCCGGAACTTGCCGGTGACCATGCGGTCGACGATGGTGACTTCCTCGACCCGGCCGTCCTCGACCGCATTCCAGAACTCAGGGTAGTAGGACAGCTCGGTGCCCGCCGTTTGAGCACTGAAGATCTGCTGGATGATGACGAAAATCGCCAGCGCCACGAGCAACCAGATGCTCAAGGTTCGGAACGAGCGCCCCGTCGGTAGAAGGGGCGGCTTGGGGCCGGAGGGTGGACGATCGGGACCCTGCCCGCGGCGCGTATCTTTTCGCCGGGGCCGATCCTCGGACGGATCCTGGAAGGGGCCGCCCGGCTCGGGGTCTGAGTCGTCACGGCGATCGCCAAACGCCAGAACGCGACCGTCGTCCGACCGCAGGGGGTCGGGGCCTTGGTTCTGGCCTGTAGAATGAAAACGTTTCATGCGTTACCTACCGAGCATGTTGATGTCCCATGTCGCCGTGGCCGTCCGTGGCCTTGTCAGGCAGGGGACTGTTCTTGCGAGGGGGTGAAGGCTGCAATCAGGGGGATGTTACGGTATCGCTCCTCATAGTCCAGGCCGCAGCCGATCACGAATTCCTCTCCGATATCAAACCCTTTGTACTGTAGGGGAACCGCGTGGTTCCTGCCATTGGCGTGGCACACCAGGGCGCCGAACTTGATCGAGGCCGGCTCGCGAAGTTTCAGGAACGTCTGCACATACTCCATTTTGGTGCTGCCGGTGCGGATGCCCTCGATGACGATGACATCGCGCCCGCGAATGTCGGAGCGCAGATCGTGGAGGACCTTCACGGCGGTGCGGTCCTTCGCCTGTGGATCAAACCGCGAAACCGACAGGAAGTCGACTTCCACGGGCAGTCCGGTCAGGCGGGCCAGATCGCACTGGAAGACGAACCCTCCCCGGAGAATCGCGACGAATATCGGTGACTTCCCGGCGTAGTCGGTGCCGATCTCCTGCCCCAGCTCGGCGATCCGGGCCTGGATCTGGTCATGCGTCAGCAGAACCTGCCCGCGCCCGTCTCGCAGCTTGATTTCGTCTCCGCATTGGAGCTCTTTGCAGGTGCGGATCATCGTCTCAATCGCCCTCGTCGGAGGATGTTCTCAAGTCCTTGAATCGTCCGAGTCTACGGAGGCGGCCCCCCGGCCATCAAGCCATTTCTTCCGTCACTCCTGATACAGCGCGCGAGGCCGGTCTATTCGTGGGGACGATGAGTTTCGAAAAAGAGCCGGCCCCCGGCCAATCGAACCCTGATCTTGCCCGGCAGGTGCACTTCACCCAGATCTCGCTCCCCCCGGCAGGCCGAGCAACCGGTGGTCTCGGACTGCGGTTCGGCGGAGGCGTCCGGGAGCTTTTCCAGAAGCTCGAGCAGGTCGGTCATATGCCGACCCGTGAGCGTGGCTTCGGGGCCCTTGAGCTCCTGGAAGGCCATCCACAATACGCGCGAGGCGATCGCGGGGGGGTGGTGCATCAGCGCAACCGCATCAAGGATCAGGCTTTCCTCGGAGGCTGGCTCGCCCCGCGTCAGGCGCACCTCCTCCAAGACCGTCCCGGCCCACCCGGCCATCGGTTCCGTCTCCAGACGCGCCCACCGGGCGAGTTCGGCCAACGATTCGGCCAGGCGGGGGTTATAGGATCCCTCGAGATGGGGCAGGAGGTCGAGCCTCACCTGATTGCGCAGGATGGTGCGATCCTCGTTCGACGAATCCTCTGCCCAGGGCAAACCCGCGCGTTCGCGAAAGCCCTCGAGTTCACTTCGCCGGAACTCCAGGAGCGGGCGGATCAGAAAGAGCGGTGAGGCGGGCGGCGTCTCGAGGGCCACCTCTTCCGGCAGATTGAGCGGGGTGGACGGAGCCATGGCCCCCAATCCCCGCGGACCCACGCCGCGCAGAATGCGGATCAGAACTGTTTCGGCCTGGTCATCCAGGTGATGGGCGGTCGCGATCGCTTCGCAGCCCGTATCGGCGGCAATCTGGGCCAGGGCGCCCAGACGGACGACGCGGGCCGCCTGTTCCAGTGACCATCCCTGTTGACGGCTCATCACCCGGGCCTGCGTCTGGTGCACCTGCAGCTCGAGTTCCAGGTCCGCGGCCAGCTCGCGCACCAGGGTCTCTTCCGCATCGGCTTCGGGGCGCAGACCATGGTTCACGTGACCGAGCAAGACCGGACAGACGCCGGCACGCTGTGCCTGGGCGAGAAGCGCCGCCAGCACGACCGAGTCCCGGCCGCCCGAAATCGCACCCAGAACCCGGGCCTCCGGCCGCGGGAGGATGGCGCGCAGAGCACGTTCGAATCGCCAGTACAGCTTGCGTAGGGCCTTGTCTTCCTGGATCGGTTGCATAGGCCGAATCTATCCCGCCGCCCGGCGGGCGGACAAGCCCTGTCGGCGGCCGTCGCGACATGAGCGAGACGACGGGTGGGGTGCTCTGTCATGCCCGTTGGCTACCCAGATGCTCATTGAAGAGGAGTTCTGGGAAATCTCAGGTGTGCTTCCTTCTCACTTCTCAGACTTCCGACGGTCCGAGAACGTCGCTTTGATGGATCCCCAAGATCGCACTCGGGTGGGTGTGGGCCCGCACTGAACGGGCAATGCCCCAATCAGATCGCATTCGGGATTGGGGTCGGAGTATGGAGCGCAGGGTGAGTTTTCGTGAAGTGAGAAGTCCTCCATCTCTGGAGCGCAGAACAGGGGGTCGGCGGAGATGTTGCCATTCACTCCGAGTTGATCTGCGATCTCATCCACCCAATCGCCGCCGGCGTTACCGTAGATGTCGCAACAAGCAAGGGTTGCCTCGCCCCCGTTCTCGCAGGTGACGGCCTTGCCCTCGGTGGCGAAAGCAAGGATGGAGTTGGCTATGCTGACCGTGCAATCGTTGCCGATGTAGAACCCCCCGCCGTTAGGGGATACGTGGCCGTGGAAGGTAGTCTGGGTAACGGATGGGGCGCACAGGAATTCGCACCAGAGGGCGCCGCCCTCCACATTGACGGAGTTGGCCAAGAAGACACAGCTAGTGCAACAACCCTAAAGTTCCGATACGGGCTAACAAACCGCGATCAGGTGC
>CAZTDY010000002.1:0-171438 GCA_964612295.1 uncultured bacterium | reverse complement strand
CCAGGGTGGAAAGACCTGCACCCTATTCATCCCGATTTTCCGGGACACAACTTACCGATTTCTTCGCAGATTGACCGCCACCGGGGAAGGATCGAGAATAGCGACCTATGCGCATCATGATCATCGTTCCATCCCTGGGCCGGGGTGGCGCCGAACGGGTCGCCGTCGACCTGGCCGCCGCCTGGCAACAGACCCATGAGGTCGTCCTGGTCGCCTTCTGGTCGGCGGCTCAGGCGCTCGAGTCCCCGGTTGAACCGGTGGTCCTGGCAAGCGGGCCCACCGCCAACCCCCTCGCGAAGATCGTGAGCGGCTGCCGGCGTGCGTTTGCGCTCGCCGCCCTGTTTCGTCGCCACCGCCCCGATGGGATTCTGGCGTTCACCGAAACTGCAAACCTCCCCGCCGTGCTCGCCGCCGTGCTCAGCGGCCGGACCCGGCGTCTGACCGTCTCCATTCACACCGACTTCCGCCAGCACCGCTGGCTGACGCGGACCGCTATGCGCCGGCTCTACCCCCTGGTGCGCACGGTGGTCAACACCCGGGCCGGTCGGGACCAGCTGTACCGGCGATCCATCGCCCCCCGCGGGTCGGTTCACGTCCTCCCCAACCCCCTGCCGCAGACGAAACCTGCGGAGCAGCCCTCGGCGAGCCTTCCCCCGACCTACATCGCGGCCGTCGGGCGGTTAGCCCCCGAGAAGGACTACCCCCTGTTGCTGAACGCCTACGCCTGGGCACGAGCGCGCGGTTCGCTGCCCCCGCTTCTGATCGCCGGAGAAGGACCCGATCGGGATGCGCTCTTAGATCTCGTTCACGCATTGGATCTGGGCGATCGCGTTCGTTTCCTCGGCTTCGTGGGGGATGTCAGACAATTCCTGCGCGGGGCCTCCCTCCTGGCCCTGACCTCCCGGCGCGAGGGGTGGTCGCTGGCCATCGCCGAGGCGCTGGCGGAAGGGTGCCCGGTGGTTTCAGTGGATTGTGAAGTGGGACCTCGAGAAGTCCTCGCGGATGGGCGATACGGGATTCTCGTCACGGAGCGTTCTGCGGAAGCGGTGGGACGGGCCCTCGCCGACACGCTCGGCGACGACGAAACCCTCAGCCGGCTCAAGCGCCTCGGTCCCCGGCGGGCCGACGAGTTCGCCTGCGAGGTCATCGCGCCCCGCTGGCTCGAGGTCGTGTGTAGCGAGGGACGAGGGTCGGCTACCAGCTCTGGCGAATGAGCTCAAAATCTCCGTATCCGTTTCGATCGACGAAGACAAACCGCCGACCGATGCGATCGTAGAACCAGACCTCGATGGGGCGCCCGTTGGCGCTGTGGGGATCACGGGTCACGTCGTCCGGATCACCGTAGGTGATATAAACCTCGCCCCGATCGGTCTGCCACCCGGGCCGCAGCGCGCCGAAGCGGCGGTTCGCGTGCTGCACACGCCGAAAGAACTCCTCTTTGAATTCGTTGAGCTCACTCTCCGGCGTGGGATCCCGCCGCCGCCAGAACGCCTCCCACAGGCGGCGACGCTCTTCTGGAGAGGCGGCCCTCAGCGCAATAAGCTCTTCCTCCTGGGCGATGAAGCTCAGGACATCGACCGACTCGGCCAGAAAACGCGCGAGCGCTTCGCCTGATTCGGCCTGCAGAGAGAGGGTTGTTGTGGCCTCGGTGCGATAGCCGCCGGCGGTGGCCGTCACCGCTACGGTGTAGGTATTCAGCCAAAGGTCCCCCACTGGCAGAGGCCAGGAGAGCGGGGTCACCTCCTCCTCCCCCTCAAACTGAACCTGCCCTTCACGAAGGGTCTCGCCGTCGGCCCCGCGCAGCCGCCAGGCAAGCGTGATCTCGGGCCGGGCCAGACCGTGGTGATAGAGTTCGGCGTAGGCGCAGAGCGTGTCCTGCGGTTCGGTGAATTCACGCCGGAGGACACCTCCCTGTCGCAGACCCATCATGGGGCCTGAGAGGGCGCACCGGCCGAACATGAGCGGGGAGAGCAGAGGCCGCCCGGGGATTCGCACGGGCAGGTGCCCGGCAAGACAGAGGCGCCCCTCCTGACCCGAGGTCGGCTCGGAGAGGCGAACGTCAAAGACGTAGGTGCCCGGCGTGAGGCTGAATAGCAGGTCCTTCTGAAAAGTCGCGCTACGGCTGCGCAGCGCGTTGCGATCGGGAACCGTCACCCTCAGTGGCCAGAGATCACCGGTGACCTGCCGGTCCCTCCGGTAGATGTGAACGATCAGCTCGAACTGGGCCGCCAACCCTTCCGGGCTACGCCGAAAACAGAGTTCACTGTAGGGCACTTCGACATGGAGCAGCGCGCAGGTGCTGTCCCCTTGCACCGCCGCGTTGACCTCCGCCCTGAATCTCGGACGCTGAAGATGTTCAGCCCGCGAGGGAGAGTCCTTGGAGCAGGTCGATGCGCCCGCTACCGGCAGGACAGCCAGAAGGCCCAGCAGGATGCCCGCCAGCATCCGCCTCGCTCGCCCCCTCTGTGTCCTTCGGCGATCCATGGTCGCTCCGGTCCCAGACCAATTTCCCGCGCCGCGCTACTCATCACCAAAACGAGTGCCGACGGCCCGGGCCACCTGCACAATTTCCGAGTTTGGTTCGACCCGCCTGAGCTCGGCCACCGCGGCCTCGATGGGCACCTCGGTGATCTCGAGGCCCTGCAGCGAGACCATCACCCCTTCCATCCCTTGGGCCGCACAGTTCGCGGCGTGGACTCCGTAGCGGGTTCCCAGGATGCGGTCGTAGGCCGTGGGGGATCCGCCGCGCTGCAGGTGTCCTAACACGCTCACCCGCACCTCGGTTTCAAGGCGGGTTTCGAGTTCACCGGCCAACCAGTGCCCCACTCCTCCTAGACGGATGGCGTCGGTCGATTCCTCAACTCGTTTGGCCACCACCACGTCGCCACCCTGTGCCTTCGCCCCCTCGGCAATGACAATCAGAGTATAGTCCCGGCCTAGGAATTTGCGGTCCTTGATGGCGGTCACGACGCTGTCGATCGTGAACGGAATCTCGGGCACCAGGATGATGTCGCCCCCTCCGGAGATTCCCGCCTCCAGAGCAATCCAGCCCGCGTAGCGGCCCATCACCTCCAGCACCATGATGCGGTGATGCGATTCGGCCGTCGTGTGCAGTTTGTCGAGCGCGTCGCAGGCCGTGGCCAGGGCGGTGTCGAATCCAAAGGTGACATCGGTCGCCGCCAGGTCGTTGTCGATCGTCTTGGGAATCCCGATGACGGGCATCCCCTTCTTGCCCAGATCGCGGGCGATCGACAGGCTGCCGTCGCCCCCGATCACGATGAGGCGATCGAGTCCGTACTGCTCGAAGGTACGCATCGCGACATCGGAGCGGTCTTCGAACTCGACCTTCCCGTCCACCTTCACCGGTACGCGGAAGGGATTGTCCTTGTTCGAACTCCCGAGGATGGTTCCTCCACGATGGAGAATGCCCGACACGGCATCGGCGTCCATTCGCAACACGCGGTCCTGCAGGAGACCGGCAAATCCATCGAGGAACCCGACCACCTGGACGTCGTGCCCGAAGTCCGCGGCTTTGACCAGACCGCGGAGCACGGCATTGAGCCCCGGACAATCTCCGCCCCCGGTCAAGACCCCCAGACGTTTGACCTTGCCCATATCCTTGCCTCCTCCTTGAGTTGCCGCGGATCCGGTCCGGTTGGCGCATTTCGACCAACAGTGGCCAACAACCCGGCATTGCGGCAGAATGGGCCCTTCGCGTGATGCTAACCGATGGCGTTCTCGAGGACCAGATTGACGAGTCGACTGTCACAATCAACGTCGGCCCCCGGGTTGCCGATCTGTAGGGCACAGGCCTGAAGCAACCCCGGAAGTCACCAAGGAGTACCTAGATGAAACGCGCGAGACAGGCGCGCAAGCAGCCTCGCACCGCCGACTCATCCACGCCCAAGAAGAGCCATCCTTCAGCCGGACCCTCGAAGAAAAAGACGTCCAAAGCCTCCGGCGCCAAGAACAGCGCGGCCACGGGGGCGGCCAAGAAGTCCTCCAAGAAGGCCGGTTCGGGCAAAGGTCAGGCGAATTCATCCCGCTCCGGCTCGGCAAAAGGGGGCGCGTCCTCCCGGAAGCGGACCGGCGCCGGTCGGCGGGGCAAAGGGGCCCGCAGGCCGCTGGTCAATCCGGAGTCGAAGGTGCTTCTCCATCTCGAAGACCTCCTCAAGCAGCGGATCGTGGGCAAGGACGATGCGATCACGCGCGTGGCCGACGCCATTCGGATTCGGCGCACGAACCTCGACTTCAGGCCGCAACGCCCGGACGGGTCGTTCCTCTTGGTCGGCCCCCCGGGGGTCGGCAAGTCCGAGTTCGCCCACGCCGTCGCCGATGTGCTCATGGGAAGCGAGAACCAGGTTCTGCACCTCGATATGGCCGACTTCACCGAGGATGAGGATGTCGAGGATCTGCTGGTCACCGCCTATCCCGGCACCGAGGGCGTGTTGGTGGAGGGCGCGCTGACGACGCCGCTGCGCAAGAACCCCCGCGCGGTGATTCTCTTCCACGGGATCGAACGATCCAATCCCACGATCATGCGTCTCCTGCTGCATGTCCTCGAACGGGGCACGCTCGCCGACGCCCAGGGCGAGATTTCCTTCAACGAGGCCATCATCTTCGCGACGACCACGCTGCACTACGACGAAGCGGAAATGATCCAACAGATCGGTTTCGCGCGGACCACCACCCCACGGGAGGTACGGGCGCGCAAGGTCTTGGAGGAGCAGTTCGGCCCGGAGCTGATCGGGGCCTTCAACGAAGTCCTCTTCTTCAACACCTTGACCCCGGAAGACGTGCGCTTGATCGCCCGTTACAAGGTTGGCACGGTCCTCGAGCGGCTGAAGAAACAGAAGCGGGGCGTGATCATCAGCGATCGGGTGTGGGACACCTTCATCTGGGAGGAGGAGGTCAAGAAGGCGGGGGCTCGCTACCTCAACCGCGCGCTGGAAGAACGCCTATTCACCCCGCTGTCGAAATATCTGCTCCAGCACGGGGATGCGCGCAGCATCATGGTCGATGTTCAGGATCGGCAGCTGGTCATCAAGCATCAGCAGGAGTAGTAGTCGTCTCCTCGCCGGCCCAAAGGGCAACGACGCGCGCGATGCCCTCCGCAAAGGCGGGACCGACTCTGACGGCCATCTCCACGACCTCGTCGTGCGAGAGCGGCTTGCCGGCCAGCCCGGTGCCCAGGTTGGTGATGAGCGAAGCCGCGATCGTCTCCAGCCCGCACCTGGCCGCTTCCTCCACCTCGATCACCGTTGACATGCAGGCCGCGTGCGCCCCGAGGCGCCGCGACATCTCGACCTCGGAGGCCGATTCGTAGGTTGGCCCGAGACATCCCATGAGCGTGCCCCGCACGACCCGCAGCCCGCTGCGGCTCAGCGTGCGGAAGAGCTCTTCGGTCCGCCGGGGATGATAGGGCGAGCCGCGCAGCGACGAAGAGCCCCCCTTCGCGCCCCGCAAGGGAGCGGCCCCCAAGAACAGAATCCGAATGTGATCCTCGGCCACCATGATGGTGCCGGGCGTGATGTTGGCATCGAGCGACCCGGCGGCGTTGGTGAGCATCATCCAGCGCGCGCCGAGCGCGGCCGCGAGACGCACGGCAAAGGTGATCTCTGGGCGCGCGTACCCTTCGTAGAAATGGACCCGACCCTGAAAGGCCAACCCGCGATGCGGCCCCCAACGGACGATCGCCACCCGCCCCGCGTGCCCGGGTACGCTGGAACGCGGATAGCCGGGAATCTCCTCCCCGGCGAGCACCACCTCGGTCTCCCAGGAATCCAGCAACGTCCCCAGGCCGGAGCCCAGCACCACCGCTCCCGCGGGAGGCTGTGGCCCGCAGGCCTCTTTCATGAAGGCCAGGGTCTCGGCCGGAATGTCGAAGGTCTCTCGTTCCATCTCAGGAATCTATCCTCTCGGGATCGTACGGTTTTCCCACGGCGGCCGGCGCCACCGAACGGCCAACCCATACCACCAGCACCAGAATCGTCAACGCAAAAGGCAGCATCTGCAAGAGCTGCGTGGGCGCCCCGCTGCCCTGGAGCCGAATCTGGAGGGTCTCGGCGGCGCCGAAAAGCAGGCAGGCGGCGCCCGCCCCCAGCGGATGCCACTTGCCCACGATCATCGCGGCCAGGGCGATGTATCCGCGCCCCCCGGACATTTGATCGGTGAAGGAGTGCTGCACAAAGGCCAGCCAGGCGCCGCCAAGGCCGCCCAGGACCCCACTGGCCAGCACGCCCAACCAGCGGAGCCGGGGCACGGAGAAGCCGGCGGAATGAGCCGCCTCGGGGTGTTCCCCGGCCGTGCGCAGCGCGAGCCCCAATCCTGTTCGTTTCAGGAACCAGAGCGAAGCGAGGAGCAAAAACACCGCGAGCAGAAAGAGCGGATCGAGGAGAACGGCGCCCAGCGGGGTCTCCCCCCCCGGAATCAGGCGCAGGTACCCGGGCTCCGGCGCAGGGATCCGGGCCGAGTTGCTCGCGCTCTGGAACAGCACGCGCAGCCCGGCGCGCGTGAAGCCGTAGGCGATGATGTTGACGGCCAGACCGGAGACGATCTGATCCGCCTTGCCGGTCACGGTGATGAGCGCGTGCAACGCGGCGGTGATCAATCCACCCAGCATGGCACACAGAATCCCCACGTACGGCGAACCCGAATAGTGTGTCCCCACGACCGCGAAGAAGGCCCCATTGAGGAGAATTCCCTCCAAGGCGATGTTCACCACCCCGCTTCGCTCCGAAAGCACGCCGCCGGCAGCGGCCAGCGCGTAGGGCACGCTGATGCGAAGCATCTGGGCAAGCACGGAGAAAAGAAGAGCCAGTTCCATCAGGCCCTCCCCTGCAGGCTCAGCTGCCGCTGTTTGATCCGCTCGGTGACGACGAAGACCAGCAGGATCACCCCGGTCAGGATCTCCACGATCTCGCGTGGGAGCAGGGTGTTGATCGTCAGGCCGGCCTGCGACAGGCAGCCGAAGAGAAGCGCGGCCGGGAAGACCGCCAGCGGTTCGTTGCGCGCAAGCAGCGCCACGGCGATGCCCAGAAAGCCGATGCCGCCGGTGAAGCCATCCTCGTAGTAGTGCTTGTACCCCAGTACGAAGTTGGTCCCCACGAGCCCCGCGAGGCCCCCGCCGAGAAAGAAAGCCAGCATGATCTGGCGGCCAGGGCGAATCCCCACCGTGCGGGCCTGCCTGAGCCCCTGCCCCACCGCCCTGAGCTTCAGCCCGGCCGGGGTATGGTGGAGAAACCAGAAGCAGGCCACCACCGCCAGAAGCGCGAGGCCCAGGCTCGCATTGGCGGCCGATCCTTTCATCGCCCCCAGCCAGAGATCCAGTCGCGGCAGCCGGGCGGCCACATCGGCGGTGCGCACGGTCTCGGGCAGCGCGAAGAAGCGGACCATCAAGAAGTTCGATCCTGCGATGGCGATGAAGTTGAGCATGATCGTGTTGATCACCTCGTGCGTGCCGAAGCGAGCTTTGAGCGCGCCCGGCACGAGTCCCCAGAGTCCGCCGCCCAGGAAGCCGGCGCAGATCGCCAGCAGCAGCGACAGCCCAAGCGGCCAGCTGCCGGTCGCGATCCCCACGAGCGCGCAGGCAAGCGATCCGACGACCGCCTGTCCCTCCGCCCCGATGTTGAAAAGCCCGGCCCGGAAGACGATCGCCACCGAAAGGCCCGTGAAGGTGAGGAAGGTGGCATTGAAGAGCACCTGCCCCCAGGCATAGGCGCCGAACCGTGAGGACAGGGTGTGGAGGAGTCGATCCAGGGGCACGCCCAAAGCCACGCTGATTGCCGCTCCCAACAGGAGGGCGGCAACCAGGGCGACAGAAAGCGGCATGATCTGATAGACGATCCTACGCATGGGGCGCCCCCCCCGGAGCGGCCGGGGCCGCGAGGCCCACCATCTCACGGCCGATCTGCTCCAAGTCCACCTCCGCCTTGTCGTGGGGATGCCCCAGCCGGCCGCGGTAGATGACCGCCACCCGATCGGCCAGGGAAAAGACCTCCTCCAAGTCGGTCGAGAGGAGGAGGACCGCACCGCCGGCCCGGCAGAAATCGCGCAGCATCTCGTGCAGAAACGCCGTGCTGCCGAGGTCGATTCCGCGGGTCGGCTGGCAGGCGATGAGGATCGGGTTTCCGCGCGACATCTCGCGCGCGCAGAGGAGCTTCTGCTGGTTGCCGCCGCTCAGAGCCTGGGCGGTGAGCTCGCTGCGCCCTGGTTCCACCCGGTACTCGGCGAGAAGCGGGCCTGCCCACCGGCGCGCCGCCGCATGACGGTACCAGCCCGGCCGCATGAAATCGGCGTCCTCCGTGCGCCCCAGAAGCAGGTTCTCCCACAGGCGGAAGTCCGGGATCAGACCCTGGCTGCAACGGTCCTCCGGAATGAGCGCGGGGCGTGCCGAGTGGGGGATTCGCTCACCCGCCTGGAAGCTCCTGCCTCCGAGGGTGAGTCGTCCGCCGGTGAAGCGCCGGCGTCCGGAAACCGCCTCGGCCAGTTCGCTCTGACCATTGCCGGCCACACCGGCGATCCCCAGAATCTCACCGCGCGCGAGGGAGAGGCTGACCCGATCCACGCGCCGGCGCCCTTCCGCATCGCCCAAGGTCAGGTCCTCAGTCTCCAACACTGGAACGGGTTTGATGTCTGCTCGCTTTTCTCCGGTGGGCTCCGAGGCGGATTTCGTCTGCTGCTCTCCCCGTTCTCCGACGATCCAGCGGACCAAGAGATCGCGGTCGACCTCCGAGCGGGGCGCGTGCCCCACCACCCGCCCGCGCCTCAGGACCGTGACCTCGTCGGCGATCTCGAGCACCTCGGAGAGCTTGTGCGTCACCAGGACGATGGAGCGCCCTTCATCCCGGAAGCGCCTCAGGATGTCGAAGAAGGCAGCCACCTCGGGGGGAGCGAGGACCGCGGTTGGCTCATCGCAGATCAGGACGCGGGCGCCCCGATGCAGCAGGCGGGCGATCTCTACCCGCTGGCGCCCCCCCACACTGAGTTGATCGATACGGGCCTCGGGATCCAGATCGAAACGATATCGCTCGAAAAGCGAGGCGAGCTCCGCGGCCAGAGCGGCCCGGGGCAGCGTACCCAGCCCGCGCGCGCCTGGCGTTCCGAGCACGATGTTCTCCAGCACGGTCATGACCGGCACCAACATGAAATGCTGGTGGATCATTCCAATGCCACGCGACAAGGCAACCGCGGGGTTGGTGATCCCGACCGGTTCATCGTCTAAGAGGATGCGGCCCGCCTGCGGCTCGAGCAGGCCGTAGAGAATGCGCATCAGGGTCGACTTGCCCGCCCCGTTCTCGCCCACCAGCGCATGGACGGTGCCCGGCTTCAGCAGAAAGTCCACCCCGTCGTTCGCGAGTTCGGCACCGAAGCGGCGCGTGATCTGCTCGAGACGGACCTCGGGTGTGCCTCCCTGCTCCACCGGCCTCCTCACTCGGACGGCACGTCGATCCGCCCGGCCACGATCTCCTCGCGAATCCCCTCGAGCGTCTCGCTGATCCTGGGCGGGAACCACTTCTGATTGTGCGCGTCGCGGATGTAGCCCACCGCGTTTTCCGCGAGGCCCAGCACCTGCACCCCACCTTCGAAACGACCTGAAGATGTCAGTCTAATTTGCTCATATACAGCTATATCTACGTTCTTGACCATGCTGGTGAGAATCAGACCTGGAGCCTCGGCCGCCTGGTCCGAGTCGACGCCGATCGCCAGCTTGCCCTTCTCCCGGGCCGCTTCGAAAACGCCCAGTCCCGTCGATCCGGAGGCGTGGAAGATGATGTCGGCATCCTGCTCATACTGCGAAAGCGCCAGCTCCTTGCCCTTCGATGGATTCTTGAACGCCTCCCCCGTCACACCGGCGTAGTTGATCAAGACCCTGACCTCGGGATTCACGTGGAGCGCGCCGGCCCGATAGCCTGCTTCGAACTTGTGAATCAGCGGAATGTCCATGCCGCCGACAAACCCCAGCGTCCCGGTCTCGCTCACCAGGGCGGCCAGGGCGCCCACCAGGAACGATCCCTCTTCCTCACGGAACTTGAGGCCCGCGAGGTTTGCGGGAACCTCTTCTCCTTCGTTCCAGGTGTAGTCGATGCAGACAAACCTCTTCTGCGGAAAGTCCTGGGCCACTGCGCGGATGTCGTCGCTGAAGAGGAACCCGACCCCGACGATCAGGTCCGCATCCCCCTGAGCAAACAGACGCAGGGCGGACTCCCGGTCGGAGCTCTTCGTGGGCTCGAAGTACTCGAAGCTGATCGCGAACTCTTCCTGGGCCCGCACCAGGCCTGCATAGGCGAGATCGTTGAACGACTTGTCACCCAGTCCGCCGACGTCGAAGACGAGCCCCACATGGAAGGCAGCCTTCTCGCCTCCCCCATCTCCGCCACCACAGCCGAACAGGAGACCGGCCGCCGCGATCACCAGAAGGGGCAGGCCCCCCATCCAAACCCCACGGATGCGCGAAGCGCTTTGACTGGCCAGACCCTTCATGACGTTCCTCCCTGATCAGACTCATCTTCCCGGATAGGGCCGCCGGCTTCCCCCGGCTCGAAAAGCTCTCCCGACTCCTCTTCAGGCGGCGCGAAATGCTGCCGGCAGCGCGGTTCATAGGTATCGCTGCCGCCGACCAAGATTCGATCTCCGCCCCGCACAACGCGCTGCGTGCGGCAGGCGGGCCCGCCACAGATGACGCAGACCGCATGCGTCTTGGTCACGTACTCGGCGATCGCCATCAGCTCGGGCACCGGCTCGAACGGGCGGGCGCGATAGTCGGTGTCCAGGCCAGCCACGATCACCCTGACACCCGAGGCGGCCAGTTCCTGGCAAACCTGCACGACGGAACGATCGAAGAACTGCACCTCGTCGATTCCGATCACCTGCGCGTCGGCCGCACGCTCCAGGATCTCCCGGGGATGGCGGACAGGTTGGGATGAGATACTCACGCGGTCGTGCGTGACGATCTCGTCTTGAGCGTAACGATCGTCGACGAACGGCTTGAAGATGGATACCCGCTGGCGCGCGATCTGGGCCCGCCTCAGCCGACGAATGAGTTCCTCGGTCTTGCCGCTGAACATGCCCCCGCAGATCACCTCGACCCAACCGGCTCCCCGGGGAAGGCGTTCATCCATCAGCTCCCCCTCTCGAGAATCGACCTGATCTTCGTTACGAGAAGGTCGATCGCCACCTCGTTGTGGCCGCCCTCGGGCACGATGATGTCCGCGTACCGCTTCGACGGCTCCACGAACTGCAGATGCATCGGCCGGACGCTCTTCTCATACTGCTCCAGGACCGACTCGAGCGTTCGCCCGCGTTCGGTGACGTCACGCTGAATTCTCCGGAGCAGTCGGATGTCGGGATCGGTATCGATGTAGACCTTGATGTCCATGAGCGTGCGCAGGAGCGGATCGTCGAGGAGAAGGATGCCTTCGAGAATGATGATCTGACAGCCGGAGATCCGCTGCGTCTTCTTCATTCGCACGTGGCGTTTGAAATCGTAGAACGGCACTTCGATGGGCGAACCTTCCAGGAGCAGGCGCACATGATTGTAGAGCAGCTCACGATCGAAGGCGTCGGGGTGGTCGAAGTTTTCCTTCACGCGCTCCTCGAACGGGATGTCCGCCAGGTCGCGATAGTAGGAGTCCTGTTTGATGACGGCGATCTTCTTCGTGCCCAACACATCGCCCACGTGATCGGCCACCAACGTCTTGCCCGAGGCGGTCCCCCCGGAGATGCCGATCAGGACCCGTCGTTTGTCGCCGAGCGTGTGGGTCGTGCGGCTCGCGCGGGCCTTGGCGCCTTTTTTGGTCGCTTTCTTGGCCATTCGGGGTGGGCCTCCTGCTCTGCTTGTGACTAGGAACCGGCCGAGGTCTGTTGCGGCAGGGCGGCACCACACGCCGCCGCCTGCTGCCGGATGCGTTCGGCCACCAACTCGAGCGCGTCCTCGGTGGGCGGATAGGTCAGCCCTTCGGTTTCGAGGATAAAGGTGGGGCAAGTCTCCTGAACCCGGGGAAGCCAGGCATCGTAGGCCGCGGCCAGCTGTCCGAGATACTCCGAGGAGATGCTCTTCTCGCATGAGCGGCCCCGGTCGGCGATGCGTCTGAGCAACGTCTCCGGCGACGCCTTCAAGTAGATGAGCAGACTCGGCATCGGGAGGAAGTCGACCAGCTCGCGGAACAGCGCCAGATAGCTGCCGAAGTCCTGCCGGTCCATCTCACCGCGCTCGTGGAGAACGCGGGCGAAGATCTCGGCATCCTCGTAGATCGTCCGGTCCTGGATGAACGGCACACCGCTCTGATTCATCTGCTTCTGGGCCTTGAACCGCTCGGCGAGGAAGTAGATCTGGAGGTGAAACGCCCAGCGCCGCATGTCGGCATAGAACTTCTCGAGGTAGGGGTTCTGCGACACCGGTTCGTAGTAGATCTCCAGACCCAGGCGTTTGCCCAACAGCTCCGCAAAAAGCGACTTGCCCACCCCGATGTTACCGCAGAGACCGACGAAGAAATTCCGGGGAGTGTGGGTTTGGCTCATGGTGTCCTACTCCTCTCGCGGTGTCAGGGGATTCGATGCACTCTGCCCCAGAGCGGCCCGCTCGGCATCGACCACCAGACGCGTGTCTTCATCCAAGACCCCAATGAAGGGCAGCTCTCGGAAGCGCTCAGCGTAGTCCAGACCGTATCCGATGACAAACTCATCCTCGATCTCGAACCCGACATAGTCGACGTAAACCTGACGTTCCCGCTCAACCCGCTTGTCGAGAAGGGTCGCGATGGCCAGGCTGCGGGGGTTGCGCGACAGCAGGTTCTTGCGCAAGTAGGACAGGGACAGACCGCTATCGATGATGTCCTCGACGATCAGAACGTCGCGCCCGCTGATGTCGTGATCGAGATCCTTCAGCATACGAACCGTCCCCGAGGAGGACACCCCGGAGGCGTAGCTCGAGATCGAGATGAAATCGACCTCCTGATCGAGGTCGAGTTGCCGCATGAGGTCGCTGAGGAAAAAGGCGGACCCTTTCAGAATCCCAACCAGGACGGGGGTCTTGCCCAAGTAGTCCCGGGAGATTCTCCTCGCCAGTTCGGCAACTTTCGCTTGTACTTGGGCCTCATCGATTAAAATGCGCATATTCCCTCCGGGACGCGCCTACGCCGGCGTCCGGTGAAGAAGGGAACCCTGGTGTTCCGACGGTGAAAAACCGTGAAAAGCCCAGGGACCCGATTTTCCAAGGAGTACCGAGGGCGGCCGGGGGGTGTCAAGAGCAAAGCGGTTGCGAGATCAGAGGATAGAAGGAGAAGCCGTCGATGACGATCCAACCGGCAACGCCACAGTGGCGGATCGAAGGGGCGCTGCTCGTCACCCGGGATCCGGATCTGGGCACACGGACCGGATCGGTGCAGGTAGCCGGCGGGAAAATCTGCGCGGTCGGCGGCGAACTGCCCCCTCCCACTCCCGGAGAGGCGGTGATCGACGGGTCCGGGCTGATCGTGATGCCCGGGCTCATCCAGGGGCATATCCACCTCTGCCAGACGCTCTTCCGGGGTCTGGCAGACGGGCGGCGATTGGACCGCTGGCTCAAAGAGCGCGTTTGGCCGCTGGAGGCCGCGCACGATCCCGAGACCATGGCGGCATCTGCGCGCCTAGGCCTGGCCGAAGCCCTCCTGTGCGGGGCCACCACCCTGCTGGACATGGGATCGGTGCACCACACCGATGCGATCGCCGCCGCCGCGGACGAGATGGGCGCGCGCGTGATTCTTGGCAAGGCCCTCATGGATGACGGCGCCGATTTGACGCCCGAACTGAAGCAGGATGCGCACCAGGCCTTGGCCGAGGGGCTCGAACTCCGGCGCGCCTGGCACGGCCATGACGACGGGCGGCTGACCGTGGCTCTGGCCCCCCGCTTCACCCTCTCGGTCTCGGCCGGGCTGTGGCGCGAGCTGGCCCAGGAGGCGACCGCCAACAAGATCCTCGTTCACACCCACGTCTCCGAAACCCAGTGGGAAAACGAGACCTGTCAGCACCTGCATGGGAGCCGCCCGATTGCCTGCCTCGCCGACTGGGGCGTCCTGGAGGCTAAGGCCGCGCTCGTCCACGCCGTCTGGCTCGAGGAGGATGAACGGAGAATGCTCGCCGAGGCGAAGGCGGCGGTGATCCACTGCCCGGGCAGCAATGCCAAACTGGGTTCAGGTATCGCGTCGATCCGTTCGCTTCTCGATGCCGGCGTGCGAGTAGCTCTTGGATCGGATGGCGCAGCATGTAATGATGCGCTCTCTCTTCCGGCGGAGATGCGATTGGCGGCCCAGCTCCAGTCGATCGGAGACGGCCCCGTCTGCTTCACGGCCGACACCGCCCTCGAACTGGCCACCGACGGTGGCGCCCGGGCCCTGGGGCTCGAGTCTCAGACCGGACGGCTGCGGCCCGGCCTGGCGGCCGACTTGATCGTCTTCCGGGATGAGGACCTGGTCTGGGAACCGGAAGATAGCCTCGCCCGGTCCCTGGTCTGGAGCAGCCCACACGCGCGCCCGCGCGATGTGTACGTCGCGGGCCGGCAGCTGGTCAAAGGCGGCCGGCTGGTCGTCACGGAGGAGAGCGCGCTGCGCGAGGACGCGACCCGGGCCGTGAGGCGGCTGCGAACGCGCACAGGTTTTTGACAAGAGGAATGCGATCATGAGTATCACGCGTGAACTGGTCCACAACCTTCCCAAGACGGACCTGCACGTTCATCTGGACGGCTCCCTGCGTCCCGAAACCCTGCTCGAACTCGCCGCCGAGGCGAAGGTGGACCTGCCGTTCTCGAGCCCCGAGGAGACCGTGCAGTACATGCGCGAGACGGCGGCCCGGGACCTGAACACCTACCTGAGCGTCTTCGATCTGACCCTTCAGGTGATGCAGTCGGAGGAATCTCTGCAGCGCATCGCTTTCGAGTTGGCCGAAGATGCCGCCAAGGAAAACGTGCGCTACATGGAGGTCCGCTTCAGCCCCCTGCTCCACGACCGTACCGGGCTGCCCTGGGAACGGATCGTTCAGGCGGTGCTCGACGGGCTGCGGCTGGCCGAGGAGCGCTATGTCATCCACACCGGGGTCATTCTGTGCGGAATGCGTACGATGACGCCCGCGATGAGCCTTCGCCTGGCCGACACCTGCCTCAAATTCAAGAGCCACGGCGCGGTGGGCTTCGATCTGGCGGGAGAGGAGAAGGACTATCCGGCGAAGGACCACAAGGAAGCCTTCTATCGGATCCGCAACAACAACATCTGCAGCACCGTTCATGCCGGAGAGGGCTTCGGTCCGCCCTCGATCCATCAGGCGTTGCACTACTGCGGCGCCCACCGGATCGGGCACGGCACGATGCTCTACCAGGATCCCGATCTGCTGAACTACGTCAACGACCACCGCATCCCGCTGGAGATGTGCCTGACCAGCAATGTGCAGTCGGGGGCCGCGCCCAGCATGCGGGAGCACCCCTTCCGCGGGTACTTCGACGCCGGTCTGCGCGTCACCTTGAACACGGACAATCGACTGATCTCGAACACGACGATGACCGACGAACTCCTGCTCGCCTGCGATACGTTCAAGCTGAACGTCTATCACCTGCGCGGGATCCTCATCAACGGCTTCAAGAGCTCGTTCCTGCACTATCGGGAGAAGGTGATTCTGTTGCGCAGCGCCATCGATGAGATGGACCGGCTCTTCGAGGGGCACTTCCCGGGCAGCTACCGGCGGATGCGCTCGTTCCTCTAGCGGTCCGTGGCAGTGCGGCGGCTTCCCTTAGCGCGCCGGGTCCGGCGAGGCACCGTCCTCGGCACACGCTTCCCATTCGCGGTAGAGGGCGGCCAATTCGCCGTCCAGATTCCCAAGCTGCTTGATGTAGACCTCGGCGCGCGCGCGATTCGCGAAGAAGTCGGGCCGGTTCATCACCTCGCCCAGGCGCTTCTTCTGCTCTTCCTTCTGCGCGATGCCCTGCTCGATCTCGACGAGCCTTTTGGCCAGCCGCTTGCGTTCGTTGGGCGACAGCGTGGCACGCGCCGGCTTCTCGCTCGGGACCGGGTCGCTCTCAGGTTCAGCTCGGTCTGACGGCCGGGGTGCGGCCGTGACGGGCGCGACGGCCGCCTCTTCTCTTCGATCCCGTTGCCAGAGGAAACCCTCGTAGTCGCCGGGAAACTCCCGCACGGTGCGGTCTCCGACCTCGAGAACATGATCGGCCAACGCCGACAGGAAGTGCCGGTCGTGCGAGACGAACACCACCGTTCCCGGATAGGCCTCCAGCGCGCCGAGTAGCATGTCCTTCGACGGGATGTCCAGGTGATTGGTGGGCTCATCGAGCAGCAGCACATTCGAAGGCCTCACCAACAGGCGGGCCAAGGCGAGCCGGTTTCGCTCCCCTCCGCTCAACACGCGCACCTTCTTGTCGACCGACTCCCCGGAGAACAGAAAGGCTCCGAGCAGCTTCCTGACCTTGGGTACGAAGTCGAAGGGGGCCAGCTCCTCGACCGATTCGAGGACCGTGAGATCCGGATTGATCTGATCGCCATGGTCCTGGGCGAAAAAGGCGGGCAGCATGTTGTGGCCCGGACGCCGCTCGCCCTCATCGGGCGGCTCGACCGCCGCAAGAATCCGCATGAGCGTGGACTTGCCGGCGCCGTTGGGTCCCACGAGCGCGATCCGCTTTCCGCGTTCGAGGCGCAGAGCGACATCCTCTAAGACGACCGTGTCCCCGTAGGCCTTGTCGACGCCCTGCAGCTCCAGAATGATCCGTCCCGACCGGGGTGCCGGGGGAATCGGAAGGAACATCCCCCGCGTGGGAGCCTGGGGCGGCTGGAGCTTCTCCATCCGCTCCAGATACTTGATCCGGCTCTGGACCTGCACCGCCTTGGTGTTCTTGTATCGGAAGCGCTCGATGAAACGCGTGACCCGTTTGATCTCATCCTGCTGGCGTTCGTAGGCCGCCTGCCGGGCCTCCATCCTCTTTGCGCGCTCCGCTTCGAAGAAGGAGTAGTTGCCCGGGTATTCCTCCAATCGGTAGTTGATGATCTCCGTGACCCTCTTCACGGTCACGTCCAGGAAGAACCGATCGTGCGAGACGAGCACGCAGGCGAAGGGATAGGCCTGCAGGTATCCCTCCAGCCATTCCCGGGCCTCCAGGTCCAGGTGGTTGGTGGGCTCATCGAGCAGCAGGAGTTCGGGCCTCTGGAGGAGGATCCGCGCGAGGGCGGCGCGCATCTGCCAGCCGCCGGAGAGCGTGTTCACCGGTCGATCGAATTGGCTCTCCTCAAAGCCGAGGCCGGTCAGGACCGTGTGGATCTGCCGGTCCATGTCGTGTGCGCCAAGAATCCCGAGCCGGTCGATGATCTCGGTCTGGCGGTAGGCGTACTTCTCGATGGCCGCATCGTCGGCATTCGCCGGGTCGGCCATGCGGTCTTCGACCTGGGCGAGTTCGGCCTGCAGGGCGAGGATCTCGTCGAACCCCCGGCGGGCTTCTTCCCGGACGGTCCCTTCCTCGAGCACAAAACCGGTTTGCGCAAGATAGCCGGCCTGTAAATCTCTCGGAGCGCTGATCGCACCGGCATCGGAGGTTTCCAGGCCGGCGGCAATTTTGAGCAGGGTCGATTTACCCGTCCCGTTGGCTCCCACCAGGGCCAGGCGTTCCTGGGGGCCGACAAACCACTCCGCCCCGCGGAAAAGGAGTTGGCCTCCAAAGCTCTTCTTGAGTCCGTTGATCTTGAGCATCGGGGTAGAGTAGCGCAGGCAGGGGGTTCGGGACAATGCCCGGCGGGCATCTTGAGGCACTCTCGGGCCGGCTCGCCCGGGGCCGATGGCCTAGGCGGCGGCGTCCAGAGGTTCTTCGCGCTTGCGGCATCGTTCGGGCATCCAGCTCTCGGGATCCGCGGCCAACCATTTTTCGACCACCTCGAGCAACTGCGCGCGGCGCACGGGCTTCGACATGTAGTCGTCGCATCCCGCCCGCAGGGTCTTCTCGGCATCCCCCTTCATGGCCTGGGCGGTCAGGGCCAGGATCGGAACGCCGTCGAACTCAGGATCCCGGATCAGGTGGGCGGCCGTCTTGTAGCCGTCCATGACCGGCATCATCATGTCCAGGAGGATCAGCTCCGGGCGCCTTTTCTTCGCCTCTTCGATGGCCAGTTGCCCATTGCCGACAATGTTGACCTCAAAGCCGCCGCTCTCCAGAATCGCCCGGAAGACGTACTGGTTGGTGGACTCATCTTCTGCGAGGAGTACGTAGGCTCCCTTGCCGCCTGGTGCGCTCATGATCTGCCTTCCTCCCTAGGCCGCCTCGCGGGCGTCCTCGGCACTCTGTCCCTGCGGGGCGCTCAGGTCTTCCCCTGCCTGAGCAACGGTTGAGCTCACCAGGCTCAACAGGTCGTCGACGCCACGACTACCCTTCTCGAAGACCCCCCCCACGCGCGTCTCCAGGAATGCGTTCTCTTCCTGGGTGAAGGTGCGGGCCGAATTCACCAGAATCGGCAGGTCTCCCAATGCGGGATCACGCATGATGTTTTCGATCAGCCGGAACCCCTCGTCGCCCTGGCTGAGCAGGTCCATCAGTAGCAGATCGATCTCTTCGCGCCCGAGCACCTGCATGGCCTCGTGCATGTCATGGGCCGTGAAGATGTCGAGCTCCCGCCGACGAAGATGCCGGGCGAGCACCCCCGATTCGACGATGTCGTTGTCGACCAAGAGCACCCGCTTTCGTCCGTCCCCTGCCGCGAAGGCCCCATCCGAGGCGCGGCCCGCCCGGCGGTTTCGGTCGCGTATCTCGCGCGCCTGGGCGGACTCGGTCCGCAGCGGGATCACGAAGCTGAACCGAGACCCGGCCCCGGGCATGCTGTCGACCCACAGATCGCCGCCCATCAAACTGACGAGCTTCTTCCCGATCGCAAGACCCAGCCCCGACCCTTCGAGCGGAACGCCGTCGGCCTGCTCCAGTCGCCGGAACTCCTCGAAAATCGCGTGGTGCAGATGCGCGGGAACCCCGGGACCGGTGTCCTGGACCTCCACGCAGAGCAGATCCTCCTCCTTCAGCAGCCGCAGTCTGGCGGTGATGGAACCGCCGTCGGTAAACTTGATCGCATTCCCGAGAAGGTTGAGGAACACCTGGCGAATCTTTTCGCCGTCGACCTCGACCTCTTCACCGGCACCGTCGGCGTCGATCGTGAGGGTCAGTCCCTTCTCGTCAGCCAGCGGCCGGAGATTCTGGGCGCACTCGGTCAGCAGGTCGATAATGGTGACCGGCTCGCGCGACTCCTTCATCCGGCCCGAGTCGAGCTTGGAAAGGTCCAGGACCTCGTTGATCAGGTGCAGCAGGTTCTCGCCGCTGTTGGTGATCAGTTCGACCTGCTTGAGCTGTTCCTCCTTGAGCGGTCCGGCGACCTCATCGTGCAGCATGTCCGACAAAGCGAGAATCGCGTTGAGCGGCGTGCGCAGCTCGTGGGAGACATTTGCCAGGAACGCACTCTTCAAGCGATTGGCCTCGATGACCTTCTCGTTCTGATACGCCAGGGCGAGGTTCTTCTGCTGCAGCTCGATGGTGCGCGCCCGGATCTCGGATTCGAGAGTCTGCCGGTGGGCGACCGCCTCCTGCTGGGTCGAAAGGGTCCCTTGCGCCATCGCCGCGAGTTCCTGGCTCAGCCGCGAAAGCTCGTCCCGGCCGTTCAACTCGTATTGCGGGGGGACTTCGTCACAGCGGAAAGCCCGGGTCGATGTCCGCAAATGGGTGAGGGCCGCTCCGATTCGCCGCCACAGTCCCAGATTCGCCCAGAGCCCCGCCCCCGCGGTCGCCGCCAGCAGCGCCCCCAGGAGGATCAGGCCGGCCTCGTGATCGCCCCCTCCCCTGGCCGCGCCCCACAAGACCACCCCGGCGACCCCCGCGGGCACGAGAATGCCCACGCAGGCGACGACGATCTTCGCGCGCAGAGAATGGCGAGCCCGAATGGGAGCAGGTTTGTCCACTGACCTCATTCCGTTGTCATCCGCTTTGGGTCGCACGCGGTCGCCGAACCCGCCGGCGCCGCAGCAGCCAGTCTCTGTAACTATCGACCCGGTTGGTGGTTCGTTGAGGCAAACTGAGGGTTCTCCCGCGCGCCCCGCCTGCGGCCGACGGGGAGCGGAGCCCCCAACTGGATACGCATCTGATTGTCCCACAAAACGTTACCTCTCCGGGAACTCCGGTGCTGATCTCGGGGTGTCCAAATCTCCGGAGCAATGGACCGGAGCGGCCGCGGGCCGGGGCATACGGAGCGTGGATGGACTCGCACGTGGGTGAGGAGGGATGAGGTGGCCGATCACGTCGATTTCTACAGGCTGGACGATGAACTGACCCAAGAGGAACGGCTCCTTCGCGAGAAGGTGCACTCGTTCGCGGAAGCGGAGTTTCTCCCCCACGTCGCGAAGCACTACGAGGCGGGCACCTTTCCCCTGGAGATCGTCCCGAGGTTGGCGGAGCTGGGTCTCCTGGGGATGAAGTACGAGGGATATGGTTGCACGGCCGCGACAAACGTCGACTACGGCCTGGCCTGTCAGGAACTGGAGTGGGCCGACAGCGGCTTGAGGAGTTTCGCCAGCGTGCAGACCTCGCTGGTGATTCATCCCATTCACACCTGGGGATCCGAGAAGCAGAAGCAGACCTACCTCCCCAAGCTCGCTGCAGGTGAGATGATCGGCTGCTTCGGGCTGACCGAGCCGGACCACGGCTCGGACCCCGGTGGCATGACCACCCGGGCGGAGCGCGATGGAAACGACTTCATCCTGAACGGCGCCAAGATGTGGATCACCAACGCCTCGGTGGCCGATCTGGCCATCGTCTGGGCCAAACTGGATGACGGCCTGGCCTGCTTCATCGTCGAGAAGGGAACGGCCGGGTTCTCGGCCCCCGAGACGAAACGGAAGCTCTCGCTGCGGGCCTCTCAGACCGGACTCTTGGTCTTCAAGGACGTGCGCGTCCCGGGCGCGAATCGATTGCCGGGCGCGAACGGCCTGGGGGCGGCTTTGGGCTGCCTCAGCGAAGCCCGCTACGGCATCTGTTGGGGAGCCACTGGAGCGGCCATCTCCTGCTATCAATCCGCCCTGGACTACACCAAGGAGCGGACCCAATTCGGGCGGCCGCTGGCCGGTTTCCAGATGAGCCAGGAGAAGCTGGTGTGGATGCTCTCCGAGATCACCAAGGCCCAGCTCCTCAATCTCAGGCTGGGCCGGATGAAGGATGCCGGCGACGCCAGACATTGGCACGTTTCGCTCGGGAAGTACAACAACGTCAGCACCGCGCTGGAGATCGCCCGATCGGCCCGGACCCTTCTCGGAGCCCGGGGAATCACGGTCGAATTCCCTCCGCTGCGCCACGCCGCCAATCTGGAGAGCGTGCTCACCTACGAAGGCACGCATGAGATCCACACCCTGGCCGTCGGGAGGCAGATCACCGGCCTGGACGCATTCCGGGGCTAAAAGGTGACCTTCTCCCTCACGCTGATCCCAGTGGCCCCGTGCTGCAAGCGGCAGGCTGCGGTCTGCGGGTCATGCACGAACACCAGCAGGCCATTGGCGTCGATGATCTCGCTCTGCAGCGCGGCCTTCTCCTCGATCAGCCGATCGGGCCACATATCGTAGCCCATGGTGAAGGCCGATCGGATGTGGGGCAGGGTCGGAATGAGATCCGAGGGATAGTAGAGCGAGCCCTTTGCGCCGCGCGCGATCACCACCTGCAGTCCCGCCGTGTGTCCCTGGGAGGGCCGCACGGACAGTCCGGGGAGGATCTCCTCCTCGCCCTCCAGCAACTCCAGCCCCATCTCTTCGATGATGTCGAGGTCTTCAGTGCGGAAGCTGCGCGACTCCTTCGGCCCCGGCTGGCGGGCCCGTTCCCAATGGGATCGCTGAACATAGACCTTGGCGGAAGGCAGGATCGGACGACGCACGCCGGCCTGGTCCGGATGGCCGACGCCTCCCACGTGATCGAAGTGCAGATGGGTGGCAATGAAGTGGGTGATCTCACCCGGGTCGATGCCCTCCTGACGAAGGGCGGAGCCCAGATCGATCGAATCGGCGGGCAATCCCAGTCGCTCCGCGCTGTGAGCGTCAAAATCGCTGCCGGTGCCAGCTTCCACCAAAACGGTGGCCTCGCCGAGCCGCAACAGCAGAATCCTCACGACCAGGGGAATCCGGTTCTGCTCATCCGCCTTGCTGAACCGGCTCCACAGGGGTTTCGGCACCTGGCCGAACATCGCGCCACCGTCGAGCCGAAAGCGGCTCACCACCGCGGTGCGGGCCAGAGCGCCCCCGAGATCCAGCCACTCCATCGAACGGCTCCTTTCCCTCATTCCACCAGACGCCCAACATGCAATAGAGCGGTCCTCACTACAATGAATCTGCCGCCGCGGTTCCGCGATGCCCGCTCGTTGATTAATGCGCCCGGCCCGGATAGACTGTCGCACTGGTTTCGGGGCGCGATTGATGGGATCTTCAGACGATCTCAACAGTTAAACCACCAGGTGAGCAGCTGAACGCAATTCTGGGAGGAGTTTGGAGATGCGACCGACATTGCTGTGGTCCGGTCTCTTGGTGTTGCTTGCGCTCCCCTTCGCGGCAGACGCGCAAGGGGTGAGCGCGAAAGGACCCGTCATCAAGGTGAGTCCGGGGATCATCGAGCTTGGAACCATGCCCCAGGAAGGCGTCAAGCATTCCCAGACGGTGATCACCAATACCGGCACCGACTCGCTTCGGATCAGCGAGATCAAGTCCGAGTGCGGTTGCACCGTGCCGGATGTGCTCAAACGGGTTCTGGCCCCGGGCGACACCACCATGCTCAAGATCACCTTCCGGTCGAAGCACTACAAAGGCGACCTCCTGAAGAGGGTCACCGTCGTCAGCAATGATCCGGCCTCGCCCCGAACACAGGTCAAGGTGAAGGTCCAGGTGCTGCAGCTCCTGCAGGTCAGCCCGGAGCTCACCCAATTCGGGCAGGTCCTCCGAGGGACCACGCCCAGCCGGACGATCACGTTCAAGGCCGCCCGCGAGGACAGCCTCGTGATCGAAAGCGTCCCCCTACCCGAGGAGAAATTCACCTACCGCCTGGATCCGATCGACGAGCCGGATAGCACGGGCTTCGACCTGGTGGTCACCCTCAAGCCGGATGCCCCGATCGGACACATTACCGCTCGCCCGGGCATCAAGAACAACCTGACCACGATCCCCTGGACCATCTATCTCAAGGGCAAGGTCCACGGGTTCTTCAGGGTCAACCCGGCCACGCTGTCCCTTGGCCGGTTCAAGATGGGGGTGATCAAGACCGCCACGATTCGGGTGGAAGCCGCGGCCGAAGGGCAGCACCGTGTTCTCAGCGTGACGCCCAGCATCGACCAGATCGGGGTTACCTGGAAGGCGGTCGAAGAAGGCCGCATCTATGAGATCACGCTGACGACCGGACCTGACTTGCCGGCCGGACCCATCCGGGAGGAGCTGCGCATCGAAACCGATGATCCCGCGCAGCCCGAAATCTTGATTCCGGTCCGCGCCAGCGTAAAAGGCTAACAAATCGATTCACCTTTTGCGGACTGGGGGTATTGCCATGGGCGGTGTGGGCGGCGCCTTTGTGCGGGGGATCCTGCAGCGCGCTCTTCCTCAGGCGATCGTGATCATCGTTGTGGGTGCGGCGGTTGGATTCGCGCTCAACCAAACGCGGGTGGACCCTCTCCCGATCGATCTGCCCGAGCCTCTCCTTTTGACCGAGAGCGGCGCGAGGGCGGTCTTTCTGGGCGAAGCTCGGCAGCTCTTCGAAGAGGCGGAGTACATCTTTGTCGATGCACGGAGCAAGGAGCAGTTCGCCATAGAGCACATCGAGGATGCCTTCTGCCTTCCCCTCGAGGAGTTCGTTCCCCTCTATCCGGAACTCCAGGTCTGGACAGCCGGACAACCGCTGGTGGTCTACAGCAGCGCGCGGGATGTCGGCCTGGCCGATGACCTCGCCCGGCGCCTGTTGGAGGCCGGCGAAGCGGAGGTGGTGATTCTCGCGGACGGAATCGAAGGCTGGTCCGAGCGCGCCTATCCGCTCGCCAGCGGAACCGATGGGCTCCTGGATGACGAGTTCGAGGACGACTTCGGCACCGACTACGGGGATGAATACGGCGATGACGACCTGATCGACGGAGAGGAGGCCCAGCCGTGATCACCTCCATCGCGATCTTCACCGGTCTCAGCCTCGGCGCCCTGATCCTGGGCTACGTCATGCTCGTCATCCTGCCGGTCAGCCGCGTGTCCCCCAAGGTGCTGCGGACCCTCGAATGGGTGTGCCGACTTCTGGTGGCCGGGACCTTTGTGTGGGCGGCCGTCGGCAAGCTCCACGATCCCTATGCGTTCGCCGTAAGCACCTACGCCTACCGGATCGTCCCCCCCGAGGTGGCGACCGTGACCGGGATCGCTCTCCCGGCGGTGGAGCTGGTGGCGGCGGCGGCGTTGGTGACCGGTCTGTTCTGGAGAGGCGGGGCGGTCATCTTGGGCGGTCTGCTGCTCTTCTTCGTGTTCGCGCTCTTCCAGGCGATCCTGCGTGGGATCGACATCAACTGCGGTTGCTTCGGGAAGGAATCGAGTCCGGTGAGCTTCTGGCTGATCGCCCGGAATGAAGTCTTGGTGGTGTGCGCCCTCTTTCCACTTCTGATGGACGCGCGGCGCCGCTTCTCTCGGGACGGCTAGGCCGCATTTCTCACCAGCGTTCGTCGCGAGGGCACTCGGCTAGTCGCAGCCCCCGAGCCAATCCCCCGCCAAACGACGCGGACATCCGGCCAACTCGAGGCTCACCCGCGTTCCCTGGGGCAGAATCCGGATCACGAGCCCATCGTCGGGCACAGTGGCCCACAGCGCACCGCTGGTAGAATCGAACAGCACCTCCGCGACCCGTCCCACGTCCTCGTGCCGAGTGACCTCTTCGCAGTCGCGGTTCAGCTCGATCAATGCGTCGCCGGAGTAGTCGGCCACCCAACAGGTTCCGTTTCCGGAAACACGCAGATCGAGCGGCTCGGCCACCAGACCCACGGCGCTGCGTGCGATCACACCATCGTCGCCGATATAGGCGACCTGGCCGCCGTCGCGATCGGCAACCCAACACCCACCGCCTTCGGCATCGTCGGCGAGGGCGACGGCGCGCAACAGTCCGGCCTCCGTGTCGCTCGTCGTCTCGCTGCGCAGGTCGTGCCTTAAGACCGATCCGTCCTCGAACGCGATCCAGGTCAGGCTGCTGTCCCGGAGGGCGACCGCCTCCGGATAGCTCGAGGCCGAGAGCGTGACGCTCTGCGCCCCGTCCATCGTGATCCAGGCTACCTGTTGTTCGTAGTAGGAGGTCACCGCGAGAAGGTTGTCGGCGGTCTTGAAGTCCAGGCCTGTCGCGCTGTTGATCGCGTACTCCCTCAGATAGAGCCCGGAGCGCGAGTCGAGGACGACGACCCGATCGCCGTCCATGTGAGACGCGTAGAGGAGGTGGTGCTCCTGGTCAACCTGGATATCGGTGATCAGCGCCGAGGTCATCACCCGCTCCATCATCCTGCGTCCGTCGGGCGAGAGGCGGGCCAACCCCCAGCCGCACGGATCGCCCACCCAAGGCACCCCGCTGCCCGGCTCCGCCTCTACCGGTGCGAGGAACGCATGGTCGTTGCCGGTGAAGAGGAACTCGACCGTGTAGTTGTAGAGGACCGCATTCTCCGCGGAGGTGTCGGTGAACGACAGCGCAGCTGCATCCAGTGGCGTCGTGGTCAGCAGCTCGCCCAGATCGTCTCCGGTGGGACCCACGCCGCGCCAGATCTGAATCGCCTCCAGGTCGAGGATCTGCTGATCGGTCCAGGTCAGGTCCACCTGATCGCAACTCGCCACCGCGCGTAGGCCTGTCGGCTCGCCACCGGTGCCCGGGTTCTGGGGGTCGAACGGGTTGTCCCGGTCGCGTCCGGTGCAGCCCACCAGCGCAAACGCCAGCGTGAGGGCCAGACCTGACCACAGACCGGCGGGCCACCTACTCACGATCGCCCTCCCCTCCGTCACCCGACAGCCAGTTGTACAGTGCCATGACAAAACAGACCTCGGATCCGGCCCAGGCCATGAGCGCGTAGCGGTCATACCGTTCCGCCCGGTCCAAGGCGTCCTCTCGTCTCAGGCGGCTTCCGTACTGAAGGTAATCCTGATAGGCGTCATCCGCCGTATCCTGGAACCAGAGAGCCAACCCGGCCCCGACCAGCCAGCTGGCCGCCCACAGCTCCGCCGCACCCAGCCGGAATCCTCCCCCCCGCGATGCGCTGGTGCTTGCCAAACTCCCTCGCAGGTGCCCGAGTCCACTCTCCGGCGCTGGGGCGGTCCAGGGGCGGGAAAAGCCCACCTGGCCGGCTGCCGCGAGCGGGAGGCGGCGCGTCGGCTGGGCCAGGGACCCTGAAGTCACCTTGGGATCCGGCGGCGACTGGGCTTCTCGAGGCGGCCCGGAGACCGGGAAGCAATAGAGGTCGCCTCGCCCCCCACCGATCAGAAGCTTCCGGCCCGCGGTCAGGACGTGGGTGCCGGCCGGCGCTTCCAGGGAGAAGGACGCCACCGGCTCGCCGGTCTCGAGCGTCAGCCCGACCACCCGCCCATCACGCAGGGGTTGCCAGAGCAGCTCGCCATCCAGGGTCGGGGGGAGTTCTGCAGCGGCATACAAGGGCCGCTCCCACGAGGTGGTCGGTGGGAATCCGCTCATTCGGATGACCCGGCCGCCGGTTGTCACCAGGGTCAGACCTTGCGCATCGGCCACCGGACCCGCCCGGAAATGAGGGTCCAACCTGTACCTGACGGCAACCGACCCGTCCGCGGGCTGCCAACCGGTAAGGACTCCGTCATAGCTCACCGTCCAGATGAGCCCGCTGAACGCGCAGGGAGCTCCATAGAGGGAACCGCCGGGGATCCCCGTCCAGACCGTCTCACCGGTGCGCGCATCGAGCGCAAAGAAGCGATCCGATACGGTGGGCACGAAGAGCAGGCTGTCCCCGACAAACAGCGGTGAGCGCACCATGCCCTCCAGATCGCGTTCCCAGAGTCCCGCCCCCGTGGCCAGGTCTCGGCACACAACGTGACCTTGCAGAGATGCGGCGAAGAGTTTTCGGCCATCGATCAGCGGTGCGTCCCACGCCTCACCCATCTCATGTTCCCACCGCACGCGCCCGGTGCCGGACTCGCGGCAGAAGAGCTTTCCGTCCGGAAAGTCGGTGACCCCGTAGACGGCCGCGCCTTCGAGTCGGACACCACCCTGCACGCCCGCCTCCAGACGCTGCTCCCACAGCACCTCGCCGTCGCTGAGGCGCAACAGGGAGATCCGGCGATCACGCGTACCGATCGCGACCAGGTCGGCCGACCCACCCAACCGCAGCCCGACCGTCCGGCCGATCTCGGCACGCCAGGTAGGCTCGGCGGTGGGGAGCGCCTCGGTGTCCGAGGAGCGCTCGGATCCCGCCCGGACGTCTCCCGCCCCGGTCATGCAGACCGCAAGGAGCAGACCGAGCCGCATCCACCCTGTCCGGCTTAGTAGTTCCATCCGATGAAGAACTCCCGATAGGTCTTCGAAGGCCAGTTCTCAAAGTCTGTCCGGCGGGCGATGTCGAAGCGCAAGACCAACATCCCACCGAATCCCATCCGGAAGCCGAGGCCATAGCTGCCCCGGACCAGGTCCGGCCACTCATCATCCCAGGCCTGTCCGGCGTCGAAGAAGAGCGCGCCCTGAATTCCGGGAAACACCATCGGCCCCACGCCGGCCGGGGCCAGAAGCAGCCCGTGCAGCAGCGGGAGGCGAATCTCAGCATTGGCCAGCGCCGCCCGCCGGCCGTGAAGACTGCGCCAAGGGTAACCGCGCAGACTGTGGGTTCCCCCGAGCATGAAGGTCTGCGGATCCGGCCCCCCACTCGCCCGGCCCTGCAGGCGAAGCGCCAGCGCGGAGCGCGAGCCCAAACGGAGATAGTGCCGCAGGTCGCCCAGGAAAAGGACGTTCTCGACACCGGGCCGATGCAGGTTCATCGTCATCCCGAGGGTGAGGTGATACCGCTGTCCATCGATGGGCCCGGTCGGCAGCCAGAGGGCCGTGTCGCGAATCCAGGACACGTAGTGGGTCGCGATCACGCCGGCCTGGAAGTAGTTGTCGAACGGTTTGTCCTTCTCCGAATAGGCAAGCCCGAGTTTGGTTTCCAGCCGCTCGAACCGCGAGAGCGGGTAAGACAGCAGCCCGGTCACTCCCGCGCGCCGCTCGAAGAACGGCCGGTCGAGCGCGTCGTAGTAGTTGCCTGCATGATGGTAGACGCTCACTCCCCGATTGACGCGTCGGCTGAGATCGATGTAGGTCGCCCCGGCCGAGAAGTTGTCCAGAAAGTTGTGCGTCGAGATCGTGCTGTTGCCCAGGTGCATGAAGATCAGCTGATTGCCCAGAAGATCCCGCAAGAGCAGCTGCACTCCCTCGGCCGATCCCAGGCCCGGTTCAACGGCGAGCCCGCCCTGCGCAACATCCAGCGCGAATCGCGTGCGGTACTCGCCCGACGCGGCGACAACCTCGTTGCCGTCCTCTTCCCAGTCCCAACCGCCCTCGGGCACGGCGGAGAGCGCAAACGGATCGGCGCCCTGGGCATCCAGGGGAATACGGGCGACGCGGAATCGTCCCCCTTCGAACACGGTCGCCAACACCTCCTCCCCACCCGGCAACCAGCGGGGATCCAGGATCGCCTCCAGGGTGAAGGTGTGCCTGAGTCCCCGGCCATTGCGGTCGACCGTGTAGAGATCGCGCATTCCGTCGCGGGTGGACACGAACAACAGCCGCTCCCCGTCCGGTGACCAGCTGGGTGAGAGATCCCACCAAGGACCCTGGGTCAACCAGCTGCGTTCTCCCGTGTTCAGATCGAGCAGCATCAGGTTTCGCGCGCCGTTGCGTCCGTGCGGACCTCGGTCGGTCACGAAGGCCACGTGACGGCCGTCCGGGTGAAAAGCCGGCACTCCGTCGTAGAACAGGTCATCGGTGAGCTGGGTGATCTCGCCGCTGTCGGTGTCGAGCAGGAAGAGGTCGCTCTGCCCCTTGCGGCTGAGACCTGAGAACACCACCCGCTGCCCCACGCCGTCCCACTGCGGAGACGTCATCCCGACCAGCGCATCGTGCGTCCACCGTCCGACTCGTTTTCGTTTGCTGAGATCGTAGGCGACCAGCGCGTCGCGCTCCCCGCCGTGGCTGGAGAAGATGAGCACGCCACGATTGGAAACATCCAGCCGGCTGCGGAATCCGTGGAAGGAGAGCAGCTCGGGATGCCTTTGCCCTTTGATCAGAACCTCGGCCTCCGGCTCATCCGGCCGCAGAGAACCCAGGTAGAGGTTGGTGTAGCCCGTGCGAGGTGAAATGTAGATGTACCGGTCTTCCAGGCCCTCGATGCCGGCCGGAACCGGCGTCGGTTTGAGCTGCGTCCCCTCATCGTTCACCTTTTCCGCGACATGCCAGACCGGGGTCGCCTCTTCGATCTCCGGGTAGTAGCGTTCCCTCAGCCAGTGCGTCCACCGGGAGGACAGCTCCTGCTGGCTCACGCCGAGAATCTGGGGAAAGAGGTCCTCGAACCGGCGGGCCCGCCACGCCTCCGTGTAGAAGAGCGTCAGCTTGTCGTCGCCGTAGGTCTGGGCGACGAAATCGAGCACCGATTGGCCCAGTTTGTACATGACGAACGTGCCGCGATAGCGCCAGAACTCCCCGATGGAGGGCAGATCTCCGGAAATCACCAGATCGCGCAGGATCATGTCCCCGTCGGCGTCCCATTCCCCCGACCAGTGGTCCGCCAACCCTTCGGTAAACCACAGGGGGATGTGCGCAGAGCGATAGCGAAACCGCTCGCGCCTGGCCCGCTCGCTCATCGAGAGTTGGAAGGCGTGAACGAGCTCATGCTGGAGGGTGTGATAGAAGTCGCTCAAGGATCCGTTGAACGGCATCAACACGCGGCCGCGCAACAGGTCGGTGAGACCGGCCACCCCTTCGGGGATCAGCATCGAGGTGATATTGGTCTGCTCGAAATCGTGATGGCTGCTGTAGAGGATGATCGGAATCGGCTCATCCATCTCGTGGACGAACACCTCGCGGTGGTGAATGTAGGATTCTTCGGCCGCGGCCAATGTCAGCCGGGCAAGCGATTCCTCCTCCGGATAGAAATAGAGCTCGATATGTTCGCTGCGCAGAACCTGCCACTCGAATTCGTGGTAGTTGACCTTGTTCTTCCCGAAGGTGATGTACTGCGGCGAAGCGCTGGACACGCACAGGACCAGGGCCAGAAGCCCCAGCAGAGCAACCCGGGGGGTACGCCTAGTAGATCCAGGTGCCGTCAAAGTGCGCGCTCCTCCACCACCGAAACTTGCGAATGCCGCCCGGATCGACCAGTCGGTCTTCCGGTTGGGGGGTCAGGGTCCAAATTCGCTGGGGGGTGCCCGTCTCGTCGTCCCGGTAAACGAGTGCTCCTTGCAGAGCCACCCGTAGCCGGATGCGAAGTTCCCCCTGCGACTGTCCCGGGCGATCCCCCAGACGGGCCCTCTGTCCACCCTCGAGCCGCTGCGAAAGCGCCTCCCGGCTGCGCAGGAGATGCCCGCAGGTCAGGCGCGCATCCATGCGCTCGCGATCACCGGCAAAAAACTCGGCCCGGTAGTGGGAGAAATCGTTCGGGTTCTCGCCGATGGCCGGACCACGGAACTGCCTGCCCTCCCCCCGCTCGGGGAAGAGGTCACCGTAGACGCGGACCCAGCCCCCTCCTGTAGCGTTCGTCAACTTCAGCTCGACCTGCAGGAAATCCCCACCCAACATGTGCTGCGGCACCGGCACCCGGACCCAGCGACGGAAGTAGTCGAAGCGTGGATTTCGCTCGCCGTACTCCCGGGCGAGGCGCCGATCGACGAAGTGAGCATACTTGTCCGCCACCCTCCGGTAGCGATCCTGGGCCGGGTGGATCGCGGGATCGAAGAGGAAGGACTCGTACGCGGCGCCCACGCTGTCCGTGTATGTCTGGAGATGCTCGCCGCCGGCCCAGACCTCGAGGGTGAAGGACCCCTCGATCGATCGCAGCATGTCGATCTCCACCCAAGCGTCGGTGAAGAGGTCCGGTCGCGTCAGCTGCGAATTGCCCACCGGAATCCGCTGGATCAACAGGTCCCCCGGCCTGCGGAGGGTCGCGGAAAAGGCATCCCAGTCCGGTTCGCTGATGACCTCTCCCAGCGTGGTGAGACCGAAGATGAGGGGAGCGACACCCAGCCACCAGGCACTGCGCCGGCGCTTCGGGTCGGCCTGGCGGCCGAGGAAGACCAGGAAGGGCCCCAGGAGAGCCAGCCCGAGGCCGAGCAGCCCGGCCCCCAGCAGATACCACCGCCACCCCTCGGCGACCGACCGACCATATGCCGGTGCGGTCAGCCCCCAGCCCAGGATCACCAGCAGCGTTGCCAGGAGAGCCCATCCCCATCGCCGATCTCTCTGCGGCAGACAGGACCGCCGGGCCCAAAGGCGCCGAAACGTCAGGCCGAAGGCACGCAGCCCCACGAGGGCGATGATCCCCCAGATCGGAAGGGCGGGGATCTGATAGCGCGCCACCAGGTGGCTCAGGGCGTGAACGCCGGAGACCCCCAGAGCCAGCAGTGCTGGCAGACAGAGCGCGGGAGCGCGCCGCATCAGCACCGCCAATCCCAGGAGCCCGAGCGGATAGAGGCAGAGGTGAATCCACCGCGGAATCCAGTAGTCGCCCAGCACGGTCGGCAGGCTGGTCTTGCGGGCCGGGTAGGTCCAATAGAGCTTCGCCTTCTTGGCGACCAGGGCAAGCCAGCCCCCCGGGTATCGGGCCAGCGATTTCCGAAACGCTCGCCCGTAGAGCTGCCGCTGCCGCTCGTCCGGCGTCATCTCGTCGCCGCCCGCCTCGCGGAGCTCCTTTCCGGCTTCATCAATGATGTCGTTGATCGGGTCGCCCATGGCCGTCGTTTCCCAGCCCTGATTCGGGACATAGTTACCCCGGTACAGCCACAGCTGGCTCTCCCCGGTTCGGGAGATATTCTCCACCGGGATGTGGGCGGCCAGGAGGGCGCCGTACCAGAGCCCCAGGGGAACGAGCGTCGCGAGCAGGAGGGGCAGGCCGAAGCGACGCCCGGACCGCCCGCGCATGAGCCACACGAGTTCGCCGACCAGGAAGAGGATCGCGAGAGGCCGGAAGGTGGTCTTGGCAAGGAAGAGCAGCGCCAGTCCCAGGCCCAGCCGGAGGGCGGTGTTCCGTCCGGGACGCCGATGCCATTGCAGGAGCAGAAAGCTCACGAGCAGGAGCACCAGGCCGCCGAACCCCTCGGTCTGGATTCCGGTGGCGAAATACAGAAGCGGCAGGTAGAGGATGTAGCCTGCGAGCGCCAACCAGCACCAGAAGGGCCCCAGCAAGCGGCGCGCGATGAGCAGCAGCAGGCCGGCCGAGGCGGCATAGAACAGGAGCGAGAATGCGCGGCCCACCCCTTCGTTGTTGGGCATGAGCGCATAGCCCAGGCCCAGGGGAATCACGTAGGCGGGCGCGTGCTGGAATTCCCACCGGTCGAGGCCAAGCTCTTCACGCACCTCCGGCGCGAGGTCGCCGCTGAGGAGATCGGACCACAAAGAGGGCTGGCCGACCAGTTGCTCGATGCCCTCGGCCAGCGCATGATACTTGGCGCTGTCGCCGCTGATGGGGGGTCGCTCCGTGCGCGAGCTGTTCAGCTGGGCGAAACCGATCAAGAGCGTCAGCAGAAAGGCGCCGGCGAAGAGCGCGGTCGGCGGGAGCACACGGAGAAACCTGGTGCTTTGGGCGACTGGGCCGGCCGCGGAGGCCGTCTTCCGGGATCCGCTGATCACACCGATTCGCCCCTCCCGATACAACTGACAAAGACCGCAGACAAAGGAACCGGAGCCGGCCGTAAGCCGAGTTCTGTCCGGACCGCGAACGGTCCGTGGTGGTCATTTATCTGGGCCGGCCGTTACCGACCGGCTCATGCGACCAACCCGGAAGTCAAGCGAGGCGGGCCACCTCATCCTTCCCTACTTGGTCTTGCGCCGGGTGGGGTTTACCGAGCCACCGGCGTCACCGCCAGTGCTGGTGAGCTCTTACCTCACCGTTTCACCCTTACCTCGGTCTGGCGGCGGATTCCCAGGGGAACCCGCCTCCCGGGGCGGTTTGTTTTCTGTGGCACTTTCCTTAGGATTGCTCCCACTGGGCGTTACCCAGCACCCTGCCCTCTGGAGCTCGGACTTTCCTCAGGCGACCCGCTTACGCGAGCCTCCCGCAACCACCTCACCGGCTCCGGATTCCAAAAACAGATCCGTCTCTAGTCTATGCCTCCTGGGCGGCTACGAGAAACCGCCCGCATCCTTCACAAAACCGGATCTCCTGTCCCTGACGCACCTCGTTGGCCACCTGCGGCGGAAGCCCATAGTGGCATCCGCCGCAGGCGCCCTCGATCACGGGAACGATCGCGAGATCCCCGCGGAGATCGCGTAGACGCTCATACTTGCCGAGGATCTTCGCGTTCAACTCACCGAGGAGTTTCTCTCTCGCGCGTTCGAGCTTGGCAATGCTCTTCTGAGCTTGTGCGGCCGTGTCCTTAGCCACCTGTTCGAGGTCCGTCGTCTGTTTTCCCAAAGCGGAGAGCCGTTTGCTCATCTCCCCGACTTTGGCCTCCGAGGCCTCCTCGAACTCCATGAGCTCGAGGATTTGATCCTCCCACTCGCTCGCCTTGCTTTCCATGGTGGAGATCTCGCGAAGCAACGTTTGGTATTCGATGTCCGTCTTGACTTCCCGAAGCTGCTTCTCGAAGTGCGCCTTTCGGTCGCGGCAGGTGGAGACTTCCCGGTCGGCATCCCGGTGACGGCCAAGCGCCTCATCCAGAGCCTTCTTCTCGGCGCTCAGGGCGCCCTGCAGGACCGATTCCTCTCCCCGCTGGCGCTCGAGATCGGCCTCTCTGGCCTTGACGAGGTTGCGGGCCTCGAGGACTTGCTCGTCGAGGAGCGAGAGCTTCTGAAGAACCGCTATTTGCTCGCGCATGGGCAACCTCCTTGCTCTACCGCCAAACCCATCTCGCGATCACAGTGTCCAGGGGACATGGAAAGGGCGCGCCCCCAAGCGCGCCCCAAATCCAATGATGGAAGCAGCCTGTGGGTCTGCTCTCCACTCTTGGGCGGTACAGGACTTGAACCTGTGACCCCCGGCTTGTGATGCCGATGCTCTGCCAGCTGAGCTAACCGCCCTCCGAAACGCCCCGATGGACGCTTGGGCCCACTTGGATTCGAACCAAGGACCAGCCGGTTATGAGCCGGCGGCTCTAACCACTGAGCTATGGGCCCTTGAGTCCCGAAGCGCGAGCCGTGCAGCACTCTACCAAAGCCCGCGCATTGGGGTCAATCGTCCGCTCACCCAGGCGCGCGACTACACCATCTCCAGGAAGTTGTGCAGCCTCCGGCGGCGCGTGGGATGGCGAAGCTTGCGCAGCGCCTTCGCCTCGATCTGCCGGATCCGCTCGCGGGTCACGTTGAAGAAAGCCCCCACCTCCTCGAGCGTGCGGGGACAACCGTCTTCGGTCAGCCCGAAGCGCAGGCGGATGACGCGCGCCTCACGCTTCGTGAGCGTATCGAGGACCTTGTTGACCTCATCGCGGAGCATGGCAAAGGTCGCCGAGTGAGCCGGGGATATCGCCGATGTATCCTCGATGAAGTCCGCGAGGTTCGAGTCGTCGTCTTCCCCGATCGGCCGGTCGAGACTGATCGGTTCCTGGGCGGCCTTGAGCACGCTCTTCACCTTCTCGGCCGGCAGATCGAGTTTCGAACCGATCTCCTCCGGCGAAGGCTCGCGCCCCAGGTCCTGGACCAGCTTGCGCGAGGTGCGCACGACCTTGTTGATCGCTTCGATCATATGCACCGGCACGCGAATGGTGCGCGCCTGATCCGCGATGGCGCGCGTGATCGCCTGGCGGATCCACCAGGTGGCATAGGTCGAGAACTTGTATCCCTTGCGGTAGTCGAACTTGTCGACCGCGCGCATGAGGCCGCTGTTGCCCTCCTGGATCAGATCGAGGAATTCCAGGCCCCGGTTCGTGTATCGTTTGGCGATCGAGATGACGAGCCGGACATTGGCCTCGATCATCTCCTTCTTGGCGGTCTCGCGTTCGAACGTGGCTTCCTGGATCAGGCGCATCTGCGCGTGCACGACTTCGCACTTCAGCCCCGCCTCGGACTCGATCCGGCGGACTTTCCGACGCGCGTTCCGGAAGACCTTGCTGACCTCGGACTCCTCGGCCACCAGAGCGGCCAGGGCCTCCTCGTCGGCCTTCCTCTTCTTGGATTTCGCGGCCGTCTTCTTCGTCGCACGCTTTTTCGACTTCGCGGCCGCGCCCTCCAAGGCGCCGATCTTGACCTGAAGATCGTGAAGCTGTTCCTCGTGCCTGAACATCTCGCGCTCGGCCTCGATCAGACGCAGTTCTTCCCGCTTCAGGCGCAGGCCGATGCGTTCGATCAGCTTGGGACTGGCCCCGAGCTTCTTGATCTCATCACCCAGCTTCTTGTGGGCTTTGTCGCGCAGCTTCTCTACCTGGGTGCGCTTGCGCTCCGAAAGGCGCCGCGAGAGCTGCTGCTCGTACTTCAAGTACTCTTGATGACGTTTGACGATCCGCCCGACGGATTGGATGGCGCGCCGGCGTTCTCTCTTGCTCGAGAAGTCGGCGGTCCAGTTCCCCATGTCGATCTGGACCAGATCCTCGAGCTTGGCGCGGTTTTCCTTCAGCTTCTCGGCGGTCAGCTGCAGGTCACGGATCGCCCAGGGCAGCAAGAACATCGTGCCCTGGATCTTCTCTTCAGCCGCCTCGATCCGCTTGGCGATCGCCACCTCGCCCTCACGGTTGAGCAGCGGCACCTTCCCCATCTCGCGCAGGTACATGCGCACGGGGTCGTCGTAGCGGATGGCCGGGGTGAGGCTGGGACGCGCCGGCGTCCGATCCTCTTCGGCCTGACGAACCTGCTTTACTTTGCGGCGCGCCTCATCTTCCGACTCGAAGATATCCAGTCCGAGCTCGCGCATCATGCAGAAGGCATCGTCCATCGAGTCCACTTGGGCCCCGATGTCCTTTTTTGCCTCGGTTTGCTCGAGGATCTGTTCTTCGGTCAGATAACCTTGGCGAAGCGCCAGGGCCCGCAACTTACTTACGGGCTTGGACATCTTTGGCTGAGCCATACGTAGGAGTCCTCCAGACAAGAACTTCCGTTTATACCTGGTCTTAGGGTCTTAGTCCAGTGCTTTCTGTGCGGCCGGCTCCGGAGCCGCCCCGAAGCTGCGAAAGCTCCCGGGCGAGTTCGAGTTTGCGCGCCAGGAGCACTGCCAGCTTGTCCTCGTGGCCGCCCTCGGCCTCGAGCCCGCGGATTTCGTAGCCCAGCGTTTCGAGCTGGGCCTCGAGCGCCTGTTCGCGAAGATGCCGCACTAGGTCTTCGCGGAACTGGTCGCTGTTTTCCAGCGGGGACTCAGTGAGCAGAAAACCCACCTCGATCTGATCCCCCAACTCATGGCCGATACGCCGGAGCATCTCGGGTGGTTCGGGGGCCTGCCCCGAGCGCGTGCGATCATCGATCCAGGTCAAGAGTTCCCTCACGCCCTCCCGCAATCCAGCCACCCCCCGGGCGGCCTCCCGGATGACGCCGACGGCATCCGGTCTGGCAACCACCAGCCTGAGGACGGCCTCCTCCAGAGGCGCGAGCCGCACGGGCCCCTCGGGGCTCTCCGTCTCCGGCCGCGTGCGCCGTGCTCTGGGCCGCTGCGCCAGCAGGCGTTCCACCTCCTGGCGGAGCACCCGGGCGGCGATACGGCCCTTCTCGGCCGCCTCATCGATCATCATCTCGCGGGAAACCACGTTTCCCACGATCGCGAGCAAGGCCGCGATTCGCCTCATCCCCGGCGGACCGTCCACCCCTTGGCGGCGCAGAGAATCCAGGGCAAAACCCACTGGGCTCATCGGCTCCCGCAGCAGGGCGACAAGCTCGTCCGAGTTTCCACCCCGAACCATGTCATCCGGGTCCATTCCAGAGGGCAAAACTACGATGCCAATCTCCGCCTGGATCGGAAGCGTGGCTTCCAGGGCCCGCCAGGCCGCCTTCTCCCCAGCCGGATCGCCGTCGAACAGAAAGACGATCCGGGGCGTGTAGCGGAGCAGGAGCCGGGCATGGTCCATCGTCCAGGCCGTTCCGCAAGGGGCCACGACCGCGTGGAGGCCGGCCGAACTCATCGCCAGGGCGTCGAAGTAGCCCTCCACGACGATTGCCCGACCCTCATCCTTGATCGCCGCCCGTGCTTGAGGCAGTCCGAACAGGATGCGCCCCTTCTTGTAGATCGCGGTTTCGGGCGTGTTGAGGTATTTCGGCTCTGCATCCGGCCGCAAACTTCGCGCTCCGAAACCGATTGGATCTCCAGCAACCGAGAGGATCGGGATCACCACCCGATCCCGGAAGCGGTCGTAGAGCCGCCCCCCATCCGCCTGGCCGACCAGGCCGGCCGCCACCAGAAGCTCCACGGGGAACTTCTTTCTGAGAAACTCAAGCAGCGCCTGCCCGGTTCCCGGGGCGTATCCCACATAATAGGCGCCCAGGACCGTCTCCGGAGTCCCCCGCTCGCCGAGATACTGGCGCGCGGATTCGCCCGTGGGGGCTCCGAGGGCCGCCCGATAGTATCGGACCGCCTCCCGATGGGCCTCGATCAGCTTCCCCCGATCGGGGCCCCGCGGACCGGATCTCTCGGGGAGTTCGACACCCGCCCGGCGGGCCAGCTTCTCCAGCGCCTCGGGAAAGGTGAGACCGTCATGCTTCATCACGAAGCTGAAGACATCGCCGCCCACCTCGCATCCGAAGCAGTGGAACAACTGGCGGTCGGGTGAAACGTGGAACGAGGGCGTCTTTTCCTTGTGAAACGGGCAGCAGGCTTTGAAGCTGCGCCCCGCGGGGCGCAGATCGAGGTAGGTGCCCAGCACCTCGACGATGTCGGAGGCTTGCCGAACGCGCTCGACGGCATCCTCGCCTACGATCCGTTCCACCTTACTCTCCACCGTCGGCCTACGATTGAGTCCCCTGTGAGGGGGTTCCCGCCTTACGTCCACCGTCCAGGAAGGCGATCGTCACGCCCCAGCCGCCTTCGCCCGATTCTCCCTCCCTTTGGGATTTCACGAGAGGGTGGTGGCCCAGTACCTCTTGGACACGCCTGCGAAGCGCTCCGGTTCCCTTTCCGTGGATGATGCGCACTCGCGTGACGCCCGCCATGAGCGCACGATCCAAAAACCGCTCGAGACGGTCCTGGGAGGCCTCCTGATCCAAACCGCGCAGATCGAGTTCGCCCCTCAGGGCCTCGCTGACCAGTTCGCTGCTCTCCTCGGGCAAACGGACCGGAAGCGGTTCGGGAGGCGCCGAATCCTCTTCGCTTCCCGGGGGAAGAGCTTCCAGATCGCCTCGCCGGACCTGGATGCGGCGGCCCAGGTGCTCCACCCAGACGCGATCGCCTTCGGAGTCGGTGACCCCGATGACCACCTTCACCCCCAGGCTACGCGCGAAAGCGGTCCGGCCGGCAACGATTTCCTCGTCCAACAGAGGCGTCCGGCCAGCTGCCCCCGATCCCTTCCGCCGGATCGGTACGCTGCGCTCTTTCCGCAGCTGGGCCGCTTCGCGCTCACGGGCGTGCACCCAGCGGCGGATCTCGCCCACCGGCCGAGCGGACCCGGTCTGGGCGGCTGCCGCGGCATTGGCGGCCTGCTGCTCGATCTCCTTCTCACGCTTTTCGAGCAGGGCCAGCCTGGATTTCATCTCCCGCATCAAGCGCCGGAGCTCGGCAAACGTGCGATCCTGAGCGATCGCCTTTTCGAGCTCCACGCCGTCGACCTTCTCCTGCAGCTCGGCGGTAAGCTCTTCGAATCGCTCTCTCGAGGCGCTCAAACGTTGCCGGTCCGCCTCGGTCCGTTCGCGCTCCTCGCCGAGTGCCGTTCTCTCAGCCTGGATCTGCGCGAGCAGCGACTCGGTCTGCACCCTTTCGTCGCTGAGCAACGAACGGGCCTCCTCGAGGCAGGGGGCCGGCCACCCCTCCCGCCGGGCCAGTTCGAACGCGTGCGATCGTCCCGGCAGACCCACGTGCAAAGTGTAGGTCGGCTCGAGGGTCTGGGGATCATGTTCCATGGCGGCATTCGTGAATCCGCCGGCGTCGGCCGCAAAGGTCTTGAAGGCGCCCAGGTGCGTCGTCGCGATGCACAGGCTCCCGCGCTCTCCGATTTCCCGCAACAGCGAGATCCCCAGCGCGGCCCCCTCATCCGGATCGGTGCCGGCGCCCAGCTCATCGATCAGGACGAGGCTGCGATTCGATGCGCTGGAGAGGATCGCCTCCATGTTCCGCAGGTGCCCGGCATAGGTGCTGAGGTCGAAATCCAGCGATTGCTCATCACCGATATCGACGAAGACCTCATCGACCCAGGGAATCACGGCCCCCTCAGCCGCCGGCACGAACAGGCCGGCCATCCCCATGGCGACGAGCAGTCCCGCGGTCTTGAGCACGACGGTCTTCCCCCCCATGTTGGGGCCGCTGATGACCAATCCCTTGCTGGCGTCGTTCAAGTCGAGGTTCAGAGGGATGACCTCTTTGCCCGCGGCCAGATGCAGGAGGGGGTGTCGGGCCTTTACGAGCCGCAGGGTGCCGGCGGCGGCGTCCAGACAGGGAGCGGTGGCGTCGAGCTGTTCGCACAGCCGCGCGCGGGCGTTCAATTCATCCAACGCCGCCAGGGCCTCTTGGGTTTCAATCAATTCGCCGCCGTGATCGCGCACCCAGGCCGTCAGCTCGGAGAGAACGCGAAAGACTTGGGCCCGTTCATCGGCTTCGAGTTCGGCTAAGGAGTTGTTCACCTCGACGATGTCGAGCGGCTCGAGGTAGACCGTCTTCCCGGTGGCGGAGCGGTCGTGGACGATCCCCTTCAGGCGGCTCTGCTCCGCCGCGGCCACGCTGAGGACGTAGCGTCCCCCCCGCAGGGTCACGAAGGAGTCTTCGCCGCTCTCCCGATAGCTTTGGCTCAGGCCGGCCAGCCGTTGGCTGACCTCCTGCTGCCGTTGCCGAAGCCGGCGGCGAATCGATCGCAAGGTCGAGCTGGCCTCGTCTCGCACCTCACCCGATGGATCGAAGGTCCGATCGACCCGGGCGGCAAAGGCAGAATCGACAGAGGCGCGATCGCCCACCTCGGCCAGCTGGGGATAGGCCTCCCGTCTGGCACTCGGCGCAAACACCGCGCGAATCCGCTTGGCCAACTGCAGCGCTCGCCCGACTTCCTGAAGGGCATCGGCTTCCAGCACGCTCCCCGGCGTTCGGGCCTGAGCAATCCAGGACCGCAAGTCGGGCACGGGGATTTCGGGCCAGCTGGGTTCTTCAAGCCGTAGCGCCACTATCTGGCGCAGCAAGCCCAAGGCAGCGTGCGCCCGCTCGATGGAATCGAAGGGTCCCGCAGTCTGAAGGCGCTCTTTCCCGGGCAGAGAGGCCGCCCGGACAACGAGCAGCTCGCGGATCCGATCGAATTCGAGTGCCTGCAGAGCGTGATCGTTCACCCGCTCCTCCATCCGGAAAAGCTAAACAGCCCCAGCGTCCGGAATCAGCAGCGACGGATCCGGATGACTCTGACGGATGAAATATCGAAACCTGCGGGCTCGAGCGCAGGTGCTAGCGACCTCGGGCTTTGGATAGCGCTTTGCGACGCGCAGCGTTCTCTTTCCGCTTCCGCCGCTCACTCGGCTTCTCGAAATGTTGGTGCTTGCGGAGATCCGAAAGAATGCCAGCCTTCTCACACTTCTTCTTGAATCGGCGAAGTGCACTCTCGAACGATTCGCCGTCTTTAACCCGTACTCCGGGCATACAGGAATCACCCCTTCCAAGGTTACCAGGGTAGATAGAGATAGTTTGGGTGCAGAATCCGATTAGAATTGACTGCCGAAGGAGTGTATCGACCGCATACGGGGGAAGTCAATGCTAAATTACGGCGGGAAGGGAGATTCCCTCGCTGGACCGGGGACGGCCTCCATGGAGCCGATCACCTTCCGAACTCAAGGGTATGGAGCCTAGTTCCCGCGAGTCGGCTGCTGTGTACTCACTGCCGTCCACCAGTCCCCGAGGTGGTCGTTGGTTGTGAGAGAGAGCATACAACCACTTCCCCTACATGCATCAGGTGTGCCACCGCCGTGGCGCGTTTCCCAGCGCTTCCCCACGAGAGCCCCGCGTATAACACGCATGATTCGAACGGCTTACAAAACGTGCCGCTTGGGAGCCCTTGAGGGGCGGCTGCCGAAGGCCTCAGAAATCCGTCATCCCTGACGGAATCCTGAAGCGATCTGTTCCCCATCACCCCCGGGTTGCGCCCCACCGAAGGCTGGCGTAGATTGCGCTGACAGTGCAGGGTGCAGCTGAAAGGGTCGCGGATGCGACCCGAAACTGCCGGCCCATTCGAACAAGAGGACGCAGCATGGCACACCCCAAGAGATCCCTGGCGATCCCCATCGCCTCCCTGCTTCTGGTGACCGCCTTAGGCCTGGTGGGCGCCGGCCCTGCGCGGGCCACCGGACCGGTCGCCACGGTGGGCGGAGGGGCGACCATCTTCTCGGACGATCGGATCAATGAGCTCTACGGCACGCGGCCGGCGCTGAGCCTTTCGCTCGAGATGATGCGCCGCCGCTGGGTCGCGATCGGCCTGAAAGGGGCCTACTCATTTGGGGAGGCCGAACCGGAGGCGGTGGACTTCATCACCTCCAGCAAGACCAAACTGAGATTCGTGCCCATCAGCCTCTATGCCCACGCTGTCCATCTCGCCAGCCCCAGCCTGCAGCTCTACGGGGGCCCCCAGGTGGGGTACGTCTATTTCTCGGAAAGCTGGTCGGCGGGAATCGGCTCACTCGAGCTGAAAGACCGTCATGAATCCAGCGGATCCTGGATCTCCTTCGGCATCGATGCCGGAGTGCGGCTGAAGATCACGGGCTCGGGCGGCCTCGAAGTGTGGGCCGAATCCATGTGGGCCCGGGCCGATCGCGAGGCGGTGCCGGGCAACAGCTCTCAGACGACCTCGATGACCCCGGGCTGGTACGGCGTTCGGGTGGGTTGGTTCTGGGCCGGATCCGGGTGGCAGGCCGCCACCGGCGAGGGAGGGGAATGAGAATGAGCCGACTGAAGATGATCCTCGTCTGTATCGCCCTGCTCGGGATCCATGGTCAGGTGGTTGCAGTCGCGGCCCCGGATAGCCACGATCCCCTCGCGCCCTGGGTGCGCGAGGTTCACACCGTGTGGGAAGAACAGCTGATGCGCCTCTCCCCCGGCTCGCCCGGACAGGGTTGTTACGCCCCCTGGCCCGCCCGGAGCCCGCTCTTTCATGTCGATGACGCGCTCTTCGCCCAGGGCTGGCTGAGGCTGCAGATCGACACGGGGCCCGGCGGCGAGGATGCACAAACCCTGCGCGCCGCCTGCGAGGCGGCGATCCCGGCGCTGCGCTGGGAAGGCGCAGGGGGCCATCGTGCACAGGTCTGCCTCCCCATCGGAGACCTGCCGCGGCTGGCCGAGATTCCGGGGCTCTACAGCGCCATGCGCCCCCCCACCGGACTTCCCCTCGCCAAGATCAGTGAGGGGGTTGCCGAGTGCGGGGCGCCCCGTCTCCACTCGCAGGGAGTCGACGGCACCGACATCAAGGTGGGCGTGCTGGATGTGGGCTTTATCGGCGCCCGTGGGCTTCTCGGATCAGAGCTTCCGGCCGACACGCAGATGCGCGCGTTCGTCGGCAGCACCAGTGGTGGAGGCGACCTCAGCAACGGAACCGCGCACGGGACGGCTTGCGCGGAGATCGTCCACGACGTCGCTCCCGGGGCCCAGCTCTACCTGGCCAACGCGGCCACGCCGACCGAGCTGGAAGCGGCCATCCGGTGGATGCGCGACGAAGGGGTTTCGATCGTCTCCCACTCGGTGGGCTGGTTCTGGGGACCGGGCGACGGCACCGGCGACATCGTGGACCTCGTGCACACCGCCATCAACAACGACATGTTGTGGGTCAACGCTGTCGGCAACCAGGCGACCGCCTTCTGGGGCGGGGCCTTCCTCGATGACAACGGGGATGACACCCATGAGTTCGATGCGGCAGGCGACACGACCATCACCGACCAGCACGTTGAGGTTCGCACCGAGTACGTCTGGGTGCTCACCTGGGATCGCTGGCCCTACTCCCACGACCTGGGCTTCGAAATGGACCTCTACGAACAAGGGGAACTCGTTGCCACCAGCGAGCAGGCCACCACGCCGGAGGGCTACGCCTACCGGGAGCTGTTCTACACGACCTCGAGCGTTCGCAGCACGGTCGAGCTGGTCATCCGGCGCAAGACGGGCATCGAGGGCGCAAACCTTCGCTTATTCCAGCTCGGCGGCCGTCCCCTCCCCGAACACGGCACGACGGCCGGCAGCTTCGTGATCCCGGCAGATGCCGAAGAGGTCCTGTCGGTGGGCGCCTACTCGCTGAGTGGCGTGACCCCCGTGCTCGAGAGCTTCAGCTCGCGGGGCCCCACCCCGCAGGGTGTATCGAAGCCGGAGATCTGTGCGCTCGATCAGGTGACCACCCACACGACCGCCCCATTCGGCGGGACGTCGGCGGCCTGTCCACACGTCGCGGGCGCGGTCGCGCTCCTCTACGATGCGGCGCCCGAGGGCGGCTTCTTCGACTTTCGCTGGTCGCCTGAGGCGGTGGCCGCGATTCTGGAGCGAAGCGCCGCAGAGGCCGGATTCGACGACCCCGAAGCCTGCGACTGGGGCATCCTTCGCATGCCCGAAGCCGCCGAGGAGGGAAAGCGCGCGGTTGGCGGCGGCCGCCTCGCGGTGAGTTCTCCAGCCCGTGGGGAGGTCGCTCTACGCTTAGAGGATGTCTCCGCCACAGGTGGGCAGCTGGAGGTCTTCGACGCGGGCGGGCGCTTAGTCCACCGCTCCATCCTCTCCGCGACCCAGCTGCGAGGTGAGACCTTCACCTGGCGCGCCCTGGATGCCCGCGGGCAGAGGCTCCCCCTGGGGCTCTATCTTCTGAGGGCCCGGGGCGAGGACTGGGAGGCGAAGGGCCGCACCTATCTGATCCAATGACAGACGGCTGGGCTGTTGACCGGCCGGACCGCTGCGACTATATTTGGCGGTTCCTCAATGATCCGGAGTGACCGTTTGGAGGGTCGCAGACCCGCCTAGAGAAGAGGCAGCGGTGTTGACATTCGAGCAGTTCGCCCAGCAACTCCTGGCCGCCCGGAGTATCTTGATCGCCACGCATCAGGCCCCCGACGGCGACGGGATCGGGTGCCAGCTCGCCCTTCGCCGGCAGCTTGCCTCCGACGAGCGCAAGGTGACGGTGGTGACGGTCGGCGAGATTCCCCCCCGCTACCGTTTCCTGCCCGGCGCCCATGACGCGGTCGAGTGGCTCCTGATCACCGAAGAGGATCGGAGCGCCCTGATCGAAGAACATGAGCTGATTCTGGTCGTCGACGCCCACCAGCTCGCCATGCTCGGAGAGCTCGGCGATCAGCTGGGCATGGCGCCGCGCGAGGTGCTCTACCTCGATCACCATCCAATCAAGGGCAACCCTCCCGAGCAGATTCTTTGCGACCACGAGTCATCCTCGACCGGCGAGGTTTGCTGGCACGTGATCAAGGCCTTGGGGCTGCCCATCAGCGCCGAGACCGCCACCTGCCTCTATTTGGCAATCGCCTACGACACCAATTTCTTCAAGTACCTGCGCCGGCGGCCCGAAACCCACCGTGTCGCCGCCGATCTGATCGCGCTGGGGGCGGATTCGGACAAGGTGTACCGTCACGCATTTGCCTCAAAAACCACCGCCCAGGTGGCGCTCACCGGGGCGCTTCTCCAGTCCTATCAGCTCGAGGAGGGGGGGCTCATCGCCTGGGCGTCGATCGACGCTGCACTGATTGAGCAGACCCAGGCCAAGCCTGACGAACTCCGCGACGCCCTGACTCAGCTGCTCGAAATCTCAGGCGTCGAGATCGCCATCATCTTCAAGGAACGCGCAAACGGCCGGCAGAAGGTGAGCTTGCGATCGAAGGGCCGCTACGCCGTGAGCCGGGTGGCGGCGAAGCTGGGTGGAGGCGGGCACCCGTTCGCGTCCGGCGCGCATGTGGACGGCCCGGTCTCTCGATGCACCGAGGAGGTTCTTGCGCTCGTTCGTGACCTGATTCGCGGGGGCGACGCGGTCGCCCCGGAGTCGTAGGACACAACCACCTACGCCTATCGGTCGTTCTCGATCCCCCGCCGGTACCGGCGCAGCAGGTCGGTGATCGCCTCACTCGGCACGGGCAGCGCTCGCAGGGCCGCGGGGCGTTGCAGCCACCACAGGTAGCTCGCGGCGGTGCCAATCGCCCTCCTCGGCAGCGGTGTGGTCGCGGTCGGCATCTCGAGGTCACCTGGCGGATCGGTGATCAGATGGGGTAGCTCAAGTCGGCGGGCCACCTCCTCGAACTCCTCCTGCGCCTTGGCCTTCGCTTCGGAGAGCACCATCTCGATCCGGCTCTTCACATGGACCTCGCTGTCGCCCGAGGTCTCGACCGACACGAAAAGGGCATCCGGGTGGTCGGCCAGGACCTTCACCTGCACGCCGTCGCTCTGGGTGCTTGGCATACAGCCGAACGGCTTGACCGACACCACCATGTGCGCCCGTCGTTTGCGAACCGTGGCGATCGTCTTGGCAACTTCGAGATGAGCCTCGCCCCCATCGATGCGGGGGTTGTAGTAGTCCTCCGCGTACTTCGCCAACAGATCCATCGAACTCAGCGGTTCGGTTCGAAACCCGAGGGCGGCCCGGTAGGTGCCGTGCACCGAATCGAAGAGAAGCTGCCCGACGCGCAGCCACAGCTCACGGAAGGGGCTCTTCTGGCGCGGATCGTCCGTCGCCAGCCCGCGCCGATCGCGCGTCCACTGGAGTTGCCGCCAGAGCAGGTACTCGATCCAGGTGCCCACCGGCTCGGTCATCACCTCGGCGCCGGCCTCGGTGAGCCAGCGAACGAGATGGTAGTTCCCATCCCCCTCGGTGGTCTGGGCCCAGAACTCCCCGGTGAGTTTCACCCGCGGCCGAACGCGCAGGTAGTTCATGGGTAGGGCGTCCAGCGCGCGGCGGATCCGCCTGAGAACGGGCACCGGGCTCTCCCGGTCGCGCAGGGCCCAGTAGAGCCACCGGCGGCCCTGTTCCAGCGCGTCATCAACCGAGCCGGGCTCGACCTCGTAGGGCCTCAGCGTATTGCCGAGTTCGCCCAGGAGGTCCCCCACGATGAGCGCCCGGCCCAACGCGAGGATGAACGCCCGATCGAAGTGCAGTCCGCTGGAATCGCCGGCCTGGGCCACGCCCTCTGACTGCTGCACCAGCACGATGCGGAGTCCGGGAAAGCCGGCCTGGTCGAGCGCCCTGCGAAATTCCGCCTCATAGGTCCCGAAGCGGCAAGGCCCGCAGGCCCCGGCGGTCACATAGACGAAACGATCTTCGATCTGCGGGACCCCCGCCCGTCGCAAACCGCGCAGGTACTTCAGCAGATTCCCGACGGTGTAGTAGGTCGGGTTGCACATTCCTTTGCTGCAATACTCGCGGCCGATGGCCAGCGCTTCATTGTCCGGGGCCGGAAGGCTCTTGACCTGGTAGCCCTGACCCTCCCAGGCGCCCTCGACCAGGCGTGCATGCGAACGCGTGAGACCTTGAAAGAGCAGGGTCACCCGCCGGCGGGCGCCTTCCTCCAGCGGCGCCGGCGTGTCCAGGCGGTAGTGGTGATCCGGCTGGTGTGAAGCAGGGCTGTCAGGAATCTTCTGGTCCACGTTCAGGCTCAGGCTCCTTTGATCGCATCAGCGTTCGACAGCAGTCAGCCTCCGGGCGGCGGGCCGCTGAGGGACCGGACCGGTCTTCTTTCGCGACTCTCGCCGCGGGTGGAATCGATGCCGGTACTCGGCCAGTGAGTAGTCGATGGTCTCGACCCGCAAGCGAATCGCGCCCGACGGCCGGTTCTCGTCAATGTCGTGAAACGTGAAATAGGGCGTGCGGGCCGCTTCCAGAATCGCTTCGACTGTAGCGTAGATCGGAGCATCGTGACCACAGCGGAAGCTGCTGATGTCGAGGGCCACCAGGTTGGGATGCCGCGCCACCGCCTTGGCCGCCCACACCTTGAGATTGGAATTGGCGCTGAAGCTGTGCCGCCAGACATCGGAGATGTCGAACGGGCTGGCGATCTTGCCCTGGGCGATCTCCTCTCCGAAGAGACGCATCAAGAAGCTCTTCTCCCGCGGCAGCGACGCAATCGAGAAGATTGGATAGCCCCGCTGATTGAGATCTTTGAGGATGCGATGGTTGAGGCCTCGATCATCGTGATAGGGCCGCCCGAGAACGACGATACCGACGTCCCCTTCCCGCTCGAGTCGCGCGATCTCTTCGAGGGCCGGGCGGCGGATCTTGGCTTCCAGAGCGTCTTCGGCGGCCTGCCGGGCAACGCTGATCGCCCGCCGGTTTTCCTCGCCGGTGACGCCCAGCAGCGGTCCCCAGAAGCGGACCATCTCGCGGGCGAAGAGTTCCTCCTCGGCGAGATGGAACACGGGATCCAGAAACCGCACCTGGCGGTGGGCGAACTGGTCACCCTCTCGCGTGAACGCGGCCTTGATCACCTCCGGGGCGGCCTGCGAACTCGGGCAAACCGTGGCGCCGGCGGCGAAGTCGAGCTCCTGGGGCAGCGTCACGAGGATCGGGAACAGGATCCAGTCCAGCTCGCGACGATTGAGCAGCTCGTGGACGTGCGCCATGGCGACCTTGGTCGGATAGCAGTTGTCGACGGCGCCTCGTTTCACACCCTGCCGGAAGAGCCTCTCGGTGGTCTGCCCCGAAACGAGTATCTGCTCCCGTCCGAGGCCGAGGGACCGAAGGTATCCGATGAAGAAGGGGGCCATCTGGAACAGGTTCAGCGCCCTCGGCAGACCGATGCGCACATGTTCGCGTTTCTGTCGCGCGCGCGCCTGGGCGCTGAGCCAGGGAACGCGCGGGAAGCGGTCGGCCCACACCCGTCTGCGAGACGCGCCCTCTGCGATGTCATCCGGGCAACGAAACGCCTCGCGGGCCAACTGGCTGGAGAAATCCGGCCGGGCGATGACCGGCGCCGGCTCCGGAGTGGAGCCGGGGTCCTGCCCGTTCGCCCGGCCGAGATCGCAGGAGGCCACCACGAAGGTGCGCACATCGCCCACGCGGCTGCTGGCCTCCAGGATTGTTCGCTGACAGCGATTCGGACACAGATGGCAGCGGGTGGCCTCGTCCTGGCGGGCGGTCACCTCGAGTTGGCGGATGGCGTCGAAGCCGAGAAACCGGCTTGGGGCGCGGCGGCCTCCTCTGAGCAGTTCCAGCCCCACCCCGATGGCGCCCGACTCCCCCGCATGGGGATGCACACGAACCTGCGCGCCGGGCACGCGGTCCTCGATGAAGTCCACCTGGGCCTTGACGGCCGCCTCGTTGCGCTGCGTGCCGCCCTGCAAGATGTAACGGCGGCCCAGCCTTTCCAGATTCGGTTCGCCCACCACGTACAGCCAGACGTTCTTCGGCAACACCCGCACCAGGCCGGCCAGGATCTCTTCGGGACGCCAGCCGATCTGCTGGAAGTTGACGATGTCCGCCTCGAGAAACACTGCGCAGCCGACATTGAATCGCGGGGCGCGTGTGGCCCGGAAGGCGTGCTCGGCAAAGCGCTCCAAGGGGATTTCGAACCGGCGGGCGGTGCTCTGCAGGAAGAACCCGTTGCCGGCCGAGCACTGGCTGTTGAGCCGGAAGTCGCGCACGCGGCCGTCGCGCAGAATGAGGACCTTGATGTCCTGTCCCCCGATATCGACGATCACATCGACCTCGGGATCGACTCTGAGCGCGCTGCGGGCATGCGCCACGGTCTCCACGAGGGTGAGGTCGGCGCCGAGGAACTCGCCCAGGATGTCCTTGGCGTAGCCGGTCACCCCCAGTCCGCGAACATCGAGCTGCCAGCCTGCTTCCAGCGCCTGGGCCTCGAGTTCACTCAGGACGTGGCGCGCATCGGCCAGCGGATCCCCGGCGGAAAGGCGGTAGGCCTTGCCGAGCACCTCGCCCTCCTCGCCCAGCAAGACGGCTTTGGTCGAGGTCGATCCGGCATCCAACCCGATGACGACCTTGAGCGGCCCGCGCTCCTCGCGTTGCAGAGGGAAACCGGAAGGAGGCGCCTGGTAGGCAAGCCGCCTGACCTGCTCGCGCTCGCCCGGCTCTCCCAGCAGCCCGGGTTCCCCGGCCACCTCGGCGGGCGATTCGAGCAGCGTCTCGAGCGCGGCCAATGCCTCCCCCGCGGTGGCGGTGTGGGCCTCGGCATCCTCCCTTTGCGCATCGATCGCCCCCAGGGCCGCGAAATAGCAGGCATCCTCGGGAACGATGACGAGGTCATCGATGAGCCCATCCTCCGGCAGGTCGATCTTCCGGTCGCGCCAAAGGGTGGCCAAGGCTGCGCGCCAAGCGTCGACCAGCCCAGGAAGGAACGCGTGGGGCCCGCCCAGGAGCAGAACCGGCGGCAGCAGCGTCGCGCCGCGGGTGAGGACGCTCAGGTTCTGTTGGACAATCGCCTCGAAGAGGGAGGCGAGAAGTTCGGTCGGTGGAATGCCCTGCTTCTGAAGCCCGTTGATGTCGGTCTCGGCGAACACCCCGCACCGCGCGGCCACCGGATGGGTCGAGATGTGGCCGAGCCTCACCGACCGCACGGTGTCCGCGGCCAGGCCCAGCTTGGCCACGATCCGGTCAATGACCGATCCCGTGCCCCCGGCACACTTATCGTTCATGCTGAAGAATTTGCGCTTCGCGCCACCACCCGGGGAAGGCTGCCAGATGATGATCTTCGCGTCCTGGCCCCCGAGGTCGACAATCGATCCCGCCTCGGGGTGCTTCGACTCCGTGGCGCGGGCGACCGCGTTGACCTCCTGCACGAAGGGGCAGCCTAAGCGCTGCGCGAGGGCGCGGCCACCGCTGCCGGTGAAACTGATGCGGGCGCTGGAGAACAGGTCGGGGAGGTGCGCAGCGATCTCCCGCAGGAGACTCACGGTGCCATCGGCCTGCCTCGTGCCGTGGCGAAGGTAGCGGCGATCCAGGACGCGACCGTCTCGCGCGTCGATCACCACCGCCTTGACCGCCGTGGAGCCGACATCGCACGCGATGAAAGCGGCGGGAGTCGTCGTGCGCATGATCATGGGGACGAGTCCCCGCCTTCGGGCTCCGGCAGGGTGAACTCCCAGGCGCACACGTGCGCCTCGCCCCGGGGATCGGGAGGGCAGCTGATGCAGTTCGTTTCAATGCGCGGATCGATCGCCTCGGCGAATCGGCTGTACTCGACGACGCCTACGCTCTTGCAGGGAAAATCGGGCAGGCCTTTTCGCTCACGCGCGGATTGCACCCGGCAGCTCTTCATGCGGAAGATGAGCGTCCCCGGCGCCGGTCGCTCGCAGCTTTGGACATTCAGGTGGCTGTAGAGCCGGTGGAAAAGCGCGGTTTCGAGCGCTTCCAGCCCCCCACCGGGCTGCAGGCCCAACTCACCCATGATGCGCTTCGCTTCCAATGGGGCGAAGTGGTGCCAGGCTTCTATGTCGCACTCGATCGCCGCCTCCATGCCGAAGCGGCGCTCGACTGCCTGGAACCAGAGTCCGTCGTGCGCCAGCCAGAGTTTGGCCGCCGTCTTCAAGAAGCTGCGCATGGAGGCCGCGTCCATCTGGTCCCAGGGATCAGACGACGCCGGGTGATGGTTCTCCCTCTCCACTCCCACCTCCTTGTTGCTGGGGAAACGTATCTGCTTGCGTCTGCTTCGTTCCTCTCGGCTCCGCAGGCCCCGTCAGGACTCCGCCTCGATCTCCCGCAGCCTCTTTCTGAGCAGCGTTCGGCGCATGGGGCTCAGGTGATCGACGAAGAGCTTGCCGTCCAGATGATCGTTCTCATGCTGGATGACCCGCGCCATGATGTCGTCGAACTCCTCCTCGTGCTGCTTGCCCTGTCCGTCGAAGTAGCGCACGAGAATCTTTTCGGGCCTCTTGATGTCGGCGAACACGCCCGGGACGCTCAGGCAGCCTTCCTCGAACGTCTCCAGCCCGCTGGACTCGAGAATCTCCGGATTGACCATCGCCAGCCGCGCACCGCCCCGGTCGGCATAGGACGGGTCGACCACGAACACTCTTTGGAGTTCGTTGATCTGCGGTCCCGCCAAACCGATGCCCGGCGCCTCGTACATCGTCGCAAACAGCTGGCCCACCAGCGCGCGCAACGCATCGTCGAACTCGGTCACCGGCGCGGCGATGCGCCTCAGCGTCGGGTGACCGTAGACGACGATCCGCCGCAGCTGTTCCTGGTCCGTATCCTGTCCGGTCGGCTGCCCCATCGAATCTAGACCTCCCGATTGAGATCGGGCGGCTCACCTCCCAGGTAGCGTTCGGCGTCGATCGCGGCCATACATCCGGTGCCGGCGGCGCTCACCCCCTGGCGGTAGCGCGCATCGGCCACATCCCCGGCCGCGAACACGCCGGGCACACTCGTGCGCGTCGTGCGCGGATCGGTGATGATGTAACCGCTCTCATCCGTATCCATCTTGCCCTTGAACGCATCGGTGTTCGGCACGTGACCGATCGCGATGAAGAGCCCCTCGACGTCCAAGGTGCGCTTCTCGTCCGTCTTCACGTTGCGAAGAACCACCCCCGTCACGCGGCCTTGTTCCACATCGAGGACTTCCTCGACAGTCGAATCCCAGGCGAATTCGATCTTCTCATTCGCCAGGGCCGCCTCTTGCATGTGTTTCGAGGCGCGAAGCTCGTCCCGCCGGTGAATCACGGTGACCTTGCTCGCGTGGTGGGTCAGATAGGTGGCCTCTTCCATGGCGGTATCTCCCCCGCCGACCACCGCGATCTCCTTGCCCGTGAAGAAGAATCCATCGCAGGTCGCGCAGGCACTGACCCCCGCTCCCTGGAGTTTCGTCTCCGACTCGATGCCCAGCCAGCGGGCCGAAGCACCGGTGGCGATGATCACGGTTTCGGCGTCCACGACCTCCCCGCCCTCCAAGTGGATCTTGTGCGCCTTTTCGGCGAACTCCACACCGGTCACCTGCCCGTCCTTGAACCGGGTATCGAAACGCGCAGCTTGTTTGCGCAAGAGCTCCATCAGATCCGGGCCGGTGACGCCCTCCGGAAATCCGGGGTAGTTCTCCACCTCGGTCGTGATCATGAGCTGGCCCCCGGGCTGGAGTCCGTCGATCACGAGCGGATTCAGCTGCGCGCGGGCGGCGTAGATTGCGGCGGTAAGACCGGCAGGTCCTGAGCCGAGGATGACGACTTTCTCCATGTCTCCAAGATCCTCCTTCTTTCACCTGGAGCGGGGACGGACACCAAGCCGGGTCGTTAGGAACCCGAGCTGAGCGGCACCCCATAGGCGGTCCGGCCTTGTGCGGGCCGACTGCCCTGCAGGGCCAGGCGGATTTGATCGGCGATCTGTCCCGGCGTCAGCCCCACCATGCGGAGGAGCTCGTCCCGGGATCCATGTTCCACAAAGGCGTCGGGGAGGCCAAAACGGAGCAGGCGCTGTCCGGCATGCCGGCCCCATCCCCTGCGGGTCAGTTCACCCGCCACCAGGCTGCCGAAGCCTCCGTTGAGGGTGCCCTCCTCGAGCGTCACGAGCAGCCGGGACGCGAAGAGGGCCTCCAGTTTCTCCGTATCGAGGGGTTTGATGAAGCGGGCGTTGACCACCCCCAGCTCGATGCCCGCATCCTTGAGGGAGCGGGCCGCTTCCTGAGCAACCGGCACCATCGTCCCCACCGCGAGGAGCGCCCCGTCGGCACCTTCCGACAGCGTCTCCCACGAACCCACCGGGATCGGGTCGGGCAGGCCGGAAAGGGCCTCTTCGTCCGGCACCGCCGAACGAGGGTACCGAATGGCGAACGGCCCGTCCTTGTGAGATGCGGCGGTCACCATCAGCGCGCGCAGCTCGCGGCCGTCCCGCGGGGCGGCAATCACCATGTTGGGAACGGCGGAGAGGTAGGCGAGGTCGAATACGCCGTGATGGGTCGCGCCGTCGTCACCCACCAGTCCCGCACGATCGAGCGCCAGGATCACCGGCAGTCCCTGAAGGGCCACGTCATGGATGATGTGATCGAAGGCCCGCTGCAGGAAGGTCGAGTAGATCGCGATGACCGGACGCAACCCCTGGGTCGCCATGCCGGCCGAAAAGGTGACCGCGTGCCCTTCCGCGATCCCCACATCGTAGAAGCGGTCCGGGAAACGTTCCGAAAACTCGGTCAGGCCGGTACCGTCGCACATCGCGGCCGACACGGCCGTCAACTCGGGACGCACCGTGGCCAGTTGCACCAGCGTCTGACCGAACACCTGCGTGTAGGACAAGCGGCCGGAGGGTTTCTCCACCTTGCCGCTCTCCGGTTTCACCGGTGGGACGCCGTGGAATTTGCGAGGGTTGTTCTCCGCATCGGCCAGGCCACGCCCCTTCTGCGTGAGCACGTGCACTAAGATGGGCCCGCGCATCTTCTTGACCTTCTTGAGAACCGAGATCAGCTCGGGGGTCTTGTGCCCGTCGATCGGGCCGAGGTAACGGAATCCCAGATTCTCGAAGAAGAGCCCCGGGGTCAGAAGCCCCTTCAGGCTCTCTTCAACGCGCCGCACCGTCTGACGGACGGTGTTGGTCACCTTCGGCAGCTTCTCGGTGAGATCCCAGACCTCTTTCTTGGCGCGCTCGAAGATCGGGTGCGTGATGATCTCGGTCAGATGCCTCGACAGGGCACCCACGGTCGGCGAGATCGACATGTTGTTGTCGTTCAGAATGACGATGAAGTCGCGCCCGGATCCGCCTGCATTGTCGAGACCTTCGAAGGCCAGGCCACCCGAGAGACCGCCGTCGCCAATGACCGCGGCGACATGGAAGCGCTCGCCCAGGGTGTCTCGCGCGGCCGCGATGCCGAGGGCCGACGAAATAGAGGTGCTGGCGTGGCCGGCGCCAAAGGCATCGTGGTGGCTCTCGACCCGGCGGCAGAAGCCGCTCAAGCCTCCCACCTGGCGGATCGAGGAGAACTGGTCGGCGCGCCCGGTCAGGATCTTGTGGGCGTAGCACTGGTGTCCCACATCCCAGACGATCTTATCGCGCGGGGAGTCGAACACGGCATGTAGCGCCAGCGTCAGCTCGACCACGCCCAGACTGGGGGCGAGATGGCCCCCGTTGGTGCGGACCGTTTCGATGATCAGGTCCCGCACCTCCTCGGCCAGGAGATCGAATTCGCCCTTCGAAAGACCCTTCAGGTCCGCCGGCCCGGTAATTCGGGGCAGAATCTGTGGAGGCCTGTTCGCCACGCTCCCTCCAGCCAATACCTCTCCCGGTGGCCGAGACGCTCCCGGCTCGCATCAGCCAGGGGACCCTTCCGACCCCCGGCTCAATCTATAAGTGCCTCACCGTATTCAAGGTTCCGCCTTACTGTCAAGGTTCGCGGCTCCCCTCCCGGTGAGGGGTTTCTCGCTGAAAAACGCTCACCGCGCCAAAATCGTTCGGAATCCCCCGCCGGCCCCCTGGCTGGAGGCACTTCATCGCCGCCACGGCCTGCGAAAAGTCTATCGCCGCAGGCACATCCAGCCCTCGGAGAAGGGCGACCGCGAAGGCGCCGTGAAAGACGTCTCCGGCTCCGGTCGTGTCCACGGCCTCCACGCGGTAGGCGGGCATATGCCGCAGCCCGTCCCCTTCGAGGAGTGAGACCCCCTTCTGTCCGCGCGTGACCATCACGAGGCCTCCCCGGGTCCGCTCCCGCAGGATCGCCAGGGCCCCGGCCAGATCGGCTCGCCCCGTCGCGCGCTCGGGGAACTCGGCCGCCGCAATCAGCACGTCCACCTCGGGCAGAAAGGCCTCGAGGCCCGGCCGGACCCGCTCCAGATCGGTCATGACCGGCATCCCGGCTTCCCTGGCCCAGACCGCCGCACGGGCGGCGCTGCCCGGATCCTGGGCATCGGTGTGCAGAAGCCGTCCGCAGGCGATCTCCTCGCGGGTCAGCTCCTCGGCAGCCACGACCATCCCCTCGCTACGGCCCCAGATGATCGTGCGCTCCCCTCCATTCTCCCCCACAAGAATGAGCGCCCGCTGGGTCAGTCCGCCGGGGCGCACGCGCACCGCACCGGTCTCGATCCCCTCCTCGGCCAGCTCCGCCAGGACGGCCCTGCCTTCGTCATCATCCCCCACCCCACCGATGTAGCGGGTTCGGTACCCGAGCCGGCGGACCGCCACCAGCGCGGTGGCCGTCTGGCCGCCTCCCTGGCGCAGATAACTGCTGAAGCGAATCTTCTCCCCCGCGCCGGGGTGAGAAGGGACCTGCACTAGCTGATCGAGCGCGTTGGCGCCCAGGCCCACGACATCGAACGCGCGCTCACTAGGCAACCGCGGTGGGAAGTCGATCTGTGGCATCGCCGCTCCTTCTTTCGGGTACGCCGCGAGTAGATCAAAACGCACTCGTCGCGACAAGCGGCACCGCGCGCGGCCCCCCGGGCCTTGAGCGCGCCGTGCGCCGTGCGGTAGGGTGGCGGATCGGCTCCCCCCCTGTGGGGCCTCACCCGCGCGAAGACGCAAGGAGGACACCATGCGACGATTCGGGGTACTGCTTTCGGGCTGCGGCGTCCATGACGGCAGCGAGATTCACGAGGCCACGCTCACCCTCTTTCACCTGGACCGGATGGGCGTCGAGCGCATCTGCATCGCACCTGACGCCCCTCAAACCCGGGTGATCAATCACGCAACCGGGGAAGAGGATACGCCCGCGCGCAACATGTTGGTCGAGGCCGCCCGGATTGCCCGCGGCGCGGTCACCCCGGTGAGCGAGGTCAAGGCGGACGACATCCACGGCCTGCTGATTCCCGGCGGCTTGGGTGCCGCCCTCAATCTGTGTGACTACGGCCTCAAAGGGCGGGACATGACGGTTCGGGAGGACGTGGCCGAGCTCGTGCGCGGGCTGTGCGAACAGAAGAAGCCGATCGGCGCGATCTGTATCGCTCCCGTGATCGTGGCGAAGGTCTTCGGTGATCTGGGGCTCCCCGTCGAGTTGACGATCGGCGGCGATCCAACGGTGGGGGCGGACATCGATGCGTGGGGCGCGAAACACATGATGCACCTGGTCGATGAGGCGCACGTCGATCGGACGCACAAGGTCTCCACCACCGCGGCCTACATGCTCGGTACGAACGTGGCCGAGATCGCGCCGGGTATCGAGAAGGTGGTCGATACGGTGATCTCCATGGCATAGGCGCATCCTCCGCCCCGGAGGCGGGTGCGCAGTGGAACGGGACAGATGACCCATCGGGCAGCGATCCAGTACCTGGAACAGATGGCGACGGCGCTCGCTCTCCTCGGAGAGTCGCCGGCCATGGCGGCCTGGTACGCGCAGGCCGCCCGGGTGCTGGCCGGTGGCGAGGGTGCCGGCTGGGAGGCTTACCTGGCCGGCCAGCGGGACGCGCCCGAGGCACTGCCGCCGAACATCGAGGAAGAACTCTTGGGCCTCGCCCGGGGAGAGAGCCCGCTCAGGCTCGAGGCGCTTCATCTGCAGGTGCCTCCGGGGCTCTTCGAGCTGCTCGCCCTGGATTCGCTGGATCCCACCCGCGTTCGCACGCTCTGGCGCGCTCTTCGGATCGTCACGCTCCGTCAGCTTGCCCGCGCCTGCCGTCGCGATCGGCTGGCCAGGCTGGACGGTTTCGGGCCCCAGCTGCAAAACGTGATCCTCGCCGAGATCGAGGCATTGCACCACCGCGCCGGCCGATGGCTTCGGCCGGCCGCCGCAACCCTGGCCGAGGAGACGGCCGAAACGCTGCGGCGCGTGAAGGGGTTTGTGTCCCTCGAACTGGCCGGCGAATTCCGCAGAGCGCTCGAAACCGTCGACGAGTTGGTCTGGGTGCTGGCCGCCGAGCAGCCCCGCCTCACCCTCGGTCGCCTGGCGAGCCTCGAGGGGGCCAGACTCGAGGAGGGCCCCGCAGCCGACACGGTGAATCTCATCGCGCGCGAGACCCCCCGGCGGCGGATCGTCGTCGTCCCCCCCTCTCATGCCGCGGTGCGCTTCTTCCTGGAAACGGGCCACGAGAACCACACGCGCGAGTTGCTTGCCCGCCTGGCCGAAGAGGGCGCCGCCTTAGAGCCGCTCCCGGCATCGGAGGAGGAGATCTACGCGCGCGCCGGACTCGGGCTGATCCCGCCGGAGCTGCGCGAGGGACGCGGAGAGGTCGCCGCGGCGGCCCAGGGCCGCCTCCCCGAGCTGGTACGGCCGGATGAGCTTCGCGGCGTGCTGCATCTGCACACCAGCTGGAGTGACGGCAGCGGTTCGCTGCGAAAGATGGTGAAGACGGCGCGCGAGCTGGGCTGGGAGTATGTCGGGGTGGCCGATCACTCGGAGGCCGCCTTCTACGCCGGGGGACTGACCCCCGAACGCCTGCGGAAACAGGCCGCCCGCATCCGAGAACTGCAACCTGAGTTTCCGGACATTCGCATTTTCCAGGGCGTCGAGTGCGACATCCTCCCCGACGGCTCGCTCGACCTGCCGCCGGAGGCCTTGGAGCCGCTGGACTTCGTGGTCGCCTCGGTGCACAGCATGTTGCGGATGCCGGCCGATCAGATGACCGCCCGGATCGTCAGGGCCATCGAGCATCCCGCGACCGTCATTCTCGGTCATCCTTCGGGCCGGATGCTCCTCGAGCGGGAGTCCTATCCGGTCGATTGGGACGCACTGTTCGATGCCGCCGCCCGCTGCGAGGTGGCGATCGAGTTCAACGCCCCGGCGGAGAGGCTCGATCTCGACTGGCGGCTGATTCGCGCGGCGACCGGACGGGGAATCTCCATCTGTGTCAATCCGGATGCGCACCAGCCCGAGGCCCTGCGGAACGTGTTCACCGGAATCGAAACCGCACGCAAGGGGTGGCTCACCCCGCAGCAGGTGCTCAACACGAAGACGGCTCCCGAGATGGAGGCCTACCTTCGCGATCGCGCAGGGCGCGCTCGCGCCGCGCAGGCGAGGACGAATCCATGAAAAGTCCCGAAGATCCGGCCGCGCGGAAGCGGCGGGCCCGCGCCATCGGGCGAGGTTTGAAGCGTCTCTACCCCGATGCCCGGTGCAGCCTCGACTTCCGCGATCCCTTTCAGCTCTACGTCGCCACGGTGCTGTCGGCCCAGTGCACGGACATCCGCGTGAATCTGGTCACCCCCAGCCTCTTCGAACGATTTCCCGGACCGAAGGAGATGGCCGCCGGCCCCCGCGAGGAGATCGAGGATCTCATCCGATCGACCGGTTTCTTCCGCAACAAGGCCAAGAGTCTGCAGGAAGCGTCCCGCAAACTGGTGGAGGACCACGAGAGCGTCGTGCCGGATACTCTCGAACAGCTGGTGAAGCTCCCCGGGGTGGGGCGCAAGACCGCCAATGTCCTCCTCGGGAACTGTTTTGACACGCCGGGGATCACCGTCGATACGCACGTGGGCCGCCTGTCGCGGCGAATGGAGCTGACGCAGGAAAAGGACCCGGTCAAGGTGGAGCGGGACCTGATGGAGTTGATCCCCCGCAAGGACTGGACCGCCTTCTCTCACATGATGATCTTTCACGGGCGGGCGGTCTGCGGGGCGAGGCGGCCGGACTGCGCATCGTGCGGTCTGCGCAAGCAGTGCCCGTTCACGGCGGGCGACTAGGCCTGGGTCAGAAGTTCGATCATCTCGCGCGCCTTCTCCAGGTCGATCTCGGAATTGCGGCAGGGACCTTCCGGCCTGCGATTGGCCAGCGCCTGAACCGTGGCCCGCGGCAGCACGTCCCGCACGCCCTCCACCAGATCTCGTTCGCAGGCGACGGCCAACACCGCGCCCGGCTGTGCGTTCTGGACCGCAGCTCGGGCTTCCTCCCCCCCCGTGGCGACGACGAATTCCGCTCCGGAGGCAGAGGCCATCTGTTTCAGCTCGCGCATGATTTCGGGACGCAGACATCGCGGCGCCAGCAAGAGAAGCCCATCGCGGCCGCTCGTGCGGCGGGCCCTAAGACTGAGCCGGTTCGCCATCTGGACAAAGGAGTGGCCGAGCCGATCGCGCGAGGCTCGCGTGGGACGCGCCATCAACTCGCAGAGCGGCCAGGTGGCGACGACCCACCACTCCAGGCCGCGGGTGAGATTGCGCGGCAGCCGAAGCGCACTGAGGTGAAGCGACAGACAGACGGGAATCTGCACAAAAAGAAGCGCCCCGACTCCAAGGCACAGGGCCACGGCGCCTGGGCCGAGGCCGATGCTATGAAGACGGGGCGCGGCAATCCACAAAAGAAGGGCCCACCCCATGGTAAGGCCCCCCGACAACAGAAACTGAAACGCCAGAAACAGCCCGGGGCCCGCCGACGAGTCGCGCTCGGTCGCACCCTCGTCCCAGTCCTTCCACGCCTCCCCCAGCAGCCGCCGGGGGGTGCGTTTGCCGGCCGAATCTGGCGCGGACCGTGACGGCATGTCAGCCTCTATATGCTGATGACTTCCTGAAGGTCGGGAAACGACGCCTTCAGTGCGCGCTCGACACCCTGCTTCATGGTCATCGTGGCCATGGGGCACCCGCCGCACGCACCGGTCAGGCGGACGTAGATCTTCTGTTCCTTGATCTCGATCAGATCGATCCCGCCCCCGTGGGACTCGAGTCCCGGGCGGATCTGATCGGCGATCACCTTCTCAACTGACTGCTTGTCCATTCTCGATCTCCTCAAGGGACGGCCACCGCCCCGCTCGCACGGTCGAATTGACCGCTCCCGCGGGATTCTCCGGCCGAGATTGCCGTATAGGCTACCGTCACCCCCGGTCCAGGGTCAAGGTTCCCTCTCAGCGCAAGGGGGGCTTTCCCCCTTCTCTGCTTCACTCATGAGCCGTTGTGCGTTGCGCTCAAGACCCTCCCAACCGGCGCGCTCCATCGGTGTAGCCCCAAGACGGGCCTCGAATTGCGCCTGGTCGAGTTTGAGCCAACCGGCGCAGGTCCGGGGCTGTTTGGCCCAGACCGCGCGGAAGGCCGGCTCGGATGCCGGCGGTGCATGACGATTCCAGGGGCAGACTTCCTGGCAGCGGTCGCAGCCGAAAATCCAGGGTGAGAGCCTGGGCGTCTCCGGGAGAAACGCCCCCCGGTGCTCGACGGTCCAATAGCTGATGCATCGCCTCGCATCGACCTGGCCGGGCCCGGTGAGCGCGCCCGTCGGACAGTTCTCGAGACACCGGCGACAGGTCCCGCAGCGGGCGTCCGTCCCCGGCCCGGTCGGCAGGGCCACATCCGTCAAGATCTCCCCCAGAAAAACGTAGGATCCCAACCCGGGAACGATCAGACAGCCGTTGCGCCCGATCCAGCCCAGCCCGGCGCGCTGTGCCCAATATCGTTCGAGAACCGGCGCGGTATCGACGGTCACCCGCCCCTTGGCGCCGGGCACCCACTCCGTGAGTTTCCTCCGCAACAGGTGAAGCTTCTCTTTGAGAACATCGTGATAGTCGCGTCCCAGTGCGTAGCGCGACACCCGGGCCGGGGTCTGCTCCGGGTCCGGCGGTGTTTCGCCACGCTGCCCAGGGGGGGCCGCCGCTGGTGGATCCGGCACATCGTCGGCCGGCTTGTAGCTGACCGCCGCGCAAATCACGCTCTTGGTTCCGGGAAGGAGCAGCGAGGGATCCAGGCGCAGGTCCCGGTGGCGCCCAAGATAGTCCATCCCGGCATGGGCACCCCGCGCGAGGTATTGGTCGAAACGTTCGGATGCAACCGGCCCGCTGACCGCGGCAAAGCCCAGCCGGTCGATCCCCAGCTCCCGGGCCGCCTCTCGCAGGCTCTCTGCCAGCTGGGCCGGGTCGGTGCGTTCGCCGGACGGCATCGTTCTGTCGCCTAGAGCGGCTTGAATTGCGCGGTGAAATGTCTCAGGAAGGGCGCCTCGTACACCATCTTCAGGCCCCTGAGGTTCTCCCGCTGGCGGAACACCTGACCGATCACCTCCGCGGAGTAATCAACATGGCTCTGCGTGTAGACCCGGCGCGGAATCGCCAGGCGCACCAGTTCCATCGGCGCCGGGATGACCTCGCCCGAGTTCGGATCGGTCTTGCCGAACATGACGGTGCCGATCTCAACCCCCCGGATCCCGCCCTCCAGATAGAGTTCGTTCGCCAGAACCTGTCCCGGATACTCCTTGGCGGTCAGGTGCGGCAGGAAGCTGCCGGCATCGAGGTAGACAGCATGGCCTCCCGCCGGGAGAATCAGAGGCACTCCGTGCGCCTGCAGCTTCTCGGCGAAGTACTCCACCGATCGAATGCGGTAGCGCAGGTAGTCCTCCTCGAGCACTTCCCGCAGGCCCTGGGCAATCGCGTCGAGATCCCGCCCCGCGAGACCGCCGTAGGTCGGAAAGCCCTCGGTGAGGATCAGGAGGTTTCTGGCCATCGCGGCCAGGCCGTCGTCGTTGCAGGCCAGGAAACCGCCGATGTTCGCCAGGCCGTCCTTCTTGGCGCTCATCGTGGTGGCATCGGCGTAGGAGAACATCTCCCGGGCGATCTCCAGCAGGTCCGTGTCCGCGTAGCCGGGCTCGCGCATCTTGATGAAGTAGGCGTTTTCGGCAAAGCGGCAGGAGTCGAGAATCATGATCGTCCCGTACTTGTGGGCGAGCTTCGCGGCCTGCTTGATGTTCTCCATGCTCACCGGCTGGCCACCGCCCGAGTTGTTCGTGACCGTCACGATGACGCCGCAGACCCGAGCGCCGTAGACTTTCAGATTCTCCTCGAGACGCTCTAAGTCGATGTTGCCTTTGAAGGGATGGATCTTGGAGGGAACCAGCCCCTCCGCGATCACCAGATCGAGGGCGGTGCCCTGGAGATACTCGATGTTCGCGCGGGTCGTATCGAAGTGTGTGTTTCCCAGGTAGACCGCACCCGATTTGTTCAGCACGTTGAAGAGGATCTTCTCCGCCGCGCGGCCCTGATGGGTTGGAATGACATTGGAGAAGCCAGTGATGCGCCTGATCTCGCTCTCGAAGCGGAAGAAGGACCGCGACCCGGCGTAGGATTCGTCTCCCCGCATGATCGCCGCCCACTGCTCGCTGCTCATGCTGGAGGTGCCGCTGTCGGTCAGATAGTCGATGAGGACATCTTCAGCTTTGATGGTGAAGAGGTTGTACCCCGCTTCCTTGAGAATGGCCTCCCGCTCCTGGCGGTCGGTCATGCGGATGGGCTCGACGCTCTTGATCTTGAATGGCTCGATGATCGTTTTCATTGGTTTCCCTCGTCCAACGCGCGATTGCCGGCAGGTCCTTTGCGGCGACAGCATACGCCAGAGGTGAGCGGAAATAAACCGCCGGATGCAGGGGAACGGCTCGAAATGGAGGATTCGCTCGGACTAGCCGCGGGCCTTCTCGCGCATCCGCAGGATCTCGACGTAGTGCGACAACCTCTTCACGCGCGACTTGTCCTTGAGCTTTGAATAGATGAGGACCAGGTTGCGGAGCATCCGGATCACCAGGTCGCGAGGGTTGACCACCGCCAGATACTCCGCGGCGAACGACTCCCGCACGTAGTACCCGTCAGAGGTCAGCATCTGCATACACTCGCGGCGATCGAACACCCGTCCGCCGTTGAACGGATCGATGAAAAACTCTTCGTCGTCGTTCTCGTATTTGACGAGAAAGTGTTTCGGCATCCCGACGCCGTACAGCGACAGCCCCAGGCGGCGCCCAAGCAGGATGGTGATCGCCGACAGCGAGATCGGAATCCCCAGCCGGTGCTCGAGGACCTTGTTGATGTAGCTGTTGTCGGGGTTGTAGAAGTCGTTCGTATTGCCTTTGAAGCCGAGCTCACGGAACAGGTACTGGAGGAGAATCTCGACCCTCTCCCGGGCCGGGGCCACGCGGGGCATTTGCGGCCGCAGCGCATCGGCCATTTCCTCGAACTGCTCGGAGATCGCGCGGGGGTCAAGGTTCGGATACTCGATGCGGGCGATCACACAAAGCGCCTCTTCCAGATCGAATTCGTTTTCCAGACTGGCTGCCAGGTTGCGGAAAAGCGTCTCGAGCACATCGACCCGAATCTGCGAGGCGATATGGCGAGCCCGCAGCCGGAGGCGGGGCTCCTCGTGTTCAAACACTTCTTCGAGGTAGGGCAACGCTGCTTTCCCGTAGGACATCAGGTTGTCGCGGACCATGGCCACGATCTTGTGGTCGTCGTCGCCCAGCAGGGAGATGAGCGCCCGAACTTCGCGCTCCGACGGCATCGGTCGCACACCGGCGGTGTGCTGGCTGCCTCTGCCCGCGTTTTTTCTGACCTGGTCTCTCATTCTCTCCCTCGGCTACCTCGGTGGTCTGACAAGCTGCTCACCCTCGTTATGTAACCACATCCTACGGATGGTAGCAAAGCGCACCACAAAGCCCTAAGCGTTTTTCTGTGCTAACACCGGACTCGCATTCCATTCTATCCTCTTCGTCACGTAGAGAGGCTTCTTGCAGTCCGATTCACAACTCCGAGGTTCACATGATAACCCGGCGTCGGCTTCTTGCGCTCACTAAAAGCGTAGTTTCCTTCCCGTCGACCAGCTACCACGAGCATGGGCTTCGTACGCACCTTGCGCGCCATGCCGATGACCTCGGTTTGCCCACCGCCTGCGACAGATGGGGCAACCTGCACGTCCGCTACAGCCGCGGCAGGCAAAAGGTCCGCTGGACGTTTTTGGCACATCTGGACCATCCGGGGTTCGTGATCACCGAGGTGCGGGGAAAGCACGCCAAAGGACGGTGGTTCGGTGGCGTCTTGAGGCATTACTTTAAGGACGAGCGAGTGCAGATCCACACCTCCGAGGGCCCCGTGCGGGGACGGATTCTGTCCACCCAAACCGCCGGCTCTCGCAGGCGGGTACGATGGGTTCGTTTGGAGACCGAAGCTCCGGTTGCGCCAGGGGATATCGGGACCTGGAACCTGGCGCCCTGGAAACAGGGCGGCGATCGGCTTCAAACCCGCGCCGCCGACGACCTGGTGGGGTGTGCCGCGCTCGCGGGCCTTCTGGAATCACTCGCAACAGAACGCCGGAATGCCCAGGTGGACGTCGTTTACACCCGGGCCGAAGAGTCCGGCCTGGTCGGGGCGATTTCGCTGGCCCGATCGGGGATGATCGACAAGGCCTCCCCCATCGTCGCGATCGAGACCAGCTCCGAACGGCCCTCGGCGCGGATCGGCCAGGGCGTCGTCCTGCGCGTGGGCGATCGTATGAGCGTCTACGATCCGGGGCTGTGCCGATTCCTGCAGGATGCGGCGATCGAGCTCACCGGCACCCGCAAGCGGTTTCGATACCAACGCTGCCTCATGGATGGCGGCCTGTGCGAAGCGTCGGCCTTTCTGGCCCATGGATACCGGGCAACCGGGCTGGCGCTTCCCCTCGGCAACTACCACAACATGGGACGAAGTCGCATCGCCCTCGAAGAGGTGAGCGTCGTTGACCTCGTGGGCCTGACCGCGCTCGCCGAGCAGTGTGTCACCCGCCGATGGCCTCCATCTGGCCGTCCGGCAATCGCCGATCCGATCGAACTGGACTCGTTCGTGAAGGGACAGGAACCGGTGCTCCGGCGTTCGGTCTACGCCCCGCCCAAGACCTGGAAGCAACCGTAGGCCTGAGGATGAAACGAGGAGAGATGCTGAAACGTGAAACTTCCCGGCGTTGACATCGAAAAGCCCCTGCTGCTGGCTCCGCTCGATGACATCAGCGACCAGCCGATGCGCCGTCTGGCCCGGCGGTTCGGTGCCGATGTGGTCGTCACCGAGTTCATCTCCGCCGAAGGGCTCATTCGAGACGCCGCCAAGAGCCTCCGCAAACTGGAGCTGGCCCCGGACGAGCATCCCGTGGCGGTTCAGATCTTCGGCAGTCGCGTCGATTCAATCGTGCGGGCGGCCGAGATCGCTGCCGCCGCCGGGCCGGAGTGGGTCGATCTCAACTTCGGGTGCCCGGCCCGCAAGGTGGCGGGCAAAGGCGGAGGCGCAGGACTGCTGCTCGAACCGGACAAGCTCGAGGCGATGGCCCGGGCGGTGGTCGCGGCCGTCGACCTGCCCGTGACTGCCAAGGTGCGCCTCGGCTGGGACGAGCAGCATCTGAACGTTCTGGAGATCGCCGACCGCCTCGAGCAGGCCGGCGTGCGGCTCATCACGGTCCACGCGAGGCTGCGGAGCCAGGGATACGGCATCCGCTCCGACTGGAGTTGGATCGCGCGGGTCAAGGAGCGCGCCTCGGTACCGATCGTCGGCAACGGCGATGTGCGTAGCCCGGAAGATGCGGCCCGCATGTTCGAGGAAACCGGATGCGACGGCGTGATGATCGGCCGGGGTGCGATGGGAAACCCCTGGCTGTTTCGCCGGGCGCGCCACTACCTGGAGCACGGCGTGCTTCTCCCCGAACCCGACCTGCCCGAACGGTTTCGGGTCTTGCGCGAACATCTGCAGGCTTCGATCGAATCGAAGGGAGAACGACGGGCGGTCATCGAGATGAGAAAACTCTACAGTGGGTATCTGAAAGGCCTGCCGAACATCTCCCGCCTGCGCGCGGCGCTCATGTCGCCCGAGTCGTTGGCGGAAGTCGACGACACCCTCGAGGCCTACGTCCGGCAATCAGAAAAACGCGGCGCCCCACCGTCATCGACAGAGGAAGGAACCCCCTCATGACCAGCGCCTCTCAATTCCAGCCCACGGATCAGGACCAGGCTCTTCTGCAGGAGGCCCGCGCGCTTGCGCAGCGTTCGATCGGCCCGGCGGCCCAGAGCGCCGGCGCGATCGCAGTGACCGAGGACGGTGCGCGGTTCCCCGGCGTGGAAATCCATCTGGAAAACTCCGGCACGTTGTCGGTCTGCGCCGAGCAGGTCGCCATGAGCGCCGCCCGGGCGAGCAGCCGATCCTCGATCACCACCCTCGCGCTGTGGATCCCCCCCACGGCCCGGCGGCACCCCTGTGGTCCGTGCCGCCAGATCTGGCTGGAGCTGGCCCCGGGCGCCCGCTTCCTCCTTCAGCGCGGTGATGAGGCCCCGGTTCTCCTCTCCCCGGAGACCCTGATGCCGGACGCATTCACCTCGTTCGAACCCCAGGAGGGAGGATGAGCGGCGATCCTTGCGGACCTGTGAAACCCCTTTGACCATGGCGGCTTGACCGCCGGCAACCGGTGTTGATAGAGTGCATGAAGCCTACGAAGTAACCATCATTCCCCTTAGGCGGGCGGGGCCATGAGAGAACAAGGGCGACGCAGCAGCGGGACAGGGACGTTCACCCGCCGTGGTCCGAAAAGGGATCTTCGGGCGGGGTCCGTTCTGCTCGCCTCAATCCTCGCGCTCCTCCTGCTGGCCGGCCTGGGTCATCCCGCCGTGGGTCAGAGCGACGCCCAGGACGATGCACAGGAGCCCCGGGCCGTGGTGACCGGCCGGGTCATGGAGGCCGGCACGGGCACAGCGCTCCCGAACGCAAACGTGATCGTGGGGGGAACGCGCCAGGGGACCTTCTCCTTAGAGGATGGAACCTTCACGCTGACCCACCTGCCTGTGGGTCCGCGCGCCATCATCGTCACCTATATCGGGTACGAGACCGCCGAACGGGTGGTCGAGCTCACGGCCGACGAGGTTCACGAACTCACCTTCCACCTTGTGCAGATCCCAGCCGGAGAGCTTCCGGCCCTGGAGATCCGGGCGAGACGTCCCGTCATCGATGTCACCAAGACTTCGACCTCCCACTCCTTCTCAGCCCAGGAACTCGAGGCCCTCGTCACCGAGGCGCCGACGATCGATCACGTGGTCTCCCAGCAGCCGGGGGTCATCGTGGATCGCGGGAAGATCCACATCCGGGGCGGGCGCGACGACGAGAATCTCTTCGTTCTGGACGGGGTGAAGGTCAAGGATCTGCTCTCGGGCGAGTCGATGGGCAGCGAGGTCGCCTCCCGCGCGGCCCAGGAGGTCAACATCCGCACCGGCGGATTCGGCGCCCGTTACAGTCAGGCCATGTCGGGGGTCATCGAAACGCGTCTCAAGGAAGGAACATCTCGCTGGCACGGCGCCTTCAGCTACGAAACCGACACGGGTGTCGGCGACCGCAACCTTCATCATCTCTACTTCGAGGTCAGCGGCCCCAATCTGCTGGCGCGCACGCTGCTCGGCCTCGCCGGCTTCGACCGCCCCGAGGTGACGTTCTACACCAGCCTGTCGACCGATCTCGACAACGGCTACCTGCCGGGGATCCGCGACATGGGCGGTGATCTGAAACTCCGCCCCTCGATCCAGGACCAGGTCTTCGGCAGCGCGTTCGACTATGGAGATTTCTTCTACCCCAACTCGACCAACCGCTGGCGCGGTGTCTTCAAGACCGCCTGGAAGGTCAACCGAAACAACAAACTCGCCGTGTCCTGGACCAAGACCCTCAGTTTCCAGCAGGACTGGGGCAGTGCCGACATCGGCGACATCAACCGCAACGTGAGCAACTACCCCTGGTCCTGGGCCAATCACTTCGACCACCACTACACGATCTCGCGCGACGTCAACATCCTCAGCATGCAATGGAACCGCACCTTCGGGATCAACACGGTCGCCAACCTGCGGCTGTGGCGCTACTACTCCGGTCGGCATCGGGATGTGAACGGCCAGCGCTGGGATGAATACGACGCCTCTCGGGACACCGACCCCGAGGTCGTCGATACGCCCTATTTCAGGGATGCCGGCGATGCATCGATGTGGCGCGACCACCACAGCATCGTTTGGGGAGCGGCAAGTGACTGGGAGGGGCAAGTCGGCCGCCACAAATTCTCCTGGGGGTTCTCGAGCGAGTATCAAATCGTCCAGTATCTCTCACTCAATGCCCTGTCGGTCACCAGCGACGATCCCTTGGGGAGTGAATTCGACCTGTTTCGAGTCACCCCCAACGTCGGGAATATCTACTTTCAGGATCACATCAACTACGAAGGCCTCGCCGCTCAGATGGGGGTGGTCTACGATTATTGGTTCCCGGGCGAACAGATGCAGAAGGCGCTGGACGCCGGCAACCAGCCTCACATGACCGACGAGTTGCGCCGCAAGTTCTATGACGAGACCCACGATCTCAATGGACACCGTTTCAAGGGGCACCTGAGTCCCCGGATCGGGGTCTCCTTCCCCATCAGCGACCGGGCCCACCTCTTCTTCGATTACGGCCACTACAGCCAGCGCCCGCCCTACTACTACGTGTATGCAAAAAGCAGCTCGCGTTCGAGCGAGGAATTCCCGCGCATCGGAAACCCCACGCTGAATCCGCAGATCAGCGTGCAATACGAGATCGGCACCGGATATCAGTTCAGCGAGGAGACGGCGGCGAAGGCCACGCTCTTCTGGAAGGACCAGTACGACTACCCCACCAGCATCCGGATCAATCTGCGTGAGCGCGAGACGACGCGCAGCAACTTCTTCATCTACTGGAACGCGGACTATGCCCGCTCCCGAGGCGTCGAACTCAGCCTGATCCGCAAGCGCAAGAATTTCATCTCCGGATCGGTGTCCTACACCTATTCGGTCGGCAAGGGAAAGAGTTCGGATCCGAACAAGACCAAACTCGTGCAGGAACTGGGCGGCGACTCCCGCGAAACCCAGCTTGGCGAGGAGTTCCTCTGGTGGAATCGTCCTCACAAGCTGACCGCGCGGGCGAGCCTGCGCATCAAGGAACGCGAGGATCCCCCGGGGTGGTTCGGCCTCAACTGGCCGGGGGATCTCGAAGCGAATGTGTTCTTCAAGCTGCGCAGCGGACGCGCCTACACCCCGGTCGATATTCTGGGAACCGAGGTCGGCGAACGATACTCGCGGTCGGGTCCCATCGACATGTCCACCGACCTTTCGATTCGTAAGGGCTTCCGCGTGTGCGGCAGGCGGGTCGAATTGAGCTTCAACGTCTTCAACCTCTTCGACCAGCAGACGGTGCTCGAGTTCGATCCGGTGACCGGCGAGGGCTACAAGGTCGGCGAAGGATCTCTGTGGCGGGCAACCGACAACCCGGACAACTACTACCTCGGCGACCAGGAGCTGGTTGACCTCTACAATGCGGAAACCAATCAGCAACTGGGACCGGAGGCCGCCGCGAGCCTGCGGCGTTCGATCCTCGCCAGCTTCTACCGCAACGCCAACCCCGCCAACCTGGGAGCGCCACGCGCGTTCCGGATGGGAATCTCCTATGAGTGGTAGGCGCACATGGCGGACCGGCCTGGCTCTGCTGCTCGCCGGATGGATCGCGGCGACGCTGTCCCCCCGCGCGCACGCGCAGACCGGCCTGGGCAGCCAGCGCGTCGGCACCTCTACGGGTGTGTTCCTCAAGATCCCGGTCGACGCGCGCGGGAGTGCCCTGGCCGGGGCCATCGCCGCCAACGTGCATGGGCCACCCGCGCTCTTCGTCAACCCCGCCGGACTGGGATTGGAGGCCGAGCGCGCGGTCCAGTTCACCGCGATCAGTTACGTCACCGCGATTCCCATGGGCGGGGTGGCCGCCTGTATGCCGGTGGAGGCCATCGGCGGCTCGGTCGGTTTCAGCCTGCACGGCCTTTTCGCGGAAATGGACGAGACCGACGAATTCCACCCCCTGGGCACCGGCCGGACCTTCTCCTACACGACCTGGGTCGCCGCCCTCGGCGCATCCCGTGCGCTCACCGACAAGCTCAGCTTCGGGTTGTCCGCGAAACTGTTCTACGAAGGGATGGGCACCGAGGTGGGCGGCCCCTCCACCAGGTCCTGGCTGGCGGATGCGGGGGCCATCTACTATGTCGGCTACCGCGACGCGCGGATCGGGATCGCGGTGAACAACTTCGGACCGGATCTTCGGCCGGGCGGGGACTACGTCAGCAATCGCGACGGGACCGAGATTCGCTACACCAGTTTTTCGCCCCCGACGCTTTTCCGGATGAGCTTCAGTATCGATCCCTATGTCAGCAATCTCTGGCAGACCCTGACGATGTTCGAAGTCGGCCACGTGGCCGACAACCAGGAGTCGGTTCGCGTGGGGGGGGAAGCCATCTTCCGGAACATCCTCGCCCTGCGAGCCGGATATGATCTGTATGCCGATGCGCTGAAGCTGCACGCCGGATTCGGCGCCCGGGTCCGCATGGGAGCGGATGTGTTGCAGGTCGACTACGCCTACTCCGACGGAGCGGAGTTCGGGTCGGTGCACCGGTGGTCGCTTTCGGTGCCCTGGTAATGGAGAGGACGATGACAACGCGCTCTGACAGACATCCCCTCCACCACACGCGGCTGGCGCGCGGGTTGGCAGGGCTGTTGCTCGCCGGGGTCATCCTTGCCGCGCTCGGCGGATTCGGGTGCGGGAGCCAGTTCGAGCTCCCCCCCCAACCGGAGCCCGGCCGCATCCCCGAACCCGGCACTTACAACCTGCTGACCACCTGGAATGTCCCGGCGCCCACGTCGATCGCGATCTCAGGACTGTACACCTTCGTGATCGAGGATCACGCGCGCCTCGGCGTCTACTACTCGAACCGATATGAGCCGGTGACCCCTTCGGTGGTCGGCGAGTTCGAGGAGTTGATCGAGCCGGTCCAGGTCGCAATCTCAAAGAAAGACTCGCTGTTCGTGATCGTTGCGGATCGCGGTGACATGCAGTGCAAGGTCTACTATTGGTTGGGGGGGGCGCCCCTGTCCCGCTTCACCGACTCGCGCTGGAACGAGTTCAGTGGGCTCGCGGCCGATCAGGATCTGCGCGTCTACGTCAGCGATGCGACCCGCGACACGATCTCCTGCTACGACCGCTGGGGCACACACATCCGCGTGGTGTCGGAGTACGGCACCGGCAGCGGGTACGTGATCACGCCCAATGGAATCGGGATGGCCAGCGGCATCGCCGACAGCCCCCTCCTGGTGGCCGACACCGGAAAGAACTGGGTCCAACGATTGCGCGCCGATACGACCGGCGTCGCAACCTATCTGGATCCGATCGGATTCGAACCCGGCGAATTGGACTCGGTCCTTGGGGTGGCCGCCGAACGCTACGGCGAGTTCGCCTTCGTGGCCGATACCGGGCACGACCGGGTGCTCAAGTACCTCATGAGCGGCGCATTCGTCGATACGGTCTACTCGGCCGAGAAGATCGAGTTGGATCTGCCGGTCAGGGCGCCGCGCTATCTGTGCGCCGAGGATTCGCTCGTCTTCCTGAGCGATCCACCCAATGACCGCATCTTGCTGCTGTTGTTGGCCAGTCAATAGAGAAATGGGGATTGAAGGGATGAGCCTCAGCCGATTGCCAAAGCCAACGCACCGCCGTTCGCGTGTTGTCGCGCTGGCCCTGCTCATCCTCGTGGGGGCTTTCCCTTCCTGGGCGGGCCGGTCGGCCGACACGCCCGTTGCACATCTGGCGCCCGCTTCCGCCGCAGATGCTCCCACAGGCGCCTTCGGCACCGCTCTGGACGACACGACCTACGGCATCTCCTTCAAGGTGGCCACCACCGGGAGCATGGCACTGGCCTTGTACACCAACGCCTTCATCGGCAATAACCTCGCGAGCAGGGATCCCTCCATGGAGTATCCCCGCGGGAGCACCGAGGAACATCTGGTCCGGGGCGGAGTCTGGGTCGGCGCGTTGCGCAGCACCACGGGAGAGCTGGCCGATGCGGACACGCTCTGCAGCACCGCCACCATTGACGGGTACATGGGCAGCGGCGGGGAGACCGACAGCGAGTTCTATCCGGACGTGCCCGGCTTCACGATTCTCTCGACCCTCAAGAGACACCAGTACTGGGACCCGATCAACGCCCGCAGCTACGAGGACATCCTCTGCTCGTACACCGACTACGACTATGACATCGGGATCTATCACACGCCGCTGAACATCCGCGTGGTCCAGAAAATCTACCAGTTCGACTTCGAGCCGTACGACGCACTCAAGATCATGGAGTACGACATTATCAATGACGACCCCAGCTTCCCGCTCTACGACGTGTACGTGGGGCTGTATACCGAGTTTGCGTCGGGCTGGAAGGACGGCCACGATGAGTGGCCGCCAAGCGGCTGGTTTGGGCGCAAAGACATCGCCTATGTGGATTCACTCCGGCTCCTCACCGAGCACCACTACAACTTGGATTACGGCAACTGCCCGTCCTGGGCGGGCTGCGCACTCCTGGGGACCAAGCCCGACTCGATCGAGAACAAGATCGTATCCTTCAACTGGTGGAACTGGGATCCCAGCGGTGAAGCGCCCGAAACCCCGGATGTCGATGTCGAACGTTATCAGGTGCTCAGCAACGAATCGCGCGATGCCACGCAGGGTTCCGAGGCGCCGAACAACGACCCAGTCACGCTCTTGTCGGTCGGACCACTCGGCACCGCCTCTTTCGTTGACAGCAGCGGGGCCGTGCACTGGTTTCTCGAGGCCGGCGACACCGTCTCGGTGGCCTTCGCCTGGGTCGGCGGCCTACCCAGGCCCGATACCGACCCTCCGCGCACGACCCAGGAGGACATCGCCTTCCACGCTGAGAAAGCCCAGGAGGCCTATGATCTGGACCTCTTGATTCCGTTGCCCCCCCCGTCCCCGCAGCTCGAGGTGGACGCCACCCACCGCAAGCTGCATCTGTGGTGGGACGACGCGCCGCTCGACTTCATCGATCTCAGCACAGGCAATGAGGACTTCGAGGGATTTCGCGTCTATATCAGCGAACAGAGCAAAACGCAGGGCTTCAATCTGCTGGGCGAATACGATCTGGTCGACTCGCTCTTCTACAACACGACGCTGGACGCGCTCGTTGCCAACGAGCCGCGGATCATCGTGGAGGATGGGGACACCACCCGCTACGTCTACCACTACGAGATCGATGATGTCCGCGACGGATTCAAGTATTGGGTCTCGGTGACCAGTTTCGATACCGGAAGCCTGGACATCGGCTCGCTCGAGTCCGGCATCACCCAGAACGGCGTGTTCTGCATCCCGGGTGCGACGCGCGATGAGGCCCCCGACCACAAGGTGGTCGTCTTCCCCAACCCCTACCACGGGGATGCGGCGTGGGATGAACCACTGGCGCGGGACCGCTATCTCTACTTCGCCGGGCTGCCGAAGCGCTGCACGATACGCATCTTCAACCTGGCGGGCGATCTCGTCGAGACGATCGAGTTCGATGGCGACGGCTACGGGGCGACGAACGTGCGCGGGATCTTCGACCCCGACGACACCTACAACCCGGCCAGCGACACTCCGACGCTGTCGGGGCACATGGCGGCCTGGGACCTGACGACGCGGGAGGATCAAGCGGTGGCCAGTGGCCTCTACATCTTCAGCGTCGAGGATCACGCGAGCGGAGAGTATGAACGCGGGCGCTTCCTGATCATCAAGTAGGCGCCGCGAGCAAAGGACAACACGGATCATGCGGACGAGGAGCAGAGAGCAGAGGACGGATCGGCGGGGCGGGGCGCCCGCGCCTGTTTGGGGTAGAGGTGCGATCCTCTCGATCCTGGCCGTTGGCCTGCTCCTCTCCCTCGCGTCCCCCGGCTGCTTTCTTGATGAGTCCCCCTACCCCACCAACCAAGCGCCCCGAACGATGCTGTCGCTCCTCGGTGACAGTCTCAGGATCAACAATTACCGCACCGTTCTGGCCTGGTGGGGCACCGACCAGGACGGCCGCATCATCGGGTACGCTTACAAGTGGGACGGCCCCTGGTCGGCCTCGAACGAGGACAGCGTCTGGTGGCAGGACTCCACCTGGGCCTTCACCACCGCCACGCGCGACACCTTCGATGTCCCCGTGGGCGGCTCCTATGCCGAGCGGACCTTTCAGGTGCGCGCAATCGACAACGATCTTCTCGCCGACCCCGAGCCCGCCCAGCAGCTCTTCAAACTCGAGAACTGGCCGCCGCTCGTCTCCTGGAGCGACACGCTGCGCCACCCCACCCATGCGCGCCCGAGCCTGCCGGCCATCTCCTTCGCCTTCACGCCCGAGGACTACGACGGCCGCGAGACCGTCTCCCACGCCTTCATGTGGCTCGACACGATCGACGGCGAGGATCCGGCGCTCTCCCGCATCACGGTCGAAGGCGATACGGTCGGTGCGTTCTTCCCCGAGCACTTCCAGGGCCGGTATGGAGAGCGAACCGTCTACCTGCAGCTCTTCGACAAGGCCGCCACGGGCACCGACACGATCAGTTGGAGTTGGACGGTCCTGGAACCGCAGGGCGAGTATCTACTCATCGACAATGCGGGGGCGAGCGCCCCTTCAGGAACGGTCCATGACAACGACGAATTCTGGCGCTCGCGCATGGAATCCATCGCACCCGGTAACTACCACATCTACGATGTCTGGGACGAGGGTGTCTTTCGCAGTCGCCAGGAGGTCCTTCCTCTTTTCCAATTGTTCAAGGGCATCGTCTGGTATGGGCGTAAGTTCGTCAGCGGGACGGGTTCTTCAAGCAGCCGCGAATCGGACGAACAGATGTATGAGAATCTGACGTTGGCTCAAGCGTCGCTGATCCCCTACGCAGAGTCTGGGGGGGCACTGCTGATTTCCGGACACAACGCGATCGGTTCAGGGGGTGCCCTAACACGTGCGTTTTGGCAGGACCAGTTGGGAATCAGTCTAATCTTCACACGGTTCGACGCCGACTACGATGTGTTCACGACCAATATGGACCTGCGCCGGCGGACAATCGTCCATTGCGGCCCTTCGTTGGGTGGCGTCGACTCCGTAAAGGTCCAAAACACGCGGGTGGGCATGAGTGAGTTCTTCAGACCGGGAGCGCACCTCGAGCCCCTGTTCTCGATCGATCCCGACGATATCCAAGCTGACTTGGTCCCCGAACCGGAGATGGAGCCACAAAAGGAGCTTGTCTTTTTCGGAGTTCGCCGACCAATCGGCGACGGACACATCGCCCTTTGCACGGTTCCGCTGTTCCGGTTCGAAGCCGCCGACGCTGGCACCCCAGAAGACGCGGTCGAGGCGCTCCTGCGCGACCTCTTCGGCCTCTAGCGGCCCGCCGCTTACCGTCCGGGCGGCTTTCTTGCTAACATTGTGCTAGTTATGCGCTTACCTCATCCTTTCCTTGACCCCTCTTGTCGAACCGCCTATAATATGAGCGATCTGAGATATGTACCCATGGAGCCCCCTGGGTTTCGTGCATCCACAGCAGCTCGTCTCCAAGGGAGGGACACCCCGATGAAACGCACCCTGTTCGCAGCCCTCGCGCTGCTCACGATGATGTGGGCCCCCGCGCAGGCCGCACTGCTCACCACGATCTTCGACATCCAGTTCGGCCTCGTGAACCTCGAGGAAGAGGTCACGGTCGAAGAGGTGGTGGTCACTGCTTCGGGCCGCTTCGGCTTCTTCGTGCAGGAAGTCGATCCGCGTCCGGATCCGATCGGCCGCAAATACACAGGGATCTGGGTCTTCACCTACGGTGATCACCTGGGGTTCGTGCAACGCGGCGATCTGGTCAACGTAACCGGGATCTATGACGAGTACTTCGACTTTTCCGAGATCGACTGCACCCACGATCTCTGCAGCGGCGACTGCGGGTGGGAAGTCGTCGGGACCGCCGAGGTGCCTGAACCTGTCCTTGTCGCCCTGACCGACATCAACGACACGGGCGCCTACAACGAAGCCTACGAGAGTGTCCTGGTTCGGGTCGACATCGCGGATGACGAACTCTGGGCCGGCGCGCCCAACCAGTATGACGAGTGGGAGCTTTGGACCGACGGCGTGGGCGTGGGCGAGTTCCTCTGGATGGAGTCCTACTCCTCGGACCCCGACGGCGAGTTCGACTATCCCCTGCCGGATGAAGGCGACGTCTTCACCTACGCCGCAGGCGTCCTCACCTATAGCTACGGCATCTACAAGCTCGCGCCGCGCAACTGCCCCGAGGACCTCGGCATCGGTTGCCCGCCTGTCCTCCGCGGCCTCTGGGCCACCGGCAGCACGGGGATCGACGTCTACTTCGCCGTGGATGTCGATGAAGCGAGCGCCGAGAACACGGACGCCTACTACTTCGACTCCGGCCTCTTGGTGTCGGCCGCCGAGCGCGATGATGTCAACTACCGCCTCGTGCACCTGACGACCGAGGAAATGACCCCCGGGCTGGTGGACATCGGCTACGTCGAGGGTGTGCTTTCGGACGGGGACCTCGTGATGATGCCCGACGGCGAGTTCACCTTCGCGCAGGGAATCACGTCGATCGAGCAGATCCAGACCGTGCCCGACCTGCTTCTTGACGACTCGCCCTACCTGGATGTGGTGGTGAGCACCACGGGACGGGTCACGGTCGTCGAGGACCAGTACTACTATCTGCAGGAGGGTGACGCGGGTCCGTTCAAGCATCTCTACGTGCGTGTTGCCAAGACCGGCGACGTGGAGATCGGTGATGTCATCAAGACCGCCGGCCGGGTGACGGAGTACTTCGGAAACACCAATCTCAGCTGGACGGCAGGCGTCCAGTTCTTCGAGAACCTGGGACCGTCTCGTGAGCCGGTGGTGGTCACCGACCTGACCGTCAGCGAGGCGTTCTACGACTGTGATGACGATGACGATCAGGGTCCGCAGGATAACCGCGCCGAGCCGTGGGAGGATGCGCTGGTGCGCATCGAAGCGGCTGCCCTGGACAGCGTCCTGCTCATCACCGAGCAGTTCGGAGAGTGGTATCTGCTGGTCGGCGCCGATTCGGCACTCGTGAACTTCACCGACGACATGAACGGCTTCATGAACTACCCGAGCTTCCTGCCGGGCGACTCGGTGCGGGTCACCGGGATTCTGAAGTACGACTACGACTACAAGGTCGTTCCGCGGACGATCGAGGATGTGGAGATTCTCGCCAGCACGGATGTGGATGATCTGCCCTACACCTTCCGCGCCCTGCTCATGCAGAACAACCCGAACCCGTTCCAGCGCAGCACGAACATCGTCTTCGAGCTGCCCAGCAACGCGCAGGCCGTCACCGTCGACATCTACGATGTGACCGGCGCGCGCGTCAAAAGGCTGCTGGATCATGAGCCGATGAATGCCGGGCCCCATCTGGTGTCCTGGCAGGGCATCGACGAGAGTGACCGGCCGGTCTCATCCGGGAACTACTTCGTCCGGGTGATCGTCGACGATCAGAGCGCTGCGAAGCAGATGCTCATGCTGAAATAGCGGTACGGATCAAGCGTGTGCGGCGCCCAGTCGCCGCAAGAGAAACAGACAGGAGGCCCGGGGGAATCGCCCCGGGCCTTCTCATCTCCCCCAACCAAGATCCCCATTGACATCTCCGGCGGCTTCCCCTTTTCTGACCTACTCAGGTCCGGTTCCATTCTCACATGGCCACAACCACCCTTTGAGAACGAGGTGAGACATGAGCGAGGCCGTCAAAGATCTGAAGCACTTCCTTAGCCCCCGCTCGATCGCCATTGTCGGCGCATCGGAGAATTTCAAGAGCATCAGCGGGAAGCCGCTGAGGTTTCTCAAGGAACACGGCTACCAGGGCAAGATCTTCCCGATCAATCCGAAGTACGACGAGCTGGGCGGACTGAAGTGTTACCCCAGCATTCTCGAGGTGCCCGAGCCCGTGGATCTCGCGCTCCTCGCCGTCAATTATAAACTCGTCCTCCCCGTTCTGAAGCAGTGCACGGAGAAGGGGGTCAAGTTCGTATCGATCTTCAGCTCCGGCTTCGCCGAGTCGGGAGATGAAGGCCGCGCGTTGCAGAAACAGATCGCGCAGCTTGCGCGCGAGTCGGCGGTGGGCGTGTGCGGACCGAACTGCCAGGGATCGGTGAGCTTGAGAGATGCGGCCATCGGAGGCTTCAGTGCCGCACTCGAGATTCAACCGCTGCGCGTCGGCCCCATTGGATACGTGACCCAAAGTGGCGCCCTCGGCTACTCCATCTTCAATCTCGCCCAGGAAGCGGGTGTCGGCTTCACCTATATCGCCAGCACGGGAAACGAAGTCGATCTCCACACCCTCGATCTCATGGAGTTCATGCTCGAGGATGAAGAGACCAAGATGGTCATCAGCTACCTGGAGGGAATCAAGGACGGACGTCAGTTCATGCGACTGGCCGAGCGGGCGCTCGAACTCGGGAAGCCGGTGGTGGCGCTGAAAGTAGGCCGCTCAGAGGTCGGTCAGAAGGCGGCTTCATCTCATACGGCCTCACTCACCGGATCGGATGCGGTCTGCGATGCCTTCTTCCGGCAGAAGGGCGTGATCCGGGCCAATGATATCGAAGACATGATCGACGTGGCCGCGCTCATGCAGAGAATCCCCGCCCTCCCGCAGGGCAAGGGTCTCGGCATCATCACCACCTCCGGCGGCGGCGGGATCCTGGCCGCGGACGCGGCAGCCGACCACGGCCTGGACATTCCCGACCTGGGTCCGGAAACCACCGCCGCGATCGAAGCGGTGATTCCGGCCTACGGCTCCGCACTCAATCCGGTGGACGTGACCGCCCAGGTCATCAACGAGGCCGAGGATTTCATGACGGTCCTCGAGGCGATGGTCGCGAATCCTGACATTCATGCGCTGGTGATCGTCGTGACGATGATCACGGGCAAGCAGGGTCACACGATGGCCGAGTACATCGTCAAGAAGTCCCGCCAGACCGACAAACCGATCACCGTGGCCTGGACGGCCGGGGATCGGCTCATGGGCGACAACCTGGAGGTCCTCATCGATGGCGGCGTGCAGCTCTACCGGTCGCCGGTGCGGGCGGTCCAGGCAATGGGTTCGCTCATGAAATTCGGGGCGTTTCGTAAGGAGCATCTCTCGCGCGGGGAGGCAAGCCCGGAGGCGTCCGCCGATCAAGCCAGGCGTGAAGGCGCTCTGGCGCTGCTGGCCAAAGCCGAGAGCACGCTCACCGAGTTTCAGGGGAAGCAGCTCTTCGCCCACTACGGAATCCCCATTACCCAGGAGAGCGTGGCAACCTCCGAGGACCAGGTCGTCGAGATCGCCGAGTCGATCGGCTATCCGGTCGCCCTCAAGATTCTGTCCCCCGATATCCTCCACAAGACCGAGGCCGGTGGCCTCAAGCTGAACTTGAACGGCCGTGACGAGCTGGTCGCCGCCTATCGCGACGTCCTCAGCAGCGCAAAAGCCTACAAGGCCGACGCCCGCATCGAAGGCGTGCTGGTGCAAGAGATGGTGTTGGAGGGCACGGAGGTGATCGTCGGCGTGAACAGCGACCCTCAGTTCGGCCCGACCATCATGTTCGGGCTCGGCGGTATCTTCGTCGAGATTCTCAAGGACGTTGCGCTGCGCGTCGCACCCATCTCTCACGACGAGGCGCTGGCCATGATCCGGGAGATCAAAGGCTACAAGGTCCTCGCCGGGGCCCGCGGCCGTACCAAGACCGATATCGAGGCCATCGCCGATGTGCTGGTGAAGGTCAGTCAGATGGCGATCGAGCTCTCCGATGAGATCGCCGAGCTGGACATCAATCCTCTTCTCGCACTGCCGGAGGGTCGTGGTGTGCGGGTGGCCGACGCACTCGTTATCAAGAAATAAGCACGAAGAATAGTAAGTATTCGATTCGCTGCAAGGGTCGGGCACCGCCCTAAACGTATGCAAAGCTAACATGCGACTTCGTCTCCATCTTCCAACTATGACCGGGATAACGGCGCTTGACATCCACTCATTCGCCGTGCGAGATTGCAGAATAAGCGGATCTAATTTGCCTTTTCCCCCACAATTCTGTGCTCTGTAGGTGGGGCGACACGGACCGGCCGGTAGCCGGTTCGCGTTGTGAAGAGGACAATCAGATACCGAGAACGGAGCATGTGACGCTGTAGCGATGTCAGTCATCAGTGAAACATGCTCGGCCCGAAATCCATGGAGAGGCGTCGCTCTTAGTAGAAGAATCATTCAGAAAAGCCAACAGCCCGAAACGAAGAGCCGCGCCAGCCAACCACCCTCTCTGGGTGAACTCTTGGGTAGGAAAGGGACGGTATCATGAGACGGCTTTTCATCGAGGGCAACGAAGCGATCGCCAGAGGGGCGGCCCGGGCGGGATGTGACTTCTTTGCCAGCTACCCCATCACTCCGGCCTCTTCCATTCTGCGCTACATGCTTGCCTTCCTCCCCAAGACCGGCGGGAAAGTCATTCAGGCTGAAGACGAAATCGCCTCCATGGGCTTCTGCTTGGGCGCCTCGATGGCCGGACGCAAAGCACTGACCTCCACCAGCGGCCCGGGAATCAGCCTCTACAGCGAAAACATCGGACTGGCGATCATGGGCGAGACGCCGCTGGTGATCGTCGATGTGCAGCGGCAGGGGCCGGCCACCGGATCGGCGACCAAGGGCGCCGAAAGTGATATCCAGTTTGTGCGATGGGGCACTTCGGGAGGTCTGCCCATCATTGCGCTCAGCCCGGCCACGGTCGCCGAGGCCTACGAACTGACCTACCACGCGTTCAATCTCGCCGAGACCTATCGAACCCCGGTGTTCCTGATGACGAACAAGGAACTGGGGGTCACCATGGCCTCCTTCGACGAGGATGCCCTGGACCTGCCTCCCCTGGTCGACCGCAAGCGCGTCCCCGTGACCGAGGAGGAGTACTGGCCGCATCGATTCAGCTCACCTGGCGAGGTCCCCGCCATTTCGGACTTCGGTGGACCCCACATCGCCCGTTACACCACGTCCACGCACGACCAGACCGCCTACCTGAACACCAATCCAAAGGTGATCCAGGAAATGATCGACCACTATGCGGCCAAGATCGACGAAGCGGCCGACGACATCGCGATGGTGCGCGTAGATCTCGAGGCCGGGGCCGACACGCTGGTGGTCAGCTACGGCGTGACGGCGACCGCGGCCGAGGAGGCCGTGTTGGGTGCCCGGGAAAAGGGCAAGAAGGTGTCCTTCCTGGCGCTGAAGACGATTTGGCCCGTCCCCAAGACGGCGATCGAATCGGCGATGGAGGGCGTGAAGAAAATCGTCGTTCCAGAGATGAACATGGGTCAATACGGGATCGAGATCGAGCGTCTCGCGCCACCGGGCGTCGAAGTGGTAGGCGTCTGCAAGATGGACACAACGCTTGTCTCCCCCCGGGAGATTCTGGAGCAAGGGGGCCTGCTGTGAGCGATCCCAAATACAAGACCTACATGACAGAAGCACTCGGGCCACTCCCCTTCTGCCCCGGCTGCGGCCATACCCTGTTGATCAAGGCGCTGGACACCGCTCTCGTCAAGCTGCGGCTCGAGCCCAAGAACGTCGTGATCGTCACCGACATCGGATGCATCGGTCTGTCCGACCGCCACTTCGTCACGAATGCCTTCCACGGGCTGCACGGTCGTTCCATCACCTATGCCTGCGGGCTCAAACTGGCCCGGCCCGAACTGACCGTGATCGCCTTGAAGGGCGACGGGGCCTGCGGCATCGGCGGGGCGCACCTGCTGAATGTGGCGCGGCGAAACATCGGCATCACGCTCGTCGTGGGCAACAACTTCAACTACGGGATGACCGGGGGACAGCATTCGGTCACCACACCCACCGGCTCCCTGACCTCGACAACGCCCTGGGGCAACTTCGCCCACCCGCTGGATCTGTGCGGGGTGGCGATTTCGGCCGGCGCCTCGTGGGCCTATCGGGGCACCTCTTTCGATGACAATCTGTCCGACGTACTGGCCCAGGCGATCGCGCAGCCGGGCTTCGCCATGCTCGACATCTGGGAGCTGTGCACGGCGTACTACTCCCCGGCCAACAAGTTCGGCAAGAAGGACATGCAGAGCACCCTCGACGAGCTCGGTTTTGAACGCGGCATCCTGAAGGACAAGCCGCGATGCGAATACTCCGAGTGGTATCGCGAAGCGCACCTCAAGGAAAGGGCCCCCCTGCCTCAGCAGACGCCGATCGAGGTCCTGTTCCCCAATCAGGTCAAGAAGCAGACCGGAATCGTCATTGCGGGCAGCGCCGGACAGAAGATCCGTTCGGCGGTCACGACCTTTGCCAAGGCGGCGATGTATTCCGGGTTGAATGCGACGCAGAAGGACGACTACCCCATCACCGTTCTCACGGGACACTCGGTCTCCGAGGTGACGCTGAGCCCCGGCACGATCCGCTATGCCGCGATCGAGTCACCCGACTACTTCCTCCTGATCTCGGCCGATGGGCTCAAACGAAGCCGGGCACGCGTCGAGAAGCTGCCGAAGACCTGCACGGTCTTTGCGGAGGAGTCGCTCGATCTACCCAAGACGAAGGCGAAGGTCGTGCCCTTCTCCCTCGAAGGGGTGAACAAATTCTCGGTGGGAACGGCCGCCTTGGCCGCGATGCTCACCGATACCGACCTCTTCCCGATCGAGGCATTGAAGAAAGCATTCCAGGCGTCCAAGAGCGAGAAGATCGCGGGACTCAACCTGGAAGCGATAGAGCAGGGCTGCTCGATGGTGAGCAAGAAGCCTTAGACGAGAACCATAGGGGGCAAGTATGAGCAAGCAGACCGTAGTGAGCATGCCGGGCGATGGCATCGGCAAGAATGTCTTGGAAGCGGCGATCAGGGTTCTCGATGCGGTGAAGTTCGACGCCGAGTATGTCCATGCCGACATCGGGTGGGAATTCTGGGTCAAGGAGGGTAATCCGCTCCCCCAGCGAACCCTCGACATCCTGGCGAAACACCCGCTGGCCCTGTTTGGAGCGATCACCTCAAAACCGAAGGACAAGGCCGCGGCCGAACTGAGCCCAGAACTCAAGGACAAGGGATTCGTCTACTACAGCCCAATCGTTGGACTGCGCCAGCACTTCAATCTGCAGCTGTGCATCCGTCCTTGCCGGACCTTTGCGGGCAATCCGCTGAACTTCATCATGCGGGACGACCAGGGCGGCGTCGCCGAGCCCATGGTCGATGTGGTCATCTTCCGCCAAAACACCGAGGGGCTCTACGCCGGCGTCGAGTGGACCGACCCGCCCGACGAGGTGCGCAAAGCGCTCGAGACGCACGTCAAGATGAAGGCCTTCAAGAAGATCGCCTCGAAGGACCTGGCCGTCTCGACCCGTATCTTCACCAAGCAAGCGTGCCTCTACATCTGTGAGGCCGCGTTTGCCTACGCCGACAAGCACGGCTACAAGTCGGTCACGATCTGCGAGAAGCCGAACGTGATCCGGGAAACGTCCGGCATGATGGAACAGGCCGCCAAGGAAGTGCACGAGAAGTACTCGCACATCCAGCGCTGGTCCACCAATATCGATGCACAGATGATGTGGTTGACGAAGAACCCGCAGGACTATGGCGTCATCGTCGCCGGCAACATGTTCGGCGACATCATCTCCGACGGCTTCGCCGGTCTGACGGGTGGGCTGGGCTTCGCCAACAGCGCCAACATCGGTGAAACCTGCGCCATCTTCGAGCCCACGCACGGCTCGGCGCCCAAGTACGCCGATTACGAAACCTCTATCGTCAACCCGATCGCGATGATCCTGAGCGCCTGCATGATGCTCGACCACATCGATGAGACCGAGAAGGCGAAGCTGATCCGCAAGGCGATCGAGGGTGTGATCAACGACGGCAAGGTGCGGACCTACGACATGATGAAGTTCACGGGCAGCCCGGATGTGATTTCCAAGGGCGCCGCCAGCTGTGAGCAGATGACCGACGCCATTATCGAGAGACTCTAGACGCCTCTCCCCCCCTGAGCAGGGAGTGCTGCCCGGCCGTCGGTGCGTGCAAGGCGCACCGCCGGCCTGGCGCTTCGGCCGCAAGAGGAGCAGAACAATGATCTCAAGAGAACAGATCCAAGACCTCTTCTCCGCACAGCTCGCGCAGATCGGGGATGCCCAATTGCGCGATAAGGTCGTGGAGGTATGGGAAGAAGGCTGCAAGAAAGGTGGGTGGAACAGCATCGATGAACTGCAGAAGATGCCCTTCACCCTCCTGACCGAAACCAAGGGCATCAACTTCATTGAGCACACGATTGCGGTGACCGAGGGCGCGGCCGCCCTGGCGCGCGCGCAATTCGACACCTACCGTGAGGTCCCCTACAAGATCGATATGGATCGCCTGGTGGCAGGTGGGCTCCTGCACGATGTCGGCAAACTGCTCGAGATCGAATCGGACGGCGCGGGCGGTTACCGCAAGAGCTTGAATGGGATGTGCGCGCGGCATCCCATCTCGGGGGCGATCCTGACCGCAATGGCCGGGCTGCCCGATGAGTTGGTCAACACCGTCGCCTGCCACGCCAAGGAGGGCGACGGGCGGCCGCAGGTGATCGAGACCGTGCTGATCCATCAGGCGGACTTCGCCACCTTCAATCCACTGGTCATGCTTGCCAAAGGACATCTCATTCAGTAGGAGCGTTTGCCATGGGCAGAACGATGATCGAGAAAATCCTCGGGGGACATGCGGGACGTGAGGTGTCTCCGGGAGACATTGTGGATGTCGCCATCGATGCTCGCGTGGCCCGGGACTTCGGGGGCGCCAACGTCGTCAAGAACCTCCGTGAAAACGGCCTCGGCGTGGAGGACCCCGCCAAGACGTTCTTCACCTTTGACTGCAATCCGGGAGGCTCGGATCAGAAATACGCCACCAATCAGCAAATCTGCCGGATGTTCGCCCGCGAACACGGCATCAAGACCTACGACATAGACAGCGGGATCGGCACCCACGTGGCGATTGACGAGGGGTTGGCGGTGCCGGGCTCAACCCTGGTGTCCACCGACTCGCACGCCAACATCCTGGGCGCCATCGGCGCGTTCGGCCAGGGGATGGGGGACGTGGACATCGCCCACGCCTTCGCCTACGGCCGGGTCTGGTTCAAGGTCCCCCCCTCGCTCAAGATCGTCGTCAAGGGCACGCCCGCCTCCGGGGCAACGCCGAAGGACCTGACCCTGGCGGTGCTGAAGGAGACCGGCGCCAATGGGCTCTTAGGGTTTGCCGCCGAATTCTCCGGACCGGCCGTCGAGGCCCTGGGGCTGGCGGGCAGGATCACCATGGCCTCCATGGCCACCGAGATGGCCGGGATCATCGCCCTCTTCCCCCCCAACCAGATCGTGATGGACTACTGCGAAAAGGCCAGCGGGAAGAAGCTGGACCCGATTCTGGCCGATGCCGACGCCGACTATGTTCGCACGATCGAGGTCGACGTCGACGGACTCGAGCACATGATCTCCCGCCCGGGGCATCCGGAGGACGTGGTGCCCGTTTCCAGCGTGGCGGGAACCAAGATCGGCTCGGCCTTCATCGGCTCCTGCACGAATGGGCGCTATGAAGACCTCCAGGCCGCCGCGGCGGTCCTCAAGGGGCGGAAGGTGGCGCCGGGCGTCGTGCTCAAGATCGTCCCGGCCACCGATCGAATCTGGCGCCGGTGTCTGGATGAGGGCATTATCGAACTCTTCAAGGAAGCAGGGGCCTTGGTCGGGAACGCCGGTTGCGCCGGCTGCGCGGCCGGGCAGATCGGACAGAACGGCCCCGGGGAGGTCACGATCAGTACCGGCAACCGCAACTTCGCCGGCAAGCAGGGCAAAGGTGAGGTCTATCTGGCCGCTCCGGTGGTGACCGCCGCCTCCGCGGTGGCGGGCGTCATCGCCCTACCCGACGCCCTTCCTGCCCAGCCGGTCCTCTTCCCCGTCGGCGAGGGTGGTTCAGCTGAAGGCGAGGCCAAGAAGGGCTCCTCGAAGGGTTCGCGCCCGGAGCGGGTGACCGGCAAGGTCTGGATCATCCGCGAGGACAACATCGACACCGACATGATCTTCCACAACCGCCATCTGGCCATCACCGACTTGAAGGAGATGGGCCAGTATGCCTTCGGTAACCTGCCCGGTTGGGAAGATTTCAGCAAGAAGGCGAAGCCCGGCGACATCGTCGTGGTCGGCAAGAATTTCGGGGCCGGCTCCTCCCGTCAGCAGGCGGTGGACTGTTTCGCCAGTCTGGGCACGGCTCTCATTGTCGGCGAGTCTTTTGGGGCCATCTACGAACGGAATGCCATCAACGGCGGCTTCCCGATCATGATTGCAGACCTCGTGTCGACCGACCTCAAGGATGGGGATGAGATCACGGTTGATTTAACCACAGGACAGATCAAAATGCCCTCTGGGGATGATCTGTCCGGACAGCCCTTCGCTGACGTTCAGCTCGAAATCTACAAGAAGGGTGGTCTTCTGAACTAGGCGTCATGGCTTTCATAGACTGGAGAGAACGCCATGGGAAAAACATTTGCAGAGAAGGTCCTGGCTCGCAAATCGAACCAGGCGGAGGTGACCGCGGGACAGATCGTGATCGTCGAACCGGATCACCTTCTCACCCACGACAACAGCGCGGCCATCGTCGGCAAGATCGGCGATGAGCTGACCGAATTCGGCGTCGCGCGACCGGAGATGCCGGTGATCGTCTTAGATCACGTCATTCCGGCGGCGAATGAGAAGACCGCCACCAACCATCAGACGACCCGCCGCTTCGTGGCCGACCATGGGATCAAACACTTCTACGACGTGGGCGTCGGAGTCTGCCACCAGGTGATGATGGAAAAGGGCCTCGCCCGCCCCGGCGAGGTTCTCGTGGGGAGCGATTCCCACACCTGCTCCTATGGGGCGGTCGGGGCGTTCGCCACCGGGATCGATCGAACCGAGGCGGCCGCGCTCCTCCTGCGCGGGCAGACCTGGTTCCGCGTCCCCCCCACGATCAAGATGACCCTCTCCGGCAAGCTTGGGACGGGCGTCACGGCCAAGGATCTGGTCCTCAGCATCATCGGGGACATCGGCGCCGACGGTGCGAACTACAGCGCCGTCGAGTTCCACGGTGACGTGGGGCCGCTTTCGATCGAGGAGCGCTTCACGATCGCCAACATGGGCATCGAGATGGGCGCCAAGATCGCGGCTTTCCCGGTCGACTCCGTGACGACGGAGTATCTCTCCTCCATCGGCGTGGCCGCCGAGAGCTACGAGACCGCCTGGGCCGATCCCGACGCCACCTACGTGCGGGAGCTGTCCTATGATCTGGGGAAGATCGAGCCGGTCGTTGCCTGCCCCCACAAGGTCGACAACGTCAAGCCGCTTTCCGAGCTCGCGGGACTCGAATTCCATCAGTGCCTGCTCGGCACCTGCACGAATGGGCGCCTGAGCGACCTGAAGGAAGCGGCCGACATCCTGGACGGCCACACGGTGGCAGGTGGGATGCGCCTGCTGGTGTTGCCCGCCTCGAAAGAGGTCTTCGAGCAAGCGCTCGATGAGGGGGTCATCGCCCGTCTGTCCCGGGCCGGAGGGGTTGTGCTGCCTCCGGGCTGCGGGCCTTGCCTGGGCGCTCACCAGGGAGCCCTCGCGCCGGGCGAGAGATGTTTGAGCACCGCCAACCGCAACTTCAAGGGGCGCATGGGCTGCAAAGAGGCCGAGATCTACTTGGCCGGTGCGGCCACGGTCGCCGCGACCGCGATCACAGGAAAGCTGACCGATCCCCGGTCGGTTCTCTGAGGAGGCGCACACATGAGAGTCTGGAAATACGGCGACGACATCAACACCGACATGCTCTTCCCCGGGAAGTACACCTACACCTGCAGCACGGCCGATGAGATCAAGCCCCACCTGCTCGAAGACCTTGACCCTGATTTTTCCGGAAAGGTGAAGAGTGGCGATGTGCTCTTTGCGGGAAAGAACTTCGGGTGCGGCAGTTCGCGCGAGCAACCGGTGGTGGGCTTCAAGTCCGTCGGGCTGCAAGCGGTCGTGGCGAAAGGGTACGCTCGGATCTTCTACCGCGCCGCCATCAACCAGGGTCTGCTCCTGGTCGAGTGCGCGGAGGCGGTGGATGCGTTTCAAGAAGGCGACGAGGTCACCCTCAATGCCGAGGAAGGTGTGATTAGCGTGGCCGGGAAGACGTTCTCCTTCCCGAAACTGCCGCCGGAGATCCTCGCGATCCGTGAGGCGGGAGGTTTGCTGCCCTACACCGTCAAGGCACTGCGGGCGGAAAAATAGAAAAGGGCCGGGATGGCCATGGGGATCATCCAGGGCCGAGGCTGGTTGCGCGAGGGAGCATCCTCGCCCAACCCGAAAGGAGTAGTGGGCCGTGCGATTGTACGAGAATGAAGCAAAGAGGGTCTTTGAGACCACGGGACTCACCATCCCACGGCAGTATGGGGTGATCCACAAGGCGGACGAACTCGACGGTCTCGACCTGAAGTTCCCCCTCATGCTGAAGGCCATGGTCATGATCGGTGGCCGGGGGAAGGCGGGAGGCATCAAGAAGGCGGGCGACCTCGCGGAGGCCAAGGCCAAAGCCGAGAAACTGCTCGGCCTGGTGATCAAAGGTTATCCCGTCGAGGCCCTGCTCGTTGAGGAGGTCGTCTCTGAGGCCGGAGCCTGCTACTTGGGCATCACCACGAACCCGACGACGTTCAACGTGATCGCCATGGCCAGCGCATCGGGCGGGGTCGATATTGAGCAGGTCGCCGTCGAGAAGCCGGAGGCGATTCTCAAAGTCGAGATGGCGGGGAACGACTACGAGTTGCCCGCCGACCGGGCCGAAGAGTTTGGCGCCTTTCTGGCCAAGGGCCTGACCGGCGGCGGCAACCTTGCTGCCGGACTCAAAGACGCCATGGCCCAGCTCTACGCCGCGTTCCAGCAGTATGACTGCAAGACCGCTGAGATCAATCCCCTGATCATCACCACCGATGGCGCGTGCATCGCCGCCGATGCCAAGATCGTCTTGGACGACAACGCCCTCTACCGTCAGGGGAAGCTTTTCGAACTCCTCGGCCTCAAGGAGTCGCGGCACGACGTGTCCGAGCTGACTCCCGATGAGCAACGATCCCGGGATGCGGGTTTCCTCTTCGTGGACCTGCTTGCTCCGGACGCGAAGAAGGACCCCGACAAGCTCTACGTGGGCCTGGTCCCCGGAGGAGCCGGCTACGGCATCTTTTCGATCGACGAAGTCGTCAACGTCGGGAATCGTTACTTCGATGGCAAGGCCGTTCCGGTCAACTTCATGGATTCCGGCGGGGGCCCCACCCTCGCCCGGATCGCGGAGATGTTCAATGTCCTGATGGACAAGGAGCTGGTCGATGTCATCGTCACGTCGCGCTTCGGCGGCATTTCCAGCTGCGATATCTTCATTCGCGGCCTGATCCAGTGTCTGCGGGATCGGCACGCGAAGGGACAACGTATGCTTCCGGTGCACGGCCGCATGGTCGGGACCGACCTGCCGAGCGCCCGAGAATACTTGAAGGAGGCCAAGGCCGAGACGCCCGAGATCCTCAAGGACCTCGAGATCGTCGTCGGGAATCAGAAGATCATGGCGGATATCATGCGCGAGGGACTGGCCAAGGGTCTCGAATTCAAGGCCGCGCAAGCGTAAATGGAGGTTAGCACGATGGGAAGAGTACCCGCCGACAAGGGAATGCTCTGTCACCTGATCAAACATGCGCGACCGGATCTGGTCAAGACGATCGCCAAGACGCAGGAAGTCGAGACGATCGTCGTCGGCCTCGGCGGTCAGGGCACGCGTCACGCCGGTTTGATGCGCGATTTCGGCACGACCGTCACGGGCGGGATCGCCGCCGGACGGGGTGGACAGCGGATTCATGAAACCATTCCGGTCTACGACAACGTGGCCGACTGCCTCGAGGACCATCCCAACATCGCGGCGGCATCGATCTGGCGTCACTACTCGAGCGCCCGCGATGCCACCCTGGAAGTGATCGAAGCCGGGATCCCGCTGGTCATGCTCATCACCGAGGGCATCCCGGTCCGTGATGTTCGCGATATCCTGGTCGCAGCTCGCAAGCACAAGACCGTGCTCTTCGGCGGCAACACGCCGGGCGTGATCTTCCCTCCCGAAGGGGTGAAGGTCGGCATGCTTCCGGACGTGTTCTACCCCGAGGAGACCTCACCGGGCGAGTTCGGACCCCACGGGGTGACGATCATCTCCCGTTCGGGGGCGATTCTCTACCACATGTCGGACGCGCTGGCGAGCGCCGGGATCGCTCAGAATGCGGTCTTGGGCATCGGCGGCGATTCGGCCAACGGCGCGACCTTCCAGGACCTGGTTCCCGTGGCGATGGACTACGAGAACACCGACGTCGTGGTGGTCGCCGGCGAGATCGGGGGATCCAAAGAGGAACTCCTCGCCGAGGACATCAAGGCGAATCCCAAGAAGTACCCCAAACCGCTCGTGGCGCTGATTTCCGGGGCCAACGCCCCCGAGGGCAAGACCATGGGGCATGCCGGCGCCATCGTTGCGCCCGGCCAGGAGTTCGGTACCTTCCGCTCCAAGAAGAAGGCGCTGGAGGATGCGGGCGTGACGGTCGTCAACCACCAGGCCGACCTGATCGATGCAGTTCAAGCCAAGCTTCGCGGCAAGACTTACTTCGAGGTCCCCCGCTACTACGAAAAGATGCGGATGACCTGGGAACAGGCCCCCAAGAAACCGGAGTGGGGCACGCTGGTCACCCGGGTGGCGCCCAACAGCCTCTTGATCTCCGGCTACCCTCTCGAACAAATCGTCGAGAAGGCCTCCCTCTTGCAGGTGGGACACCTCCTGATCAAACTGGAGCTGCCTTCAACGTCGGTGTTGGCCGCGCACGAGAAGCTGGCCTGCAAAGCTGCACAGGTGCCGGCCCCACCGGTCGACCGCCTTGGCGACGAGGACGTGTCCGCCACCCTGGCCAAGTGTTTCCTGATGGACGACGCTTTGGCGGAGGTCTCCCAGAAAGGCAAGGATGGCCCCGTGGGCAAGACGATCTTCGCCCTGGGACGCTATGCACGCTATCTGGCCAAGATCCTGGGCACGGAAGCGGCCTTGAACGGCGCTGCCGCGGATGAACCTTTCTCCGGCCTCATCTACCGCGCGGTCACCGGCGAGAACACATTCGATGCCAACCGGGCGCGGATGATCGAAGCGATGATCGTGGCCTCGGTCGATCACGGGGTGACGCCCCCCTCTGCGCAAGCCACCTGTATCGCCGCATCGGTGCGGGCGGGCTATCACATGGCGGTTGCCAGCGGTGTGGGCGCCATCACCGACGTTCACGGAGGTGCGGGCGCCAAGGCGGCCGCGTTCTTCAGTCAGTGCGCGGCGAAGGCCAAAGCCGACGGCATCGACCAGGCGGACGCGACCCTGGCGCTGCTCGCCGAGTACATGCAAACCGGCAAGCGAATCGAAGGCCTGGGCCACCGCGTTCACACGGAGGATCCGCGCCGCAATGTTCTCTGGAAACTGTCCGAGGACACGCAGCTGGCCGGGCCCTGCGTGGGGATCTCGAGAATCGTCGGGGACCTCTTCGAGCGGGTTCGCGGCATGAGCCTGCCGATCAACGTCGACGGGGTGATCGGCGCCATTGTGGCCGACATGGATCTGTCGACCGACCTGGCCAAAGCGCTCTTCGTCTACGGCCGGGTGGCGGGGCTCTCCGCGCACTACTTCGAGGAGATCGCGAGTCAAACCCAGATGCGGCGGATCAACTTCGCCCAGGCGGCCTATAAAGGAAAAGCCTTGCGGGATTTCCCGGCGTAGAATGGGCTGCACCCTAGCAGTCTCTGCGCCTCCACATATGTCCGGAGAACAGCCCAGCGGGACGCGCTGGATGGGCTCGGACCACAGCCATTTCGGGGGGGGATGCCCATGAAAACGGTCCTCAGCAGTTGGGAATGTCTATTGGACCCGTCCACCCCGTGCGTTCGAACTCCTGCGAGTTTCCCGAGACGATTGGCTGGCGGCCGACGCCTCTCCCGTTTCTCAGCCGGGGAGGTTGTTCTTGCCTGAAAGCCTTCGCGACACCCCGAACCTGTGTTCGAGAGTCACTAGGCTTGGACTAATGGAAGGATGAGGTGGTAAGTCGATGAGCACACAGAACAAGGCAATCAAGGAAGACGTCTGGATTCCCACGTCGTGCGGCGGTTGCTACGGCCAGTGTGGCATGCTGGCCCATCGCGTCGACGGTACAATCGTCGACATTAAGGGCAACCCCGAAACGCCGGCCGGAAGTGGCCGAATGTGTGCAAAAGGTGTTGCCCAGTTGCACACGCTCTACGACCGGCACCGTATTGACTATCCGGTGAAACGGACCAATCCCAAGAAAGGGGTCCATGAAGACCCCAAATGGGAGCGCATCTCCTGGGAAGAGGCGATGGACACCATCGTCGAGAAGTTCAAGACCATGAAGGACCCCCGGGGATGCTACTTCCAGGCCACGACCGTACAGACCAGTGAGATCCGCTTCGCTGTACCGGCGTTCATGCGGGCCTGGGGGTTCAAGAACTACTGGGTTTCGGGAGGTGGCCTCTGGTGCGGCAATGGCGCACACTTCATGAACGGCATCATGCACGCCGCATGGTCGATCATTCCGGACTGGAACTACAACAACTACACCCTCTACTTCGGCTGTTCCAAGGGTCACGGCGCGGGGCACGCTGCGCTGCAGACTGCGCAGTGGGTCGCCGATGCGCGGGCCCGGGGCATGAAGGCGGTGGTGTTCGACCCATTCCTCTCAACCCAGGCCTCCAAGGCGCACGAGTGGGTGCCGATCAAGGTGGGAACCGATGCGGCGGCCGCTCTGGGGATGATCAACGTCATCCTCAACGAGATCGAAGGATGGGATGCTGACTACCTCAAGCTGAAAACCAACGCACCCTATCTGATCAAGCCGGACGGGCACTACATGCGTTGCCCGGACACCAACAAGCCGCTCATCTGGGATGACGGGGCCGGCAGCGCGAAGCCATTCGACGACACGTCGATCTCCGACGGGGCGCTCATGGGCTCCTTCGACGTCAAGGGTACGAAGTGCACGCCCTCGTTCGAGCTGCTGAAGAACCACGTGAAGGAGAATTACCCGCTCGAGAAGGCGGAGAAGATCACCACCATCCCGGTGAAGACCCTCCGCCGGGTCGCGAACGAGTTCCACGATAACGCTCAGATCGGAAGCTCGGTCACGATCGATGGCAAGGTGCTGCCACTGCGTCCGTCGGCCGCGATCTTCTTCCGGGGCAGCCAGGGACACGTCAACTCGGGCTGGAATTGCCTGGCAATCGACATCATGAACCAGATCGTGGGAGCGGCGGATGTACCTGGTGGGGCCATGGGGCATGGACCGCCGGTCAGCCACGGGCACCCCGACACCGGCAAGCCGAGCACGATTCCCTATGCCTGCGACGATGGCATGATGATCGTCAAGGGCTGGGTCTACGACCACAAGCCCTACCCGCTCAGGGAACCGAAGCCTCCGCAGCGACTCGACCTGCAAGATATGCTCCCCTGTTCGGTCTACAACGCCTTCACGATCATGTCGCCCGATTGGGACAAGTATCTGAAGGACTTCAAGATCGACTACGAACCGGAGATCATGATCAACTTCGGGTCGAACTCGGTCATGACCATGGCCAACGCGGAGGATGTCACCGAGAACTTCCTCAAGAAATTCGGCTTCATCTTCTCGTTCAACATCTACCAGAACGAGTTCACCGAGGCGGTCGCCGACATTGTGCTACCCGACGCAAGCTTCCTGGAGCGTTACACACCCTGTGTAACCTTCCCGTCGACTTTCTGCCACCCCACGGGCATGGATCACTGGGTCTGGCAAATCAGACAGCCGGTGGTGGAGCCGATTGCCGAGCGGCGGGACTTCAACGAGGTGATGCTGGAGCTTGCGAAACGGCTCGGCGTTGAAGAGAAGTACTACGAGGAGACCAACAAACTCATCCCGGTCCGCTACGGCGGCGAGATGGAAGAGAAGTACAAGCTCAAGGCCAACGAGCACTACAGCTGGCAGGACATCTGCGATCGCGTGCTCAAGGACCGCCTGGGAGAAGACCGAGGCCTCGAGGCGCTCAAAAAGACCGGGCTGGAGAAGTGGCCTTCGAAGGTCGAAGAAATGTACTGGCGCTGGTTCGTGCCGGTCAGGGTCCCGATCTACTTCGAGTACTTCCCCGAATTCGGCGAGAAAGCGCGCAAGCTGTGTGCCTCGTTCGGTCGGGAGAACATCCAGGACTGGCGTTTTTATACGCCTCTGGCGGAGTGGTTCCCCTGCCCCTCTCACACGGAAACCGATCCAGAGCTCGATCTGACCGCCTACTGCTGGCGGCCATCCTTCCACACGCAGTCTTCAAGCCAGAACAACCCGTGGCTCGACGAAGTCTCCGTCAACGATCCCTTCGTTTACCTGATCCAGCTCAATGCCGATACAGGTAAAAAGAAGGGCTTCAAAGACGGAGACGTGATCTGGGTCGAGAACAAACTCGGCCGAAAGATCAAGGGTCCGGTGAGACTTGTCGAGGGTATGCATCCCGAGCAACTCGGTATCGCGGGCTGCCACGGCCACTGGGCCCGGGGCACCCCGATTGCCAAGGGTAAGGGACAGTTCTTCGACGATTTGATCATCGTCGGAGAGGAATACACCGATTCACTAACGCAGGGCAGCGATGCCTGCGTGAAGGTCAAGGTCTACAAGGCGTAGGGGGGTGATCCAAATGGCACGCTACGGATTCGTCATTGATCTGAAGAGATGCTATGGATGCTACTCCTGCCAGGTCGCCTGCAAGGCCAACAACCACACGCCGCAGGGTATCGACTGGGCTCGTTGCATCTCAACGGAAACTGGCACGTATCCCTCCGCACTCCGGCAGATGCTTCCAATGGTCTGCCAGCAGTGCGCGGAACCGGCCTGCAAGGAGGTCTGCCCCACCGGGGCCACCCTGCAGGACGAAAACGGGATCGTCACCGTGGATAAGGACGTCTGCATGGGGTGTGGATACTGCATGATGGCCTGTCCTTACGGTGAGCGCCAAGTGGTCGAGGACTGGAAAACCTACTTCCCCGATGCGGAAGGTGACCTCGATGTGTACGAGGCCCACTGCAAACGGGAGTGGGAGAAGAAGAATGGGTACGGGGTCGCCACCAAATGCGATTTCTGCATGGATCGCGTCAAGGACGGGCAGCAGCCCGCCTGCGTGGAGACCTGCCCTGCCAAGGCTCGCACGTTCGGGGATCTGGAAGATCCCGAGAGCGAGATTTCAATTCTGATCAGACGGGAAGGTGCGTTCCAGCTCAACCCCGAGTTCGGGACCGATCCATCCTGTTACTATCTGCCGGTGAGGTAAAAGGATGCTAATACTCAAAGCACAGACCAAATGGCGTTGGATCATTGCTGGGTATCTTTTCCTCGCCGGACTCGGTGCCGGAGCGTACGCAACCGGCGTCGTGGCAGATTTTCTCGGCGGGGAGTGGGCTCAGATTGCCAAGATCGGAGTAGCGCTGGGATTCCCCTGCGTCGCAGTGGGATGCGGGCTTCTAATTCTGGATCTGGGCAAACCCCAGAACTTCTGGCGGGCCTTCATGCGGCCCAACTGCTCCTGGATGGCCCGAGGCACGCTCATCATCATGACGTTCATGGGCCTGGGCGCCATTCACATCGCGTTCTGGATCTGGCCTTTCAGCGGGCTCGGCGAGGCGGAGGGTCTCCGCCAGACACTTGGCGTGGTGGGAACGGTGTTCGCCGTCTCCACCATGGTCTACACCGGGATCCTGCTGGGCGCGGCTCGTCCGATCGCGTTCTGGAGCACGTCGACCTTGCCGATTCTGTTCCTGATCTCGGCGCTGTCGACCGGAATCATGGCGGTGGTCCTGGTGGCCACGATCCAGGGACATGGGCACCTTGGCGTGGTTCACACCTTGGCCAAGCTCGATGCGGTGGTGATCATCTTGGAGACGATCGTGCTCCTGATGTTCTTCCAAGCCACCCATCGTGTGCCAGAAGCAAGGGAATCGGCCAGGCGGGTGCTGGCCGGACCGGTCGCTCCCCTGTTCTGGTTGGGTGTGGCCCTACTGGGGCTCATCCTTCCGCTGCTCCTGGAGCTGACCGGAATGGCCCTCATCGGTTCCTGTTGTGGAATCCTGGGCGGCCTCATCCTGAGGCAGGTGATTCTCTTGGGCGGCATCCATGCGCCCCTCAAGGCGGGCCGATTCGAATACGGTTTGCCGATCGTGTAGCAAGAAGTCACGGTCCGATTGCAGATCAACAGGGGAGGTCGAGCTCAGGCTCGGCCTCCCTTTGGTTGCCGCTTTGATCGCAGAATCTGAGAGCCGATCGCCACCCCCAGACAGACCGCCCCCCCCAGATCACTCAAGTAGGCAGGGATGACCGTATCCCCCGGAAGCCTGATCTCAGGCCAGAACAGCCCGGCGGCGGCCAGCACGAACAGGACGGTCTCCAGGGTGGTCGTCCGCCGGATGAAGTAACGATCCAGGGCGACCGCGAATGCAACGAGACCCGCCCCGCAGGTCACCATCGTGAGCACGACCTCCCCCACTTCACCATTGCCCAATAGAGGACGGTAGGCCATGACCAGCGGGATGATGTAGAGCCCCTTCGCAAGCTTCCAGGACACGAACGCGGTCTGCATAGGGTTGGCCCCTGCGACTCCGGCACCGGCAAAGCTGGCGAGGCTGACAGGCGGTGTCACGTTCGCATCCTGCGAATACCAGAAGACAATCATGTGGGCGACAAGCAGGGGGACTCCCAAGTCCAGTAGCGCGGGGCCGGCCAGGGTGGCCAACACGATGTAGCTGGCGGTGACGGGCAACCCCATCCCCAGGACCAGAGAGGCGAGGCCGATCAGGAGAATCGCCACGGCTTTGATGTCCATCGAGAGCTCGAGCACCAGGCTGCTGAAGTTGAGCCCTTGACCCGTGAGGCTGACGATGCCCACGATGATCCCCGCCGCCGCGCAGGCCACCGAGACCATGATGGCATTGCGGGCTCCGCGTTCGAGCGCCCCCAGGAGCGCCCGCAGCCCCATGCGGCTGCGCCGCCTCAGAAAGCTCGCCATCACGGTGCTCACCACCGCCACGAAGCCGGCCATCATGGGTGAGACATTCTGCAGGAGCGCGGTGACAAGAGCCACCACCGGGATGATGAAGTGCAGACCATCCTTCAGGACGCGGCCGATGCGCGGGAGGTCCCGGGGGTCAGCACCGGACAGGCCCCGCTTCTTGGCCTCGAGATGGACGAAGATGAGCACGGTCAGGTAGTACAGAAACGCCGGCACGATCGCGATCTTGATGATCTTCAGGTAGCTCGTGTTCGTGAACTCCGCCATCAGGAACGCGCCGGCGCCCATGATCGGCGGCATGAGCTGGCCGCCGGTGCTGGCCGCGGCCTCGATCGCGCCGGCGACCTTCGGCCGGTAGCCCACCCTCTTCATCATGGGGATGGTGAACGATCCCGTGGCCACCACGTTGGCCACGGCCGACCCCGACACCGATCCCATGAACCCGCTCGCGATCACGCTCGTTTTGGCCGGCCCTCCCGCGTAACGACCGGTGAGCGCATAGGCCAGATCGATGAAGAAGCTGCCCCCGCCGGTGGCCTCCAGGAAAGCGCCGAAGAGCACGAACACGAACACGAAGGTGGAGGCGACGCCGATGGGCACGCCGAAGATCCCCTCGGTGGTCAGGAATAGGGTCGTTGCGATGCGTTCGATCCCGTACCCCTTGTGGGCGACCAAAGAGGGCATGAAGGGCCCGAAATAGGCGTAGAGGAGCAAAACAACGCAGATCCCTGCCATGAGGTTACCGATGACCCGTCGGCAGGCCTCGAGGACGAGAAGCACGCCCACGATGCCCACCACCACGTCACTGCGGGCCCAGTCGCCCTGGCGGTCGTAGATCTCATTCAAGTAGAGAATCACATACAGACAGCAGGCGACGGCCAGGACGGCCAGGAGGAGGTCCGCGGCGGTCCAGGCGCAAAGGCGGTCTTTGCGCACCCCGCGCCGGGGCGGCCGCAGAAGGAAGGTCATCGCCAGGATCGCGCCCAGATGAACGGCACGCTGCACCAGCGCCGTCATCGCACCCAAACCGGCGGTGTAGAGCTGGAAGAGGCTCAACCCGATGGCCAGAATGGCGACGACGCGGGCGGTGGTCGTGGCAAAGAGGCCTTGGCCCTGCTCCCCGGGCGCGGCGGATCGCACCTGAGCCATCTACCGCTCCTTTGCGATCGGTGCGAGGTGCCGGCTCCAGCGCCTCCCCCAGGAAGACAGCCGGCTCACCGGTCGCGTGAAGACCTCCACGACCTGCCCGGCGGCCATGGCCGATAGGTTCCAACGCCGCTCGCGCCAGAGCAGGGTGTGGCCGACCTGGGGGCTCCCGATCCTGAGCAGGAACCCACCGATCGGCGCATGGATGTCCTCGATGACCTGCAGCGGTCCCCTCCGGGTCAGTCGACCATGCCCTTCCCAGTGCCCAAGCCCCGCGCCCAGGGTGAGGAACCGTTCTTCCTCGATGAAGATCGTCCCCGTTCGATCCACGCTGTGCTCTTCCCAGACGGGGCTCTGATCGACCGAGTGGATGTACTTGAGGGTGAACCGTTCTTCGGACTCCAGGGGAACCAGCAGGAGGGGGCGCTCCGATCCCGGCGGGCGGATGACCAGATCCCAGGCCACCGGGCGCGAGAGCACGGCAACGGCCACCGCCACAAGGAGTCCCCCCGCGGCCAGGAGCAAGGCGGCGCGAACGCCAAAGATGTTACTCCTGCGTCCCCGGCCCATTCGGTCCGTCCTTGTGGATCAACCGATCCGCTACACCCAACCCGACCTCCCGCAGGTACCGGACCGTGCCGGGGTGAAGCGGAATGGGGCTGTGCTCCGCCGCGTTCTGGGCGGTCGTGTATCGCGCGAAAGGATGAATCTTCTGCATGTACTCATGCTGCTCGTAGAGCACCCTCACCAGATCGTAGACCAGGTCCTCCGGCAGGTCGGCCTTACAGATGATCACGTTCCAGACGCTGATTGTCGGAACCGGCTCCTCCACCCCGCGATAGACCCCTCCCGCCAGGTCCAGCGCGGAGTAGAAGCCGTATTGATCGGTAATCGTCCGCTGCTCGTCGGGCGTGAAGGGAATGATTCGCACACCGTGCGTGGTGGCGAGATCCATGATGGAACTCGCGGGCGGAGCCACCACCCAGAATCCGACCTCGATACTGCGATCTTTCAGGGCGTTGGTGTTCTCCACGAACGACAGGCGGCGTACGCCGAAGCTGTCCTGGCTGATGTCCAGGCTCTCCAGGACCAGCCCCCCCATGTAGGCCGTGCCGCTGCCGGGCGCCCCGATGCTGACCTTCCGGCCCTCCAGGTCGCCCAGCCCCCGCACCTTGGATCCCTCGAGCGCGACGATATGAAGAACGCTCGGGTACATCACGGCGAGGCCCAGGATGTCCTGGGGATCGTCTTCGAACTTGCCCAGGCCGTTGTAGGCTTGATAGGCCACGTCGCCCATGATCTCACCGATGACGGTCTCGCCGCGGTGGGCCAGCTTGACATTTTCCACCGAAGCGCCGGTGACCTCGGCCACCACTCGAAGCCCGGGCAGGTTCTGCGACCAGATTTCGGCCAGCCCGCCTCCGTATGGGTAGTAGACCCCACCGGTCCCCCCCGTTCCGATCGAGATGTCCTGGCGGGTCTCCTGTGCGCAGCCGACAACCAAGGTGCAGGCCAGCGAGAGAATCAGCAGTCGCCATCCCATGCTTGCGGACCTCCTTGTGCGTCTGAGCCGGACTAGGTCGTTTCTTCGGATCCGTCAACCTCGGCCGGCGATTCGGTCGCCCCGCCGATATCCAGCGAGACGTGATGGAGCCCATCCTCGAAGGTGAATTCCGCCGGTACGCCACCTCTGCGGAAGACGGCGAGCATCGCCTGATTCTCCCGCAGGACCTCCGCGAACATTCGGTCGATCTTTTGCTCGCGGGCCATCTTGATGAGTTCCTTGAACAGGTAGGTGGCGATCCCCCGGCTGCGATACTCATGATCGGTCGTGAAGGCCGCCTCCGCGGCCCCCGTGCCAGCGTAGTGCAGATACTGTCCGATCGCGATCACCTCGGGGCGTTCCCCGCGCTCATCGGCCAGGAACACCAGCAGGGTCACGGCCCCCTCGTAGTCGACGTTGACGAATTCCTGGACGCGATCACGGTGGAGGCTTTCGAGCTTGCCGTGGAAGCGGTAGCGGATGCTGTCCTCATCCATCCGGTAGAGGAAGGTCTGCACCATCCGCTCGTCGGTGGGGCGTGCGGGGCGCACATAGAGCAGGGTCCCGTCCTTGAGCGTCAAGCGTGACTCGTGACGATCGGGATAGGCTTTGTGCCGCTGGGGAATCTGATTGCTGTAGATGTAGTTCCGCTCCTTGGCCGCCTCCATGAGCTCGTCGCGAAAGTCGGGGTGGGCGATGTGAATCAGAGCGAGCGTCCGCTCCCGGATGCTCTTGCCGGCCAGGTCGGCGATTCCGTACTCGGTAATCGCAAACTGCACCTCGTCGCGGTTGGTCGAGATCGCGATGCCCTCAGCCGGATCAAGGTCGGCGACGATGTTCGAGACGGTCCCGTTCTCCCGAGTCGAGGGCAGGGTGACGATGGAACGCCCGTGCCTCGCGAAGCTCGCTCCATACATGAACCCACTGCCGAAACGCGGTCCCCGGAAGCGCGCGCACACCAGACCGGTCAGGTCGATCTTCCGCGCCTCGTTGATCGCGATCATCCGCAGATGCTCGGCGACCACACACGGGTTGTTGACATACTCGGCCGGGTAGAACTCGATGCCCGGGCGGTTCGCGATTCGGTCGTAGTCGGCCCGCGTCCCATAGCAGAGGCTGGTGATCGTCTTGCCCCGATTGATCGCCTTGCTGGCATTGGTCACCACCCCGGCACGCATGAGATCCATCAGGGGCGTCGTCAGCACATCGGTGTGGATTCCCAGATTCTGGCGGTTCTGCAGATAGCGCGGGAGGGCGAAGGCCACCGGCGTATAGCCGACATGGAGGGTGGCGTCGTCATCGATCAGCCGGCTGCAGTGGCGGGCGATTTCATCCGCCACCTCGTCGACCTCACGGGGAGGAGCCTCGATCAAGGGCCGCGTGGAGGGCACCAGGGCATCGATCATCTCCACCGGCAGAAGCGAATCGCCCCGGGTGCGCGGCATGTTTGGATTGACCTCGGCGATCACGTGGCCGGCAACCTCGGCGGCCGCCTTGCTGATGCCGACTGTGATTCCCATGCTGACGAAGCCGTCCTCATCCGGTGGAGACACCTGGATGAGGGTGACATCGATAGGGATCCGTCGCTCTCTGAGCAACCTCGAGATCTGGTACTTGCTGACCGGGGTAAAATCGGCGCGTCCGTCACTGACCGCTTCTGCGAGCCCCGGACGAATGAACAGAGCGTTGTGACGGATCCGATCGAGATACTCGGGGCTGATCGCCGGGGCGAGACCGATCCCCATCATATGGATGAGTTCGAGATCGGTGAACTTGTCCCTCATCTCGACCAGCGTGTCGATGAGGAGCTGAGGCCGGCCGCACCCGGCGGCCATGAAAACGCGGGATCCTGACCGAATCGCGCCCAAGGCCTCGTGGGCGGACTTCACTCGCTGGCTATGGACGCTTTCCCAATTCTCGGACATACGGGTCGCGCCTCCCCTACAAATCACCGAAACTAATGATGATTATCTGCCAAGACGGATCTCGTCGCAAGGGGCGTCTGCGCTCCGGGTTAGGGGAATCCTCAGGGGCGCGACAAAGGGGCGGCTGGGGGGAGGCCCTACCGCCGCCAGGAGTCGTCGGAATCCTTGAAGTCGATCACTCGAAATCGGCTCCTACGACGCCTGGCGGTGTAGCGTTCGATCCATGCGCCGGCCCACTTGATGTAGATCCAGCCGAAGACGAGCCCACCCAGGTGTGCGAGGTGGGCGACCCCGTCGCCCGGCTGACTGATCGATGACAAGAAGGCGATCACTCCCATGATCAGCACGAACACGCGCGCCGATACAGGGAAGAGCATGTACAGGTAGATGCGGCGCTCCGGAAAGAAGAAGGCGAAGGCCAAGAGGATTCCGTACACGGCGCCGGAGGCTCCGATCGTCGCCACATGGCTGTGGGGCGTGAAGAGAATCGTCAAGAGCCCGGCGCCAATGCCACAGAAGAAGTAATAGATCACGAATCGCCGTGTGCCCCAGACGCGTTCGATGTCACTGCCGAACATCCACAGCACGAACATATTGAAGAGAATGTGAAAGAAGCTCTGCGCGTGCAGGAACATGTACGTGACCGGCTGCCAGATGAAAAACTTCGTCAAGACCAGATGCGGAACCAGACCAAAGAAGTGAGCGAAGGAGTACTTGCCGAAGAGAGGAAACTTGATGATGAAATGCTGGAGCAGATAGAGAATCCCGTTCCAGATGAGCAGGTACTTCACACCCTCGGTGAAACCCTGACCAAACCCCATCCCTGAGCGATGTGCACTCACTCCCGGCCGTCCTCCCTGATAGCCTGGCTCTTGCGGCTACTCGCCGACTATCTTCAGCCCGTCGCCCTGCTTGCCGGTCTGTTTGCCGGAAACGGCCGACGGGGACTTCTCCTCGCCCATCGTACACTGGCCCTGGAAGAATGCTCCGTCCATGATCTTGAAGCTGCTGGCATGGACGTCTCCCTCCAGGCGGGATCCCTTCTCCAACTCTACCTTGCCCTTTGCGTTGATCCGTCCTTTGATACGACCGGCGACATGGGCCGAGTTCGCCTTAATCTCGGCTTTCATCACGCCCGAAGCGCCCACGGTCAGGTGCTGGGCAACCTCGACGTTTCCCTCGACCTCGCCATCGACCCTCAGGGATCCATTCACGCGAAGTACGCCGTTGAAGTTGGCTCCGCTGCCGACCACCGTCGTTCCCTGGTCGCCGGAAGGAGTGTTCTCGTAGGGTTGGTCCTTCTTAAACATGCCGATATCCTCGCATTCAGCCCCTCAGGTTTCAATAGGCGACTCTTCCGTGAGTCGACTGCCCCACTCTTGATATCCGCTCTCACCGCGGCCTTCTTGAGGGTGGGGACGCTCAGCCCCCCCCGCGCGGCCCGAATTCCCGCGCCTGCAAGATGATGGCGGTCAGATCATCCTCCATGCTCGACCTCCGGCAGTGGTCATGGACGGCCTCCAGGAGCCGGCGGCAGAGCAGATGAGACGACATCTCCGGCTCCCGGGTCCTCAGCACCGAGACCAGCCGGTCGCGGCCGAAGTCCTCCCCCTCTGGCGAGTTCGCATCGGTGATCCCATCGGTGTAGAACAGAAGGAGGTCACCGGGCGCCAAGTCCACGAACGACTCCTCGTAACTGACCTGAGGGAAGGCGCCCAGCATCGTCCCCCCCCGGTCCAACCACTGAACCTCACCGTTGCCCCTCAGGAGCAACAGGGGCTCATGCCCCGCATTGGCATAGGTCAACCGGCCACAGGTCAGATCCAGGACGCCGTAGGCGGCCGTGACGAAGTCCTCCGGTTCACTGCTCTCCCACATGAGCCGGTTGACCCGGTCGAGGATCACCGAGATCGCGTAGTTGTTGCGGATCTCGGCGCGCAAGCTGGCGCGGAAACTGGCCATGAGAAGGCCGGCCGGAATCCCCTTGCCCGCCACGTCCCCGATCATGAGACCCAACTGGTCGGGCGACAGCGTGATGAAGTCGTAGACGTCCCCGCTCACCTCGAGCGACGGGTGATTGAAGGCCGCGATGTCCACGCCGGGATGTTCGGGCGATTCATCCGGCAAGAGGCGGCGCTGAATCCGCCGGCCGATGCGGATCTCCTCTTCCAACCGCCGCTTCTCGATGGTCTCGTCGTAGAGCCAGGCGCGCTGGATCGCGATCGCGGCTTGATTCCCGAACGCCGACAGGAGCTTCAGGTCCTGCGCCGAATAGGCATCCACCCCATCGCTCTCCAGATTGAACGCCCCGACGAGCTCCCCTCCGGCCAACAGCGGAACGGTCATCTCGCTGCGGGTTTCGGCGCGCGCATCCAGGTAGCGATCGTCCTTGCGCACATCGGACAGGACGAGCGCCTCGCGGTGTTCGGCCACCCAACCGACCGCACCCTGCCCAATTTTGAGCCGCACCTGCTCCTCGGCCCCCGGCGGATAGCCGCGCCCGAAAAACCACTCGAGCTCCCCGCGCTGGCGCTGATAGAGATAGATCCCCACCGCATCGAAGCAGAGCAGTTCGCCCAGAAGGTCGACGAGCAAAGGCAGAAGCTCCTGCAGCCGGAGCGTGCTCGCGAGTTCGAGACCCACGCGGTTGAGAAGCTGATTCTCCCTCTTCTCCCGCGTGAGGAGTTCATAGAGCCGCGCATTCTCCAGGGACACCGAGAACTGCTGACCCAGGATCTTCAAGAGCTCGAGCTCATCCGCGGTGAACCCGCCCGGCCGGTGCGAATTCAGGACCTCGAGCACGCCGATCACCTCATCGCCCCGATAGATCGGCACGGCCAATACGGTGTCGATGGTGAAGTCGAGCTTCCGGTCCACGACGTGGCGCAGCCGATCATCGGTCCGGGCATCGTTGATGATCACCGGTTCCCGCCTGGCGGCCACCCATCCAACCAACCCCTCCTCTCGCGACAAGGGCGGCATCTCGTCGCCGTCGGTGAGTTGGTTGTAGGCCAGCCGGTACTCCCAGCGATTCCGGCGTTGATTGAGAACCAGAACGGAGCAGGCCGCGGCATCCAGCGTCTCGCAGCAGAGATCGCGAATCGCCTCGTAGAGGCGCGGACGCTCGAGCACCTGGCTCAAGCGAATGGCCGATTCGATCAGCGTACGCTCATATGGCTGGGCCGAATGGGTCATCGATCAATGGCTCCTGTCTGCCACAACTCCTCATCCACGCTCTTCACCCACTCGCCCCGCCAAAGAACGCCCCGCACGGGAGCCTGAGCCAAGTCTCCCGCAGCGAGCAAGGCGGGGTCCTCGGTATAGAGAACCAATCCGCTCACTCCAGGTTGCCACCAATCCGTCCTGGAGTCGGCCGCTGGATGGTACTGGTCGCAGCCGAAGAAGACGCCCAGGGCATCGCCAACCGGCAACCGGTACACTTCGTTCGGATGGTGGACCGCCCCCCGCAGCCCAAGCGCCGGATTGAGGGGCATACAGTCGGATCCGAAGGTCAGGGGGATACCGAGCCTGCGAATCTCACCGAACGGGTTCATGCGCTCGAACCGCGCGCGTCCCAGAGCCTCCTCGTAGAGGCCGCCCGGTTGTCCCCACTGCGCCACGAAATTGGGCTGCACCGAGAGGGTCACCCCGAGAGGCTTGATCCGCGACAACAGCTCGTCATCCAGAAGCTCCGCGTGCTCGATGGAACCCCAGCCCGTCGGCAGGGGCCGTTTGCCGGTCACGTTTTCGAACGCGCCCACCACTTGCTCCAAGGCCGCGTCCCCGATGGCATGAATGGCCACCGGCACCCGTCGCTCGAAACAGGTCTGCAGCAGCGCGCGCAGTTCCCCATCAGGAAGCAGCAGCAGACCCCACCCCGTCTTGTCCACATACCCTTCGCGAAGTGCAGCCGTTCGGGCCCCGATGGACCCGTCGGTGAAAATCTTGACACCCCCCATTGAGAGCCCCGGTCGCGACCGGTAGGCAGCCGCATCGCCCAAGCGTTCGGGCCGCACGTAGATGAGCGCGTCGATCAACAGACGCCCTTCGTCGGCCAAGCCCTCATAGGTCTCCAGGGCACCGGTACTGCCCATCTCGCTGACCCGCGTGATCCCCATCGAGAGGGCGCGCTCCTGCGCCGTCAAGAGCGCCTCGCGCCGCTCGACGTGGCTCGGAGGCCACAGCGTCGACAGGCCCCAGGCCTGCTCCTCCACGAGCTGGCCGCTGGGATCCAGGGGCCCAAGCGCCGCCTGGGCTTCCGTCAGAGCTTTCGTGTTGAGAACGGCGCGGTGGCCGCAGATCCGGCGCAGAATCACCGGCCGATTGGACTCGAGGGCATCGATCTCAGCTGAGGAGGGTCCCCGGCGCTCCGGCCATCCGCTTTCGTCCCAGCGTTCTCCCCAGACGACGGGATGGTCGGCAGGCAGAGTTCGTAGGTAGGTGGAAAGCAGGTCCAGGGCCTCGGCGAGAGAGCTGGCCTGGGCGAGGTCGCATCGAATGCTCACCAAGCCCTCATGCAGGAGGTGCACGTGCGCGTCATGGAATCCGCAGGTGGCGTAGAGACGCGGCGCACTCTGGTCCCGGGCCGGCCGGCAATCCTGCATGCGGCCGTCGCGAAAGGTCAGATCATGGAGCGAATCGTCCCGATGATCTGCATCTTGAAGAACCACGCTGCGCAGCGTGAAGTCCTTACTCATCGGTGGGCCCAGCGACCTTTCCAGGCTTGACTAGAGCCAGTAAAGGAGACGCCCGCAGCTTTCGCAGATGGGCAGCGAATCACCCTCTGCAATCGCTGCCGTGCGTGCGGTTGGCAACTCCTGGAAGCATCCGAGGCAGATCCGGTTCGCCACCGGAACTACCGCGCGATCGTAGCGGCGACGGACGCGTTGATAGATCCGCAGGTCCTTCTTGGGGATCTGTTTGATCAACCGGTCGCGAGCCTTCTCCAACTGCTCAAGCCCCGCAACCGTGAAACCAAGCGCTTCTTCTTGCTCCTTGCTCGCCGGATCCTCCACCTCCCGGATCATCAACTCCAGGTCCTGGAGTTGGGCGAGCTTTTGCACTCGTTCACTCACCAATGACCTCCCGCACCACCCGCTGGAAATCCTCGAAGGTCCCCAACTCGAGCAGTTTGTCTCTGGTCCGATCCTGGCTGACCGTCTCGACGATCTTGCCCAGGAGAGGCAGGTACTCCTGACGAACGTCGTCATAGGGAGCCACGATCAAGAAGAAGATCTTGCAGGGCTCTTTGTCCATGGCATCGTAGTCGATGCCCTTCGACGACTTGGCGAAGACAACCTTGGTTTGGGTTGCCGCCGTGCTTCGCCCGTGCGGTATGGCGATCCCTTCTCCCAGACCCGTGCTGCCCAGGCTCTCCCGCCTGCGAATCATCTCGAGCAAGAGACCGGGATCACGGATGTCGGTATCTTCGGCGAGAACGCGGGTGAGTTCGGTGAGGACGCCATCTTTCGAGCGGGCCCGCAATTCAGGTAGGAAGCGTTCAGCGCTGAAATAGGAGAGAAACTGCTCAACCTTCATCGTGGCTTATCGTCCCCCTTACTGGATACGAATCGAAGCATCTCAGGCTAACGGATCTCGGATGAAGGTACGCTGTAAGCTGGGTGGATGACAACCTGCAATTGGGCTTCAGAGGGGGCTCCCCCGCTAGGGGGCCCACCGGATCCCGCTCAGGGCAACGACGGCGTCCGGCGCCACCCATCCGCGCATTTCCTCGGTCAGCCAGACCTCGCGCCAATGGTCCGCCTCGCGCCCCAAATGGAGCATCGACCCGGCGTGCAGCATGAATTGGACGGTTTCGCCCTCCCTGGGCCCTGAGAGAACCGCCACCTCATCCACCACGACCACCCCCGAGGGGGCCGAGTGGATCTGGAAGAGCTTCAAACCCAGGGCGGCCGCCAGAACCACGGCCGCGATGCCGATTGCGGCGAGCAGGCGGCGCGTCCCCGAGCGCCATGGGGGCCGGCCCAGCCAGTGGAGACACAAAACCACCGCCAAGAACCAGAATAGCGCCAGCGCAACGCGAATCAGATCGGCCGGGGAATAGCTGTCGAGCAGCCCGGTCATCGCTCCCAGGACCCAGGAGGGTTCCTCCTCCGGCAGCCTGTCCTGCAGCCTGCCCCTGATGATCCTGAGATTGTGACGCACGTCGGGGTCCCGGGGGGCCAGGCGCCGGGCCTCCTCCAGGTAGGCCACCGCCCATCCCGCCCGGCCCGCCCGATGGGCGGCGCAGCCGAGGTTGTAGTAGATCGCACTGGAGGACCACCCGCCGGCCAGGATCCTCTGGTACAACTCGAGAGAAGCGTCGTAATCCCCTTCCTCAAAAGCGATTTCCGCATCGTGCACCGCTTTGACAGCAGAATGGGAGACGGAGCTGGAGGCGTTTGCCGGCCCGCACCAGCCGGACGCACTGGCAAGGAGAAGCAGGGAGATCAGCAGAGCCCCTCGGCCCGCCCGGCGGGGCCGATCCCGCAGATCCTTCTCGATGCGGGGCAGAATCTCGGTGGCCTCGGTGCGCTGCGCGCGGATCTGGTTCGGGTCGCCGGACGCGAAGCGGACATCGTCGGCCCAGCTCAGAATACCCAGGAGACGGCCCAGATGTTCGTCCCCCACCCCGGCGTCCCCGAGCCGCTCCTCGAGTTCCCCACCGCGCAGCCCGCGCACCTCCAGATCGAGCCAGTCGCTCAAATACTCTTGAATCGTCTCCGCCAGCTCCGCCACGGCACCGGCCCCTTCGCCGCGGGTGGCGTCCAATCTCTTCTGGGCCAAGCGCAGGGCTTTCGATCGGCGGGCATACGCGGGATCGTCGTCCAGTGCCTGCCGGCGCCTTCTGAAATAGGCGCCCACCGCGATCGCCCCCAGGGGAATGAGGTGCACCCAGACCCTTCCCGTGAATGGTGAGCCGGCGGGCCGCCTGAGGTCCGCGCCTACGCCGGTTCGGATGTAGAGAATGTCCTCGCCCAGGGCGACGACGTCGTGCCGGCCCGAGCCAGCTCCGACCGTGTTCGGCGGCAATACCTGGATGCCGAGCGCTCCGGTTTCGACCGTACGATATCGGCCCTGCACGGGATCGAAGAAGACAAACGGAATCGATGGGATTTTCAGATCGCCGCTGCGATTGGGGATCAGCACCTGCGTGAAGGTCTTCTCCCCCGCCACGACGCCGGACCGTTTCTGAACCGACACGGCGTCGCCTGAATCGAATACGCGGAAGTCATCCCACGCGGGCCACCGCGGTTCACCGATCGTCTGGATGTGCCCGCGGCCGGCGATGGTCAGCGTCAGGGTGAGCGGTTCGCCCTGGCGCCCCTCGGCGGAATCGAATGCGGCGGTAAGGCGATAGTCGCCCACACTGCCGCTGAACGCCTCCGGCCGTCCTTCGCTCGGGAGGGGCAGACTGCGAATGCGCACTCCGGCACTCGCCAGGCGCACCGGTTGGGTGTCGAAGAGGCTCCCGCTGAAGAAGTCCCCGAACCGGCCGCGACGCCGCGAACGCGCAGGCAGGTGGCAAACCACGCTTGCCTCTCCGATCAGCAGCTCACCGCTCGTCGTGGGGAACAGAGCCCAGGTGATCTCGCGGACCTGGTACCGTTCACCATCGACGATCTCGGTGTAATCCTGCTGGGGACCCAGGTCCTCTCGCCAGAACCCCTCGGTCGAGGGCGGCTGAAACTCCGAGATATCCATGACCCGCACGCCCACGCGCTGGTAGAGCTTGAAGCGCAGGGTGAGCTGCTGGTCCTGATACACCTCTGGTTGGTCGACCTCCACCCGAATGAAAAGGCCGCGATCTTGCTCGTCTCCGCTGATGTCATCCGGACCGCTGTCCGTGGGCGACGCGCCCCCGCGGGAAGAGGCGGGAGTGCCGGGATCGGTCACCTCCAGGGAGAGCACCTCGGAGCGGTGACTGCGCCCGCGATCCTCGATGGTGATCGGCCCGAACGCGTAGACGCCCGGCCCTCGCGCGGAGAGCTGGTAGCTGAAACTCGTGGTCTTGCTGAGATGCCCGTTGACCAGGCTGATGTTGGTGCTGTGACCCGCATCGTAGATATCGAACCCCTCCGTCTGGGGAAACACCGGATCGCCGGCCCCTCCGGAGAACCCCTCCAACGTGACGGTCAGCAGGAGCACGCCCCCCGAGGGGACCCTGGTTCGGTTGACTTCGAGCGTAATCGTCGGCTCGGCGGCGCTCGCCGGGAGTGCAAACAGAAGCAGCGCCGCCCAGAGAAGGAGGAGACCACAGCACCGCTCCCTCATCCAAGGGATGAGCCGCACAGTGGCTCGCGTGCCTCTGTTGGATACCATGGGCATCCCCCTACCAGTCCTTCTCGACCTTCTCGTTACGTGAACGGGCCTGGAATCGTCGCTCGAGCAGCTCCTTCTCCGAACCCTCGAGCGCTTTGAGAATCTGCAACAGCTGCGTCTCGCTCAACGTCTGCGTGCTGTCCGCTTCCGTCGGATTGGGCTCCCCGTCCTGGGGCTGCTGCTGATCCTCCTGCTCCGAAGGCTCCTCTTCGGGTTGCTGCTGCTCGTCGCCCTCCTGGTCCTCAGGCTGCTGCTGATCCTGCTGGTTCTGCTCTCCTTGCTGATCCTGTTCGTTTTGTTCTTGCTGCTGCTCGGAGGATTGATCCTCATTCTGTTCCTGCTGCTGCTCGTTCTGCTGATCCTCGGACTGCTGCTGGTTTTCTCCGCCCTCTTGCTGCTGACTGGAATCGCGTTGGGCCTGCATCTGATCCAAGAGGCGCTGGGTCAGCTCCAGATTGATCTTCGCGTCCTCAAAACCCGGATCCTGCGCGAGCGAGTGGGCATAAGCGGCTCGCGCCTCCGGCAAACGCCCGAGCTTGTAGAGCGTGTTGCCCTTATTGTAGGCGGCCCGGGCCCCCAGCTCCTCGCCCGTCTTTCCCAGGGCCAGCTCGTAGAGGCCGGTTGCGTCCTCCAGCTCACCCTTGAGGTGGAAGAGGTTGCCCAGATTGTAGAAGGGTCTCGGATCCCGGGGATGATCGCTTCTGAAGACCTCATTCTCCGCCAGCCAGTCGTTCCACTGCTCCTGTGGCGGCATCTCCTCCTGAGGACTGCCCGGGGGCATCTGGGGCCCACCCGCGCCCTGCGCGGGACCACCCATCTGACCGGACGGCACAGGCGGGGCGTGGGCCGATTGAGCTCCAGCAACGGCTCCAGCACCCGCAAGGGTCCACGACAGGGCGAGCAGAACAACCTTTGCGCCGGCGCGGCCGAGCCCCGAGGGGCGACCGACCGCCACCGATCCGCGGCGCCGACCGGGAATCCACCACGCCGCGAAAAGCAGCACCAGAGCGGGCCAGACGAAGTAACTGTAGCGATCCTCGTACAACATGCGGATGCCGCCGCTCAGTTCCTTCTTCTCCATACCGGCGATCTCATCCAGAATCCGTTCAAGCCCCAACGTTCCTCCGGCCCGAACGTACAACCCCCCGGTCTGGTCGGCAATCTCTCTGAGAGGAAGCTCATTGAGGCGGGTCATCACGATCTTCCCGTCCCGGTCCTTCTTGTAACCGTCTACCTCGCCCTCTGCATTCCGAATGGGAATCGGTTCGCCGCTTTCGCTTCCGATACCGACGGTGAAGACCCGCACGCGCATCTTGCGGGCCTCCCGGGCCGCGGCTTCGACCTCGCCGAGATGATCTTCCCCGTCGCTGATCAGAACCAGCGCGCGAAACCCGTCACCTTCACTCTCGAAGGCCCGCGCGCTCACCTCGAGGGCGTCGGCCAGATTCGTTCCCGGTTCGGGAATGAGATCGGGCCCCATGTACTCCAAGAACATGCGGGCAGCCGCGTAGTCCAGGGTCAGGGGGCACTGCACGAAGGCCGCTCCCGCGAAAGCGACCAGGCCGACGCGATCACCCTCGAGCCGATCGAGGATGGAAGCGATCTCGTGCCGGGCCCGCAGCAGGCGGTTCGGCTTCAGATCTTCCGCCAACATGCTCTCGGACACATCCAGGGCGATGATCAGATCGATGCCCTTGCGCGTCGCGGTGACGTACTGGCTCCCACGCTGCGGGCGAGCGGCCCCCACCACCACCAGAAGAGCGGCCAGCAGGAGCAAGACCGTCGCAAGGCCGGCCGCGCGCGGGTTGAGGTGCGCGGTCAGGCGGGCGGCCATTTTCTCGCTGAGCGATTCGTCCAGGGTCCGGCGACCGGCCCGCAGCCGTTGCCAGGCCAGGGCCCCCAGCACCGGAAGGAGCAGTAGCAGCCAGAGCACCTGTGGATAGGCAAATCTCATGCGCGTGTCCTAAGGCATCCGCCTGAGCCAGGTCAGGGCGAGAAGAAGTTCCATGACGACGAGTCCGAGGGCCGGCCACAGCAGCTGCCCTCCCAGGTCGCGATACTCGACATACTCCTCGGTCTCGACGCGCGTTCGTTCGAGCGCGTCGATCCGTTCATAGATGCGCGTCAGCGACTCGCGGTCCTGCGCGCGGAAATAGAGCCCCCCGGTTATGTCGGCGATCTCCTGGAGCGTTTCCTCGTCCAGATCGACCTCGACGTACTGGGTCCGCCGGCCGAAGATCGGATGTTCGACCGGATAGGGCGCCTTCCCCTTCGTACCCGCGCCGACCGTATAGATCCGCACCCCGAGATCGCGAGCCAGACCGGCTGCCGTCAGGGGATCCAGGACGCCGGTGTTGTTCATACCGTCGGTCAAGAGGATCACCACGCGACTCGTTCCCGGCACCTCCTTGAGCCTGTTCAGGGCGTTGCCGATCGCCATGCCGACAGCGGTGCCGTCTTTGATGTCCCCGATCTGGATCTCCTCGAGAAGATCCTGCAGAACCTGGTAGTCGGTGGTCAGCGGGCACTGCGTGTAACTGTTCGACGCGAACACCACGAGCCCGATGCGATCTCCCGCCCGGTCTTCGATGAACTCGCGGGCGACATCCTTGGCCGCGTCGAGCCGGTTTCCCGGCTGGAAGTCGAGCGCCTTCATGCTCCCCGAGATGTCGAGGGCCAGGACGATGTCGATCCCCTCCGAAAACGATTTGACCTTGGTCCTTCCCAGGCGGGGACCGGCGAGGGCCACGATCAGACAGACGAGCGCCAGGACTCGCAGCAGGGGCAGGGCGCGGTGCGCCAGCGTGCGGGGGCTTACGCGTGGGCGTCCCCCCGGGGGAAAGGCGAAGCCGACGCCGCCTTCCAGGCCATGCCGGAACCAGAAGCGCAGCCAGAGGACGATCGGGATCGCCAGGAGAAGCAGCAGCAGCCAGGGTCTTGCCAGACTCATGCTCGCTCCTCCTCCGGCGCAGCCTCCGCCGCTCGAGGCTCCTCCTCTTCGGGAGGATGGGCAGCCGCGTAGGTGCTCTCGCTCTCTTCCACGATGCGCCGCGCCTGGGTGGTCAGCTCCTCGGTCTCGGTAAGCACCGGCCGGGCCCCGGCGAATTTGATGCTGTCGGTGCGCGCGAGCCAACCGGCAAGCTGTTGCTGATCGCCAACCGCGAGATCGGTCTGCGGCAACCACCTGAGGATCTCGGGACGGGTGGCCTCGACGGCCGGCTGCTCCCAGCGCCGTCCCAGATACCGGCGCAGCACCCAGGAGAGCTCCTGGGTGAAAAGGCGCATCTCGCCCCGCTGTGCGTATCCCGCGGCCAGAAGTTCGTCCAGCCGATCCTCGAACTCCTCATCCGGTGGAGGCAGGGGGATCTCGCTCGTCTCCTCTTCGGCGCGCTTGCGTCGCGACCACCACCAGAGCGCAAACAGGATCACGGCCAGGCCGGCGATCGCCGCGGCGGCAATCAGATAGGGAAAACGTTTGAGGGAGATCATCTCGGCCAGCGGCCTGAGCTGAGTCTCTTCCGGTGGAACGCGTGCTCCGACCGCCAACTGGAAGGGTTTGCCGGCCGCCAGGGTGTCGCCCTCGGCGCCGATCAACAGGGCCGGGGGAATCGTCCAGATCCCTTCGCGCGTCGCCAGAAAGCGCAGCTCGTAGTCCGCACCCTGCCAGTCTTCGGGAAGGCCGGCCAGCGTCGAGTCCCGGGCGATGAGGAGGAGCGTGTCGGCAGGTGGATTCCAGACCAGGCTTGCGGCCCCGGCCGAGGCGGGCCAGCGCACCTCTGCTTCCAGGATGAGAACATCGCCCACCCCCGCGGAGTCGGCCGCCTGCCGGGTCACGCACCGGGGCTGACCGTCGGCCGGGGGCGATTCCTGGCAACCGCTCATGAACAGCCCACCCCCCATCAGCAGGACCAGGAGCCTGAGCACCCGGGCGGCCCGGTTGTCTTTCATCCGGCTCCGGTTCATCGTTTCCCCAGTCGTCGCTCGCGAAGGCGGAAGAAGGACATGAGCGGCTCCACCGGATCCGCGCCGACCGTCAGATCGATCTCGTCGATCCCGTGCCGGCGAAAGAGGGTCGAGGCGAGAGAACGTTGCGAGGCAAACCCGTCACGGATCGCTTCACGCGTTCGGTGGTCATCGGTATCGACCAGCGATCGCGCTGGGCTCTCAAGATCCTCGAGCTCAACAAGACCCACCTTCGGGAGTTTCTCCTCCCAGGGATCCCGCAGATTCACGGCCACGACATCGTGTTTGCGCGCCAGCGCGCCGAGAGGACGATCCAGCGAATCAAGCTGAGTCATGAAGTCGCTCAAGACAAAGACCGTGCTGCGACGGCGCAGGACATGAATGGCCGTCTCGCAGGCCGCGCCCAGATCGGTTCGGCATCCCTCCGGTTCGTAGTAGAGGATGTCGCGAATCAGGCGGAGCCCGTGAGAGCGCCCTTTGCGCGGCGGAATGAGTCGCTCGTCGCGGTCGGTGAAGATGAGAATCCCCACCTTGTCCTGGTTGTTGATCGCCGAGAAGGCGAGCAGGGCGCAGGTTTCAGCGGCCTGCTCCATCTTGCTGCGGCCCACGCTGCCGAAACGCCCGGAGGCGCTGGCATCCACCAGGAAGAAAACGGTGAGCTCTCGTTCCTCGGCAAACTTCTTGATGTAGGGAACGCCGAAGCGTGCGGTCACGTTCCAATCGATCGAGCGGATGTCGTCTCCGGGCACGTACTCGCGAACCTCCGCGAATTCCATCCCCTGGCCCTTGAAGACCGAGTGGTATTCACCGGCGAACACCTCGGCGACCAGGGCCTTGGTGCGGATCTCGATCCGCCGCACCCGCGCGAGCATCTCGGCCGGCAGCAGGCCGCCGGGTGCATCGTCGCCCGCGGGCCGACCCAGCCCGGCCCCGCCGCGACGTGGCTGCGCCCCGCGCCCATCCTGTTCTTGGGCGACCCTCGATCCTGAGGGTCTCTGTCGCCTAAGGAACGCGAACATGATCGAGCACTTGTTGGACGATCTGCTCCGAGGTGACCTCCCGGGCCTCGGCCTCGTAGGTCACCAGGACGCGATGGCGGAGGACGTCGAGAGCGACCTCTTTGACGTCCTCGCCGTAGACCGATCCCCGGCCCATCAACAGGGCCATGGCCTTGCCAGCCATCGCCAACGCGAGGGTGGCTCGCGGGGAAGCCCCGTAGGAGATCAGCGGCGTCAGTTCTTCGAGTTGCGGGCTGGTGCGGCCCGGAAGACGGGTGGCCATCACGAGGTCGACGATGTAGTCCTTCACCGACTGCGCCATCGGAATTCTGCGAACGACCTCTCTCGCCTTGAGGATGTGCTCCGGATCGAGCACCGGCTTGACCGTGGGCAGCTCGATGCCGGTCATGCGCTCTAAGATCCCCGCTTCCATCGTGCGGTGGTCCTCGAGCCGATCCGGATACCCCAGCTTGACCTTGAGGAGGAACCGATCGACCTGCGCCTCGGGCAGCGGGTAGGTTCCCTCCTGTTCGATCGGGTTCTGGGTGGCCAGCACCATGAACGGCTCTTCCAGGCGGTGCGTGGTCTCGCCGATCGTGATCTGGCGCTCCTGCATCGCCTCGAGCAGGGCGCTCTGCACCTTGGCCGGAGCCCGGTTGATCTCATCCGCGAGGATGATGTTCGAAAAGAGCGGCCCCTTGCGGGGATTGAACGTCCCGGTGGAGGGATCGTAGATCAGCGTACCGGTCAGGTCGGCCGGCAACAGGTCCGGGGTGAACTGAATCCGGGAGAAGGCGGCCCGAAGCGTGCCCGCCAACGACTTCACCGCCAGGGTCTTCGCCAGACCCGGAACGCCCTCGAGCAACACGTGACCATCGGCGAGCAGCCCCACCAACAGCCGGCGCACGAGGTCCTCTCTGCCCACCACGACCCCGTTGATCTCCTCCATCACCGCACGCAGCGGCGGTGAGACATCCTCGACCGCCTCTCGCGAACGCGCGACCGCCTCGGCAAATTCTGCCGGTTGGTGTTCCATCTAGCAGCATCCTCCCTTTCCAACCAGTCAACGACAGCGGGGCTCCTTTGCCCCAATCCCACCCATAGACGCCCTACGGCGTACGCAAGTTCCCGATCAGTGAGTCGCTTCGATCATCCCGGCGGCCAACTGAGTTCGCGCCCGCCCAGGAGATGAAAGTGGATGTGGAAGACTTCCTGCCCGCCGCCTTTCAGGCAATTGGCAACCAGCCGGTACCCGCTCGTCAGACCCTCCTTCGCCGCCACCTCCTTCGCCGCCAGGATTATCTCGCCCATCAGTTCGGACTGTCCGGGCTGGAGGTCATTGAGAGTCGGAATATGCTCTTTGGGAATGAAGATGACGTGGGTCGGGGCAGCCGGGGCGATGTCCCGGAAGGCGAGAATCCGATCATCCTCGTACACGCGCTCGGACGGGATCTCCCCCGCCACGATCTGACAGAAGATGCAATCGTTCTCCATCACGGTCTCCCTCTCTGCGGCCTAGGCCTCCCGCCGACACTCTCCGGCGGTGATCTTCTCAACGCGGCGGCTGTGCCGCCCCCCTTCGAAGGAGGCCTTGAGCCAGGCGGTCAAAATGCCCAGATTCTCCTGGTCGGACACGTTGTCCGCGCCCAACGCCAACACGTTGGCATTGTTGTGACGCCTCGACTGGTCCGCCATCGCGGGGGTCACGCAGAGAGCGGCGCGCACGCCGGGGACCTTGTTGGCCACCATCGACACGCCCACCCCATTCGCGCAGATCACCACCCCGACCGAGCCCGGATTCCCGGTCACCGCCCGCGCCACCGCGTAGGCGTGATCGGGATAGTCCGCCGACTCGGGCCCATCACACCCATGATTGACGACGTCGTGGCCCTCACCGTTCAAAATAGTGATGATCTTCTCTTTGAGGGCGAACCCCCGGTGATCACAGCCGATCTCGATTCGCACGCTGCTAGCCTCCTTGGTCATTGCGTCGTCAGGAGAGCTGATCCTTGGCCATCGCCAGGATTTTGGGGACGGCCAGTCTCAGGTAATTCTCGATCTGCTCAAAGGTCCGCCGATACTCGTCCGGCCCCGCTCCGATCGGATCCGAGACCCCCCGTCCCGGCGAATACCCGGCCAGCTCGGCCAGGATGACGATCCGGTCGGCGCACTCGGGCATCATGCGCACGGCCGCCTGCCGGTGATGGTTCTCCAGGGCGATCACCAGCCCCGCCGAGAGGATCATCTCGGCCGTGAGCTGCTGGGAACGATGACCCGAGATGTCCAGCCCCTTGTTTTCACAGACCGTCACGGCCTCGGCGCTGGCCGGCGCCCCGTCCCCGGTCGCGATCCCTGCCGAAGACACCTCGACCTTCGGGCGGATGAGGTCACCATTGCCGCTCAGTTTCTCGGCATTGAGCACCATCCGCAGGATGCTCTCGGCCATCGGGCTCCGGCAGGTATTCCCCGTACATACCAGGATTACATGAAACATAAGTGCCTCTGCCGGGGCCCGCTCCGTGAATCCAACGCCCCCGCCCCCGGCCGGGGGAGCGTGTCCGTTCGTCCTGGCGGCATTCTAGAGAGGGGGCCCCAGAGTGTCAACGCACGCGCCCTCCCGGTTGAAAGCTGGAGGGCACAGACCTATTCTAGATGGGCGTTTCGATTCAATCGGTCACAATCGCTTGCGAGGGGAAAACGATGCATCCACGGCGTCTGATCGTTCTGTGCGGGGTCTGTCTCGGCTTGGGGCTGGTCCTGTCCTGCTCCGAGGACAACGGTACCGCTCCCGACACCACCGCGCCGACCGTGGCGCTGACCTTCCCCACGGCCGGGGACACCCTCCGGCAGGACACGACCTTCACGGCCCAGGCCGAGGACAACGTAGGGGTCATCGCGGTGACCTTCTGGACCGACAGCACCCGCGCGGTGACCGACAGCCTCCCCCCCTACGAGATGAGCTGGACCATGCCGGGCCTCAAGGCTCAGGCTCAGCTTCGGGTCATGGCCTCAGGGATAGACCAGGCGGGGAACGAGGGCTTCTCGGAAGAGGTCACGGTGACCGTCGGGAGCGCCCCGGATGAGGAAGCCCCCACGGTGAGTCTCACCAGTCCCCCGGACGGGACCGACATCTCCAATGACGTGACGATCACGGCCTCGGCCGAGGACAACGTCGGCGTGAGCTATGTCACCTTCCTGATCGATGACGCCGTGGTGGGGACCGACTCGCTTCCCCCCTACGAATACCTGTGGGATCTCAACCCGGTCGCCGATGCCGGAGATCACGAGCTCACGGCTCGTGCCGCCGATGCGGCCGGGAACGTGCAGACCTCCGACATCCACACCGTCACCGTGATCGTTCCCGGTGACATCAATCTCGCGGATGCCATCGGCGCGGCCCCACCCGGGGCCCACAACGGATACGACTTCGCCCGGCTCGTCGACCTCGATCCGCAGAAGCGCTATTACGTCACCGGTGAGCTGGTCCTGCGAGCCGACACCTGCATCCGCGGCCACAGCGCCATGGTGGATCTCGAACGCAACGGCTACATTCTCGTCTATCCGCCTTGGCTCGAGACGGTGCGTGTCGACATCGAGTACTGCCTCATCGTGCGCGGTCTGCGACCGACAGATGAGGAGAACGCCTTGGGCGGCGCACTCGAGTACCTTCCCGACAGCGAGGGATGGGTGAAAAACAACACCTTCTACGACAACTCCCCCGCGGCTCTCTATCTGCATCAGATCAGCGCCCAGAGAGATCTCCAGGTCAAGAACAACGTCTTTTTCCAGAATGTGCGGGGGCTGATCCGGTATGAGGACGATGTCCACCTCGCGATCTGGTACAACAACGCCACCGCGAGCGCGGTGGGTCCGGACTTCGGAAAACACTGCGGGTGTCCCACCGATCCGACGGCCACCGAGATCGTTCCGGGCACCGAGGAGCTTCACGGTTCGAACTTCTCACTGAATCCGCAGTTCGTGCAGGAGCCCAATCCGCCCCGCATCCCGGGCGACTTCCACCTGCTCGAGACGAGCCCCTGTCGCGGGGCCGGCGAGGACAACGTCGATATCGGGGCATTCCCCTACGAGGAGTGATCGGGCTTCCAGAGGCCGGGTCGGAGAATGGCGAGCTTCCCGGATTGATCGAAGCGGGCCACCGTGGACCCGGTCCCTCCGCGTGGACCGTCATCGACACCCATCCAGCACTGCGCCCGCAGGTCCGAATCGATCTCGCCATAGCTTCGGGGTGCGGCCTTCCCGCTGCGATTGGCGCTGGTCGAGAGCAGAGGTTCCTCAAGTGCGGCCGCCAGATCACGGAGGAGCGCGTCCCCGGGACAACGAAGGGCGACAGAACCCGAGAGGGTGTAGATCGGCGACAGGTCGGCCAGGGCCGGGAGCACGATCGTGAGCGGGCCGGGCCAGGCGTGCTCGAGGCAGGAGCGGTCCTCGGCGCACAGATCGGCCGCATACCGGGAGACCTGCGCCGGCGATGAAATCAGAATGATGAAGGGGCTCTCACTCCGCCCTCCTTTCACCTCCTGCAGCCGCCGGTGACCGGCCGGCCCACAGCCATGCAAACCATAGACTCCCTCGGCCGGCAGCAGGGCCAGCTTCCCTTCGCCTAGGCCGCCTGCCAGGCGCTCGATGAGCGCCCTCCAATCGGCCGTCTCCTGCTCGGGAAGTTGAGAACACTCGGCGTCCATGGTCTTCCTCTCGACTTGCACCCACCGCCCAGCTTGCCTAGCATCGGGGTGTGCGGCCCGAGTGCCTCGATGGCGCCCTTCGCCGCACGCCCTCTGCAGCAAGGAGCCGATCATGGATCAGCACTCTGAACACCGCTCCGGGCGGCCCGCTGACAGCCCGTGCCCACAAGAGGTCGCGCTCAGCGCCACCGAACTCGTCGAGCGCCACTTCCGGGGGGCGACCGCCGGGCAGCTCTCGCAGGCCGCCCAGCTGCTGGCGCATGAGTTTCGCTCCGATCCCGACCTGGTCATGGGGCTGAGCATCGACAATACGCTGACCCCCAGCGGGCTGGCAATCAGTACGCTCGTGCCGCTGCTCCAGAACGGCTACATCGACTGGCTCACGGTCACCGGAACCAACCTCTACTACGATGCCCTCCTGGCCCTCGGAAAGCCCCTGGTCCGGTCCTCAGAGGCCGTCCCCGAGGTTGAAAGCTGCGGAAGCGGGATCTTCGTCCGCAGCGCGGATCGTATGGCGGCCGAGGCGAGCCTGCGGGAGATTCTCTCCCAGCCGGACTTCCAGAAGCCGATGGGCTCGGCCGAGCTCTACGATCGCCTCGGGCGGGAGCTGCGCCTGCGGGAGAAGGACGAGGGCATCGAATACCCAGGTCTCCTCTCGACCGCCCACGAGCTGGGGGTCCCCATTCTGAACCCGTCGCCCGCCGAAGGACCCCTGGGATCGATTATCGCCGAACTCGCTCAGGTCGGGAACCGGCTTTCGGTGGAGGTGAGCCTCGATCTCAACCTGGCCGCGGCCATCCTCACGACCGCCACCGCCCTGCCTGAGGGGGGCTCATCGGGCATTGCCTTCTGGTGCTTGGGAGGTGGCGTCTGCGCGAATCTGATGCTCGGATCCCCTGCCCACCTGGAGAGAATCCTGGGAGAGAGTGTCGTCAAGGGAGAGTCGTTCCGTCTGCGCATGGCCGGTCACGCCGATCCCCACCCTGCCATGAGTCACGAACCACCCGTTCCGGACACCGGCCAGGAGGGCCGGGCGAGCGATGACCCAGCCGCCGAATCCCGGGAGGGGCGGGATCGACCGCCGCGGGACCACGGGATCTTCACCGACCTCAGCATCGCGGTTCCGCTGCTGGCGGCCTTCATGCTGGACCGGGTGCCGTCCCGGGATCCGAAGCGGATGGGGCGGCGCCGGGGTGAACTGCTGGACGATCTGAGGCAGGCTCAGCTATCCAGTACCCTCAAACGTCCGGGTTTCTGATCAAGCCCGGACAGCCGGCCCCTGGCTCAGAGCTTCTGCCCCGTTTCCATCCTGCGTTTCAGGTCGTCCAGCCTGCGTTGAATCGGCGGGCTGTTCGCCGCCAGAATCTGCGCGGCAAGCAGCGCCGCATTCTTGGCGCCCGCCTTGCCCACGGCAACGGTGGCCACCGGAACGCCGGCTGGCATCTGCACCATCGAGAGAAGCGAGTCGTACCCCTCGAACGCCGAACCGCAGAGCGGGACCCCGATGACCGGCAAGGTGGTCATCGAAGCGATCACCCCCGGAAGATGCGCAGCCATCCCAGCGCCGGCAATGAGGACGCGCAGCCCCCGCTTGCGCGCGCCCTTCGCATAGGTTGCGGTGAAGGCCGGCTGGCGGTGAGCCGAGAACATGTGGGTCTCATAGGGTATCCCGAACTGCTCGAGCACCCCCCAGCACTCTTTGATGACCGGCTCGTCACTGGTGCTGGCGTAGATGACCCCCACCAAAGGCTTGGCGCGCCGAGACGCCGCCCGGGAGGTCTTCTTGGCGGTCTTTTTTGTCGTCTTCTTGGCAGCTTTGGCCATGGTTTCAGTTCCCCCGTCTCCTCTCCAATGGTGATCAAGGCTGGGCAAGAGGCCTTCCCAGAGCCTCCATGCCACGCCAGGCAATATCGCGCCGGTAGAAGGCGCCGTCAAACTGAATTGCCGCCGCGGCCTCATACGCGCGATCCCGGGCCGCGGGCAGGTCGTCCCCAAGGCCAACGACATTCAGAACCCGACCACCCTTGTTGACCAGCTCGGACTCCCTCAGAGCCGTCCCCGCATGGAACACAATCGCGTCCGGATGGGCTTCGGCCTCCTCCAACCCGGTGATCGGGTATCCGGTCCGCGCCTGGCCCGGGTAGCCGTCCGAGGCGACCACGACACACACGGCCGATCGCCCATCGTGGCCGTACTCCGGCAACCGCTCCTCGCCGGAGGGAGCCGAAGCCTTCCACAGCAGCTCGAGCAAATCCCCGTTCAGGATCGGCAGCACGATCTGGGTCTCGGGATCTCCGAAGCGGCAGTTGAACTCCACGACGCTCGGCCGCCCGTCCTTCACCATCAGCCCAGCGTAGAGGAGGCCGGAATACGGCACCCCCTCGGCAATCATCGCCTGAAGCGTGGGCTCGATGACCTCCCGGCGCACGCGCTCTTCGAGATCCCGATTCCATCCCACCACCGGAGCGTAGGCGCCCATGCCCCCGGTGTTGCCGCCGCGGTCGCCGTCTTTGGCTCGCTTGTAGTCCTGCGAGGGTGGAAGCAGGACATACTGCTCCCCGGTGGCCACGGCGAACACGCTCATCTCCTCGCCCTCTAAGAATTCCTCGAAGACCACGCGGTCGCCGGCCGCGCCGAACTGCTTCTTCACCATGAGGGCCGAAACCGCCTCCTCCGCTTCGGCCCGCGTCTCCACGATCAGGGCACCTTTGCCGGCCGCGAGGCCATCGGCCTTGAGCACGTGCGGGTAGGGAATCTGTCCGAGAAGCTCGAGGGCGGTATCTGCGTCGGTCACCACCTGGAATCCGGCCGTGGGGATGTCGTGGCGCAACATGAGCTCTTTGGAAAAGACCTTGCTGCCCTCGATCGCCGCCGCTCCGGCGCTTGGTCCAAACGCGCGCACTCCGGCGTCGCGCAGATCATCCGCCAGGCCGGCGACCAGTGGCACCTCAGGGCCGATGATCACCAGATCGATGCCGAGTTCACGCACGAGCCCGAGCACCTGGCCGTGATCACCGGGATCACCGGGCAGATTGGTCCCCAGCCGGGCCAGTCCGGGGTTGCCCGGCAGCGCGTAGATTTCCGGTTTGTCGGGCGATTGAGAGAGCGCCCACCCGAGCGCATGTTCGCGTCCGCCTGAGCCGATCAATAGAACCTTCATCGGTGCCTCCAGGTTGGTCGCCTCAGCTCTGCCGGCGGCTCCCCGCCGCTGAAGCACTCATACTCGCCCATCTCGCAGCCGGCGCTCAAGCAATCGTTGCGTCGCGGCCGGATCGGCCCGGCCCTGTGACACGCGCATGACCTGTCCCATGAAGAAGCGCAACAGGGCCGTCTTCCCGGCCTGATACTCGCTGAGCTCTCGGGGATGTGCCGCGAGAACCTCTCCGATCCACGCCAGGAGCGCCGCCTCCCCCTGTTCCACCTCCAGCCCTTGATCGGCGGCGATCTCGGCCGCTGGGCGGCCGCTGGACAGCATCTCGCGCACAACCGCTTTGGCCTGCCGGCCGCTCAGCTCCCCCCGGCCGACCATATCCACGAGCTGGGCGATGGCGGAGGCGTCCAGCCCGGCATCCTCTAAGGAGCGGCCCCGCTCGCCAAGCGCACCCGCCAGCTCGCCCACCATGAAGCGGGCAACCGCGCCTGGATTCTCCGCTCTTCTCGCGGCCGCCTCGAAGAGGTCGGCCACCCTCCGGGTGCGCGTCAGAATGCGGGCCTCATCGGCCGGGAGCTCATGGTCGGTCTCGAGTCGACGGCGCCGGCTTGCGGGAAGCTCTCCAATCGCGGCCCTGGCGGCCTCCAGATCCGCGTTCTCGATCGTCAGGTCCGGCAAATCCGGCTCCGGGAAGTAGCGATAGTCGGGCCGGTCCTCCTTGCTGCGCATCAGTCGCGTGCATCGCGCATCGGCGTCCCACAACAGAGTGGCCGAGGAGACCTCCCCGCCATCCTCCAGAAGCGCACGCTGCCGGCGGATCTCCTCGGCCAACGCTTGCTCGACATGGCGGAAGGAATTGAGATTCTTGATCTCGGTCTTGGTCCCCAACCGCTGCTCGCCGACCGGGCGGAGGGATATGTTTGCATCGCAGCGCAGGTGCCCCTTTTCCATGGCGCCCTCGCTGATCTCGATGTACTGCACGATCTGCCGGAGGCTGACGAGCACGGCGTGCGCCTCGTGCGGGTGTTGCAGCGCCGGTTCGGTCACGATCTCCAGCAGGGGAACGCCGCACCGATTCAGATCCACCAGGCTCGACGGGCCCTCTTCGTCACCGCCATGTTTGAGGCGGCCGGCATCCTCTTCGAGGTGGAGTCTCGTGAGAGCAACCGATCGCATCCGGCCTTGGGCCTCATAGGGAATCTCGCCCCCCGTGGCCAGGGGGTGCGCATACTGGGTGATCTGATATCCCTTGGGCAGGTCGGGGTAGAAGTAGTTCTTCCGCGCCCAGGCTGAACGCCGCGGGATGTGAGCGCCCAGCGCGGCCGCACCGCGCAGACCCAACCGGAGAGCCTGGCGATTCACGGCCGGGAGCACCCCGGGATGGCCCAGGCAAACAGGACAGACCTGCGCGTTCGGCGGCGCGCCGAAGCGCGTGGCGCATCCGCAGAAGAGCTTGCTCCGCGTGCCGAGCTGCACGTGGATCTCGAGCCCGATGACCGCCTCCCATTCCGCCATGCTCATCCTCATCCCTCGCCCGCGCCGCCGGGGGAATCCTCCGGGACCGGCGCGCGCCGCAAGGCCATTCGCATCTCCTCCCGCCGGCGCTGCAGGGGGCCGAACGGCTGCCCCTCCCCGTGCTGGTCGGCGATCGCCAGCAGCGCCCGCTCGCTGAAGGCCGGCCCCCAGAGCTGCGCCCCCACCGGCAGCCCCGCCCGGGTTGCGCCGATGGGGAAGCTGACGGCCGGATAGCCGGTGAGATTGGGGCCGATGGTGAAGAGATCGCTGCGGTACATGCGCACCGGATCATCCAGCCTCTCTCCCAACAAGAACGGGCTCTCCGGGGTGGTCGGCAACAGGATCGCGCCGACCTCGTCGAAAAGCGCATCCATCGATTGCCGCCAGGCGGTGCGCACGCGTTGCGCCTTCTCGTAGTGGTCCTGGTAGTGGCCTGCGCTGAGCACATGCGTGCCCAGCAGAATGCGCCGCTTGACCTCGGGGCCGAACCCGGCGCCCCTTGTCTTGCGATAGTGCGCGCCGAGATCCTCAGACCGGCCGGTGGCCGGCCCGTAGTGAATGCCGTCATAGCGCGCCAGGTTCGAGGATGCTTCCGCCGTCGCCAGGATGTAGTAGGCGGCGGCGGCCCAATCGGGGTCCGGCAGATCGATGTCGGTGAGCGTGAAGCCGCACGACTCGATCCGGCGGGCGCATCCTTCGAACGCATCCTTGATCTCGGTCGTGCAGCAGGACTCGATCCATCCTCTGGGCAACCCCACGCGCCTGATTGCCCCTGCCCGCGGGGCCCCTTCCAGATCGACCGTGGTGGCATCGCATAGGTCGAGGCCGGAGATCACCTCGAAGATCAGGGAACAGTCGGCGCCGGTGGGCGCCAGGGGGCCGATGCCATCCATCGAGGAGGCAAAGGCGATCAGACCCCGCCGCGAGACGCTGCCGTACTGCGGCTTGAGACCCACGACCCCGCAATAGGCAGCCGGTTGCCGCACCGAGCCTCCAGTGTCGCTGCCCAGAGCCGCCGAGCACATCCCCGCGGCGACGGCGGCCGCCGATCCCCCGCTCGAACCGCCGGGCACCCGCGAGGGGTCATATGGATTGCGGGTGGGGCCGAAGGCGCTGTGCTCGGTAGAGGAGCCCATCCCGAACTCGTCCAGGTTCGTCTTGCCGATGAGGATCGCCCCCGCCTGCTCGAGCCGCCCGATGGCGGTCGCATCGTAGAGGGGACGAAACCCTTCCAGGATCCGGCTCCCCGCGGTGGCCGGATGGTCCGCCACACAGATGTTGTCCTTCACCGCCACGACCAGTCCGCAGAGCGGCCCCGGCCATCTCTGGCGGTCAATCAAACCCTGAAGGCGGCCGGCCCGCTCCCGAGCTTCCTGCTCCATCACACAAAGAAACGACCCGATCTTCTTATCACATATGGCGATAGAGGACAGGTGCTCATCCAGGATCTCAGGGAGCGAACAGCGTCCGGCGCGCAGTGCTTCCTGCAGGAACACCAGGGGCCGGCCGGCGTCAATCACGGGGATCCCCGGCCGGGGGAAACGCGGGCGGCGCCCGAAAGTGATCGTCCTTGGTGCGAGGAGCGTTCCGCAACGCGTCTCCGGCGCTCAGTCCGCTGCGTGGATCATCTTCCCGAAGCGTCCCGTGCGTTTGGGTGGGGTGAATCGTTGGCAGCTGTCCGCTTGAATCGGCAGCATCGATGAGGCGCACGTAGGTCAGGATCTGCGCCAGGTCCTTGCCGAGGCTCGTCAGTTCCGCAGGGGTGAGGCAGAGGCCCGCCAGGTCGCAGAGGGCCCCCGTTTGGGCGCCCGTGGGCGCCTCGTTGGACTGAGGAAGGTCGCTCTCCGGCATCGCTCACGCTTCCCACTCGAGATAGCCTCCGATCACCTTGCGGGTCTGGCCCGAGTGGAAACGGACCGTCACGCGGGCCCGGTCGCCTTTTCCATCGGCCGCCACCACGATACCAGGGCCGAAGGTCGCATGAAAGACCCGCCGTCCAACGAGCGGGTGCTCGAGCGAATCGGTGGGACCCCCGAACGGGTCCACCTCCCTGCCGGCTGCGCTCTGACGGGTCGCCGGCCGCCGCGCGGCGGGCGTCTCGCGCAGGAGGCTGCGCGGGTCTGACCCGAAGAGGCCGCCCTGTGAGCGCCAGGATCCGCCGGAGTCTCGCCGGCTCCCGGCCGACCACCGCGCGGTGAGCTCGGTTTCCTCGTACAACGCGGGATCGACCTCGCTCATGAACCGGGACACCCCACCCGCCGCGGTATTGAACCGTCGGCGCAGCAGGCTGGCCGAAAGGGTCAGCTGGTCCATCGCCCGGGTGGAGGCGACATAGAAAAGCCGGCGCTCCTCCTCCATCTCGGCGTCATCCTCAAAGGCAGACACGTGGGGGAAGAGGCCTTCCTCCAATCCGCACACGAAGACGTGCCCGAACTCGAGGCCCTTGGCGTTGTGCGCGGTCATCATGGTGACCCGGTCGGTGGTTTCATCGAGATTGTCGAGGTTCGTCAGCAGGCTGACCTGATCCAGGTATTCGCCCACGCCGCCCCCGTGGGCGCTGCTGAAGAGCCGCGCGCTGCCGACCAGCTCCTCAACGTTGGCGACCCGCTCTTCCCATTCGCCGCCCTGGGCTTCCAGATGTTTTTTGTAGCCGACCGCCTCGATGATCTCGGTGAGAATCAGCTCCGGCGGCTCGCCCACCCGGCCTCGCAAGCCCAGCATCAGTTCGGCAAAGGTGGCAAGCGCTTTGCGCGCCTTCCCCCGAACCTGCTCTACGCTTTCTTCGCGGGCCAGCTCCAGCGGCTCGCGCCGTTGCTCAGCTGCGGCGCGGAGAAGGTGTCCCACCGAGGTCTCTCCCACGCCCCGGCGGGGCACGCTGAGCGCCCGCCGCAGGCTGATCTCGTCGGCCGGATTGACGAGCACGCGCAGGTAGCTCAGCAGGTCCTTCACCTCCATCCGCTGATAGAAGTAGATACCGCCGACCAGCACGTAGGGGATGTTGCTTCGCAGGAAGGCGTCTTCCAGCGGACGCGATTGGGCATGCGTCCGATAGAACACGGCGATGCTCCGGTAGCCGCAGTCCTGCTTGTCGTGGAGGGCGGCGACGCGGCGGGCGATCTCCTCGGCTTCCTCATCTTCATCAGATGCAACCAGCAGCTTCGGTTTCTCGCCCTCTTCCCGCTCGGTCCAGAGTTCCTTCTCCCATCGCGATTCGTTGCGGCGGATGACGTCATTCGCGAATCGCAGGATGGATCCGGTCGATCGGTAGTTCTGTTCCAGCCGGTGGACCGTGGCGTCCTCGAAGTGTTCCTTGAAGTCGATGATGTTGCTGACATCCGCGCCGCGCCACCCGTAGATCGACTGATCGTCGTCCCCCACCACGAAGATGTTGCGGTGGAGGCGGGCCAGGCGTTCGGTGATCAGGAACTGCACACGATTCGTGTCCTGGTACTCGTCGACCAACACGTGCTTGAAACGATCGGCGTAGAAGTCGGCCACATCGGGGTATTCCGTCAGGAGGCGCAGGGTCTGGAGCAGGATGTCGTCGAAGTCGACCGAGTTCTGGCTCTTGAGCGCGTCCTGGTATTTCTCGAAAATCCGGGCCGCCAACTGCTGGGCGGGGGTACGTGCGTCGGCTTGCAGGGCCTCGGCGCCCAAGCCGGCGCTCTTCGCCCGGCTGATGTGTCCGAGCAGATCGCGAGCCCGACGCGGCTTCTCTTCGAGGCCTTCATCCTTGAGCAGACGCCTCACGAGCGCGCGCTGATCATCGGCATCGAAGACCGAAAGCCCCGGCTGGTATCCGAGCAGATCGGCATGACGTCGGACGAGTCGCAAACAGATCGAATGAAAGGTCCCGATCCAGAGGCCCCGCACCGGAAGTCCCAGGAGGGCCTCGACCCGGGCGGCCATCTCGCCGGCCGCCTTGTTGGTGAACGTGAGGGCCAGAATGCATTCGGGTGGGAGCCCCTGATGCTGCACGAGGTAGGCGATGCGCCGGGTGAGGACCCGGGTCTTCCCACTCCCGGCGCCGGCCAGGATGAGAAGGGGCCCGTCGCCATGGCTCACCGAGGCTCGCTGAGCGGGATTCAACTGAGCGAGGATGTCCTCGCGCGCTGTGTCATGGCCTTCAAACATGAGTACTCCGGAAACTAGGGGAACGGGTTCTCACTCGTACTCGAAGCGGAACTTGAGGTCAAGACTGTACTCGTCGATGAAGGGGCCCGCGCGTTCGGGATCGTTGGCGACCCCCGCCCGCAAGTACAGGATGCGGCTCAGCCGGTAGTGAAGCGAGAAGTCCCAGGCCGGATCGAGGGAGAGTTCCTGTGAGTAATCGCCCGTGATCCCCCGGGAGATCATCGGTCGGACGCTGAGACGCATGTCCTGGGCCGTGGCGCCGTGCTCCAAGGCCACGTGGGTGAAGAGCGGGAACTGCTCGGCGAGACTGCTTTCGATCGTGCCCCCCATCGTCCCCAGCAGGAAGGTCGGGGTCTCGGTGGCAGCCTCCCAGGCGCTGCGGGGCAGCCGGCCGTAGCTCAAGAGTTTGACCAGCTGTTCCTGGCTGTGCGGTGGATCGGACGAGAGGGTCACCTGAAGCTCATCCGGTTTCCCCTCGACGTGCACCATGACGCGGATGTCGCCGCCCGTGTCGGTGGTGTCCGAGGGTGCCACATAGGTTTCCGCATCGACGCTGACCGAAGCATCGGGCCCGTGTCCGGTGTCGCGAAACTCGATCGATCCCTCCTGAATCGCGAAGTTGTTGTTGAGCAGACGATAGGTTCCCCCCAGCACCGCGACGTTTCCGCTCACATCCCAATAGGGCCAGCGATAGCTCAGGTGGAGTTGTCCATCACCCAGCTCGGCGCTGGCGTTCGACTGCCTCACGCGTATGTTTCCGGGCGCCAGCACGTCGAAGTCGACCCGCCAGGGCGAGGGGCGCTCGCTGGGAGAGGGTGCTCGTGCCGCGGAGCCCGGGTGGTGCATGTACACGCCCCGGAGCACCTCGATGCGTCCCTCCAGATGGGGCACCCCCTCAACGGTGAGATCCCCCTCCGGCGCTCCCTCGGGCGGCCGCGTGACCGCACGGATCGAATCGGCGCTCACCAAGAAATCGTAGCTCCCGTGCTGAAGGAGCTGGATCATCTCCGCGCGGGCCGTCAGATCGAAGGCCCGGCCGCCGCGGATCCAACCCTCCACGCTGAGCCGTCCCTCGCCGGCGGTGCGGGCGCTGAGCTGGTCGATGTGCAATCCGGTCGAATCGATCCGCACCATGGCCTGGGTATCGAAGACGCGCTCGCTTCGCCCCGGGATGCGGAACCCTCCGTCGCGCAGCAGCAGCGTTCCCAGCAGGTGCGGACGGTCCCCCCGTCCCTGCAGGGCGACCGATCCGCTGAGCCGTCCATGCGCGTTCGGCGCCCACTGCGAGAAGCCGGAGATGAGACCGACGTCGAGATCCCGGAACTCGCCGCGGACATCCACCGGACGCCCCAGTCGGCTCCCCTCGGGCGGAAGCAGCTGGAGCAGGTAGGGATAGGTCCCTTCGGCGAAGCTCTTCGACGCCCCCTCCTCCAGATTGAATCTCCCGATCGACAGGACCGAATCCGCGTACTGCAGGTCCAGCTCCAGCGCGCCGCTCGGAACGCCCGCTAAGGTCACGCCCTCCACCCCTCCCCTGAGATGGAGTTCGGGACTGCGCGGTGTCCCGCCGATCTCGATGTCGGCTTCGAACAGCCCGCCATAGCCCCCGACGCCGGCCGCCACCGGTGACAGGTCACCCGGGGTCTCGACGTGGATCCGCACCGGACGTCCGCCGATCATTCGCTCGACCGTCACCTCCCGTCCCGCGGCGCTATCTCCCTGGGCAAGCAATCCCAGTGCCGGCGCCCATCCCGCGAGATCGAGCCTGGACACATCCAGGTGTCCCTCCCACGCCGCATCGGCCAGCGGGTTCTTCGCCCGGGCGTCCTCGGGAGAATCCTCACCGGCCTCCCATAGAGACAGGAGCGGCCTGTTCGGCGTGACGGTCAGTGACGGCAGGCTCACATCATGAATCTCGCTGTGGATCTCGACCGGCTGGATGCGCAACGTGCTGTCGGCCCAGATCGCGTGCAGGAAGGCATCACCCAGGTTGGCCGTCCCCCACCAGAGGCTGTCCGCTGAAAACAGGACCTCAACCCGGGGATCCGGAAGCCCACCGGACACGTCGACCACGAGAGCGCCCCTGCCCCGCCAAGGCCGGGCGGACCCCAACAGGGGTTCCAGTTGGGCGAGATCGAACGCTTGGAGATTCACGCCCCCCGCGACAGTATCCTCCTCGCGAAGCCAGTGCCCGCCGGCAGCCAGCCGCGCGGGGCCCGAACGCAGAACGATCGAGTCGGCGCGGACACCACCGGACGCCCAATCCAGCTCGCAGGGGCGCTCGAGTCCCCATCGTCCCCAGCGGTCCGTCCCCACCTGCAGATGTTCGAGCGTCAGGGAGCGCTGAGGATCGAGCTGGCCCTCGAGATGCAGATGGGCTCCGGGCAACCCCACATCCGTCGACAGGCTGACCTGCTCCCCCCAGCGGGAGAAACGGGTGCTCATCCACGCCGCAGCGCCCTCGTTGCGCTGCAGACCTCGCACCTCGAGCGTGCCCGACCCGCGCTGATCGCGCGGCCACAGGAGCAGAGGGATGATCGTGGCTTCCTCGGCGTGCCACTCCCCGCGAACGAGATCATTCAAGCGGCAATGGCCCTCGATGACCGGATCGTCCGGCACCCCCTCGAGTTCGAACGCTCCCGTCAGACGGCCCTCGGTACCGGCCCGCCAGGCCGGAGGAAGCGCGCTCAGCGGGAACGAGTCCACCTGCGCCGAAATCCCGACCTCCCCGGCTCCCAACGGCCAGCGGCCCTCGGCCCGAATCTCGCCGCCGCCCGAGGTGAGGAGCGCCTCGCGGGCTTCCACGCCGTTCCCCGGCTCGACCAGGCCGAGGAACCGAATGCGGTCGGTCTCGATGTCGTAAAGCCGCCCACCGCTCAGTTCAATCTCTCCTTCGATCTTCGGCGACGCGTTTCGAGGAACCTGGACCCGGGCGTCCACCCGGCCGCCCAAGGCCCCGGCCAGCGGTAGATCGTGAAGCCAGGGCAGCCACCTCGACTGAAGGTCGAGATGATGGAAGCGCAGATTCCCGGTGGCCACCCGCCGGGGATGGTCCCAGGCGCATTGGCCGCGGACCACACCTCGCTCACCGCTCACGACCAGATCGGCAACACGCACCTGGCCGTCGGCAAGGTCGATCACCCCGGATAGTTCATCGAATCGTTCGCCCCGCAGGTGTCCTTCCAGCAGCAGCTCGATCCCGACGCCGCCCTGGGACCTGCGCACCTGCACGCTGCCCTCGAGCCGGTCCTCGGGGCGCAACCGGATCCTGGGGACGAAGCGGCGGGTCAACAGGAGTGGATCGAGGTGGTCGATCAGGACATCGATGACGATGGAATTCTCCGGGTCGCCCGTGCGGTAGTGAGCCTCGACAATCCCCTTGAGGCGTGGTCCGTCCAAGCCGAGATCGGTCAATCGCGTGCCGCCGGCCTCTCCCCAGACGAGCGCGCCGGAGGTCAGCTGGAACCCGGATCCATAGCGGTCAAGGGCCAGCCACCCCTCCTCGAGCGTGAAGCGCAGCTCCTGGCGGGTCGCCTCCAACCGGCCTTCCGCCAAACCCATGCGCAGCAGGATTCCGTCGGCGTCGAGCACCTGCAGCGGCCCCAGCTCGATGTGAGCCACCGTGATCGGAACCCGCCCGGCCAGCGGCCGCGTGGAACGGGCGCCGGACGGTCTGAGCGCGCTTGTATCCCGCGGCGCACCGAGGGGCAGCCGATGGAGATGGACCTCGAGGGCCCCCGCGGTAAACCGGTCGACGTGAACTTCTCCCCCCACCAGATGCGACAGCGACCAGGCCGCCTCCAGATGGGTCATGTGCATCGCCGGAACCCATACACCGGTCGAGTCCCGGCTTTCCAGGCTGACATCCTCAAACGCAAAGCCGGTGGGGCCGAACCCGCGCACCCCCCCGATGCGCATGCGCAGCGTGTCGCCCAGCCCCAGCTGCTCGGTCGCCAAGCGGAGCAGAGCGGTTCGCACGGGGCCAACGCGAACCGCGAGGAAGGGGCCGGCCAGGAACAGCACGAGGAACAGCGCGGCGAGGAACCGTCGCCGGAACCGCCTCCCCTTTCGGGGCGTCGCCCGGGCGTCCCCCGGGCCGCTGTTGTCCGCCGCTGTTACCATTGTCTCCGGCTCCGCATCAGAAGGCCTGGCCGAGACTCAAATGCCATTCCCTCGGTCCTGACGATCGGGGGGCCCGCCCCACCTTGAGACCATAGTCGAGGCGTAGAGGTCCCACCGGCGTGCGAAAACGCAGGCCGGAGCCCACGGAATAGGCCACGTGCAGTTCGGAATAATCCGCCCGCTGCCACGCGTGGCCGAAGTGCGAGGCCTTGATGTCGTGGTAGTCGGACCACACATTGCCCCCATCGATGAAGAGGACGGCTCCGATTCGTCCGATCAGGTCGAATCGCAGTTCGGTGTTGAAGAGAAAGAGGGTCAACCCTCCCAGCTCCTGATCGGGATCCTCCGCATCGTAGGGCCCCAGGCTCTCCTCCCGGTAGCCACGCACCGTGGTTCCCCCGCCCGCCCGGAAGCGCTCGTCGAGCAGTTCCGGCAAACTGCTCGCCTCCTCGATACTCATGTTGATCGGATGCAGGTATCCGGCGCGCAACCGGTAGGCCCAGGTGGCCCGCGGCCCCAGCGGCACATAGGAGGCGTAGCTCGCTGTCCACCGGGTGAAGGTCGCCACCCCACCCAGGAAACCACCCGCATACTCTCCGACGGCTTGGGAGAAGCTGCCCCGCCGCGGATCCAGAATGAAGTCCCGGCTGTCCTCGATGAAGGAGAGCGAGAGGAACCGCGTGTCGTACTCAGCGGGGATGTCCGGATCGTCTGAACGGAACACCCAGGTTCGTTTGTTCTCGATCTTGGCCACCATCCGCTTGAACCGGGCCGGGCGCCATCCGGCCCGCAAGGCCAGGCCCGCGATGTCTTCATCGAAACTCGATTCACGGACGAACCGGTAGTAGGCGCTGAGCTGACCCCGAACGGGAATGTCGAAGAGCCACGGCTCCGTGAAGGTCACCTCGTAGTGCGGTTCCCAGATCTCTCGCACACCGCCCTGCTGAAACTGATAGCTCATCTCGGCCAGCATACGTAGCGCACGCCCTCTGCCTTGGATGTTGCGGTACCCCCACTCGGCCAGAAGCCGCGCACGATCGGCCGAGGAGTACCCGAAACCGAGGCCGTACCAGCCGGCGGGCTTCTCCGACACGCGGATCTGCAGATCGATGTCGACCGCATCCCGACCCGAGATCCAGCCGGTGGTGTCCGCGTAGTTGGGCAGGATGCGAACCGAGCGGAAGAGCCCCAGTTCAAAGAGGCGGTCCTGGGTGTCGATCGCTTTCGCCAGACGGAACGTCTCGGTCGGACGCAACGCCAACTCCCGCCGGATGACGCGGGTCTTGGTCCGGACATTGCCTTCGATCCGGATGTCTCTCACCTTGACCAGCGGGCGCAGCGCGACGTGGTAGATGACCGCCGCCGAATCCGCCAGAAACCGCATCTCGCGATTGATCTCGGCCAGCGCGAACCCCGCGTCTCCGCAGGTCTCGAGCAGACGGGCCTCATCCTTGCGCAGCTCCTGCTCCCGGAGAGGTTGACCGACCTCGATCACGATTCCCTCCAGAAGTTTCTCGCGCATCGATGCATCTGTGCCCGTCACCTCCGTTTCGCGGACCCAGATGCGATCCCCCTCATGCACTTTGATTTGAAGCTCCGCCCACTCGGGAGATAGGTAGCGGACCCTGGCTTCCTCGATGCGGGCGAACACGAATCCCTCGCCCCGATAGAGCGACAGCACCCTTTCCAGGTCCGGTTCCAGGTGATCGGTGCCGTAGAAGAAGTTCTTCTGGAAGGGCTTCCACCAACAACTGCGCTGCTTGAGGCGCATGGCCGCTCGGATGTCCCCGGGACTCATCTGCTCGGCTCCATCGACCACAATGCGGCGGATGCGAGGAGGATCACTCAGCTCGGCCTGGGCCGCCGCCGGCGTCGGCCGGAGCAGGGCGCACAGCAGCAGGCAGACCCAGGGGACGAGTCTTCGGGCCCGGCCGCAGCAATGCTCCCGAGGGTCACTCAAGCTAGCGTCCTCCCGTGGCCGGGAACAGTCCCGCCCCGCTGGGGGTCCACTCGGCCGCTTTGGCGCGCGCCCAGCGGTCGGCCGCCATGACCTCATCGAAGGACGGTTCGCTCCCCGCCTGATGTTCCATCAGCAGGGCCTCGATCCCCTCGGGGATCCCGAGGAAGCCGATCTCCTCGGTCAGGAATCGCTCCACGAGAATCTCGTCGGCCGCGTTGGCCACCGCGGGAGCGGTGCCGCCGGTGCGGGCCGCCTCCTGGGCCAGCCGCAGGCAGGGGAATCGTCCGGGGTCCGGCGGTTCGAACTCCAGTCGGCCTACCTGGGCGAGATCGCACGGCTCGACAACCGCTCCCCAATCCCCGGGGTGGGCGAGGGCGATCTGGATGGGTAGTCGCATGTCGGGATTGGCCATCTGGGTGATGAGTGATCCATCCCGCAGCTCGACCAGCGCGTGGACAATCGACTGCGGATGGACCCACACCCGCACATCATCCAGGCTGAGCCCGAAGAGCCAGGCCGCCTCGATCAGCTCCATCCCCTTGTTGAACAGGGTGGCCGAGTCGATCGTGATCCGCTGCCCCATTTGCCAGGTGGGATGCTTCAGGGCGTCGGCGGGGGTCACCCCTTGCAGTTGTGCGGACGTCCGCGTGCGGAACGGCCCCCCCGAAGCCGTGATGTACACGCGCCTGACGGCCTCGGGCGGACGACCCGCCAGGCACTGGAAGATCGCGCTGTGTTCGCTGTCGATGGGAATGAGCTCCACCTCCGACTGGTCGCGGGCCGCGATGATGAGATGCCCCGCCATGACCAGCGACTCCTTGTTGGCCAGCGCGAGACGCTTCCCTGCACGGAGCGCGGACAGGCTCGGCGCCAGGCCGGCCGCTCCCACCACGGCATTGACGACCACGCTCACCCCCGGCCAGACCGCCAACTCCCTGAGTCCCTCCTCCCCGGCCAACAGCGCGCCGTCCCACGCGCCGCCTACGGCCTGCCGAAACGGGTCCTGCAACTCCGGCGCGCCCACGCACACCGCCTGAGGTTGGTGGCGGACGGCCCGTTCGGCCAGCTTTTCCACCTGCCGGCCGCCGGCCAGGGCAACAATCTCGATCCGCTCCGGGTGACGCTCGGCAAGATCCAGCGTTTGGGTTCCGATGGAGCCGGTGGCTCCCAGCAGCGCAACGCGGCGGCGTTCTGACGGATCGATTTTCACGGCAGCCTCTCCGTTGGCGGACGCATCGGATGCCCGGGCATGGCCTGTGCCGGAGCCGGTCCTGCTGGGACCGGCGAACCAGGGCGGTTTGCGGTAGAATATCGGCAAAATCTGATCAAGCCAAGGATTACGGCTCCCAGGTCGCGGGCTGGATTACAGGCAGAGTCCGAGGAATATGTAGGCGGCGGGCGCCGCCAGGTGCAGATTGTCGAACCGGTCGAGCACTCCCCCATGGCCGGGGATCAGCTGGGAAGAGTCCTTCAGTCCCGCCTCCCGCTTGAGGAGCGATTCGACGAGATCCCCCGCCTGCCCCAGACTTCCCAAGAGCAGCCCCATGCCGATCGCTGTCCTGAGAGAAAGGAAGTCGGCGAACAGGAGCCGGCACACCAGGCAGGCGAGGACGGCGCCGAAGAGCCCCCCAAAGGCGCCCTCCCAGGTCTTCTTGGGACTGACGCGCTCAAAGAGCCGGTGCCGGCCGAAGAGACGACCGACCCCGTAGGCGAAGGTGTCGCAGGCGAACACCGCCGCGTAGACCACGAGCAGGGCGTCGCGGCCGATGGGCAGGTCCCGGATTCGCAGCAAGAATGCCGGCAGAAGCCCGACGTAGAGCACCCCGAGGATCAACATGGCGGTTCTCTGGTAGGCTGCCCCGTCGCGATGCCTCAGTCCGCTCAGAAGGGCGACGATCGTGACACACGCGAGAAAAACGACGAACCGTTCCGGGCGAGGATCACTCCCCCCCTGAAGCGCCCCCAAGACACCGACGAGCAGCAGAGGGAAGTCGGGCGTCGCCCCCGCATGGTCGCAGAGCCGCCACCACTCCCAGGCCCCCACGGTGACGATGAGAAAGAGGAGCGTGCTGTAGGCCCAGCCACCCTTGTCGATGAGAAAGAAAAGGACCGGGAGGAACACCACCCCGGTCACCACTCTCCAGATCAGATTCGCCTTCACGCCCCGGCCCCCTTGCAGGCCCTCGCCCACAGTGTCGCTGCCCCGGCCCGGATTGAAGCCCTTCGGCTACCCTTCGAGGATCTCTCTTTCCTTGGCCTTGAACGTCTCATCGACCTTGGCGATCACGTCGTCGGTCAGCTTCTGCATATCCTTCTGGGAACGATGCATGTCATCCTCGGAGATCTCCTTGGCCTTCTCCGCCTTCTGCAGCGCATCGTTGGCATCGCGCCGGATGTTGCGGACCGAGACCTTCGCATCCTCGGCGGACTTCTTGCAGCGCTTCACGATGTCTAAGCGCCGCTCTTCGGTGAGGGCCGGGATGGGAACGCGGATGATCTCGCCGTCTTCGGCCGGATTGAGTCCCAGATCGGCCGCCTGAATCCCCTTGATGATCGCACCGACCGCACCTTTGTCCCAGGCCTGCACAACCAACATGCGGGGCTGGGGGGCGGACACGGAGGCGACCTGAGACAGGGGCACGACTGAACCGTAGTAGTCGACCTTCACCGGTTCGAGCATGGCCGGGGAGGCTTTCCCGGTGCGGGCGCCCAGCAGATCTTCCTTGAACTTCTCGAACGTCTTGTCCATCCGCTCTTCGGCCTGTTTGTGGATTTCAGCGCTCATGATCTAGCCTCCCGCAGCAGGGTTTTGACCTGAGGTCCTCCAAGGGGTCGCTTACGCCTCAGGCAGAATCAACGTGCCGTTGGTCTCCCCCTCCAAGAACGTGCGTACCGAACCGGGCACTTTCGCATTCAATACCACAACCGGCAGCGCGTTTTCCATACAAAGGGTAATCGCGGTCAGATCCATCACCCCGAGTTTGCGGGTCAGAACATCCTCGTAGGTGAGCTTGGCAAACCGTTCGGCCGTCGGATCGAGCACCGGATCGGCGCTGTAAACCCCGTCGACCTTGGTCCCTTTGACCAGCAGCGTGCTGCGCGTTTCAAGGGCCCGCAGCGCGGCCGCGGTATCGGTGGTGAAATAGGCGTTGCCCGTCCCGCCGGCCAGCAGCGTCACCTCGCCCCGCGACAGGGCCTGTCTGGCCGCCGCCGGGCTGTAGAGATCCGCCATACGAGAAGCGTCGAAGGCATTGAGCACCCGCGCAGGGATCTGTCGCCGTTCGAGCTCCGCTCCGACGGCCAGGGCGTTGATGAGGGTGCCGACCATCCCGATCGAATCGGCCGTCGAACGATCGAAACGATCGCCCAGGCTTCCCCGGCCGCGAACGATATTGCCGCCGCCGATGACCACCGCCACCTCAGCCCCCGAGGCTCGGGCGCCTTCGATCTGATCGGCCACTAAAACAAGACCGGCCGGATCGATTGGTTGCCCACTCGATCCAGCCAGAAGCTCGCCACTCAGTTTGACGAGCACGCGGCGGGTCATCGCCTCGTGCTTCTGATCGCGTGACACCCGTTGGCCTCCTGCCTCGTAGGTCGCGACCTCAAGAATCGCGGCCGGTGCCGCGTACCCAATCTACGCCCTGGTTACTGTCCAATCTGGAAGACAGAGAAACGGCGCACGATGATGTTCTCACCCATCTTGCCCGACAGCGCCTTGCGAAGATCCTCGATCGTCTGCTTCGGATCGCGAACCCAGGGCTGCTCGAGAAGGCAGGCCTCCTGGTAGAATTTCTTCAGGCGTCCGTCGATGATGTTGTCCCAGAACTTCTCCGGCTTGCCAGAGCTCTTGGCCTGCTCCCCGTAGATTTCCTTCTCTTTCTCGACCACGGCCTGATCCAGCTCATCGGCGCTCACGGACAAGGGGCGCGCCGCGGCGACGTGCATCGCGACCTCATGACAGAAACTGATGAAGTCGTCCGTCTTCGCCACGAAATCCGTCTCGGCGTTGACCTCTAGCAGAACCCCAACCTGGTTTCCGGGGTGAATATAGGCCTCGACGCGTCCTTGAGCCGCCTCGCGACCCGCGCGCTTCGACGCCGCGGCCATCCCGGCCTTGCGAAGAAACTCGACGGCCTTTTCGACATCGCCATCGGTCTCTTTGAGCGCCTTCTTGCAGTCCATCATGCCCGCGCCCGTGCGCTCGCGCAGAGCCTTGACCGATCCTGCCGTAATCTCCATCAGCGTGCTCCTTCTCGTTCCAAAGCGGTCCACTCGCCCGTGGGCCGCCGCCGAAGAGTTAATTGCTCTTGGGATGTCACCGAAACGACTGGCCTTGAGCGGCCTACCTACTTCCGGCCACCGCGAGGCACGACCTTGTCCGAAGACCAGGCGCCGCGCCCGGCCGGCTCGGAGACCGACCGCGTGGTATCGACCGGAGGCGTGGGGCCCGCCGACGCACCGCCAGGCTTCTTCTCGGGCATGGGCGGCGCGGATGCGCGGGACTCGAGGACCGCATCGCCTACGAACCGGGCGTAGAGCCGGATCGCGCGAATCGCGTCGTCGTTCCCGGGGACGGGATAGGCCACATCATCGGGGTCCGCATTGGTGTCCACGATGCCGATGGAGGGAATGCCCAGGCGCGTGGCTTCGCGAACCGCGATGTGTTCTTTCTTCGTGTCGATGATAAAAATCAGACCCGGGAGCTTGCCCATGTCCTTGATTCCGGAGAAGGTCTTCTCCAGCTTGCCGCGGGCCTTCGACTTCCGGGAAGCTTCCTTCTTCGAAAGCTTCGCCAGCGTGCCGTCTTCCTCCATCCGCTCGAGGTTTCGCAGATAACGAATGCTCTGGCGAATGGTCTGGAAGTTGGTGAGCATCCCGCCGAGCCAGCGTTCGGTCACGTAGTGCATGCCGCAGCGCTTGGCTTCCTCGGCGATGATCTCTTTCGCCTGCTTCTTGGTCGCGACGAAAAGGACACTGCCCCCCGCACCGACGACCCGGCGAATGGCTTCGCGGGCCGTTTCCATGGTCTGCATCGTCTTTTCGAGATCGATGATGTAGATGCTCCCGCGCGCCATGAAGATGTACGGTTTCATCTTCGGGTTCCACCGGCGGGTTTGGTGGCCGAAGTGTACACCGGCGTCCAGGAGATCCTTGACGGTGAGATTCTGCATAGCTCCCCCGTAGTAGGAAGTTTGTGCCTCCATCCCCAGACTCCCGCACAGGCCGAGAGAACTCCCAAGTGAGGATGTGTGAACTAATCCTTGATTCCCGCCGGCCAAAGGACGGCGACAATTCTGGACGAGGGCGGCCGAAACCGCCTTTGAAACCTACCGCTTCGAGAACTGGAAACGCTTGCGCGCGCCAGGCTGACCATACTTCTTCCGCTCTACCATTCGCGAATCGCGGGTCAGCAGACCTTCCTTGCTCAGTGCGGCTTTCGCCTCGGGAAGAAGTTCCTTCAAGGCCCGGGCCAACCCCAAGCTGAGCGCCCCGGCCTGGCCGGTGAGCCCACCGCCGTGACAGTTGGCCATCACGTCGAACTTGCCCAGATTCTCGGTCACCTCCAAGGGGCGGAGAGCGACCATTCGAACCGTCTCACGCGGAAAATAGTCGGTGAAGTCGCGGTTGTTGACCATGACATTGCCCGTGCCGGGGAATACGCGCACCCGCGCGACCGAGTTTTTGCGCCTACCCGTCGCCTGCACCGTGGTCTGCGTCGTCATCCTCTAAGCCTCCTCGCCTCGTGCGATCGATTCCTATTCCGTCGGGCTGTCTTCTTGGGCCTGCGCCGGGAATCCCTTGCCGTGAAGGCCGGGTTTGTACGGGATCGGCCGCTGGGCCTCATGCGGATGCTCGGTGCCCGCGTAGACTTTGAGCTTGCGGATCATCTGGCGTCCCAGGCGGTTGTGCGGCAACATGCCCTTGACCGCATCACGGATCACCTCGTCCGGATCCTTCTGCATCCGATCCTTCAAAGGAACGTACGTCGTACCGCCGATGTAGCCACTGTGGCGGAAATACGTCTTCTGGTTGATTTTCCGGCCGGTGGTGCGAATGCCCTTGGCATTGATGATCACCACGTGATCACCCATGTCCAAATAGGAACAGGTGTTGGGCTTCCACTTCCCCCGCAGGAGGGCGGCAACCTCACTCGCCAGACGTCCGAGGACTTCGCCCTCGGCGTCGATCAGGTACCAGCGGCGCTGAATATCGCCTGCTTTCGTCGCATACGTAGACATCGAAGAACCTCTCAAATGAAGCGGCCTTCCCCACAATTTACAAAACATGCAGTGTACTTATCCGCGGTGGGATTGTCAAGTTCTGCTGTTAGGCGGAAATGAACTATCCGGGGGGCTCCTCCTCGAGCGTGTGCATGAGTCGCCGAAGTCGGTTCAGCGGCAAGCCCATCACATTGAAATAGCAGCCGCGAACGGCCTCGACAAGCATCCCCCCCACACCCTGTATCCCGTAGGCCCCCGCTTTGTCAAGCGGTTCGCCGGTCTTCACATATGCGGCGATGGTCTCATCATCCATCGCACTCATGGTGACGCCGGAGCATTCGACGGCCGTGGCCCGTCCTGTGCCACCGGCCCGCACCAGGCTGATCCCCGTGTAAACCTCGTGTTCCCGGCCGGCCAGCCGCCGCAGAAATGCCTCGGCCTCCCCCCGATCCACCGGTTTTTCCAGGACTTCGCCGCCTAAGTAGACCACGGTGTCGGCCCCCAGGGCGATCCCCTCCTTGAGATCCTGGGCCACCGAGAGGGCTTTCGCCTCCGCCTGGCGGGCTGCGTAGGCCGCCGGATCTTCCCCGTCCCGGCGGTCGGGCCCGTCCTCGGACGGTTCGCAAACCTCGAAGCGGACGCCCAGCATCTCGAGCAAACGGGCCCGCCGCGGCGATCGAGACGCCAGAGTGAGGGGCCGGCTCCTGAGGCCGAGCAGATTCTCCGCCCCCTGGGCCTTACCTCCCTGGTCCTTCCGTCCCCGCCAGTCGGCGGTATCGATGTGCAGGGTGACCGGCCCGTCGTTGACACTATCGACTTCCATCATCGCCTGAAACACGCCGGTCTTCACCTCGAATGGGCCCCGGCGAAGGGCGGCGACAAATTCTTCGTAGAGCCGCTCGGCCTCGCCGGGATCGGCGGCCCGGCTCCAGCTCGGCCGCCGGCCCTTGATGCAATCGCCGAGGAGGGTGAACTGGGAGATGACCAGAATCTCTCCGCCCACCTCCGCGAGCGAGAGATTCATGTGACGCTGCTGGTCGCTGAAGATGCGCAGGGACAGGCACTTCTTCGCGAGCCACTCGGCGTCCTGTTCCCGATCCCCGCGCGCAACCCCGAGCAGGACGAAGAGGCCTTGGCCGATCCCCTCGGGGTCCCGGCCGGTGACCCGGACCTCGGCCCGAGTGACGCGTTGGACGACCGCAATCATGCGCTTACTAATCCTGACCGCTGGTCTACAGCGCGATGTTGACGCCGAGGTAGATCGACTTCGACGACGGGAGGTCGTCCCCGAAGCCCTTCATGTAGCGGCCTTCGAGGAACGCCGACAGCGGCACGCCCACTGGGGCGAACCGAATCCCGGCCACGAGATGCCACCCGGCCTCGCTGGAATCGCCGGCCACGTTCTCGATGGCGTCTTCGAGCTGGTCGTCGTTGGCGGGATTGTCCGCCTCGGCGTTCTCGACCTTCACCTCAACCCAGTGCGCGTTGACGCCTCCCCCTGCATACCCCTTCAGCGGGAGAATCATCAGGTTGAGGAGGTCGATTCGTCCGGTCGCGAACAGGCCCATGTCCTTGTACGCGCCGTCGCCGGCTGCCTCGATGCCCTCGAACAATCCCTCGGTGAAGGAGAAGTCCTCGCTCACGTACTCGCCGGCCGCCTCGATCGCGAGCAACGGCCCCAGGTTGAAGTTGAGCTGCAGGCCCACCAGATTGGTGCCGCCCAGGTCCCCACTGCCGGTGAAGACGTCATCCGACACGTTGGCGTACCCAAACCGGGCGCCGACCCCACCGCCGGCCACGGCCGGCGAAGCGAGGCTGAACGCCAGAACACCGAATACCACGAGACCGGCCCATCCAAGGGCCCTCCAATTGCGCGCACATCGCAGCTGGTGACGTTTCATCCCTGTTCCTCCCGATAGTTCAGCGTCAGCACATCCTGCTGCCAGTAGGCCACGCGACCCGTGGCGCAGGGGCTAGTCCTCATCCTCCAACTCCGACGGATCCACCAGGGTCCCGCTGCGTTCGACCGTACTGACCCCGCGCACCCGGCGAATGGCCACGATCGAGCGCTGCAGATCCTTGACGTTCTTGACCTCCAGCACGAAATCTCCGCGGGCCCCGCCGTCGCCGGTGGCCGACATCGCCCCGTGACGCATGGCGATGTCCAGCTTCGAGATGGACGTGGCCACATCCACTAAGAGATTGGTCCGGTCCGCACCGGTCACGACCAGCCTTACTAAGAACCGCTGGTCCCGTTCCACATCCCAGGCGACCTCGATGCGGCGCTCCGCTTCAATGTTCGGTGAGAAGGTGTTCGGGCAGTCGACGCGATGCACCGAGATGCCCCGTCCGCGGGTGATGATCCCGATGACCTTGTCGCCCGGTATCGGCTGGCAGCACTTGGCGATGCGGATCATGAGCCCGTCGATATCGCCGATCTTCAGGCCCGGCTTTTCGTCCGACGATCGCTGCGCAAGGCGGCGCAGCCGCTTCAGGGCCGAGGCCGCCTTCGTCTCCTCCCGATCCTTCTCCGGGAGGATGCGTCCCATGACGCTTTGCACCGAGATGTCGCCCTGCCCCACCTTGGCGAAGAGCAGCGGCACATCGACCAGACCGAAACTCTGGGAGATGTCCTCCAGCTCCTTCTCCGGCGGCATGTTCACGCGATGCTTCTTGAGCTCCCGCATGATCATCTCTCGGCCCAACCGGACCGACACATCCAGGCGCTCCTGGGTGAGGAAACGGCGGATCTTGCTTTTCGCGCGGCTCGACGCCACGATCTTGAGCCAATCCTCGCGGGGCTGCGCGTGGGGCGAGGTGATGACCTCGACCACTTCACCGCTCTTCAATTCGTAGCGCAGGGGCACGATCTGACCGTCCACCTTCGCGCCGACGCAGTGATCGCCCACGTCGGAGTGAATCGAGTAGGCGAAATCGATCGGGGTCGCCCCACGGGGCAGTCGCTTGAGTCCTCCGCGCGGGGTGAAGACGAACACCTCATCCTGGTAGAGGGAGGTGCGCAGGAAGTCCATGAACTCGACCGGGTCGCCGGCATCGGCGTGCCACTCGGTCGTGCCCTTGACGATGAAGTCTCCGAGCTTGTCCTGGATCTCCTTCTCCGGACCCTTCTGGCCCTCCTTGTAGCTGTAGTGTGCCGCGATCCCGATCTCCGAGATCCGATGCATGTCCCAGGTGCGGATCTGGATCTCCACCATCCGCCGCTTGAAGGGCACGGTGACCATGGTGTGGAGCGACTGGTACATGTTGCTCTTCGGGGTCGCGATGTAGTCCTTCAGTTTGTCGGGCACAGGGGTGAACAGGTCGTGGATGACGCCCAGCACGCGGTAGCAGTCATCACGGGAGTCGGTCAGAACCCGCAGACCGAGCAGGTCGAGGATCTCCTGGAACGGCAGTCCGAGCCGTTCCATCTTCTGGTGAATGCTCCAGAGATGTTTCGGACGACCGCGGACCTCGCAGTTGATCTCCTCTTCCTTGAGACGCTGCCGCAGGGGCGCCGCCACCTCATCGATCGCCGACTCCCGCTCGGTCCGCTTCTCGGCAACGTTTTGCACCAGATCGCGGTACGCCTCCGGTTGGAGGTACTTGAAGGACAGGTCCTCGAGTTCCCACTTGAAGCGGGCGATCCCCAATCGGTGAGCGATCGGGGCATAGATGTCGCGCGTCTCGCGGGCGATCTTGATGCGGCGCTCTTCCTCGAGGAAGTCGAGGGTGCGCATGTTGTGCAATCGATCGGACAGTTTGACCAGGATGACGCGGACGTCCCGCGCCATCGACAGCAGCATCTTCCGGTAGTTCTCGGTTTGCGTCACCTCGGGACTGCGGAAGGGCAGGTCGCTGATCTTGGTCACCCCGTCGACCAGGGAGGCAACGTCCGATCCGAACTCGTTCTCGAGGTCCGTGAGACTGATCTGCTGGCTGTCCTCGACGGTATCGTGCAAGAGCGCCGCCGCCAGAATGGGCAAATCCGAACGGCGGCGCAAAAGATCGAGCAGGATGCGCATCGACTCGACCGGGTGGATCAGATAGGGATCCCCCGAGCGGCGCGTCTGACCCTCGTGGGCTTGGGCAGCCCACAGGTAGATCGCCTCCAAATAGCCGATCTCCACCTCCGGCCGGTAGCTCAGCAGCTCGGCCAGAGCGGCTTCGAATAGCGCATCAACCTGTGCTCGGTCGGCAATCGTCATTGCAGATTGACCTTCACGTCCTTCGAACTGCGCAGCTCCTGCGCAAGGCGGTTGACCGCTTCCTGCATGACGTTGCCTCGCAGGAACTGGCGGATGTTCGGCTCCACGCTGGCGAAGTCCAACCCGCCATCATCGCGCTCGGTGACCTTGAGAATGTGATACCCGAATTGGGTCTCGACCACGTCGCTGATCTCACCTTCCTTCAGCGCGAACGCCGCGGCATGGAAAGGCGCCACCCAGCTCTGGCGATTGCGGTTCGCGTAGCCCAGGTCTCCGCCGTTCGCGCTCGAGGGGCAGTCGGATTGCGCTCTTGCGGTCGAGGCAAAGTCCGCGCCGCCCTTCAAGTCACCGTGGAGTTCCGCCGCGCGGGCCCGAATCGAATCCCGGCGCGCGGCCGGTTCACCCGGCTGGCTCGTGAGCAGCACATGGCTGACCCTGACCCGGGTCGTGTCGAAGAACTGCGGGTTGGCGGCGTAGTAGGCCTGCACCTCCTCTTCGGCGACCTGAAGCGTGTCGTCGATCACCTTGGCGATCAGGATCTGAACGAGACGGTCCCGCCGGAAACTCTCCCTGACCTCGTTGAGCGTGACGCCGCTCTCGCGAAGCCGGTCATCGCGATCGTCGGGATTGGGGAATCCGCCCTCCCAGACCGTGACCATGCTGTCTAAGGACGACTCGGCAACCTCGTAGCCTCGGCCAATCGACTCCTGCGCCAGCGCGCGCTGATCGATGAGATGGTCGAGGGCCTGACGCTGAAGTTCATTGCGCTCCACGGGGGCCTGACGCCGCTGGGCCCGGGAGTCGATCCAGAAACGCGTCACCAGGTTGACCTCGGCAAAGGTGATGGGCTCCCCATCGACCTCGGCCACCACGGTGTTCGGCTCCCCGAGCAGTTCGCTTCCCGTATCGTGAATCGCAGTGTCTGCCTGCGTGTCCTCTTTTTCTCCGCAACCCGCAAGTACGGCCAGGACGAATCCCAGCGCCACCAGGCCCGCGAGGGATTTCCCGCGCACGTATGCCATCATCATCATCCTCCTCTCTTTCCTCACCGGCCTCACCGCAACTCGGCGAGGCCTGTGCAGGCCGGTGGGGCGAAGCCCTGTCGGTCGATGCTGGACCGCACCCGGTCTGCTAGGTCTGGCGCAGTATAGACCTTCTCGCCTGAAGGCACCACCTCGGCAAAACCCGCTCTTGGCGGACATGCTGCCCAAGGCGTACATTCGTCCGGCACCGTCTCAACCAACGGACCCGGAGTAGACAGATGGCAACCGAAACACCCAAACCGAAGCGCGGCCAGGAGGTCATCGGCGAGGTCATCGACCTGGCCTACGGCGGCGCCGGCGTGGTGCGTTCGGATGGCTGGGTGGTCATGGCTCGCGGCTGTTTCCCCGGCGATCGGGTGCGACTCCAGATCCGCAAGCGGCGCAAGGGCATCTTCGAAGCCGATTTGCTCGAGGTCATCACCCCCGCCGCGGATCGGATTCCAGCGGTCTGCCCTCATACGGACCTCTGCGGCGGCTGCGCGCTCCAAGGTCTCGACCCGGCCGCGCAAACCCGATACAAAGCCGTCCAGGCTCGTGAACTCCTGCGGCGCATCGGGAAGTTCGAGCCGGAGGTGGAGGCCGAACCCTGGCGGAGTCCCAACAGTTTCTTCTATCGGAACAAGATGGAGTTCACCTTCGGTGCGAGGCCCTGGCTCAGCCGCGAGGACCTGGACGCCGGCCATCCATTTGAGGCCGGTCCGGCCCTGGGGCTTCATCCGCGCGGGGTATTTCAGGGAGTCTTCAACGTCACCGACTGCCAGCTCCAGTCCGAACTCTCGAATCGGATCACGGTCACCGTGCGCCGGGAGGCGCAAGAGCTCGGCCTCACCGCGTACGACTGCCGCCAGGACAAGGGGCTTCTGCGCCACATCATCGTCCGCCAGTCGGCCACCACGAACGACCTCCTGGTCGTCCTGGTCATTCGCGAGGAGGATGAGCGGATCGCGACTCTCTCGGAACGATTGCAGGAGCAGGTTCCCGAGATCACCGGGCAGGTCGCCTGCTTCAACCGGCGGAAGGCGATGATCGCAACCGGGGAGGATCTGCGCACGCTTGTTGGGCGTCCCCTCTGGCGCGAGAAGATGCTGGACCTCACCTACGAGATCGGCCCCATCTCTTTCTTCCAGACCCAGACCGCAGGGGGCGAAGCCCTGATCCGAGAGGTCCTGGAGGTTGGAGGATTCGCCGAAGACGACTCCGTGCTCGATCTCTATTGCGGGATCGGAGCCTTCAGCCTGCCCATCGCCCGGCACGTGCGCAGCCTGATGGGCGTCGAGGTGCTGCCCGAGGCCGTGACGGAGGCCAAGCGCAATGCACAGCTGAACGACATCACCAACGTGCACTTCGTGGCCAGTCCCGTGGAGGCCAAGAAGAACTCGCCTCAGGCCGCGGCGAACCAGGTCTGGGAAAACCCGCCGGGCCGCGCACCCGGGCGCCCCGCGTGGGACGCGATTGTGATCGATCCCCCCCGCAGCGGCCTTCACCCCCGGGCGTTGGAGAAGGTCAGAGGACTTGCCGCCCCGCGGATCATCTACGTCTCCTGCAATCCGTCGACCCTGGCCCGGGATGCCGGTCTGCTGGTCACCGAAGATGGATATCGTCCCACCCGCCTGAGGGTCTTCGATCTCTTCCCGCAGACGCCGCATCTCGAGTCGGTGCTCGTCCTCGAGCGCGGCCCTCGCTAGCCGGAACCGCCCCCGGGACTCGTGTTCCAGATGCGAGGGGAGATTCCACAAGGCGAAGTGACTCTGGAGGAGGATCGTTCATGCTCAGTCAATCCAGGCCGCTCATCCTGCTGCTCGCGCTGTTCATCACCGGGAGCCTGCTCTTCGGGGCCTCGGCCCGGGTGAACGAGGGTCTCCCGGAGCCGCCGAAGGTCATCGCGATCGAACATGTGGATCTCCCGGACTCCCCCCGCGGCTGGCTGGGGGTTTACATCCAGGAGCTGAGCCCCACGCTGGCCGAAGGTGTGGGTCTCGGGGACAAGAGGGGTGTCCTGATCAGCGATGTTCAAGAGGGCGCCCCGGCCGATGAAGCCGGGGTTGAAGCTGAAGACGTCATTCTCAGTGTGGACGGAAAGCCGGTCACCACCACCTCCGAACTGCAGCGCCGAATCCGGGCCAAAGCCCCGGGTGATCGGGCCATCCTGGAGGTGTGGAGAGGCGGTGAATCGCTTCAGCTGCAAGTGACGCTGGGACGCCAATCGGCCTCCCCCAAGGCGTTCGCTCCCCCGGGAGGACAGGAGGGATTTGCCTGGCACTCCAAGGAAGCCCCCCGCACGGCTCGGTTTTTTGGCCAGGCGAAGGAGAACGCGGGCCCGACCCTCGGGGTGATGATTGCGGAACTCACCGAGGGGCTGGCGGACTACTTCGAGGCTCAGCCGGGTGAAGGGGTTCTCATTCTGGAGGTTCTCGCGGATTCCGCGGCGGAGGACGCCGGCCTGGAGGCCGGAGATGTGATTCTGGAATTGGGCGGCCGTCCAACCCGCAATCCGGAGGCCCTGCGCCGAACGATTCGTAAGATCGGGCCGGGAGAGATCGACGTGGAGTACTTGAGGGAAGGTCGCGTTCGCACAACGCGCGCGCTCGGGTGACTCCGCCGGAAAGAGCGACCCGCCTACGCAAGGCAGAGCCATTGCCCCTTGGACGAATCGTCTACCTCAACTCCCGAAGAGGCTTCCCCAGACGCTCCGGCGATTCAAAGAGGAGACGTTGGACCACCCAGAGGAGTCCAAGGTCGCTCGCCGCGAGCTGAGGCGCCTGCGCGAGGAACTCGAATCCATGAAGCGGGAGCTCGAGGAGCTCAAGGACGATCTCGAGGTCAAGATCCGCGAGACGCTGGAGGAAGATCGCTAGCAGTCCGTCAGGGGCTGTCAGGGCATCTCCCGCAGTGTTCTCTCTCTAGTGGGCGTCGAATCGCAGCATCGGGGTTCCCGCCTGCGTATCCACGGCCGCGGCCACCAGAGGATCCTTCACCACGGCCACCCGGAAGGTCGGCGCCCGGAACCGGGTGGCCCAATTGGTCTCCACCCCCCGGCCCTGGCCGCCGAGGAGGATCCAGCTGACCCCTTCGGTGGCTTCGTTGAGCTCTCGTCCCACATATCGAAAGTCGATCCCGGGACTCCCCGTGCCGCTGGGGACCACGCTCAGACGCTTCGCATCGTAGGCGAGGGCGAAGGGACTCTGCGGCACGGCCAGCAGATGCTCCAGAAGCGCACGGGCTTCCTGATAGGTGATATCACTCGAGGCCGGATGGGTGTTCGCCACGATCACCACCTCCCACCGACGCGCCCAGTACAGCGCGGCCGGCAGGATGCCCAGCAGGAAGTCGGGGCCCGCGTTGTCCGCAAAGAGCAGCACTTCGCCTTCGGCGGATTGATCCAATCCTCTCGGCGCCGACAGGAGAAGCTCCCGAGCCGTGTCGGGCAGAGAGGCCAGCCACTCGGACACCGCGGGAACGAATTCCTTGCCGGCCGCGAAGGGATCCAATCGGCCCTGACGGAACGCCTCCTGCGTGGATTTCGAGCCGAGATCGAAGAGGTTGCCCGCCAGAAGCCGCACCAGAAGCGCGCCGAGTCCTTCGAGATGGCCGTCGGTCCCGCCCGCGGCCCACGCTTCCCGGCCGAACTCGATCGACAGTCCCAGATAGCGCTCGGCTTGGGCCCGTTTCGTCAGGAAGTAGGGATCGTAGAGGCCCAGCCCGCGCAGGATCGACTCCCTCCAGAGGGTCAGGTCGTGGACCGAGCGGAAGTCCTCCGCCTGGGCTCCCGCAGACACGTCATCGAGCAACTGGCCATAGATGCGCACCGCGCGGCGCGCGGCCTCCGTTTGACCGGGCAGCCCCTCGGCTTCGACCAGCTTCAGCAGGTAGTCCGCGTTTCCCCTGAGGATGTCCACCCAGTGGGCGCGCACCTGGGCATCTTCCCTCAAGTCCCAGAGGCCGGGGAGGGCCGGGGGCGAGACACAAAGGCGAAAGGGATCTCCCTCGAGGGCCGGGCGCCACTCCCGCCAGTCGTCCGATCGTGTCAGGGTGCGGGATTCTGATCTCACGTCCATGTTGCCTCGCCCTCACCTGCTGGGCCCATCGCGGGTATCGCGGTGCACGTTGACTCATCACACTCGGTCGATTAGAACAGATCTCAAGAGGTCAGGAAACCACGCAGTCGGCGCGGCCCACCGCGACCAAGGCCTACGTGCTCAGGAGTTGGCATGCCCCACGTTCAAGTTGTCGGCGCCGGACCGGTGAAGGAACTGGCTGGGAGAATCGAAGAGTTTACGGTCTCCCGCCCGCCCACCGTCCTCAAACTACTCGACGCCTACACCCGCCGGACCGCCGGCAAGGCACTGCTCGAGGTGGTGGTCGTCGAAGGCCACCTGCGGCAGAACTTCTTCCTGTTGATCCGGGAGGAGGAGGGCAGCCTCATCATCCGCTGCCATCCGATTCTGCCGGTGCAGAAGACCGATGGCGTCAAACAGATGATCGTGGAAGTCGCGAAACGTTTCATCGCCCTGAGCCCGGGCGCGAGCGTTGGAAACACCAACCTCGGCGCATTCCTCGACGAGCCGGCTCCACCGGACCCGCCCGCCAATCAGGCCTGAAGGGGGCGTGCCGTGCCCCGATCGCACGGCACGCCATCGTCCTCTCCTAGGCCTCCGGCGGAGGAGCAGCCTTGCCGCCCACCAACCGCTGGAATGGCTCGAAGAGATCGATCGGCACCGGGAAGATCGTGGTCGAATTGTTCTCCGCGGCGATTTCGCCGAGCGTCTGCAGATAGCGGAGCTGGATGGCCACGGGGAACCTGCTGATGATTTCCGCGGCCTCCGACAGGCGCGTCGACGCCTGGAACTCACCCTCGGCGGCAATGACCTTTGCCCGGCGCTCACGCTCGGCCTCGGCCTGGCGGGCCATCGCGCGTTTCATCTCCATCGGCAAGTCGACGTCCTTGACCTCCACCGAAGCAACCTTGATGCCCCAGGCATCGGTCTGTAGGTCGATGATCGACTGCAGCTCGTTGTTGATCTTGTCCCGCTCACTCAGCAGGTCGTCCAATTCAACCTGGCCGACGACGCTCCGGAGAGTGGTCTGGGCCAGCTGCGAGGTGGCGAAAAGGAAGTTCTCCACCTCAATCACCGATTTGTCCGGCTCCATGACGCGGAAATAGATCACCGCGTTGACCTTCACCGAAACGTTGTCGCGCGTGATCACATCCTGTGGGGGCACATCCATCACCACTGTCCGCAGGCTGACCTTGACCATCCGATCGAGCACGGGAATCAGAATGATCAGCCCCGGCCCTTTGACCCCGATCATTCGGCCCAGACGGAAGACGACCGCGCGCTCGTACTCACGCAGGATCCGAATCGCGTTGAACAGGAGCATCAGGATGATGACCAACAGGAAGAGGAATCCGTACATCTGCCCTACCTCCTTATTGAGGAATCGCCATCCGTCCGGCCGCTAGATGAGCCGGATCAGATCGGTTCGACGTCCAATACCATGCCTTGTACGCACACGACCCGCACGCGGGCCCCAACCTCGATGGGCTGGTCCGCTTGTGCCGTCCACAGCTCGCCGTGGAGGAACACCTTTCCCCGGGGCGCGAGTCGTTCGCGCACCTCGGCCTCCTCACCAACCAACCCCTCCCGGCCCGTCACCGTGCGGCACCGCTGAGCCCGGACGGCCAGCACGACGCCGACGAGGAAGAGGCCGGCTACGATCACCACCGTCGGAATGAGAACGTCCCAGGCCAAGCGCACCCCCGTTCCGTTCGTGTCATAGAGCATCAGGGAGCCGAAGAGCAGAGATGCAACCCCACCGATCGACAGTGCTCCATAACTCGTAACCTTGATTTCCAGCACAAAAAGCACAATGGAAAGTCCGATCAGCGCAACGCCGGCGGCTCGCACGGGCAACATCTGCAATGCGAAAAACGCCAGGAATAGACACACCGCCCCCACGATGCCCGGGAAGAGCGATCCCGGGTGAGAGAGCTCGAAGAAGAGCCCCAAGCCTCCGAGCAGCAGCAGAATGTAGGCGATGTTCGGGTTGGCGATCGCCCCCAGGATCTGATCGCGCAGGTTCATCTCCCGATCGATCCGCTCGGCATTCGCGGTCGACAGCTGCCGCTCGATCCCATCGACCTCGACAATGCGCCCGTCGAGCGCTTCGAACAGGGCCTCCGGCGTGGTGGCGATCAGATCGATGATACCGCGTTCCAGCGCCTCCCCCGCCGGGATCGACGCGCTCTCCCGCACGGCATCCTCGACCCAGTCCGGGTCGCGGCCGCGATTCTCTGCCAGTGAACGCCCGTAGGCCACCGCATCGTTGGTGACCTTGGTGATCATGGTGGTGTCCGGTTGCTCGCTTCCCCCCATCAATCCCCCCCCGATCGAAACCGGGTGAGCGGCCCCCATGTTGGTGCCGGGGGCCATGGCCGCCACGTGGGCCGCCATCATGATGAAGACCCCGGCCGAGGCCGCCCGCGCTCCCGACGGTGAGACGTACACCACGACCGGTACCCGGGAGGCTAAGATGGCCTTGATGATGCTCCGCATCGACGTGTCGAGGCCGCCGGGCGTATCCAGTTCGATCACGAGGCAGCCCAGCCTCTCGTCGTCGGCCCACCGAATCGACCGCTCGAGAAACGACGCGGTTGCCGGGTGGATCGCGTCATCGATCCGCACCCAGCCCACTTCGTCCACGGACGGGTGGGCCGCAAGCGGCAGAAGGGCGGTCAGAAGGAGAAGGGAAAGAAGACCCGCGAGGGCGAAGCGCCGCCCTGGGGCTTCGAGGTTCTTACTTCGTGCCGGCTGGGATCCACTGCGCATATCACCCTCCAAGGTGAGGGGACGAGAAACCGACCCATAACTCGCGCGCGCTCTTGTCGCACAGGTGTTCGGCCGCGGGCGGGGTGAGCCGGCAACGGCGCGCATTGCACTTAGATCCTAGCGCCTTTTGCGATCGGCGGAAAGGCCCAGTACATCGAGAGCGATCGTGCTGGCCATGCTGGGATTCTCTTTCAGGCGGCGGGTCGAGTAGGGATACCAATCCCGGCCGAAGGGGACGTAGATGCGCATGCGGTGGCCCTGATCCAGGACCACCTGGCGCAGATTCTCCGTCACGCCGTAGAGCATCTGGAACTCGTACGCCTCGGGCCTGAGCCCGAGTTCGTGGATAATGCGCATACTCTCCCAGATGAGCATCTCGTCGTGGGTGGCGATCCCGACATAGCAGCCACCCTTGAGCAGCTCTTCCAGAATCAAAACGAAGTTGCGGCTGATGATCTCGCGATCGCGCCAGGAGATTCGGTAGGGCTCGATGTAGATCCCCTTGCACAGCCTGATGTTGGCTTTCAGCTCGATCAGTTTGGGGAGATCGGCCAGCGTGCGGCGCAGGCAGGATTGAAGCACGACGCCGACATTGTCGAACTCCTCCCGCAACCGCCCGTACACCTCGAGGGTGTCGTCGGTGGTGGGGGCATCCTCCATGTCGATCCGCACGAAGTTGCCCTGCTCCTTCGCGAGGGCCACGATGGCCCGGATGTTGTCGTAGGCAAAGTCCTGATCGAAGGTCAGGCCCATCGCGGTCGGCTTGAGCGAGACATTGCCATCGATTCCGGAGGCGTGGATCGCTTCCAGCAATCGTAGGTAGGCGTCGCGAGCCTCGAGCGCTTCCTCGCGACGTTTGATCGCCTCCCCCAGGACATCCATGGTGACCATACAGCCGAGCCGGTTCAGCTCGCGTGAGGCCGAGAGCGCCTCTTCGATGGACTCGCCGGCGATGTAGCGCCGGGAGAAGTATCCCACGATGGGCTTGGGAACGATGGGCATCAACCCAACAACGAGCTTGTCGAATATGCTCATGACCCTGCTCCAGCTCCAGTTTGTGACCGCGACGGCGACTTCCAAGCGACCAGGCATCATATCGCTCAGATGACGCAAAAGTAAACCCCAGGCGATCTTATCTAGTTCATGCGATTGGGCGAAGTTCAGATGTCGCCTTGCCCCCGCCCCTGGCCGGGTCGTAGACTCGCGGGGCGATGGAGAGAGGACACGCGAGAGGTGGTGGGATGGCCCGACCCTCCGTCTTAACAGCTGAGGGAAGGGCACACCGAGACGCGCAACCCTTGAGCCCGCTACACTGTATGGCTCCTTAGGCCGGACGAGTCCCGAGTTGTCCGGGCTAACGGGTATGGCAGGACAATCCCAGGGGAGGTTGGCATGGAGCGCAAGCCTGATCTGTTTGGACACTTCCGCGAGATGGCCCGTGGAACCCAAAGACACTTCACCCAGGGCGGAGGAGCAGTCGTATTGCTGACCGCGATGCTCCTGGCAGCATCGCTCCCCGCATCGGCATTCACCGGGACTCCGTCGGAGCTGGCGCCTCATGAGATCGAGTTGCCCGCGGAAAACGCGCGCCTGGCCAAGATGAGCGCGTCTCAAGCCGCGCCGTTGCCTACAAGCGCGCGCCCGCTGGCGTTGTTGCCCGGCCTGGGGCTGTCGGCCCCATCACCCGATCACTTGCGCGCGACGGGCCGCATGGCCCTGACGAGTGCGCCGGGCGCCTTCGCCGCGGATTTCCTGGCGGAGGCCGGCGAGTCCTGGGCGGGACCCGGCGGAGGCTTTGACGCCTGGGACGACCGCACCGCAGGCGAGATGCGCCACCTGCTTTACCGTCAGACCCACGCGGGCTATCCGGTGCTCGGAACGCGCGTGCAGTTCACCTTTGATGAGAGCGCTCTGCTGCACGTGGATGTCCGGACCGAGGCCGGGCTCGACCTCGCGTCGACGACTCAGAGTGTTTCCGAGCAGGCCGCCCGCACAGAATCGATCGCGGACCTGCCGATTGCCCGTGACACACGCTGGAGCGCGGGAGAGCTGCTGATCCTGCCCCACGGCCACTCGGGGCTGCCCGAAGACCGGCTCGTCTGGGAGCTGCGCTTCAGCACGTTCGGACCCGATGCGGCCTGGAAGGCGTTGGTCGATGCCCGGACCGGTGAACTCCTCGAACGCCGCCTGATGGTCATGGCGAGCGAATTGACTCCGGTCCTCGGCTCGGTCGACGCCGACATCACCTTCCCCAGCCCCTACGGCTCCAACGTGACGGTGCCGATGGCGAACCTCGGGGTGGTCGCGTTCGACGGCACCGTGCCCGTCGCAGAAGGGTTCACGGGCAGTGACGGCTCCTTTGACCTGGGGGATGTCGAGGTGACCGACCTCGAGATCGGCTTCTCGCTCTGGGGCCTCTATGCGAGCATTCATGATGGCAATGTCGCCTACCCGCCTCCATCGGAGGTTCTGGTCAACCCGATGAGCCCCGCCGTCATGACCTGGGACGAGAGCGTGTCGACCGAGGCCGCCCGGGGCACCTTCTACCACATCAATACGGCCCATGATCGCCTGAAGGCGATCGATCCCGGCTTCATGTTCCTCGATCAGCCGGTCACCGCGGTCGTCAACGACTCGAGCGCGACCTGCAATGCTTACGCCTACCTGAATCCCGCCGAGCCGCTCATGCGATTTCTGGTCGAGAGCGAGGCCTGCAGCAATACCGGTGAGATCGCGGACGTCGTCTATCACGAGTACGCCCACCTCGCCACCATGTATGCGTACCTGCCTGAGGAGGCCAACTACATCTACCATGAGGGGTTTTCCGACTACTTCGCTGCCTCCATCATGGACACAAGTCTAATCGGTCAGGGCTTTCGCGGCGAGGGCACCTACCTGCGAAACCTGGTCAACGACCTGACCTGGCCGGTGATCGATCCCTACTGCGCCCAGGATGACCACTGCCTCGGCCTGCTGATTGCGGGCACGCTGTGGGAGATTCGGGAAGGACTCATTGCCGACCTAGGAGATCACGACGCGGGGGTGGATGAGGCCGACCGGCTGTATCATTTCATGAGGGCGAGCCGGCCTCATGACTACCAGGATTGCGTCGTTCAGCTCCTCCTGCTCGACGATGACGACGGCGACGTCACCAACGGCACGCCCCACCTGGAACTCATCGTGGGTGCCTTCGAGAGCCGGAATCTCGGGACAACAGATGTGCAGTTTGCCCACCACCCGCAACCCGATACCGAAGCCGCCGACGAGCCAATCCTGATCGAGGTGGATCTCAGTTCCGTTTGGCCCGTGGTCGACGGCTCGGTCCAGATCGCCTACCGCACCAGTCCCGACGGCCGCTATGTCATCGATCCGATGGAAGAGGTGGGTACTCTCCAGTACCGATACGAGATCCCGGGGCAGCCCGTTGGCACCCAGGTCGACTACTACTTGTTGGCCAGTGACGAGGGGGGCCACGACAACACCTACCCCGGCGGAGCACCGGAAGAGGACCTGACCTTCTTCGTCGGCGTCGATGAGGTCCCCCCTATCATCGTGCACGATGACGTCCAAGCAGTCACCGAAGACGTAACCCATCTCTGGCTCTCCGCGAAGGTCACGGACAACACCGAGCAGGTTGGCACGGTGCATGCCACCGTGACGCTGGTGACGGCCGAGGATCCGCATACCGTCGAACGTGCACTCACGCCGAAACACGCCCAGTTCGCCCCGGATGTGTACGAGATGGCCGTCCCCTTCGAGGGCGTGACCGAGGTCACCGAGGTGCGCTACGAGCTCAGCGCCACGGATGCGTCAGCTCGTCTCAACGAAGCGTCCTACCCCTCGAGCGGTGTGGTGTCGGTTGAGGTACTCAAGGGACGGACTTGGGACTTCGATATCCAGACCGATGAGATCACCATGGATGGTGACTGGGCGGTCGGCCCGCCCGACCTCTACACAGGCGCGCCGCTGCCCGTCTCAGGCGGCGAACTGGTGGCGACGAATCTGCACGGACATCATGGCGACGAGTTGACTTCCTATCTCACGCTGCCCCCGTTTGATCTCTCGGGTTGGGACGAAGCGGTCCTGCGTTTCGATTCCTGGTACGAGATCGAGCTGGACTGGGACGGCGCGTGGATCGAGGTTAGCACCAACGGGGGCGTCGAATGGCTGCATCTTACTCCACCCGGGGGCTATCCGGGCCAAATCTACGCAGGAGACGAGCACGGTTTCCGCTACTGTTTCACCGGCTTGGGGCGCGGATGGGAGAGTATTGAGATCCCCCTGGACCATTACGTCGGGTTGAGCGATGTCCGCTTTCGGCTTCTACATTTCAGCGACGAGTACGTGAACGAGCTCGGATGGTATGTCGACAACATCTCGGTACAGGAAACCCAGCTTCTCGTTTCCCCGTCGATTCTCAACGCCAGCCAAGGCGATGACGAGGAGGTGTTCTTGAGCTGGGGGCCTCCCGACGGCATCGACACCGAACGGCCGACCTTCAGCGGCTACAACGTATACCGGGATCCCTCGTCCGACTTCGCAAACGCCGAGAAGCTCAACGACACGGTCCGCTCGATGCGGTACTGGATTGATGCGAACGTCGAGAACGGACAGCGCTATTACTACGCCGTCACCGCGGTCTACACGTATGGCGAAGGCCCGTATTCGCCCATCGTCGAAGGCTATCCGTATGTGCCCGAGTTGGACGTTACCTCGACTCTGGAGGTGACGATCGAAGGCGAACCGGAGACCGAGGAGCTGATCCCCATCGAAAACACGGGAACCGGCTATCTCAACATGAGCTTCTATCCCGCGGACGTGGAGGACACCCTCGACGACGTGCTCCCCCGCCATTCCTTCGACGGGGCCAACGACGCCGAGTGGTCGCTCCTCACAGAGGATGGAGTCGACGGCATCGCTCCCGACTTCGCATCCGTTTGGGCCCGGGAATACAATGAGCTCGTCCAGTTCCGCGTCGCGCTGCACGACACCCTGCCGGATCCGTACGAGGACGTCGCCATGGTCCTCTTCCTGGACACCGATCTGGATCGCAGCACCGGCATCCCCGCATACAGCGTTGGGGCTGACTACATCTTAGCGATGGGTGCGAATGTCTTTGCCCAAACGCAAGGGCAGGCGATCGCCGTCCTGATCGATGCCACGTATCGGATCGTGGGTGGGCCCGCGCATCTCATCTTCCAGGAGGGGCTCGATTCGCTCGAGGTCGCCGTGCAGCTTCAGCAGATCGGGTCGCCCTCCACGGTGGGGATCAACCTCGCGGTCTCCACCCTTCAGGAGGTCGAAGAAGCCCTGCGGCGGTCGGCGCACGGCACACCCGAGAGCGGAAAATACGCGCCCCGGGACTTCCTCGCGTTTCTGGAGGAGGAGTGGGTGACTTCGGATCTCGTGCCCGACCCCCCCGATGCGGACTGGCTGACGCTGGAGAGCACGTTCGGGGTCGCCGAGCCGGGGACTCCTTTCGATCTCCCGGTCTCCATCGACATGACCGGGTTGATCGAAGACGAGTATGAGGCCCAGATCCTCCTTCTCACCAACGACCCCCAGAACCCGACCTCGTCCGTGCAGATTCAGGTGGACCTGGCCGAGACGCCCCGCACCGAGCTGAGCTATTGGCATTCGCTCTCTCAGAACGACGGCCTCCTGCTGGAGTGGGCGCCGGAAGAGCCCCTGGCCTACGACGGCTTCTACCTCGATCGCTGGTCGGGCGACCTGGACGATGAGACCGGTTCGATCCAGTTGGGTGGAGGGCTCCTCACGGCCGACGACGATTCGACCTACACCTACCTGGACCGCACCGCCGGCAGCGGTGAGCGCTTCTACTACCGGCTCACGGCCGTGACCCCCGGCGGAGAGCAGGTCATGATCGATCCGCCGGCCCACCGGCTATATGCGCCGGCCGCTCCGGCTCGGATCGGTCTCAATGCCCCCTGGCCGAACCCGTTCCGCAGCGAGACCTTGCTCCGCGTCAACGCCCCCGACACAAACTGGGATCTGGTGATCGTCGACGTCACCGGCCGACTGATCCGGCACCTCGTCAAACGCGGCGAAGGGGATGCCGGCGTTCAGATCTATCCGTGGGACGGCCGGGCCGAGGAGGGATCCCCGGCGCCCATGGGGGTGTACTACGCTGTGGCGCGCGACGGGAACCGGCACACCAGCCGGCCCATCGTCCTGGTGCGGTAGAAACAGAGCTGGTTGCCCAGCAAAGGAGGTCTCCCATGCGTTCAGCGAAGCGGCCCCGGCGGGGTCATTCTGTCATCTTCCCGGGAGCCCTGGCAGCCGGCCTGGTGCTTCTCTGTCTGTCCGGGCTGGTGGGCGGAACCCCTTCCGTTCCACCGGCGGCGGCGCAGACGCCGGACGGACCGGGCAAGATTCTGTTCACCACCGGCCCCGGCGGGGTCCTGACGGCGGACGGTATGCTCTGGGTCTACCGGCCGGACCAGGAGACGTGGCTCAGCATCGACCAAGCCTTCAAGAACGAGGGCAAGGAGACGAAGATCCTGCCCCTGCCCGTCCCGGTCGAGAAGATCCAGGACATGTCCACCTGGGGCTTCTTCCTGACGACCGAGGGTGAGCTTTGGATCTACGACCTGGCGGCCGATACCTGGAAGGCCCTCCCACCACCCCCAGCCAGCTAGGCCGGGGATCCACGCCGGTGCGGAAGCAGGTCGCGCTAACTATCGTTTTCGATAAGAATTAGCGCGCAGAATCAGATGCTCGTCTTGCTGGAACCCAGGGTCCGAGGTAGACTTATATATACTGAGGGGCGAGCATCAGCGAGGGTCGGCTTATTCGCGGGGAGGCTGACCTGCCCACCCACCCGCACAGGAAGGGTCAATATCATGGCACGAAGCCAACTATCACGATGGACGGCCGTCGGGCTCTTCACGCTTGTGGTCGCCTTGATGGCTCCATCCGCAAACGCCCTCGACCTGGATGACGTGATTCGCCTCAAGGTGGCCGGCATCGGGGAAGACACGATCCTCAAGCTGGTGGAGGTGGAACGAGCCGTATTCTACCTCAGCGTCCAGGACATGATCGATCTCAAGGACGCCGGCGCGAGCGACTACCTCATTCGCGAACTGATCGATACGCCCGATCGCTTCGGCGATCGACCGGGGTCGGTTTCGGATTCCTACGACGACTATGACGATCTATACGACTACGACGATGTGTACGATTACGACGATGACGACATCAACATCTATGTGTACGACTATGAGCCGTACGACAGCGACGACTACACGGCCATTTTCTCGAACTACTACTACGACCCCTTCGCCTATCACTGGTACTGGTGGCCGCGTGCCTACGTCTACTACTCCCCGTTCTGGTGGGCCCGCACCTCCTACTATTACGGTGGACACTGGTGCCGTGACTGGTGGGATCCGTGGGGACCGTGTACCTGGTACTGCGATTGGCACTATGGCTACGGTCACCATTGCGGGACCAGCCACACGCGGGTGGCCACCCGCCGGTCCTGGAATCGGGGAGCCGGAGCGGCCATCGCCCGTCTCGACCGTGAACGGACGATCTGGCGCAAGGCGGGCACGGACCGGCCGTCCAGCGTGCGGTCGAAGACCCGCTCGACCGATCAGACCCACCGAGCCTACCGGGCGGGCAAGAGTAAGCCGGGGGCGTCAGACGTGGGCTATGTCGACGCGCGCACCATCAGGAAACGCTCCGCCCGCGATGGGGCCAGAGCTTCCACCGAACGGGCCCGGTACCGGTCGGGCTCCGATCGAAGCCGGGATCGCAAAGCAAGCTCTCGCGGTTCAGTCGGACGCGAGATCAAGTCCCCGAAACGCGATGGCTCGAAGAGCAAGGCCAGGCGGGATAGCCCGCAGCTGAAGAAGCAGAAGCCCCCCACCCCCCGGAAGCCGGCGGCCGAGGGGAAGTCGAAGGGCAGTCGCGGCACCACCCGCAGTGGGGGTAGCAAGGCCGGCAAATCCAAGGCCCCGGCCAAAAAAGAGCCGGCCAAGAGCCCGTCTTCGGACCGAGGCCGGTCCGGACGCCGCTAGTCTTATATACCAGTTGCGAAACAACGAAGAAGAGGGCACTTACCGACGGTAGGTGCCTTCTTCGCGTCCCCGGTGGCAGATCTCCCCGCTCGCACGAGCACCCCCCCGGAAATGCGCTGGTTCAAGACCCTCACACCCACTGCAACATTTAGTCGCTCCGTGCTTTAGCTCATGTGGTTGGCCTGGCCCACCTTGGGCCTGACACCTTGACAAGTAAGGCCGCATGTGTCAGAATTCTTGATGTCGGTTCGGCGGCACACCGAACTGACACCTGAGGAAACCGGAAAGGGGTGATGAAACTAAGCTCAATTTTCGGGAAGTGCGGGGTGTGGTGGCAGTTGCAATGGGCCGTCCTTCATGTGATGGGCGGTAGGGAGCAGCGGCTGCAGAAACATCAGTATGAAAGGAAAACAGCAATGAAGAAGTTCGCAACTTTGCTTGCTCTTCTCGCGGTCGTCGGGATCGCCAGCGCGTCTGACTTCACGGACGTTGGTTACACGACTGAGCCTGGTATCGTCTACGGTAGCAATACCGATGACTGCACGGGCACCCTGGTCTACAGTCACGACGGCTCGTTCGAGAATGGCCTCATGTACTGGTACACCGGTGTTGCCACTCCTTACGTGGGTACGTTCGGTATGGCTTACGACTGCACCGGCCAGAACATCCAGTGCGCCGCTTTCTGGCTTACGGATGTTGGCTATTACGCTGGTCAGACTGCGGATGTCTACCTCTTTGAGGGCGGTATCAGTGGTCCTCCTGGGGCCGTTCTCCAGGTTATGACCGGTTTCGATCCTGGCGCGCCGGCCACGTGGCCTTCCGTTAGCCAGCACGATGCCGACATTCCGGATTACGTCGCCACCGGTGAAGTCACCATCGGTCACTGGGGCAACTGGCCTGGTGCGGCTGGTGGTTGGTACATGGGCATGGATACCAATGGCTTCGGTGGTTACCACTGGGTCTTCACGACTGCTGGTTGGGGCCAGGATGCTGGTTACGGCGAGCAGGCTTGGGGTATTGGCTACTACTTCGGTGGCACCACTCCTGCCGAGAGCAAGACGTGGGGCGCCATCAAGGCTCTCTTCTAGGAAGAGCGCATTGATCTAGTCATGCCATGGGGCCGGTGCTCTTTTGGAGCACCGGCCCCTTTTTATGCCCTACTTCTGCCAATCCTCTGGCCTGGGCGTCAACTTCGGCTATGACATCAGCCCGGCCACGAGCCCAACTTGGGGTTCGATCAAGACCCTCTCTGAACAGAATTAGTCTTGGGGTTGGATACGCACCGGAAGAGGTTCAATCAGGATTCGCTTGGGCCCTAGATCAGTCGAACACCCTCCAGCTGACGATGCCAAGGTCCCCGGATCCCAGCTCGACCTCGCGCCTGCGCTCCCCCACTTTGCCGCCCCGGTGATCGTAGGCCGCGAGCGAAACGCGGTAGGCGCCCGGGGGCAGGCGCAACGAGGAGGCCTGGACCTGGGCGGGAAGAAGCAGCCAGGCGCGCGTGTCGGCCTTCTCGGTCGCCGCCCCGGCGATATTCGCGAGGAGTCCGGCCACCGCCCCCAGCTCTTTCTTTGCCTGATCCTGGGCGACGTACTTGAGGAGGGCCCGCGCGAACGTCTTTGCCAGCGTGGCGGACATCCCTTTGCGGTAGACGTGACGCAGGAGCCCCTCCACATCGAGGGCCGGCTCGAGCCTGGCCCCCTTGAGCCGGCCGGAGAGCTCGCCTTCCGCCTGATTCAGGGGCTCGACCGTGACCTCGCAATAGGACACGGCCGAGGGCACGTGATCGGGCAGCACGGGGATCGCGACGTCCAGGAAATAGGCCAGCTCGAAATCGGTGTCCGACCAGGCCCCATGGGCCAGATAGTAGTCGTAGCGTCCCGCCAGAGCGATTCCCAGGGCGGCGGCTTGATCGGCCCCGCTCCAGTCGGACTCATGCTTGAAGATCGGGATGCGGATGTGTTCGCTCTGCTTCTGAGCCGCCCACCCCAGCTCGCAGAGCAGGACCAGCTCCGCCTCGTTGCCGGCCGCTTGGCTCCGGGCCGTCAGGCGGAGCGCGGGGGGTGAATCGGAGGATTCCTCAATGGCGTCCGGGTCGATTCCGGACCGTGCGGCAGTGCGCAGAAGGTTGAGCTCGATCCAGTCGGGCGCATCAGGCCCCCCGGAACCGGCCCAATCGGCGTAGCCCCGCACCGCCCAGCGATAGGCGATCAGGGCATCGTTGTACTCCCCGTTTGATTCGAGCACCGCCCCGATCAACCACTGCAGAAAGGGCATCTCCCGCAAAGCGGGGTCATCGCCGAAATCATCGCGGAGGGTTGCCAGGCGTAGCCCCAAGCGACGGGCCTCGACCGCGGTTTCCCCCGGCTGCCCAAGGTGGTGGTAGTTCAGCAGACGGTAGTAGTGGAGCAGATGTCCCTCGTAGACCTCTCCGCGGTAGGCTTCAGCCTCGTCATTGAGGATGAAGGTCAGCGCCCGTTCGCTCACGCTGATCGTGTAGAGGTCCTCGAGAAGCTGCTCGGCCTCGGCCAGCTCCGCATTGCTCTCTGACCACTGTTCCCCGTAGTGATGGAGGGCGCCTCTCTCAAGGTGGTACAAAAGGTCGCCCGGATCACTGACCTTGTCGACCATCTCGAGGGCGCTATGGAGTTCGCCCCGCGTGACGGTCCCCCGAAGGTCTTTGAGCCTGGTCGTGTAGGACGCACACGCGGCCACCACGGCCAGAACCATGAGGATGCCGACCCGGAAACCCCATCGTCTCATCGGTTGCCCTCCTTGGCCGGCCCACCGCTGGGGCGGGCCTCCGCCGAAGGATCTCCGTTAGGGCTTGTACTTGCCCTTGCCGATGAACTTCTTGATCTTGTGCTGGCCGGGCCAGACCTTGAGATTCGATTCGATGTCGGTGAGATTGAGGTCCACCTGGTAGTAGAGGACCTTCTTGCCGTCTTCCTGGTCGGTGATCGTGTTGATCTGCCCATACATCATATAGTCGGCCCCATGTTCCTGGCCGATCTGCTTCACCGTCTCAGGACTCGCGTTCTCCCACTGGTCCACCTTCTCCAGGCGCAGCTCTTGACGTTCTTCGCTGGTGGCGACCACAAGGGCTCTGCCCGAGTTGATCAGGGCACGCTCGATGTCGGCCATGAAGGTTCCCACGGCGATATGCTCGGTGCTGTAGTTCTTCACGGCTCCCACGATCACGACCGGGAGCTTTCCGCCATGATCCTGCATGTGACGCGTCGCCCATGGGTGCTCCAGACACTCACCAATCATGGTCTCAGCCACCAGGCGGGAATCCGTGTCGTTCCAGTAACCGGAGAGATCGATGGTCGTGTCGGTATCGACGCGGGTTACCTCTCTCTTCGCACAACCCGTCCCAAGCAAGAGCGTCACTCCAAGTGCCACAATGATCAAACCTAGCAGCGGGGATTGAAGCGGTGAATGAAACCTGTTCGCGCGCATACCTGCCTCCTCTCATCTCGAGGCCTAAGGCTTCACAAACGGTGAGCCCCGAAGGGGCCGCGGCCGCAGTGATGCCGTGTTCCTCCACGGTTCGCATCCGCGAGAGACGTTAGGAACGACCTTCACTCGTGTCAACCACGACCTTCGTCCACCGGTTTCCTCCTTGCACCACAAAAAGGAGGCACTCACCGGAAAGTTTCTTGGGAACCTCCTTCGCTTAGACGACTCCAATCTTAAGAACGACACGGTCTACCTGATCGTACCCGAAACTCGCGCGCAGTAACGACCGATGCTGGAAAGTCGCTCCAGATGCGGGTTTTCGCTTGACTAATCCAACACGGTTTACTAACATACGCGACATGTGAATCGCCACGGATCTGAGATCAGGATAGATGGACTAAGTGCTTGGAGCCCGAAACATCTTGGAGATTGATCAACCTAGTTTCGATCGAGGGCAGCTTCGGAGGAGAACGTCCAGATCTTAGCGGCGGGAGGTTTTTGGTCCTTCATGGAAGGAGGAGCGATGGCCCGCGTCAGTGTGATTGTGTCGACTTATAATCGTAAGGACGCTGTCACCGACACTATCCAGACCATCTTCAAACAGTCCTTTCGCGATTTTGAGCTTATTGTTGCCGATGATGGGTCCACGGATGGAACGCCCATGCATTTGTTCGAGCTTCTGGGCGCCCAGCCCGAAGCAATCGAGATTCTCTCCCGTTGGAATCCGGGTTCCGTCAAACCGTTTAGCCATGCCTTCTGCAGCGACGGAACGACGGTCCAGTATCACTATGGAATCAACCGTGGACTGAGCGCCGCGCGCAATCGGGCAATCAGGGCCGCCCGGGGCGAGTATCTCAGCTTCATCGAGCCGGACGACACGTGGGCGGAGAACCATCTATCGGCGCACGTCGACTACGTCACCGAAAAACCCGATGTCAAGGTCATGCGGGTCTCGGAGGTGTGGATCAAGGACGGCAAACCGCGCCCGGTGCGGGCGGTGAAGGCGTGCGAAGGAAGTATCTTCGAACACTCGCTCGAGATTTGCCCCATCTCGGTCTCTGCCGCTACGTTCCATCGCAGCTGTTTCTCTGAGTGCGGCACTTTCGACGAGAATCTCCCCTCTTGCGAGGAGTACGACTTCTGGCTGCGGGTCTCATCCCGCTTTGATGTCCACCACGTCGAAGGGGTCACTCTGAACCGGCGCAGCAACAAACTGCCCACGACCACCAGCCGGGCCTGGAGCCGGGATCGTTTTCGAGTTTACGCGCTCGAAAAGGCATTTCAGTGTGGACACCTCTCTCCCGAACAGCGATTCATGGTCGCCCAGGAAATCGTCCGCAAGTGCGAGCGCCTGGTCGAGGGGTTCAAGCGCCAGAAGAGCGACGAACGCTCGAATTTCTACGAGAGAAAACGCCGCCGGTTCGCTCACGAGGTTCGGAAGCTGAAAGCCTCGCAGGCCGCCGCGCTCGCGGAGGTATCCGCTTCGTAGCAGGGCGTCCCACCAGAACTAAGGGGTTATGCGAAACCCGCCGCAGCCCGTGAGGATGCGGCGGGTTTCTTCTATCAGAGGTCGCGGACTACCGCGTCCTCGAGATGATTCCCTTCGAGATGATCAGCCGCTGGATCTGGCTGGTCCCCTCATAGATCTGGAAGATCTTCGCATCCCGCATCAGCTTCTCCACGGGATATTCCTTGTTGAACCCGTAGCCGCCGAAGACCTGGACGGCATCGACCGCGATCCGCATCGACGCATCCGCGGCAAAGGCTTTGGCGCAGGCGGCCTCATAGCTGTTCTTCTTGCCCCGATCATAGAGGTCGGCCGAGCGCCAAACCAGCAGCCGGGCCGCGTCCAGATCCTTGGCCATGTCGGCAATCATGAAAGCCACGGCCTGGTGCCGCTGGATGGCGACGCCGAATGCGTGACGCTCCTTCGCGTAACGAATCGCATGCTCCATGGCCGCCCGGCCGACGCCCACGGCACCGGATGCAACCGGCGGACGGGTGTGATCAAACGCCGCCATCGACAGCATCCACCCCTTCCCCTCTCCACCGATCCGATTCTCCTCGGGAACGACGACATCCTCGAAGGTGATGGCCCGCGTGTCGGACGCCCGCTGGCCCATGTTGTCCTCTTTTTTCCCGACCGTCACGCCGGGTGCATCGCCAGGCACGACGAAGGAACTCATGCCCCGCATGCCGGAGCCTTTGTTCGTGTAGGCCAGCACGTAGAACCAGTTCGCCACGCCGGCCCCGCTGATCCACATCTTCTGCCCGTTGATCACGTAGTCGTTGCCCTTCTTGACCGCCGTCGTGGTGATGCCCTGCACATCACTGCCCGCGTTGGGTTCGGTGACTCCATATGCAGCAAACTGGAGTTCCTCGGTCATGGGAGCGATCCACTTCTTCTTCTGCTCGTCCGTGGCCCCCACGAGAAGCGGGGCAGTCGCCAGCGTGTTGACCATCATGGCCGTGCTGATCCCACTGCAGGCAACCGCGAGTTCTTCGGCAATGATGCACTCCACGAGGCAGGACATCCCAGCTCCGCCGTATTCCTCTGGAATACTGGGATTTAGGAGGCCGATCTCGAAGGCCTTCTCGCAGATTTCCCGGGGAAACTCTCCGGTTTGATCGTGGTATTGGGCCCTGGGTGCGATTTCCTTCTCGGCGAAGTCACGGGCCAGATCCCGGATCATTCCCTGTTCTTCGGTAGGATCAAAACCGATCATGGTGCCCTCCTCTTGCTGGCACAAAGCGCGCCTGTCCGGCGCTCCTCCTTGAGGCTGCCTGACAGCCCTGTTCCCAGGGTGGAATCCCCTCGCCGGCGGGGCGAAGGTGGGCGGATTATAGGCAGGCTTGAGGAAGAACCGCAAGAGGCCGAAAAGAAAAGCGATAGGCCGCCCGGCCCCGGACAGGGGTCAGGGGCCTTCACCGGTTCGGCTGCGAAGCCGCGGCGTTTGTCTACAAGATCTAAGGACCCACCATGACACGAGGAACATGGGATCATCGGCAGTTCGTGCTGCTGGGCGCGATCCTGGTCATCGCGATCGTCATTCTGCTCGTGGCGGTTCCGAAACTCGAGCGGCCGGTCCAGGAGCCGGCGCCCTTCTCGCTCACCCCGGTTCAGTTACAGTCCATCGAAACCCTGAGCCAGCAGGTCCGCACCAAGGGGTTCCGGTGGCAACCGGGGGTGACGAGCATCTCTCATCTCTCACCCGGGCAATTCCAGGCGATGCTCGGAGCCCACCTCCCCCTCGCGGAGGAGGAGGCCTTCCTGCGCGAATTGGAGGCCCAAGCGTCCTCATCGCTGACCCAGCTGCAACTCTCTCGTGACGACGTGCTCTTGCCCGAACGCTGGGATTGGCGCGAACAGGATGGCCTGACCAGCGTCCGCAACCAGGGAAGCTGCGGGAGCTGTTGGGCGTTTGCCGCCACCGGCGCCCTGGAGGGGATTCTCCAGATCTACGACAGCCCGGTCGACATCTCTGAGCAGCACGCCATCAACTGCAATCTCGACCAGTATGGGTGCGACGGTGGCTGGATGACCTCTGCCTACCGCCTGTGGCGCGACAGCGGCGCCTATCTCGAAGAGGTCTTCCCCTATCAGAGTGAGGACGGCGCGCGGTGCGAAACCGAGGACGCCTATCCGCACACCTGGCTCGACTCCTGGACCGCCGTCAGTCCCGACCGCGATCTGCTCAAGCAGGCCATTCTGGTCTCGCCGGTGGCCGGTGGCTTCACCGTATATCCCGACTTCCAGCACTACACGGGAGGGGTGTACGAGAACGAGGGCATCGAGACGATCAACCATGCGGTGGTCCTCGTAGGCTGGGATGACGCCCTGGGGGCCTGGATCATCCGCAATAGCTGGGGAATGGGTTGGGGAGAGTACGGCTACGCCTACATCGCCTATGACAATTGCCGACTGGGGAGCTACGTACATCAGATACGCCTGCCCGTCGAGCGACCGGTCAAGATCCACCACGCCGCGCTTGCCGACACTTTGGCCGAGGGCGTTTCTCTGCTGCTCGAAGCGCAAGTCGCCTCCCTCAACGCGGAGCTGGACCCGGAGGTCAGCCTCTACGTGGGATCAGGCCGCCAATTCACCCGCTATCCCATGCAACTCATTCGCGCGACCGCCTACGAGGGTGCGTATCGCTTTGAGCTGCCTGCGTACGTGGTCGGCGACAAGATCCGCTACTACCTCGAGGCCGCCGATGTGACCGGGGTCCAAGCGACTCTCCCGGCCGGGGGCGCGGCGGACCCGTATCAGTTCTCGATCCTGCGGCGCGTGTTGGCGGTGGATTTCGAAGCCCCGGGCGGCTGGCAGGCCGGCCTGCCGGAGGATGACGCCACCGCCGGCCAGTGGGAATGGGGTCAGCCGGAACTGTCGGTCGGGATGCTGAACCGGATCGCCCAGCCGGACGGAGATCACACCCCCGAAGGTCAATTCTGCTTCGTGACCGGGGCCCGCGCCGGGGCGGAGGCGGGTGAGAACGACGTCGACGACGGATGCACGACCCTGGTCAGCCCCTCGTTCGATCTATCCGAGCTCGATGATGCGCGGCTGCGCTTCTGGATCTTCTTCACCAACCATGCCGGGCACTACCCGTGGGATGACGATTTTGTCGTCCGCGGCTCCTCCGATGGTGGTCAAACATGGGTGGATCTCCACCGCCTCGAAACGAGTTTCAGTGGCTGGCAGCAGATCACGATTCCCCTGACCGGAGCCCTCCCGCTCTCGGATCAGGTTCAGTTCCGCTTTGTGGCGGCCGATTCCACCGGCGACTCGGTTGTCGAGGCCGCCCTCGATGACATCGAGATCCTCTCCGCAACGCCCTCGAACACCGACGTGGACGACGGAGACGATTCGGAGGATCCGAATCCCCGGTTCCAACCCTCCGCGCTGCAGCTGCGCGCCGCACCCAACCCCTTCTCGCAAGAGACCACCCTCCATCTGTCCGTACCGGAGACCTGCCATGTGAACGCCCGGCTCTATGATGCTGCCGGGCGCCTGGTGCGCGTCCTGTGGCGGGGCGACCTGCCGGCCGGAGAGCACCTCATGACCTGGGACGGACGTGGAACGGGCGGATCCCGGCTGGCCGCCGGCCGCTACTGGGCCCGGGTGGACGCCGCCCAGAGGCGCGTCGTTCGCCCCGTCACCCTGCTCCGCTGAGACTGGCCCCCAGCTGACCTCCACCTCCTTTTTTCTCATTGCGAGAGAGGCTGAAGGTGTATCATCCGTCGTTCGTTGGTCACAGGTAGAGCGCTCGCACACAGGGGAGCTGAGGCCCATGAAATTCAACGCCGGCAAATTCCGCCTCGAAGCCAAAATTCCGTTCAATGTCCAGGAGATCATCAATCCCACGCAGGAAGAGCTTCGCTCGTTGTCGGTCCATCACGTACCCCACGTCTACCAGGCGGAGACGGGGAGTTTCAATCGGGTCACTCGCTGCAAGGCCCGCATGGCCCACTCCACCTACATCGTGGCCCCGATCGCCGAGCAGGGTTTCTACTCCACGAAGGTCATGCGCCGGGAACGCGCAGAGCGGCTGATCCAGCTCCAGCGCGAACACATCGAGCGCACCGGTGCCCTGATTCGCATCGATGGTTATCTCGGCAACTCGCCGGAGGCCCCCGCAGCGCAGTGGCTCTACACGCCCGAGGCCGCCAACATCGCCGGCATGCAACAGGTTCTGGCCTTCTCTCGGGAGGAGGTCGAGAGCGAGGAGCAACTCACCCAGCCCTTCCTGCCCCAATTCCGACTCATCATGACGCCGCGATGCCTGTCGCCGGAAACCCCCGGGCAGGTGGCGATCATTGTCGATCTGGAGTCCTGGACCACCTATGTGCTTGGCTCCGATTACTTCGGCGAGAGCAAGAAGGGCATGCTCCGCATGCTCAACGAATATGTCTATCAGCTCGGCGGGCTCGTCCTGCACGCCGGGGCCAAGGCGGTCACGACGGGCGGCAATCGCGTGATGATGGCCGTGATGGGCTTGAGCGGCACCGGCAAGACCACCACGACCTTCAGCGAACAGGGGGAGCTGACCGAACCGATCCAGGACGACATGGTGTGTCTCTGGCCCAACGGCCGCTGCACCGTCACCGAGAATGGTTGCTTCGCCAAGACGTTCGGCCTGAACGAGAAGAACGAGCCGTTCATCTACCGCGGAACGATGTCGGCCGGCGCATGGGTGGAGAATGGATATCTGAGCGAGAAGGGCGACTACGACTTCACCAAGACCACCCTCTCCCCCGACGAGGTCAATCACTGGCGCGTCGCCCTCCTGCACACAGGGGCCCCGCTCAACAATCTCGAAGACTACGCCGGGGGGGTCGTGAGCTACGAAGAGGTCGTCGATGAACATGATGTTCCACTCGACGGTTGGGACTTCGTGCAATGGACGCAGAACGGCCGCTCCATCATTCCGATGGCGGCGATCGAGGGCGCCGGCTCGCTGAAAGACATTCCACCGGTCGAGTCGCTCGGCATCCTGAACCGTGACGAGGGGCCCGATGCCGCCACTCCCGGTGTCGTTCGTTTTGTCTGCCCGGAGCAGGCCGCGGCCTACTTCATGCTCGGTGAGACGACCAAGACTTCTGCGGCGGGCAAGGAACGCGGCAAGACCCGTTCTCCTTTCACCCAGCCGTTCTTCCCGCGGGCGCCGTACCATCAGGCCCGGCGCTTCGAGCAGCTGGCCGCGCAGATTCCCGACATCCACCTGTGGATGATGAACACCGGCTTCATTGGTGGTAGCCAGCGCGAGGTGGTTGCCGGCGAGGCGCACAAGGTCAAGATTCGCCACTCCTCAGCAATGCTCGAAGGGCTATTGGGCCAGACGATCCGCTGGAAGCTGGATCCGGATTTCGGCTACGAAGTCGTCGATGTCGAGGATCCCGAGAACGCCGCGCTACTGGAGCGGGTGCCCGACGAAATCCTCAACCCGGTGCTCTACTTCGCCAGGCGAGACCGGATGGAGCAGTATCGGGAATGGGTCGACCGGATGAAGGAAGAGCGTCGCGAGTATCTGCTGCGGATGGGGGTCGAGGAGTCGATTCTGCGGCAGGTCCACCACTTCCACGCGATCTAGGAGCGTGTGCGGGGGCAGATTCCCGAGCACCTCGGCAGCCTGTGCCCCGGGGCACAAAAAGGGCAGCGGGCTGGTAGTCCGCTGGGGCGACAAGCAGCCCCCCCGTAATTGATTGTTGTGTATGCGGTTAACCGCTAAACCCGGGTTTGAAAAGACGGCTCCTGGGCCTGGGTGCTTCATGACCCATCAGAAGATCAAGGCAATCGGCTTGATTTCCTGATGCTTCTCGCCGCGCACACCACCGCCCAGAACAGTATCGCGTCCGAGGAAGGCTTCACATAGTGTGCAGTGGATTACACCCTTCTATTAGGCAGGATGTCAAGATAGGTTCTCCCCATCCACCGGATGTT
>CAZTDY010000001.1:0-212160 GCA_964612295.1 uncultured bacterium | reverse complement strand
TTTCATATTGGAATCACGCTATCCTACAGGCTCATTTCATGTTGGAAGAGGCTGGTTACATGACGCTCCCAAGATCGTACTCTACCCTCCTCCCCTCCATCCCCAGGAGATCTTGCCATGCGAATAACAAAGCTCGCGACACTCTGCATTGGATTCTCTCTCGGCGTTGGTGTCTGTTGCCCGGCACAAGCCGAGCAAGCCACCACGGAGGAAATGCAGAGAGTCTGTAGGAACTGGCTTGCCGCCACTGTCCATGACAAAGACGAGTGGGCGGGTTCTCCAACACCGACAATCACCAGCGTTCGGGAACTCTTCGTGGGAGACACACTCCTGGCACGTTGTTTCTCACTCGCTCCCCGGGGATTCATCCTTGTGCCGGTTCTCAAGGAACTTCCACCGGTCAAGGCGTATTCGGAGAAATCCAACTTCGATGTCGATCAGACCTTCGGAATTCCTCAGCTGTTGAGGGATGTCCTCACGGCCCGGTTGCGTCACTATTGCAGGACCTACGGCAGTCTCGACGCAAGCCAACCGACAACAGGGGCAGTGCTCCTGGACCATAGCCATCGGGAAGAATGGGATCGCTACCTCATGGATCCCGAACGGTTCGACGCGGAAGTCATTCGCGGTAGCTTCGGCGAAAGGACCCAGGTTGGGGAACTCCTCGATACCGACTGGCACCAGGGCGACCCATACGACGACTACTGTCCGATGGGAGACGGCGGCCGTTGCCTGGTGGGCTGTGTGGCGACGGCGACTGCCCAGATCTTGCGATACCATGCCTCTCCAGCCACCGTCGATACGGCAACCAGTTACTGGTGGGATGGTGATGGCGATGTCCTCGGCCTGGAGCTTTCGGCCATCTACTCCAATCCGTACGACTGGGACAACATGCCCAACGATTGCGAGAATGGCTGCTCGGATGAAGAGGAAGCGGCCCTGGCCGAGTTGTGTTACGAGGTCGGCGTGGCATTCGAAATGGACTATGGAGCTAGTGGATCGAGTGCCTATACGAGAGACGCCGTCGATCTCCTTCCGGCCATCTTCCGATACCAGAAATCGATTGGGGCGCTCGATCGCGACGGCGCTTCGTACACGGATGATCCGGACGCATGGTTCGCGATGATTGTGGAGGAGATCAACGCCGGTCGACCTCTGCTGTACCGGATCCGATTCGACAACGACGGTGGACACGCAATTGTGTGCGATGGCTGGCGCAACACCTATGGAAACGACGAGTATCACATCAACTACGGTTGGGGAGGAGACCGGACGACCTGGTATTCGGTGGACGACATCTACGAGTCCGACCCGGTTCTGGAGGAGTACGCAGTTCGCCGCATCAAACCCTACTGCTTGGTTCGTGACGATGGTGAAGGCGACTACCCGACGATTCAAGCAGCCGTCGAGGCTGCCCACGACCGTGACGTCATCGAATTGGCCGACGGCGTGTACACAGGTCCGGGAAACCGGGGGATCGCCTGCGGTGACAAGCGGATCACGATCCGCTCCCAAAGCGGAAACCCGGCGGCGTGCATCATCGATTGCGAGGGAGAGGACCGCGCATTCAAGTTCACGGGTCGGCAGATTCTGAAAGGTGTGACCATACGAAATGGATACGCCTGGATTTCCGCGGGCGCAATCCTCTGCAGGAGCGAAACTTCTCCGATCATCGTGAATTGCATCTTCCACAACAACACCGCTGAATACTACGGCGGTGCCATTCGAGCGTACTCGGGATGTTCCCCCCTGATCAAGAACTGCACGTTCGCACAGAACTCAGCGCCGGAGGGCAGCGCGCTGTATTTCTCCGGAGGATCGAGCGGGGATGTGGTGCGCTCCATTGTGGCGTTCAACAGCGGAGGATATGGAACCCAACGGTATCGACTTCAAAGGCAAGGCGATCACGGTCTACTCACTGAGTGGGGATCCTGAGGCCTGCATCATCGACTGCGAGAGTGCGGAACGGGGCTTCAACTTCCATACCAATGAGCAATCAGGATCGAAGCTCGAGGGCGTCACCATTCGAAAGGGAACCTCGCTCATTGGGGGCGGCATCTTGTGTGACGGCGCCTCGCCGAGTCTTGCGAACTTGATCTTCGAGGAATGTGCCTCGACCGAAAGCGGTGGCGGAATCGCCTGTCAAAACGGAGCGCCTCCGCTGATCCAGGACTGCGTGTTCCGAGAGAATTGGGCCGGGCAAAACGGCGGAGGATTGTGGTGCTCGACATCATCGGGACCCTGGATCGGGGGCTGCGTCTTTTCTGAAAACACCGCAGAAATGGGCGGCGCAATCTACGCCGAATACAACTCCTCGTCTGAACTCCTTGGCTGCACGCTCTTCTCAAACTCGGCCTCGGTGGCGGGCGCCGGGATCTACTTCTCCGAATGCTACGGAACCACGCTTGTGGACAATACCCTCATCGCCTTCAGTCCACAGGGTGAGGCGATTGGGTGCGACAGCCAATCCGTTCCGACCCTCAACTGCTGCGACCTCTTTGGCAACGATGGAGGCGATTGGACCGGATATATCGCGGACCAGTTCGGCGGCACCAATATTGCAGAGAATCCACTATTTTGCGGCGCACCGGACAATCTACACGTCTGTCAGAACTCCCCCTGCCTGCCAGAGAACATGATGTTCTGCGATCAGCGAATCGGGACCCTCGGACAGGGTTGCAGTGCCTGCGGCACGGGTCCCGCGGATCTCAGCGATGGCGTCCTGATTGCCCACCATCCTCCCAGGTTACAGTACACCACAAGCGTACCCCCCGGTGGATGGTGTCAGGTCTACCAGGATGAATTCCGGGTCTCGGGCTGCCACGAGCTGGATGCGCAGATTGATCTGGCCGGAGACGCGGTGTGGTATGTCCTCGTGGCCTGGAACGACGTTCGGGAGTGGTGCGAGGTGGAATTCGGCCTGGGAATCTACGACCCGCAGCTCTTCGCTTTTGACAGCTGGGGAACCTGTTTTCCGAACCTGGGGCTGGAATCACCGACAGGTGGCTGGCCCGGGCCGAACACGGGCCTCTCCCTCGAGATCTTAGACACAAGCTGGACCGGCAATTACATGCCGGTGGTCTGGTTCGCCGGTTACACGTACACGGCGGGGGTCATTCCTCTGAGTGCGCACCCTGAGAGTGGGTTTGCCGGGACCCGGAACTGCATGTCGCCGCCGGGAAGTTACGATGCAGTGTGTCCCGGGGAAATTGGGCTGATCATCGAGGGTACGGTTTGCTGCCCCGATTCACCGGCGCAGCCGTATGCGTGCTGCCTTGGGGATGGGACCTGCCTGTTCGTCAGCTTGAGTGAATGTGATCTGCTGGGCGGAGAGTGGCACCCTGAATACGAAACCTGCGATCCAAATCCCTGCACTCAGTTGTCGGAAGGTTTCTCCGAGTGGCAGCCCCTCACGGGAGTCGCGAAGAGCGATGCGGCCTGGGGAGACATCGACGGAAACGGCCGTCTGGATCTGATTCTCTGCGGAGAGAGTGATAGTGAGTATGTGACGCGAACCTACAAGAACAATGACGGCGTACTGGGGTCGCATCAGGAGCTCGTGGGCATTGCCGGGAGCGGAAGCGGCTGCCTGGCATGGGGTGACTATGATTCCGATGGAGACCTTGACCTCGCGATCGCCGGAATCACGGAGGGTGACGAGCGAATCGCGCGCATCTACGCCAATAACGGCATCGGAGATCTCGAGTGGGACAGTGATCAGACCATGGTGGGCGTAAGTGACGGCACGGTGGCCTGGGGTGACGCCGACAACGACGGTGATCTCGATCTACTCATCATGGGATATGACGGCGCCCGAGAGCGAACCATCCTCTATGTGAACGATGCGGCAGGCACACTGACGGCCGATGAGGAATCGGCACTCCTCGGCCTCTCCCGCGGCTCGGCCGACTGGGGCGACGTCGACCATGACGGGGATCTCGATCTCATGCTGACCGGGGCTGATAGCACAGGTACTGCGCGAGCGCTCGTGTACATGAACGTGGAACCAGGCACCTTCGTCGAGAACAGTGGACACGGTTTGGCGGGCGCTTTCTACTCTGATGCCGCCTGGGGTGACTGCGATGCGGACGGCGACCTTGATGTGGCAATCACCGGAACCGATGGAGCGACCCGTGTGGGCCGGGTCTACCTGAACGATGGCTTCGGCAACTTCTCACAGCTGGGTGCGGAACTGCTAGCCGCAAGCCACAGCTCGTGTGCCTGGGGCGACTACGACAATGACGGGCTCCTCGATGTGGTCTTTTGCGGTGATACAGGAACCGGACCGCTGACCAAGATCTTCCGGAACACGGACCCAGGATTTGAGCAACAGAGTTTCAATGTAGCACCCTCCTACGACGGATCTCTGAGCTGGGCCGATGTGGACCAAGATGGAAACCTCGATCTTCTCGTGACCGGAGCCGACGGGAGGGCTCGCTCTGCTTTGGTCTATGAAAGGACGGGAGGCACACCCAACAGCGCCCCCTCCCCACCCAGCAGCTTGACCTCCGAGCAAACCGAGTACGGTCCGCATCTGACCTGGGCTGGGGCCGCCGATGCAGAGACGCCGACATCAGGCCTCTCCTACTGCTTGCGGGTCGGCCGATGGCCGGGGGGTGATGATGTCGTCTCGGGCACTGTCAGTTCACTGTTGCTGGGGAATCAGGGTCAGACGACCGACCTGCGGTTGCGGCTGCCACCCGCCACGTATTACTGGAGCGTACGTGCGATTGACGCGGGGCTGATGGCCTCACAGTGGTGTGAGGAGCAGGTCTACGTGCCGCCCTCGATCGACTACGCCGATCACAACGTTGGCAACTGCGTGCTGACAGTGACCGATCAGGGGATCCTGGGCTTCATGGATGGGTCGCAGCTCGAAGGGACGGGCTTCATCTACCCCTCGGCCGGGGCGAATACGCTCTTTCTTGGAAGCCCGTGGGCGGGAGCAAACGAAACCTACGTGGCCAATCGCGATTATGATGCCGATCCGGCCAAAGAGTGGATTGTATCGTCGGATCCCGATGGACACATCTGGATTGACCTCTTCGGAACCTCCGATCAGGACATTCATGCAAGTTTCACCGATTCCGCCGCTGTTGCACCGCTGGGACTGCTCGTTAGTCAGGAATCCTGGGCTTTTGGTGACAACCAGGATGCTGATGATTTCGTGGTTCTGCACTACACGATCTCCAGTCTCAGCGACGAGGTTCTCGATGGATTGTACGCGGGGTGCTTCCTCGACATCGATATCGGCACCTATACCGAGAACTGGGGCAGCACCGATGCGGAACGAATGCTCGTCTACTTGACCGATGTATCGGACCTCCATGCGGGTGTATGCCTGCTTCAGGATATCGGGGTAGAGCCACCGCTCGCCAATCTGACCCTGATCCACAACCCAACGTACGTACATCCGGAAACCTTTATCCTGGATGTACACAAGTACGGCTTCCTCTCGGCGAACGACCCCCAGTATGTCGTGCCTGACGCACCGGATCCCGACGACTACTCCGTTCTGGTGTCGGTCGGCCCCTTTACTCTCGCCCCAGGCGAAGACCGATGCGTATCGTTCGCCATCCTGGGCGGCCGAAGCCTGGGAGATTTGCTCCTCCACACCGACACGGCCCATACATTCCCTGGGTGCGGCTCGCAAGACATTCCGGACACGATCAATCCGGTCGTGTCGGTCACCCGGCTGTGGCCGAATGCACCCAACCCGTTCGGGCGGGTAACGGAGATTCGGTTCTGTCTCTCGGAACCCGGCAACATCAGGTTGGGGATTCATGACGTCAATGGTCGCGTCGTGCGCGAGCTCGCGCGTGGGTGGTATCTGCCGCAGATCCATGTCTTGGCCTGGGACGGTTGTGACAATGACGGACGTGCTGTCGCGAGTGGCATGTACTTCGTGCAGCTGCTGACGGATGATCAAAGAGCAGTGCAGAGACTGGTGCGACTCAGGTAGCCGCGCGAGGGATTCGCCGCCCGGCGCCCTTGCGCGATGCGCCTCGTGTTCACGACTATCGCAGCAGCAACATGCCCCGTGATTCCTGGCCGCGTCCAGTGCGCAGGCTGCAGAAGTACGTGCCCGAAGGCAGCGCGAGGCCCTGATCATTCGTGCCGTCCCACAGGACCCGGTGCTCCCCCGCCGACCACTCCCCCATGAGCAGCTGCCGAACAACGCGGCCCCCGGCATCGAAGACGCTCAGCTCCAATCGGCCCGGCGCCTCGAGGAAGAGCGTAATCGCCGTGCTGGAATTGAACGGGTTGGGATGATTCTGTCCGAGCGCGAGGGATGCCACAGGGGATCCCTCCTCGTCACCCACCTCGGCGATCTCCGACAACAGAACCTTCCAGACGCCTCCCCCGCTGAGACCCGCGTACAGATAGTCGCCGGACGGCCACAGCGACAAGACGGGAGTCTCGGGGAAGGGGCACTCCAGACTGAGCCAGCGAACTTCGAGTCCGCTGCGGAAGAACACCTCCCCGGCGTTGGTGCCGGCAAACAGGAATGACTCATTCGAAGCCAGACTGCGGATGTGCGTCTGCGGCGGCAGACCTTCGTTTTCGGAAACCCAGGAGTCGCCGTGGTCGAGGGACGCGAACACGCCGTCAGAAGCTGTACCCGCCAACAATCGGCCGTCGCTCATTATCGAGGCTGTGATGTGATTGGTCGGCAAACCGCTGTTGACGGCCACCCAGCTTGCCCCAAGGTCCTCGGATCGGACCATGCCGCTGTCGGCAGTGCCGGCGAACACCCGAGTCCCATTGGAGACGAGCGCGTTGATATTGACACTGCCCAACCCCGCATTCCTCGGAGACCAGCTGACCCCATGGTTGGTGGAGAGGAAGATTCCCTCATCACGACTCCCTGCGAAGACGGCGTCACCGCAAAAGGTGAACGCCTGAATCCAATCGCTGGTCAGGCCCGTATTGGACTGGCTGAAAGAGCCGCCGTCGTTGACCGATCTGAAGACGCCCAGCATGTCGGTACCGGCGAGGATCAACGGGCCGTCCGCTGTGACTGCGCGGATCTCCACCGTCCAGACCGATGACGCTCTGTCCCAGGTTGCGCCACCATTGACAGACAGGAAAAGGCCCGTCCCATGAGACGCGGCGACCAGCTTGCTCTCGCTGGTGGCCATGGCACCAATGCTGCTTCGGAAGGGATCATCGCAGCTGAGGGTCCAGTTGCCTCCCTGGTTCGTGGACCGGTAGATGTGGCCGCTGGTGACCCCCGCAAAGAGGCTCATGCCGTCCGTGCCGATGGACCACAAGTTGGTCTCGGCCAGGCCGGAGTTGACGGTGTTCCAGGTATGCCCAGAGTCGGTGGACTTGTAGACCCCCTGCCCGAACGAGCCCGCGTAGAGGTCACCATCTAGGCTCGCGAAACCCTTGACCGACGGGATGTTCGTTTCCAGCGGGGCCCACTGTTCGCCGTGGTTCTCGGATACGAAGACGCCGCTCCACAGGGTGCTGGCATAGAGGCGGTCCTCGAAGGAGATGATGGCCATGATATTGAGCTCACCGAGTCCGTTGTTGGCCGGCGACCAGCTTCCACCATTGTCGTTCGATCTGAACATGCCATCCAGATAGGTGCCGGCGTAGAGGTAGACGCCGTCACTCGCCAGCCAGTAGATGTACTTGGCGGGCAGACCGTTGCTCACGGCCTGCCAGCTGTCTCCCCTATCCGCCGAGCGGAAGACACCATAAAGGTAGGTCCCGGCGAAGAGCAGTCCATCCTGGGCCAGCAGCGTCTTGGTGTACTTGCCCTCCATCTCGGTACCGCAAGCTTCCCAGGTGAGGCCGTGATCCATCGAGCGGAAGACGTTCTCGTCGCTGGCCACAAACACGGTGTCCCCCAAGGTCGCCAGGGACTTGAGGTCGTGACTGCTCAGGCCAACGTTGCGGAAGGACCAGGAGTCGCCACCATCATCGGTCGCCAGGATCCCCCCACCGCCGGTGGCGGCATAGGCGGTCTCTTCATCGGCGATGATGGACCTGATGTAACCGCCCGGCGGACCGCTGGTGGCCTGCCAGTCAGCCGAAGCCGGTTGTGACAGAACCCAGCAGGCCAGGAGGCACAATCCCAATACATCCAAAAACCGCACGACCTTCATGGGCATTCTTACCTCAACAATAAAGCTCGTCTGCCAATCATCCGTCCATCAAGCGTCAACGAATAGAAATAGGCGCCGCTCGGCAGAGGATTGCCATCACCATCCTTGCCGTTCCAGCTCATCCTGTGGGGGCCTGCAGCGCGCTGCTGCTCGACCAACAGATTGCGGACGAGTCGGCCGGTCGCATCCTGGACCCGCAAGCTGACCACGCCGCCCGTAGCAAGGGTGAAGTGGATGTCACTGGCAGGGCAACCGGTGGCAGAGCCGAAGGGATTAGGAAGAGCGGTGAGAGTGAGCAACGAGGCCGCATCCCAGGGCGTGACCGATCCCGACCCGCCGGACAACTCGCCGTTGGCGTAGACGACGAGGGCTTCCTCATCCGCATCGTAGCAAGCAATCACCGCCACCGTCTCGTTATAGAAGCTCAGATTGCAGTATTGGCCGACATCGTAGGCATCATCGACAATCGCGCGATGCCAGGATGAGCCGGTCCAGTATGCGTAGCGAAGGGAGTGGTCGTATTCGTTGTAGTGCGCAACGGCAAAGGTGCCCGAGGCATCAAAGGCACATGCATTGTGCAGGTTCAGTCCCTGGTTCCCGGGAGGAGTGGCGGTCCCGAAACGCGTCCAGCTGTCCGTACCGTCATCATATTCATAGGTCCGAATGTAGGCACCTTCCTTGAAAGACGAGATCAGCTGCCCCGTGGGTGCGTAGTAGGCGAGTGCATTGTACTCACCGGCGCCATTGCTCGGTCCGTACACCTCGCCGAAACTCCAGCCACCGTCATTGTGCGCCGCCAGGAGTTTATCGAGGCTGCCGTTGTTGAGAGAACAGACGATCCAAGGTCCATCGACACTGTCATGGATCAGCGATGCGGCCGGTCCCAGGTTGCCGTCGCTCGCAACCGGCTCCGTGCTCCAGCTGCCGCCCTCCAGGGAGGAAACATACAGATCCCAGGTTCCGCTCGAGAACCAGACCACCTGGGCGACACCGTCAGACGTGAAGCTAAGGCCGCGGCCCGGAGCACCCGCCGCGTTGGTGACCCCGCCGGGCAGGGGGATGGGCTCGCGCTCCCAGTCGACGCCGTCGTGCTTGGCATACTTCAAGTATCTGTTGGTCCCGGCATAGGCTTCGTAGACCACGGCGGGATGGCCGTCGGTCGGGTCGATCGCAATGCTGACCTCCTCCCCGTCTGAGAGATCCTCGTCGTCAATAGTTGAAAGGGTCCAGGTGGTGCCATCGAAGTCGGCCATCTTCAGATAACCCTGGACGCCGGTCCCATCGAAATAGTATGCCACAACGATCCGGCTGCCGGAGATTGCCATCGCGCAGTACTCTCCGATGTTCTCACCGGCTTGTTGGTCGATGACGTGTCGCTCCCAGTCTTGCGCGGCGACTCCGGACGGGACGAGCATGGACACACCTAGCAATAGCCACAGGATTCGAGGCATGGCAAACCTCCGCGTTCGGGATGTTTCACATTCTACCATTAATAGCGTAGCAAACGCGCGAGTCGCTGACCATGCAAGCCTACGGGTACCCGATCCCCCATCATCGGGCAACCCGTGGACCGCATCCCTCGTAGACGCTCACCAGGAGGTGTCTATGAAACCGCTGACGTTACTCTGCGCTGTAATGTGCCTGGCGCTCCCCGCATGCGATCAAACAGCGCTCACCCACAATACCGACCTCGCGACCATCACCCCCGAAGAAGCCGGATGGTCGGCCGAGAAACTGAACGAGCTCGCCGGCTATGCGGATTCGGTTGGGTACACGGCCATCGTTTTAGCCCAGGGCGAGAAGGTGTTCTTCTCTTGGGGCGAGCTTGCGAGGAACTACCAGAACCACTCCATCCGCAAACCACTGCTGAGTGCTCTCTACGGACTCTATGTCACCGATGGCACCATCGATCTCGATCTGACGATGGAGGAACTCGGCATCGACGACATCGAACCCAGTCTGACGCCCGAGGAAAGCCAAGCGACCATTCGGCATCTGCTGCAGGGTCGGTCCGGCGTCTATCACCCGGCCGCGGCCGAGATCCCGAGCATGACCGCCAATCGGCCGGAACGCGGAAGTCATCCACCGGGCACCTTCTTCTACTACAACAACTGGGATTTCAACGCCGCCGGGACGATATTCCGGCAATTGACCGGGAAGGACATCTTCACAGACTTCGAGCGCCGGATCGCCGAGCCCATCGGTATGCAGGATTTCGATCCGGATTCCTGCCACTACAACCTCGAAGAGGAGCACTCGCAGCATCCGTCCTACAGGTTTCGGATGAGCGCTCGCGATCTCGCCCGCTTCGGCATTCTATTTCTGCAGGATGGTGTCTGGGAGGGCGAACAAATCATTCCGGCCGACTGGATCGAGGAGAGCACCAAGAGCCATAGCGAGCCCGAAGAGCGGCTTGGCGCAGGATTCGGCTACATGTGGGGCACGATCCACGAGGGCGGCGTCCTGCACAAGATGCTGGGAGGAACCGGTCTCTTCTTCTCCGGCATTGGCGTGCACCATCTCGTCATCGTGGATGATCTGGACCTGGTATTCATTCTCCGGTATGACACCGACGGCGCCTGGGCGCAGCCTCCAAGGGAGTCGACCCGCAAGCTCTACGAGTTGCTTGCAGAGGCGATGCCGGGGGAATCCAACTGACGACTGTGGACGGTTCCGGGTCCCCTGCTCCCCACCAGGTTTGATGCTTGAGCGAGCGTTGACTCTCCCCTGGGCCAGTTGTACGGTGGCGTACCTGGGCCTACTCGAGCAGCGCACGCTGAACCAAGGAGATTGATCATGGACCGTCTTCTGGCTGTGTTGGCAGTTGTCTTCCTGGTGGTGGGGTCGGGCACTGCGGCTGCCACTGATAAGCAGTCAACGAGTGGGTGGCAGTCTCCACCAGAGGACATACTGAAAGTTCTCCATGCGCCCCAGCTACCTTGGGTGTGGAATGCGCCTTCGGGAGCACACCTGCTGCTGGCTGACCCAGTCACCTATCCTCACCTGGATGAACTGGCCGCACCGATGCACAAGCTGGCCGGCATGAGGGTCAATCCCGTGGTGAATAGCTTCCACGGGCGGCATGGAGCCACCTCACCGCGCCTCGTCAAGGTCGAGGACGGGGCCGAGACGCCTCTCGATCTGCCGGCAGGCGCCGAGGTCCACAACGTGACCTGGACTGTGGACGGCCAACGCTTCGCCCTCACGGTCCGGTGCTCCGATCACATGGGTCTATGGTTCGGCTCGGTGGGCGGCGACCTGATCGAGATTGAGGGTGTGGCTCTCAACTCTCTTCTGGGCTCCGCTGTGACCTGGATGCCTGACCAGGAACGTCTCCTGGTCCGCCGCATCCCGAAGCGGGGATCGCCCCCTGCGCCACCGGCCATCCCCGCGGGACCCGAGATCCTCGAGGGGATTGGGGCCTCGGCCCGCTCCACCTACGAGGCGCGCAATCTGCTACAGACTGCGCACGACGATGCCCTCTTCGAGTATTACGCCACGTCTGAGCTGGTAGTCATTGAACCCGACAAGGGTACGGTGAAACCCCTGGGTGAGCCTGCCCTCTACACTACAGCCGCGTTCTCCCCGGACGGTGCATTTCTGCATGTCGAGTACCTGGTGGGTCCCTGGTCTCATGAAGTGGCTTGGTGGCGCTTCGCAAGCGAGATTGAAGTGTGGGACAAGAATGGCAAGCCGGTGGCGACCGTCGCCTCCCAACCCCTTTCCGATGCGGTTCCCATCCACGGCGTCCCCCTGGGCCCACGCAGCATCTCCTGGCGAGCCACAGCCCCGCACACGCTCTTTTGGACCGAGGCTCTAGATGGTGGCGACCCGGTCGCCGAAGTACCCCATCGAGATCGGCTGATGCGCCTGGAGGCGCCCTTCACCGCCGAGCCCATTGAAGTCTTCAAGGCCGAGCACCGCATTTCAGGCTACAGCATGTACTGGGGCGCGGAGGGAGGCACGCTCATGCTCACAGAGCGTGAGCGCATGCGCCGCTGGCGCTACACGTGGCTCTTGGACGTGGACGAGGGCACAGCACGCCTCTGGTTCGACCGCAACGAGAGCGACCGCTACACTTCGCCAGGCAGCCCCTTGAGGCGTCCGCTCGCCAACGGCCGCTGGGTCCTCCATCAGCTGGGAGATGCGGTCTATTTCAGCGGCACCGGTGCCACTGAAGGGGGTGATCGGCCCTTCCTGGACCTGCGGCACATGGAGACCGGGGAAGTTGAGCGCCTTTTCCGTTGCAAGCCGGACCGATATGAGTACTTCGTGGATTTCGCCGGAGATGAGGACCACTTCGTGGTGCGCTCTGAATCGGTCACCGACGTACCGAACTACTATCTGGCCACGCTTGGCAAATCGATTGAGGCCGCCGAGGGTGAGGCAAGCCGGGCCCTGACCCGAAGGCCGGTCACCAACTTCGAGGATCCTACGCCCCTGTTGCGCCAGGTTGAAAAGCGCATCGTGCGCTACGAGCGCGACGATGGTGTACCGCTCAGCTTCCACTTGCATCTGCCCCCCGGCTATCAGGAGGGGACACCGCTGCCCACGGTGCTCTACGCCTACCCCATGGAGTATTCCGATCCTTCCACCGCTGGACAGGTACGCGGCTCGGCGAAGCGTTTCAGTCGCATTAGCGGCTCCTCCCACCAGTTCTTTCTGCTCCGCGGCTACGCGGTTCTCGAGCGTACTGCCATGCCGATGGTTGGGGATCCAGAGACGACCTACGACACATTCGTGCCCCAGCTCGTGGCTGACGCCGAGGCCGCAGTGGCCAAGGCTGTTGAGATCGGGGTGACCGACCAAGCACGCATCGGGATCATCGGCCACAGTCACGGTGGGCTCATGGTTGCCAACCTTCTCGCCCACACTGACCTGTTCCGGGCCGGCATCGCCCGCAGTGGCTCCTACAACAAGACCAACCAGCCGTTCGGCTTCCAGTCCGAGCGACGTTCCCTCTTCGAGGCGCGGGACGTCTACATCCAGGTCTCGCCCACCTTCTTTGCAGACCAGGTCAACGAGCCCGTGCTGATCATCCATGGAGACGCAGACTCCAACCCCGGTACTCTCACATTCCAGTCTGAGGTCTTCTATGAGGCTGTACGCGGTTCGGGTGGCACCGCCCGATTGGTGCTGTTGCCGTTCGAGGATCATGGCTACCGGTCCCGGGAGAGCATTGAACATGTACTCTGGGAGCAATTCCAATGGTTCGACAGGTATGTAAAGGGAGTGGAGTAGACGGAGGAGACGTTCGTCGAGCGGTCACTAAGTGGGATGGAAGAAGCCCCCCGATCTCTCGAGCGGGGGGCTTCTCCTTGTGTCTGCGGGGCCGACGATGTCGTTACTAGAACTCTGGAGCGGGTCATCCGGGGACTCCACCCGGGACATCCAGGATTCGGGAACAGCTTCTGTGGTAGAATCAAGCCGTGGGGAGACAGGCCCATTCATCGGGAGCCGCCATGCGGATCGCTTGCATCATCACCGTACTACTCCTCTTAACCGCAGTGGATGCCGGTGCTCAGGGGACCCTTCATGATGACATCATCTTCAGTCAATCCCTTGGCCTCGACAGCAGCATCGGTATCTACCTGCCCGAGGGCTATGATCCGGTCTGCGACGTCCGCTACCCCGTAGTCTACTTCCTGCACGGTGCGCTGAATGGGTATCCCGGCTACTGGACAAACTTCCAGATGAAGACCTCGCTCGACAATCTGATCGGATCGGGGCAGATCGAGCCTCATAGTGGTCACCCCGGATGGCCTGACCGGTCCATTTGCTGGGAGCTACTGGACCAACTCCGAGCTCTATGGTGCCTTTGAGGACTTCGTCTATCGCGATGTCGTGGCCTACATGGATTCAAGCTACTGCACGTTTCCCACGCGTGCCCTCCGGAGCATTCAAGGTCTATCGATGGGCGGATACGGCGCCATGAAGATCGGACTCAAGCATCCCGAGACCTTTCGTGCGCTCGCATCTCACAGCGGGCCCAACGAGCTCCTTGTGGATCTGCGGAGCACCGGCGCCCACTCATGCTCGCAGAGTACGAATCTGGCCCACCCTATACATTCCATCCGGACTCAGGCACCTTCTCTCTCCTTCTGTTCACACAGTCCGGTGCCTATTCCCCCAACATGGGGAATCCTCCCTGGTTCGTGGATCTTCCATTGGATGAGTGGGGAAACATCCTCCCGTCCGTCATGGACCGTTGGATTCACCACAACCCAGCCCATCTTGCGTCCCTGCTTCCGCCCCCTCCATGGGAGCCGGAGTCTGATCTGGACATTTTCTTCGATTGCGGCACGCTCGATCAAAATCAGCTCTATCCTGGTAACTGCGCTTTGGCGAATTCGCTGGGCGCACTTGGAATCAACCATACGTTCGAGTCATTCGAAGGTGGTCATTCCGACATGTTCACGGTGCGTTTCCGAATCGGGATCGCGCACCTGGACTCGGTCATGTGGGGCAAGGGTGAGTGGCACTCGAGCACGGAGCCAACAGCTGTGCGTACGGCTCAGAGACTATCGGTGAGGGCCCCGAGCCCATGTTCGGGCCCAGTTCAGGTCCGTTTTCAGCTGCCCTGCGAACAGAACATCTCCATCGATGTGATGGATGGATCGGGAAGAGTGGTGCGCAGGCTCATGACCGCCCTGGCGCCGGCAGGCGCAGGCTCCGTCCGGTGGCGGGTCGACAATCACACAGGTGACCCGGTTCCCGCGGGCGTCTACTTCGTGAAGATGCAGCTCGCCCGAGGCCAGGCGGCGTGCGGGCGCATCGTAGTCGTTAGGTAGAGCTAGTCCAAGAGGACGATTCTCACCGCCTGCGAAGACGTCTCGCCCGACAGCTGCACCCAGTAGACACCGCTCTCGGCACGCCTATCGCGGCAATCGCGCCGGTCCCACACAACGGCATGGCCACCCGGTGCGAGAACTCTGTCGGTAAGAGATGCGACGCGCCGCCCGCTCGGGTCGTAGATGTCGATGGCCACCCGCTGCCGTCTGCCCAGATCGAAACGAATGGTTGCCTCCCGGTCAACGGGGGTGGGCGACACGGTGACTAGACGCAGCTCCGAAGCGCATGCATTCTCCTCGGCGCCGGCCACCCCGCCTGCGGCGCGCAGGATGAGGCGCGATCGTGCGCCGGCCTCGTGGTAGACGGTATTGTGCGCGACAAGCATCTCGTCGTAGCTGTAGGCGAAGGGCTCGCCGGTGTTGGGATTGACATCGAAGCGATCGTCGTTCGAGCTCGATACAGCTAAACGGATCCGGTGTCCCGGCGCGAAAGCGAGGGCGGTCTCGCCGAGCCAGATCTCGAACGCGTAAGTCTCCCCCGGGGTCAGGAAGTCCTCGGAACTCATCGAGATCCGGTGCCGGGCCCGGAGGATGCCATCGCACACCAGCATGGAGCGGCCATCAGGGTACACGTCCGTGAGCTTGGCCGTGAAGTCGGTATCCAGGCGGTCGGAGGATCCGTAGAGGATCAACCGGACGGGCCCGACGATCTCCACGGGGTCCTCCAAGACTGGGCTTGTATAGACCAGCACGTCGGGCCGCGACTCCACCGGGCGCTGGTCATAGGGGCCGCGCAGCCCGAAACGATTGGCGCCCCCGAGGGTCGGGACGGGGTCATACGGATCGAAGTTGTAGCTCAGCGGTTCGCTCGCGGCCGCCTCTGGCAACGCGCGGGACATAGGCCCATCGGCGTGGAGATACCAGGACTGCTCTTCGGCTGAGGGCGGCCAAACATCCGTCGTGCGCCACTCGTTTCCCGGGGCCCCGGGGTCGTCGACATCGCCCATCATGTAGTAGGCGATCGGCGGCAGATCCATGATCCCGTTGGGTTCGTCTTCGAGCCAGTACCCATTCCACTGGGTAAGATTGCCGAGCTGCGCTTCGCCGTGCTGAAGTGTGGAGTTCTCAGGATACTCGAGTTCCCCCGTATCCCATCCGTGTGTCCAGGCGCCCAGGAGAAGCTTCTGGTTGCCGCGGGCCCCCGATGCACCTGACTCCTGCAGGCCCTTGAAACGGCTGATCTGGCTATCGACGAACAGATCGTACCAACCGCCCCAGTGGTAGGCGGGGATGGTGATCAGCGAGTCGCGGGTGCCGCTGTCGAGCCAGGTCCACCATTCGTCGTAGTTGGGATGGGCGACGAGTGAGTCGAGCAGTTCGGGACTTCCATTGAGAGTGAGCCAATTGACCATCAGCCGCTCGCGGAAGGCTCCGCCCTGGAACACGGCATGACGGTACATATTGCTGGGGCCGATACCGATGTGCTGACACAGGAGGTTCGGAGGCAAGGCGGCGGCCAGTTGATACTGCGTGACCCCGCGGGCTGACGTGCCCATTGAACCGATCTTTCCGTTGCACCACGTCTGCTGCAGAATCCACTCAACCGTCTCGAGACCATCCAGTTGATCGGGTCCCCAGCCGTCGTCCCGGAAGAAGTTGAACTCCCCTTCGGAGGCGAAGCGGCCCCGGATGTCCTGGCAAACTGCCACGTAGTGGCTGCTCGCCCAACTTCCGATGTTGTCGGTTTCGATCCCGTAGGGCGTGCGGTAGAGCAGGACGGGCCAGCTGCCGGCTCCATCCGTAGGACGATAGACATCGGTGGCGAGCTGGGTGCCGTCAGACATCTCCACCATGAAGTGCTCGACGGTCCTGTCCTCAGCGGCTATGGCATCTGTCGCAGCAAGGGCGAGGATCAAGATCGGGATCGCCGGGAACATGTCCGCGTCTCCTCGGCTGGCGTGGTGTATGGAATGCAGCCGGAGGTGTTAGCGTCTCCAAGCCGCCGACATGGGCCATTGTATCATCCCGAAGGCTGTGCTCTGCAAACAAACCGCAGGGAACGTGAACCTCCCAGCTGAGTCACTCGCCGTGCCCTCGCTCAGAACGCCGATGCAATCCTAGCCCGCGTGCAATGGGCACCGGGGCTTTCCGATAGACGGATCAACTCTAAGCGTGACATACAGAAAGCCCCCTGATCTCACGACCGGAGGGCTTTTCTTGTGTCTGCGGGGCCGACGATGTCGTTACTAGAACTATCGCTCGCCTCACAGCAGCGGTCTTCCAGGCAGCAGAGCAGGGAGGAGTGACTAGGCAACTCCTCTCCCTCCTGGAGCTTGCTGACTCGAATCGGTCCGACAACCTTGGTCGTTGAGGCACTGGGCTGCGAGAAGAGATCCGTGATAGAATCAGTAAGGATCGGGCGCCTCTTCCGGCCTCAGCGCGGAGAACTTGGTGATGGTCAGGTGTGCTTTCATACTCCTCGTATGCTCAGCTCTCTCAGTCTCGGTGTTGGCAGACTCGGATTGCCAGACGCCCATCTTCACGGATTGGAGCAAGATGTTGCTTCCATTCACCGAGGGACTGCCCTGCGAGGAACAGGATCCTTTCGACTACGAAGAGTGCGCGGACTACACCTATGTTCCGCATCCGGGCGGTTCCCACGGACCCGACCCATGGGACCCCCGCACGAGGTGCACGTACGATCGGGTCACGGCCGCCGGTGCCCCGCGCGGTGTGATGATCCGCCATCGGAACTGCCCGTTCCCCTACAACTATGAGCCGTACACACCAGAGCCCTACGCGATCAATCTCGTTCTCAACTACGTGCCCGACATGGAATTCGTCTTCATGGATCTCGAAGGGCACACGCTCGATGAGGTCGAGCCGAACGTCCGAGAAGTGATCGCCCGGGCTAGGGCCGTGAACCCCGATATCCGCGCGGGCAACTACAACTACTTCCCGGGCGAGTACGACGGTTCGCGGCCCCGAGAGAGCCAGGCGGACCGAACGAACGATCCCTTCGGTGCCGATCTCAACGAGATCTACCTGACGAGCGGTCTCGATGTCGCCATGCCAAGCTGCTATCCGTACGAATACTATGAGCGCCACACCATGCCGGGGCAGTACGGCGGCTCGTCACCCAACAAGCGCTCTGCGCTGTTCTGGGCGCCGCTGGAACGTCTCTGCGTAGCGAAACGCGACCTCCCGCCGGGTCACCTGCTCATGCCGGTCACCACGCCCTTCGTCGCCTGGGATGGGTATGAGGCTCCCCCACCGCCACCAGCTGACGTGGAGGCCCTCACCCAGCACCTCCGCCTGCGCGGGGCCGATGCGTTCTACTCCTGGTCGAGCGGCGCCGACGATCACCCCGACTTCGACTCCGAGTCCTACCGCCAGTTCGCCTTGGCCGCTTGGCTCGCGTTGGATGGATACTTTGGGAGCGCAGACTCGGTCGAAGTCCTCAACCTCGAAACGAACAAGATTGCGGGTGTCGAGTGGTCGGGCATCCGCAACGGACAACAGGTCGTGATCCTCGCCAGCAATCTCGGTGTTGAGGATCCTGCCACCATTGCCCTTCCGCAGATCGAAGGTCTGCCGGCGACGATCACGGTGCCTCTGGGCGAGCACGTTTGGTTTGAGTTCGAACTGGCCGACTGTCCGGCGGAGTTCCCGGACTCTCGCATGAACCTATTCGTCAGTCCCAGTCCCCTCACGCGGGCAATCATCTCCTTCCAGCTTGAACGCGCTGCATGGGCGGAGGTGGGCGTCTACGACCTTGCTGGGAAGCGACTCACCGTGGTCGCGAGCAGGGAGTACGAGGTGGGCGAACACACGCTCACCTGGAACGGGCGCGACTCCCAAGGTCAGGCCCTGCCGGCGGGCACCTATTTCATTCGACTGTCGACCGAGTCTAGCGAAGCGGCCAGGAAGGTGATCCTCATCAAGTAGGGAATGGGCGAGGCCATCTCGGCTGGGCGATACAGAAAGCCCCCCGATCTCACGATCGGAGGGCTTTTCTCTGTGTCTGCGGGGCCGACGAGACTTGAACTCGCGACCTCTGGCTTGACAGGCCAGCGTTCTAACCAAACTGAACTACGGCCCCTTGTTGCTTCTCGAAAATTTCTCCCCGAAAAGAACCCCGGAAGTCTAGACGAGAAGGCTGCCGGTTGTCAAACTTTTCCTCGCTGGAATTCCCCCGGCTTACCACCACCGGGCAAAGGAGATGCCCCGGTAGTAGTGCCTGAGGATCTCGGAGGCGGTCCGCCCCCGCTTGGCGAGCTCGATGGCCCCGACCTGGCACAGGCCCACGCCGTGGCCATAGCCGGCCCCTTCCAGGGTGATCGTGCAGTTGGGGCCCTTCCCCTTGCGCTTCGGGTCGCGGATGTAGGTGCTGCGAAGCGGCTTGCCGTCGGGGCGGCGCAGGAGCCACCGGATGCGGTCGGCCTTGACCTCGTAGGTCCCCCGGTCGGTCTCCACGGCGATGATCTCCGCCCTCCCCGAGGCCGAGCGCCTTTTCACCTTCAGATCCTTGATCCGGGTGGGCGCGTGTTTCTTCGACGCCGGAGCCTCCCTGGGAAGATGGCGCAGGAGGATCTCCTGCAGCTCGTCGCAACTCCAGGTTTCGGTCCACCGGTAATGCGGGCTGCTGCCGCACAGAACCCCCGCCCCCGCGGCCTTGTCCTTGATCGGCTTCAGGTAGGGGAACGACTCCCCCGGCCAGACGGTGCCCGAGGCCTCCGTGTGGCCGCCGCAGGTGGAGCTGTAGTTGGCCCGGATCGGGCGGCCGTCGTAGACGGCCACGACGCCGCGGGTGGCGTCGATGGCCGCGTTGGCGGCGTCGGTCTCACCATCAAGCCCCTCGTAGACCTGGTCGATGGGCGTATCCATGAGGTCGAAGCCCTTGTCGGCATGACGACCCATATAGAAGAGGGTGTAGGAGCGGGCGGCGATCGCCTGGGCCTGCAGGACGGCCGGCGCGAGGTTGGGGCTTCGCCCCACCTCCGGCGGCACCACCCCCCGCAGGTAGTCCTCCATGTGCAGGACGTTGATGGCGGTCAGCTTACCCGGCTCAGAGATGCGGATGATGGCCTCGCCTCGGTACGCCTTCCCGTCAATGCGCAGGGGCTTTCCGGGCGACACGGGCTCGAAGATCAGCTCCTCGGCAAACACGCCGATCTGCCCGGAGCGCACCGATGACATTGCGATGCCCCACTCGGGGACCGTCTTGTTCCCGGAGGTGGAGGCCCACGCCGCAGCGGACATCCGGGTGGGTAGCAGTCGGAGGTGCAGTTTGGGTCCAAGGATCGAGCCCTGCTGGCCGCTGCCCCGGCGCCAGACTCGGATCTCCCCATCGCTGGAGATGATAAGCTGACTGACGTTTACCTCCACGCCGACCCGCACGACCGGTTCCGCGGGGGGCGCTCCGGTGTCCGCGCCCCTATTCTGGGCAGCGCAGGAGGGAGCAACAGAAAGCAGCAAGAAGACTAGAGACAGCATGGTGGCGGTGCGCAGTGGTGCCATTTCGGGGGGTCATCCTCCCATCCCTGCGTCCGGTCCTGACCTTGACCGGCCCCTCGCCGTGTCGACTCCTCGGGAATTGGTCGGATCCCAACAAGCGATCCGTAAGACGTTCTGTAGCCTACCCTGGGCACCGGCGCAAGCCCCTTGCGTCCTCAAATGACGCCCGAGACTGCCTGGCACGGGCCGTTAGGAGGCTCTCCGGAGGCCTTCCTCCCCCTCGGGGGGGATGGCCGGCGTCCGCCGCTTGGCGGACCGGCGCCTCTTCGGATCGACCAGACCGTACTTCTCGAGCCGGTAGCGCAGGCTGCCGCGGCCGAGCCTCAGCAGCTTTGCGGCCCGGACCACGTTGTTGTTCGTCTGTCTGAGGGCAGCCGTCAGAATGGCTCGCTCGATCTCCTCGAACGGCATCCCATCTTCCGGAAGCTCGACGATGACGTTCCCCTCGCACATCCGCACGGTGGTACCGCTCGCATCGCCGGGTTCGCCATCCTGCTGCAAATGACGCGGCAGGCCGATCTCCGGAAGCGGCTGGAGCCAGTCGGGCATATGTTCCGGCCGAATCTCCTCGCCGCCTTCGGCGGCTTCCATGGCCGCCTCGAGCACGCCCAGAAGCTCGCGGATATTGCCCGGCCAGGGATGGGCCAGGAGTCGTTCCTGAACCTCCCGCGCCAGGGTGGGCACCGCGGCGTCCTGTTTGAGCGCCTTCTGGCTCAGGAACCGCTCCGCCAACAGCAGCGTGTCGCTGGGGCGTTCGCGCAGGGGCGGAATCGTGATCCGCAGGGTGTTGAGTTTCGTATACAGGGCCCGATTGAACTTGTCCTGCTTGACGGCCTCTTCGAGGGACCGGGCAGTCGCGGTGATCAGTCGCGGTTTGCCCTTGCGGCGCTGGGGGTCGCTCCCCAGGCCGTGGTACGACTCGGCCAGGTAGGCCAGGACCTTCGCCTGGCGATTGGCATCCAAGGCGGCCACCTCTTCGAGGAAAAGCGTCCCCTCGCTCGAGATCGGCGCCGAAGCGGCGGCTCCAGCGGTCAACGCCTCGCCCTGGAGGGCTGCGTCGAACGCCTTGCCGCTGACGGCCGTGCAGTCTATGTGCAGGAAAGACTCGTGGGATCCGTAGCTGTCGGCGTGGATGGCTCGGGCAAAGACCCGTTTGCCGACCCCGCGCTCACCGGTGATCAAGACCGGCACGTGTTTCTCGCCAACGGCGGTGGTGGCGGTCTCCAGCGCATCCCGAAACGGGACCGACCGCCCGATGAGTTCGTCCAAGCCGCGAGCCCCTACAGCTCGCTCCCCCAGCTCGCGAGTCTGAGACAGCCGGGCTACGAATTGCCGGAAGCCGTCTCGGTCCCAGGCTCGCGCGAGGAGGAAGTCCGCTCCACTGCGCCAACCTTGCGGCGGATTGGGGGTCGTCAAGGGCGAGAACCCGGAAAAGCGCTCGGTAGGAATCAGCAGGGCCACCTGGGCCCCGGGAAACACCTTGCGCGACCACTGAAACGCCTCATCGCGATTGCCGCCCAGCAGATCGATCATCACGGCGCTGTACTTCTCGTCGGGATGTTCGGTGCGCAGCTTTGCGGCTTGCTGCGGTGATGGCACTACGCGCATAGGGACTGGGATCTGCCGAGCCTCTGACTCGGCTGATGCCCGCAGATTTGGATCTGCACTAATAAGCAGGAGCGTCACGTTCATCCTGCGCCATTCCCTCCCGTGGCCGTTGCGGTCGCCTTGCCGGAGCCTCTGGGGGAATGGAGCGGGTGCTCTCGCTATGATTCCCCGGCTTCTGCTTCTGGCTTTGCGTCGTCCGGTCGGCGAGCCACCACAACCTTGGCTGGTCGCAGTAGACGTTCGCCGCAGAAGTACCCCTTCTCGAGAACCTCGGACACGCAGCCGTGCGCAATTTCCGACGTCGGGACCGTCAGGACCGCTTCATGTATCTCAGGATCGAATACTTGTCCTGGAGAGGCTTCAACTTGAGCCAGCCCCTCTCCCTTCAGTATTTCGGCAAAGCGGTCCAGGATGATGAGCATCCCGTCCTTATCAAATGAACGATCTTTCGGTCCCAGGGCATTTCGGGCCCGATCCAGGTCATCCAGGGTGGGAAGGAGCGCATCGAAGAGCTCAGCTCGGGCCCAAATGCGGGTCCTGGCCTGCTCCCGTTCGCTCCGTTTGCGGAAGTTGTCGAATTCAGCCAGTAGGCGCTGGTATTGGTCGAGCGGGACGTGGGATCCCGTATCCTCTTCCGTTTCATCCAGTTCAGAAGACTGGGGGTTTTCTTCGGCAGTCTCCGCGGGGGGCGACTCATCCTCGGCCGGCTCTTCGGCCCGAATCTCGTCCTCGGCGGCGGGCTTCGATCCCGCAGTCCCCTTCTCGGGTGATTCCACCTGTGCCTTTTTCACTCGCCTCACTCCCCTTCGGTCTCGCTGCCGCTCGCCTGAGGCTCGCCCTCGGGTTTTTTCTCGTCCGCGGGCTTCTCGCCGCCCTCATCCTTGGCACTGCCCTGTTTCTGGGCCTCCTCGACGAAGTTGAGCCGGAGGGTGGTCACCACCCGCTGAAGCTCCTGCTTCTCCTGGTCGATCAGCTGGCCGGCGGTCTTCTCCTCGAGCATCTCGAGGATGCCGATGGCGAACTGGGTCCGCGCAAGGTCGATGGAGCTTTCGCCCGAAGCCGGATCGGCGATCTTGCCCAATCCGAGCATGCCGAGCATTTCGTATTCACGTAAGAGAGCCAGAAAGTACGGATTCACCTGTGCGTCCGCCATTGGATCCTCCTTGTGCGCGTCCTATGAAAACGGGCCGGCGCCTCGGGTCCCGCGCGGTTGCGTCGCGGGAGCATCGAGAAAGCGCGACCCGTCGTCCTGCTTTACTTGTCGTCCACGACCTCGAACTCGGCATCAACCACGTCATCTTCCGGCTTGCCTGAACCACCGGCCGCATCCTGCGGACCAGGGCCCGGACCGGCGTGCGGACCGGCACCAGGACCGGCACCCGGACCTGCTCCGGCATCCTGCGCCTGCTGGTAGAGTTTGGCGGAAGCGTCGTGCCAGGCCTGCTGGACCGAAGACATCGTCGCCTGAATCCGCTCGGTGTCTTCACCCTTCAGCGCTTCCTTCAAGGTCTCGACCTCGCCTTCAAGCTTGGATTTCAGATCGCCGTCGAGCTTGTCGCCCATCTCTTTCAGGTTCTTCTCGGTCTCATAGACCAGAGCATCGCCCTGATTGCGAATGTCGATCGACTCCTTGCGCTTCTGGTCATCGTCCGCGTGGGACTTGGCGTCGTTGACCATCCGATCGATCTCTTCCTCATTGAGTCCACTCGAGGCTTCGATCCGGATCGACTGTTCCTTGCCGGTACCCTTGTCTTTGGCCGAGACTTTCAGGATCCCGTTGGCATCGATGTCGAACATGACCTCGATCTGGGGCACGCCGCGCGGCGCCGGCGGGATCCCGGTCAGCTGGAAACGTCCGATGGTCTTGTTGTCTGACGACATGGACCGCTCGCCCTGCAGGACGTGAATCTCGACGGTCGTCTGGCTTTCGGCGGCCGTGGAGAAGACCTGCGAGCGACGGGTCGGAATGGTCGTATTGCGCTCGATGATGGGCGTCGACACGGCCCCCAGGGTCTCGATCCCGAGCGTCAAGGGAATCACGTCCAGCAGCAGCACGTCCTTGACCTCACCGGCCAGAACACCGCCCTGGATGGCGGCGCCGACGGCCACGACCTCATCCGGGTTCACGCCCTTGTGCGGCTCGCGGCCGAACAGGCTGGCCACCAGCTCCTGCACCTTGGGGATGCGGGTGGACCCACCAACCAAGATCACCTCATCGACCGAGGAAAGGCCGGCATCCTTCAGCGCCTGACGGCACGGTTCGGCGGTCCGCTGGATCAGATCATCCACGAGCTGCTCGAACTTCGCGCGCGACAGTTTGGTGGTCAGGTGCTTGGGGCCCGACTGATCGGCGGTGATATAGGGCAGATTGATCTCGGTCTCCGGCGTGCCCGAGAGTTCGGTCTTGGCCTTTTCCGCGGCTTCTTTCAGGCGCTGCATGGCCATCGGGTCGTTGCGGAGATCGAATCCCTGGTCCTTCTTGAACTCCTCGACGAGCCAGTCGATGACCCGCTGATCCAGGTCGTCACCGCCCAGATGGGTGTCGCCGTTGGTCGCCTTCACCTCGTAGGTCCCCAGCTCAGGGTCGATCTCGAGGATGGAAACGTCGAAGGTTCCGCCACCCAGGTCATAGACCGCGACCTTCTGAGCCTGCTTCTTGTCCAGGCCGTAGGCAAGCGCGGCTGCAGTAGGCTCGTTGATGATGCGCTTCACATCCAGGCCCGCGATCTTGCCGGCGTCCTTGGTGGCCTGGCGCTGGCTATCGTTGAAGTAGGCCGGAACGGTGATGACCGCCTCTTTGATCTCCTCGCCGAGATGGGCCTCGGCGGTCTCTTTCATCTTGCGCAGGACCAGCGCAGAGATCTCCGGCGGCGACATCTGCTTGCCCCCTGCGTTGACGAATGCGAGGCCATTCTGACCCGCGACGACCTCGTAGGGCACCTCGCTGATCTCATTGGAAACCTCGTGGTGTTTGCGGCCCATGAACCGCTTGATCGAGAACACGGTGTTCTGCGGATTGGTGACGGCCTGGCGCTTCGCGGGCTGGCCCACGAGGCGTTCGCCATCATCTTTGAAGGCAACGACGGAGGGGGTCGTGCGACCGCCCTCGGCGTTCTGGATGACCACCGGCTTGCCGCCTTCCATCACGGCTACACAGGAGTTGGTCGTCCCCAGGTCGATTCCGATGATCTTACCCATGGCTAATCTGTCCCTTTCTCTCTTATCCGCGGCCGGTCCCACGCGGGACGACCGAGGTGGTATTCCAAATCTTCCTACCCCGTCATCGGCAAGACCCGTTCCACGACGACCTTACGGGCGTCCGCGAATGACGTGCCCGCAACTGGTTACAATTCAGGTAGTTACAGGGGGGGCAGATGGAGGCTTCTGGGGCATGGATGCCGGAATCGGCCGGATGTTTCAAAATCGAACAATCGAGCATGTGCTATCTTGAAACATTGGGGATGTCGTAGCGTTTCATCTTCCGCCACAGTGTGGAGCGGGAGATCCCCAGGCTGGCTGCCGCCCGGGAAAGATTCCCCTCGAATTCCTGAATGACCCGCCGGATGTGCCGCGCCTCGACCTCCTCGAGCGACAGCTCGACCGGATAGCCTTCCTCCTCGCCGGTCCCCGTCCCGAGACGCGGGAAGCCCCGCTCGGAGATCTCGGGGGGCAGGTCGCGGACGCGGATCGTGTCGTCATCGGCCAGGATGACCGCCCGCTCGATCGCGTTTTCCAGCTCGCGGACATTCCCCGGGTAATCGAAGTTCATCAGGATGCCCCACGCCCGATCGGTGAGGCTCTGGACATCCTTGCGGTGTTTTTCATCGAAGCGCGCGAGGAAGAAGTTCGCGAGATAGGGGATGTCGTCCTTCCGCTGGCGCAGCGGCGGAATGTGCAGATTGAATACGTTGAGGCGGTAAAAGAGATCCTCGCGGAATCGCCCATCGGCCATCTCGCGCCGCAGATCCTTGTTGGTCGCGGCGATCACCCGCACATCGACCTTGAGCGCCGATTCGCCCCCCACCGGGCGGATCTCCCGATCCTGCAGCGCACGCAGAAGACGGACCTGGGTCCGGGCGGACATCTCGGCGATCTCATCCAGAAAGAGCGTGCCCCGGTCGGCGAGTTCGAAGAACCCGCGCTTGTTGTCCTTCGCATCGGTGAACGCGCCGCGCACATGCCCGAAGAGTTCGCTCTCGATGAGGGTCTCAGGGATGGCGCCCGCATTGACCCCCACGAACGGCCCCTGGCTGCGGTCGCTCTGGAAGTGAATCAGACGCGCGACCTTCTCCTTGCCGGTCCCGCTCTCCCCGGTGATCAGAATGTTGCTCTCGGTGGGCGCGATACGCTCGACCAGCCGCAGGATGCGCTTCATCGCCGCCGATACGGCGACGACCTCCTCAGAACGCATACCTGCGATCGGTCCCGTCACGAGTTCACTCCTTCTCCCTCAGCTCGTCGGTCTCCTGCTCGCCATCCTCCCCCGCAGGGAGAGGGCGCATGTGCGGGAAGAGCAGGACATCGCGGATCGCCTCTGAGCCGGTCAGCAGCATCACCAGCCGGTCAATCCCGATCCCGACCCCCGCCGTGGGCGGCATCCCGTGCTCCAAGGCCTCGATGTACTCCTCATCGAGAGGATGGGCCTCTTCATCGCCCGCGTCCCGAAGGGCGGCCTGGGCCTCGAAGCGGCGGCGCTGCTCGGTCGGATCGTTCAGCTCGGAAAACGCGTTGGCACACTCCATCCCGGCGATGAAGAGCTCGAATCGCTCGACCAGATCATCCTCTTCCCGATGCCCTTTCGCCAGCGGGGACACGGCCAGGGGATGATCCATGACGAAGATCGGTTGGATGAGCTTGGGTTGCACGGTGAGATCGAAGATCTTCTCGATCAGCTTCCCGCGCGGTGTCTGAGGCGCCATCTCGGCCCCGCGGCTCTGGCAGAGGTCGTGCAGATCGCTATCGGACATCGATCCCACGCTCGCCCCGGTCTCCTTTTCGATCAGCGACGACATCGAGGCGCGGCCGAAGGGCGCGGAGAAGTCGATCGTCTGCCCCTCGAAGGTCACCGCGGCTCCGCCGGTCACCTCGACCGCGGCCTGACGGAGGAGGTCTTCCACCAGATCCATCCCGTCGTGGTAGTCCGCGTAGGCCCAGTAGAATTCGAGTAAGGTGAACTCGGGATTGTGCTGGCGATCGAGACCCTCGTTGCGGAAGACCCGCCCGAGTTCATACACGCGCTCCAACCCCCCGACGATGAGCTTCTTCAGCGGCAGCTCTTCGGCGATTCGCAGATAGAGGTCCATCGACAGCGCGCGATGGTGAGTCTTGAACGGGTTGGCCAGCCCGCCGCCGTAGACCCGTTGCAGGATCGGCGTCTCGACCTCCAGAAAGTCGCGTTCGTCCAGATAGCGGCGCAGAAACCGGATCGTCTGGGCTCGCAGGCGGAAGACGTCCCGTGACTCGGGATTGAGGGTGAGATCGAGGTAACGCTGGCGATAGCGGGCCTCACGATCCGTGAAGGCATCGTAGACCACGCCGTCCTTCTCCTTGACCACCGGCAGCGGGCGCACCGCCTTCGCCAGAACGGTCAACGAGCTGACCTGGAGGCTGATCTCCCCCATGCGGGTCCGGAAGACCTCGCCCTCGGCCCCCAGGATATCGCCCAGATCGACGAGCTTGAGGATTCGGTAGGCCTCCTCGCCCACGTTGTCCTTGCGGATGTAGAGCTGCAGCCGCCCGCTTCCGTCCTCGATGTGGGCGAAGGTCGCCTTGCCCATGGGCCGCATGGCCCGCAGGCGACCACCGACCCGAATGCCGCTCTGGCCTTCGAGCGTGTCGAAGCTGTCGATCACGCCCTGGCAGGCGTGGGTGCGCTCGAACCGGTGCGGAAAGGGCTCGATGCCCGCCTCTCGCATCGCGGCCATCTTCTCAAGCCGTGATGCCCGCAAATCTCGTGGAGCCTCCAAGTCTCCCTCCTCATGTGATGACCCGTCCCCCAGACAGTCGCTCGCCGGCGGCCGTCGGCAGGACGCGATTCTAGCGCCGCGCCCCGCGGTCTTCAATGCCGGGTGATTCAATGATACTCTCCCCACCAGGAGGATAGGTGTCCATGAACTTGGCGCAGCGCCGCGAAAAGTTGCTCGAGCAGGTCGCCTCAGCCGCCGGGCGGGCCGGCCGGAACCCCCAGGATGTGCGCCTGGTGGCGGTCTCGAAGACCGTGACCTCCGAGGCGGTGCGCGAGGCCTGGGGGGCGGGCCACACGCTCTTCGGGGAGAACCGGGCCCAGGAGCTGAGGGACAAGCGGCGCCAGCTCGAGGATCTGCCTATCGAGTGGCACTTTATCGGACACCTTCAAACCAACAAGGTCCGCTACGTGGTCCCCGGTTGTACGCTCCTTCACACTCTTGACCGCTTCGAACTGGCCCAGAAGCTGGCGGCCCGGGTAAGCCCCGATCAGCCATTGGGGGTCCTGGTTCAGGTCAACACCTCGGGTGAGGACGCGAAGTCGGGGATCGCGGAGGCCGAGCTGCCCACGCTACTGGATCAGGTCGCCGAACTCCCCCAGCTCGAGGTGCGCGGCCTCATGACGATCGGCCCCTGGGGCGCCACGGAGACCGAGAACCGGCGCTGTTTCGCCCAGCTGCGCACCGCCCTCGAACGGGAGCGCGGGGTGGGGAGACCCCACGCGCCGCTCACCGAACTCTCGATGGGCATGTCCGGGGATTTCGAGATCGCCATCGCCGAGGGGGCGACACTGGTGCGCATCGGCACGCGATTCTTTGGCCCGCGGTAGCGGCTAGGAGTCCTCGCGCAGGGCGGCCATCACGAGGCCCTCGAGCTCCTGACCGGAGCGCAACCCCTGGATGCGTTCGATCACTCGCCCCTGCTTGTCGATCAGGAAACTGGTGGGAATCCTGTTCACCCCGCCGTAGGCCATGCTGAGCCGTTGACCACTGGGAATGATCGTGTAGTTGATCTCCGGCCGTGACCGCAGGAACGGCTTGATGGCGACGAGGCCCTTGTCGTCCAACGATGGGGCCAGAATCGTGAGCCCCAAGTCCCCGTAGACATCCTGCAGGTGGACGAGGTGCGGGATCTCCTTCTTACAGGGCGGACACCAGGTCGCCCAGAAGGTCAGCAGGACGACCTCTCCCCGGAGGCTTTCCATCGTGAGCTGACGGCCATTGAGGTCGGTGAGCGGCACGCTGGGCGCCGCGCGCCGCGCGGCCGGCGCGGTGAGCTCGGGGGCCCGGATGTGCGAGGGGAACGGCTTCGGTTTCGATTCGATCTCTTCGATCTGCTCCACAGGATCGGCTTGAATCTCTTCAGCAACGTCGGAGGGCGGTGAAGAAGTCTCGATCACGGGGATCGTGTCGGCGACCGCCGGTGTGGTCTCCGTGACCTGGTCGGCCGCGGCAGTCTGGTCCTCGGCACCGTCATCGCCGCCGCAGGAGGCTCCCACCAGCATCAGAAGAAAAAGAACCGTCCCGAAGATGCTCCGGGTTGCCGGTCGTGTGCGCATGTCCCACTCCGATCTGTCTAGGCCAAGCCCTTTCGCCGCCTCAGAATCCACTCGGCGGCTAGCAACACCGTCACCACTGCGAATACAAGCCAATGGTTCCACATCTCGGCCTGCCTCACAACGCGCGTTCGTTTGTAGCGCTCGGGCAAGGCGGCCATCAGGGAACCGAGTTCCTCCTGCTCCGTCAGCAAACCTCCCGAGGCTTCGGTCAGGAGGGCTCCAAGACGGCGTCCGGCGGCCAGATCATAGAACTCGGGCCCCATCTCCTCGACCCAGAAAAGGCCGTCCGATTCGATCGACGCTCCGGAAGTGCCGTCTCGCGTCTGCGCGCGGAAGCGATACATGCCGGGGCCCGGCGGGGTCAGCTGGCCGGCATACTGGCCGGCCGGCCCATCAGGATAGAGTTGAATGCGCGCGCTCTGACCGGTTTGGAGGATGACCAGCGAATCGGGCAGCTCCACCCCCGCGTAGGAGGGCAGGGCGGCGACTGGTTCCACGCTCACGGTCACCCGGGCGCCCGTGATCGGCTCGTGGCGAGGATCGAGGACTCTGGCCGTAAAGGAGATGGGTTCTGAATCCTGGAATACGTGGCGCGCGGGTCGGGCGACGAACCGCTCCCGCTCAGACGGCTCCGACAGCCAGCGCATGACGCGCCGCCAGAACTCGGGTGCCAGCCCCGGGTTGTCCGACGCCGCCTGCATGGTGAAGTCCCAGCGCCAGAAACCACGCCCCGAAAACACCGCCACCCGTCCTCCGCCGGTGTGAGCCAAGGCCAGGAGGGGGACCTCCCGGGTCGGGTGCGCCACTTTGGCCGATAGCAAGGTCAAGGCCCCGGGCGCCACGCTGTACTGACCCTCGCGGATCCAGACCGGGGGCAGGCCGCCCCAGGCTTCGTCGGCGTCGACCGGCGCGTCGGTCAGGCCCGTGATCTCGTGGGTCAGTCCGGCCAGGGAGATCTCGGTCGTACTGAGCGTGTAGCCCCAGCGCCGATCCGCCTGAATCGTCACGGGCAGGAGTCCCTGCAACTCTTCGCGCCACCGTTCGAGATCGCTGCTCTGCCCAGCGCCCAGAAAGAGCAGGCCCCCACCTTCGGCGACATACCCCTTGAGGGCTGCGGTGAAGTTCGCTCCCACGTCCGCTGGCGCCAGCCGCCCGATGATGACCGCGGCATAGGGGGACAGCTCCGCAAGCGTCCCGGGCGGCAAGAATACGCCGCCCTCCCCGTAGTCCAGGAAAGTCTCATCGGCCTGCTTCACCAGATAGGCATAGGCCAAGGTGGTGTCAGCGCTCAGCGTTCGTTTCAAGAAGGAGAAGTCCCAATCCGGTTCACCCTCGAGATAGAGGATCCGGGTTTTCTTCTCGCGTACGTCGACTGCGAAAAGCCGGCGGTTGTTCAGGGACACGATTTCCGGTTCCGCCGAGGCCGCGCTGAGTTCGAACAGCGTCAGCCCGGCGCGCGTCGGACGGAATTGGAGCTCTGCTGCGCGTTCGCGCCCGCCGCTGGCGCTGACCGGAAGCGTGTGCTGCGCCAGGATCGGACCGCGCGGGCGCAGCTCGCCTCCCACCGATTGCATCTCTCGAATCGCGAGGTGCACCGGCGCACCTCCCAAGCCGGACTGCTCGAGGACTGTACGGATGGCGACCGGTTCGGCGACATAGCCGATCGCGGGTGCGCGTACCTGGCGGATGAGCAGGTCGGGGGGCGCAACGGTGTCACCCACCGCAGCGACAAACACCGGAAGTGACAGGTTGCGGGCGACGAGCGCCGGATCTTTGCCGGCGGTGTGTGCGCCATCGGTCACGAGCACGATACCACCCACCGGCGCGTCCGCCTGCCGAACCAGAATATCCTCCAAGGCATCGCCCATCGCAGTGACGCCCAGCGGCGCCCAGGGGTAGACACCTTCATCCGGCTGCCGGGCCTGGAGGTCCCCCGAAAAACCGTAAACGCTGAGTGCGAACGTCTCGCCAAGCCCGGTCTCCAGCTGCCCCAAGATCGCGGCCGCCTGCGCGGCGCGATCGGCGGTGTTCTCTTCCCCACCGGTCAGCGGACCCTCATCCGGGACCCGATTGCTGGCCGGTAGCCGCATACTGGAGGATCGATCGACGAGGAGCGCTAGTCGCGGACGGCCGACCTGATCGCCGGCGAGGGTGAGCAGCGGCTCGAGCAGGATCAGCAACAGAAGCAGCAGTGCCGCGATGCGGAGCACCCGGAAGATCTGCCGGATGGCGGGCGAGAGCGGGGCCGCCAGACGGTAGTAGGCCCAGCAGCCCACAAAAAGGGCGCCCAGCAGGGCCAACCACCACAGGGCGCTCGGGGAAACCAAGAAACTGAGATTCGTCTGCACCGCGCCGCCACCTCCGTCCAACCCATCCGCAGGCACTCGCTGGCCTGATTCATACCATGACACTCGCGCTGAATGGAACCTATCTCACAGACCCGGCGGATGCCGTGCGGTTCCCGGCGAGGTGTTCCGAATCCAGGGGCGCTACGGCTCCCGTCCCAGGTGGCGTTTGCGCCAGGGGCGCCGGGGGCGCGCTTCAAACGCGACCGCCGGCATACGAAGATTGACAACCCCGATCATGATCACGTGCAGGACGGCCAACCAGAGGAAAGCCGTGATGATGAAGCGCAGGGTCGTCACCGCCCTCACGGCGAGGTCCGGTTCGGCGCCCGATCCCGACAGGGCATCGGGGAATGCGGCCACCAAACCAAGCAGGAGCGTGGTGGCGACCGACAGGAGGAACCCGGTGCCCTTTCCGAGCGGGGTCGGGTGAATCCACACGCGGCCCTTCCAGAAGTAGAGCATCCCCGTTCCGAAGACGAGCAGCACGCTCCGTACGATGACCAGGACCAGAACGGTCGGCCCCAACAGACCGGCCAGGGACATCGTCACCAGAACGCCCAGGTGGAGCAGAAGGTCCACCATGGGATCGAGCACGATCCCCATCTTCGACTGCTGACCCGTGCTCCGCGCCCACCACCCGTCGATCACGTCGGTCAGCTGAATCAGGGCGTAGGCCGCAGCGGCCAGCCCCAGGTCCCGGGTCAGGATCACATACAGGAGCGTAGGAATCAGCAGGCCGCGCGAGAGGGTCAGGAGATTGGGACCGCCCAACCCCACCATGGGTTCCCCGCGAATGGTCTCCAAGAATCCCACGTTGAGCACCGTGGCGAGGATGAACCCGAAGACCCAGGCCGAATGCGACACGGCCAGGAGGCCCCAGTGCGCCCAGTCGTGCCGCCAGAGAATCAATCCATCCAGCAGGGCACAGAAGAGGGCAAGGCCGATCCCGGCATGGATGAGCGATCGCATCCCATCGGGATTCTCACGCGAACCGACGCGTCCCCGAATCCACTCAAAGGCGGTCACCGGGTGCGCACCGCGCCCCGTTGCCACCCACTCGATGCGAGACCACAGTCCTCTCACGCCTCCTCCCGAAAAAGCTGGCAGAGGCCTGTTCCGCGGCCGGCAGACGACCGGCCAGCCCGGAGTATCCATGTTCGCCGGTGATGAACAGTCCGGGCTAGATCTGACCGCGGTGTTCGTCGCCGCCGGTGGGCAGCTCCTCCCGAATCACGGCCTGCGCCGCAGCGAGGCGCGCGATCGGGACCCGGAACGGCGAGCAGCTCACATAGTCGAGCCCCACGTCGTGACAGAACTCCACGCTCTCGGGATCCCCGCCATGCTCCCCACAGATGCCGGTCTTGAGGCCCGGCTTGACCGCCCGGCCGCTCTCCACCGCCATCTCCACGAGGCGGCCCACACCCTTCGGATCAAGGGTCACGAAGGGGTCCCGCGGCAGGATGCCGTGTTCCACATAGGAAGGCAAGAACTTGCCGGCATCGTCCCTCGAGAGGCCGAAGGTCATCTGGGTGAGATCGTTGGTGCCGAAAGAGAAGAAGTCGGCGCGAGTCGCGACCACGTCAGCGGTTAGCGCCGCGCGCGGCACCTCGATCATGGTGCCGATCAGGTAGGGCAGATCGATCCCGGACTTGCTGACCAGCTCCTTGGCGACCTGCTCGGCCACGACGCGCTGATGATCGAGCTCCTCCATCGTTCCCACCAGCGGGATCATGATTTCCGGATGCGTTTCGGTGCCTTCCTTGGCCAGCTGAAGAGCGGCTTCGATGATCGCCCGAACCTGCATGGCCGTGATCTCGGGGTATGCAATACCCAGGCGGCACCCGCGGTGACCCAGCATCGGGTTGAGTTCGCTCAGGTCTTCCACCCGGCTCAGGAGCCGTTCCCTGTCCGCAATCGCCTCGGGGGCGGCCTTGCGCTCCTTGAGAAGAGCGACCTCCACCTTCAGCTCGTCCTTGCGTGGGAGGAACTCGTGCAGCGGGGGATCGAGCGTGCGAATCGTGACCGGTAGGCCTTCCATCGCCTTCAGGATGCCGTAGAAATCGTCGCGCTGGAACGGCAGGATGTGGTCGAGGGCGTCCTGATACATCGCCCGCGGCTCGGCCATCTGCTCATCCAGTTTCGCAAGCTCGGCGGTGAGCTGCTCATGCTGCTCACCGACCGACTTGTCCAGGTCCCGTGTCTTGCGCTCGATGAGCGCCTCCAGTCGCTTGACCTGGGGGGCGAACAGGATCATCTGCTGGACGTAGGGAAGACGCTCCTCGGCGAAGAACATGTGCTCGGTCCGGCAGAGCCCGATCCCCTGCGCGCCGAATCGCCGGGCCAGATCAGCCTGCTCGGGGGTGTCCGCGTTGGTTCGCACCAGCAGGCGGCGACGCGCATCGGCCCACTCCATGAAGTTGCGGAATTCTCCGCCCACCTCCGGCTCGATCGTGGCCACCTTTCCGGCGATCACATCGCCGGACGAGCCGTTGAGGCTGATGAAGTCGCCCCGGCTGATCGTGATCTCGCCGATCTTGAGAAGGCCTTCCTCTTCGCGGACGTCGATGGCCGAACACCCTGCCACGCAACACTTGCCCATGCCGCGGGCCACGACGGCCGCGTGAGAGGTCATCCCCCCGGTGGCGGTCAGGATCCCGACGGAGACATCCATACCGTGGATGTCATCCGGAGAGGTCTCATTACGAACGAGGATGACGTCGGTCGGATTGCCGTCCTCGTCGAGCTCTTTCGAAGCTTCCACGGCGTCGTCGGGATCGAAGACGATCCGCCCCACAGCGGCCCCGGGGGACGCGGCCAGGCCGCGCGCCAGCACGGTGTAGGAGGCCGAAGTGTCGATCCGGGGGTGCAGAAGCTGATCGAGAGAGGTGGGATCCACCCGCAGGAGAGCTTCATCCTGCGTGATCAGCCCTTCCTCAACCATCTCCACCGCGATGCGGACCGCAGCCTGGGCTGTCCGCTTTCCCGTGCGGGTTTGCAGCATGAACAGCGTGCCTTCCTGCACGGTGAATTCGAAGTCCTGCACGTCACGGTAGTGACGTTCCAGACGACTGGTGATCTGCTGGAGTTCCTCATAGACCTCGGGCATCTCTTTGCCCAGCTCCTGAATCGGGCGGGGCGTCCGAATGCCGGCCACCACGTCTTCGCCCTGCGCATTGCGCAGGTACTCGCCGTAGAACTCCTTCTCGCCCGTCGCGGGATTGCGCGTGAAGCCCACGCCCGTGGCCGATCCCTCGCCCATGTTGCCGAACACCATTGCCTGGACGTTGACCGCCGTTCCCAGGTTGTCGGGGATGCTGTTCTGGGCCCGATAGAAGACGGCCCGATCGTTGTACCAGGAGCGGAAGACGGCATCCCTGGACATGTCGAGCTGAGCGTGGGGATCCTGGGGGAACGGCTCGCCGGTCTGGTCCTTGATGATCTGTTGATAGATGCCGACCAGAGTCTTCATGTCGTCGGCATTGAGGTCCAGATCCAACTGTACCCCGCGCTCGGCCTTGAGCGCATTCATCCGCTTCTCGAAGGTCTCTTTGGGAATCCCGAGCACGACATCGCCGAACATCTGAAGGAAGCGGCGATAGCTGTCGTAGGCGAAGCGCGCATTGCCCGTCTTGGCCGCCAGCCCCTCGACCGAGGCATCGTTGAGTCCCAAGTTGAGAATGGTATCCATCATGCCGGGCATCGAAAACTTCGCGCCGGAACGCACCGAGACGAGCAGCGGGTCGTTTGCATCCCCCAGCAGCTTGCCCTGGGACTCCTCCAGCCTGCGCAGGGCATCCCGCTGCTGCTCCTGGTACTCCTCGGGCAGCGTCCCGCCGGACGTGTAGAACAGATTGCAGACGCGGGTCGTGATCGTGAAGCCAGGCGGCACCGGCACGCCCGCACTCGTCATCTCCGCGAGGCCGGCCCCTTTGCCACCCAACGTGTCACGCATGTTGCCCCGCCCCTCGGTTCCCGTAGGTCCGAAGTAGTAGACGAGCTTTTCGGATGGATCCCACTGCGCGGCGTTGTTTCCGGCGGCGGGCTGTTCTGTTTTCGATTGAACCGTCATGTCATTTACCTCCAGCTCACCCTTCGGCCCAAGACAGGCTATCTCGATCGTTTGAGGGTGCTCCTCGCAGGCCGTTTCGTGATTGTGCTTCAGATCCACGATTCGTATGCCGCGGATCCCCGTTGGCTGAATTCAGCCAAACCTCCAAAACTGCAGCTTTCGCGCCGCATAGGAAGTCCCCGACCCGCGCCGACAGAGGTGTGACGCAGCGGTCGGGGATCTGTTCGCCGTTTGACTACCGAACCAGGGTGAAGAACCCGCGGGTGCTCTCTCCGCCCGGCGTCTCCACCGCGAAGACATAAACGCCCGCAACAACGTCCTGATCATGTTCGTTCTTCAGATCCCACGGGCAGGAACCGCCGCTCGTGTCGCCCGGCGTCGGCTCGTGTTCCAGCCGGCGCACGAGATCTCCACCGATCGAGTAGATTCGAATCGTGGCGAAATCCGGCAGGTTGAAGAAACGCACCAGGGGGGGGCTCAAGGGACCGAAGGTCGAGGTCTCCTCCCCTTCCAGGTACGGGTTGGGCACGACGTAGACATCGCCGAGCAGCGGCTTCGTCGTGACCGCATCAACCCTGGCCAGGATGGGGGACGGCTCGGTCTCCCCGTCGCGGCGGAAGAAACCAGCGTCGACGAGATTGCTCGGAACGAGGTGAACTGCGCCGTCGAGGAACCGCCAGTAGTACTTGACGATGGAGTAGTAGTGCGGGATGCCGTTGTGCGGTCCCGCGACCAGGCGATCCTCTTCGCCATCGGCGGAAATGACCGAATCGGGATCCACGAACATGCGCAGGGTATCGGTCGAGGTCCATCCCCAGGTCGTGTCGCTGAAGTCGTACACGCGCAACAGGGTCAGCCGCTCCGTCTCCTCATCGGGATAGAGGCCACGGAAGATCTGATACCCGCCGAAACACTCCGAGATTTCGTCACTGGGAATGCAGCGGCCCTGGTACCACCATTCGAATTCGCCGGACGGTCCTCCGTAGAAGCCGACGACTCCCTCCGTGGAGAGCGCGAAACAGGAAATCTCCCGGCCCAGATTGTCAATCGCCCCATAGGCGCGGGCGCTGAATCCGTCTATGAAGCCCAACGTGCCGTTGGTCAGCGCGTAGGTGACGTAGCGACTATGGCCGGGCGTATAGGCGATGAAGATCCCCGACTCTTCTTCCGGTTGGAACTTCCCGCGGACGGTCTCGACGGTCGTGCTCCAGATGACCACGACCCCATCCTCGGACGCACTCGCCATGCGGTCCGAGTTCTCTGAAAATGTGAAACCCGTGATCGCTCGGCCGTCGTGCTCCTCTATATTGTCAATCGTCGCCGTCGGCGAGAAATTGGTCATGTAGACCCGACCGGTGGCAGACCCTATCGCGAGCCTGTCCGATCTCCGATCCAACCCAACGGCGGTCAGTCCTTCCGGAAAGGTGGCCTCTCCATCGGGAGGCAGCGAATCCTGAATGACCCCCGGGCGAGACCAGCGTTTCCAGAGCCCGTCGTCCCCCACGGTGACGTAGGTCGAGTCGCGCTCCCCCGCCAGGGGACGGAAGGCGATCGCCCGGCAGGCCCCGTCATGGCCGCTCTCCAGACTCCAGTCGTCGGTGGTCTGCGGCCTCCAAATGGCCACGCGTCCATCCTCGAGACCGGCGATGAGCATCGCACCCAGGGAATGGGTCGCGAAGGTGATCGGGGTGAGGGACTGATCCAGCGCACTCAAGGTGTCCAGCGCGACATAGGCGCCCAGCGCGTCCTGCCCAACCAGCACGAAGCTCCGGAGTCCGTCGTCCCAGGCCCACATCGCCTGGCCGTCGCGCGTGATGGAGAGAAAACGGAGCGCGCCCGCCCCAAGGTGCGTGTCTCCCCTCGGGAAGAGCTTCAGGTTTCCGGTGAAGACAGGATCATCCGCATCCGGTTGCCAGGCGAGCTCCACGAGGCGATCCCCTACCGCAGCATCAGGATCAAAAGAGACCGCGCCGGCCAGCGGAATCATGACCCCCAAACACCCACCCAGGATCAGGAATCTGATCACCCGTGATTTCATCAGCCGTACCCCTTCCGGTTGCCCGCATCCGCGCGAGCCCGGTTCGCTAATAGTCGGAACCGCTCACCAGCCAGTGCAACGCGTTCGTCATCGCGGTCTCCACCGCCGTCTCGTCAAAGAAGTAGGGATGGAACGCGAGACACACAATGCGACCACGGTCGGTTTGCTCCCCTTCGAGGGGATAAGTTCTCCAGGCAATTGGCTTGTCGTGTAGTTCTGACTGGTACGTCGTGACCTTGGTTTGGGCCCGGTATATGACGTCCAGACCATCCTGGAGTTCGTACCAGGGAATGACATCGGGATCCGTCGTGTTCGAGACGAGGGCCTCGTAGTTCATGATGCCGTCGTCGCACGGCCACCGAATTGGGTCGAGATAGAGATCCGGATAGATGGGATTCTCGGCGATCGCGGCGACCAGAGCCTCGTCCAGATTCCCCTGGGTCGTCGTGCCTCGAGGTTTGTCGATGCAGCCGGTCAGGTTGAGGAACTGCCAGAGGAAGCTGAGGCGGTTCCAGTAGTAGCCGGCCGCAAAATCCTCCTCCCGCGGACACTTTGCTGACGGTGCGTCGAACCCGATCTTGCCATCAATCACCTGCGCGGGACCGATGAAGGTATTGAGGAGCAGGTTGCCTCCCAACCCGACATAGGCCGACAGGAACTGATTCTCACCCGCCGCCACAAGAAGCCCGGCCGTCTGATCATGACCACAATCCCAGATCACACACTGATATCGACCAAGCACTTCGAGGAACTCCGAGTCGATATCCGGCGCCCGGCTGAGCTCATTGTCGCGATAGACCGAGTAGTACTCGATCTCGTCGGTGGGCAACATGAAGTCGTAGACGCCCGCCAGCACTCCGGCGTGGGTCTGCGTCTCTTCGTCGAAGCGAAGCCGCCAATAGTCGGTTTCGTCATCCTGGAGAAGCGACCCGACACACTGCTTCGGCGCGAATCGCAGATCGTCAACGATCAGGAAAGGGCGATCGAATGAAAACTCGGCCACGTTGATGACCACGTGACACCGGGTCTCGGTGTCCGGGTTGTTCGATACATCGCGCATTTTGAGATAGAAGTGGTGGACCGGTCCATCATCCTCGGAGAAGGAAATGGGTTCCTGCATTCGGGTACGCGCGGCCCACCCGATGTAGCCGCCCACGCCGTCGATCGAACGGAATGACTCATCGTCCGGATCGGAGATATCGAATCCATAGTTGCAGGGTCCTGCCTCCGTCCCGCTCAGGCTCGCGTCTCCAATCCACTGGAAGCGGATTGACTGTCCGGGGGCGACCGTGACCTCCCAGGGCACGAGCGGCCAGTCACCGGCATTGAACTCCCGATTCCCGAGAGCGGGTTCAAAGAGGACAACGGTGATCCGCCTGTCCTCAACGCGGAAGATCGCGTAGTTCCGACCCCGATCGAGAACCGGCTCCTCGGCCCCCAGCTCATCAATCGCCTTGACGGCAAATGCGTAGTCCGAATAGACCTCCAGACCCTCAAGCCAGTACTCGTTCGTCGTACCCGGCAATCGAGTCCATTGGCGACGCGCCTGGTCGTAGAGATCATCACTGTCGAGCGGATAGTCGCTGCGCAAAGGCACCGCCTGCAACAGGTTGGTGCTGTCAGCAAAGAGCTTCCGTTGGCCCGTCGAGTCGTCGTCAGCCATGCTGCCCGGCACTCTGACCAGTTTGATGTCGAACCAGGACGGGAGATTGTCGGCCCGGGACCCATCCGTGTCCACCCCCTGCCAGGACATCTTGAGTGTGGACGCCCACTGGTTGGAGCTGCCCGGCACCGGCTGGGTGATCGAACTCACCGGAGCGATGGTCACCGCATTGAAGAATCGTTTGTCCGCACCCGAGCGCTGGAAGTCGTCGTCGACCGACCGCACGTAGAACGTATGCCAATCCGTGAACGTCTGATTGTCGCCACGGTGTGTCGTGGCGGGAAACGAAATCGTCTCGTCGAAACGTGTGGTGCGATGCCACGCGCCTTCGCAGACGGTGTCGTCGATCGCCCACTCGAACCAGCGAACCACACCGTCGTTGTCGGATCCGTTCCAGTAGAAATGGATGAGCGCATCCGCATCGACCCCTTCTTCCAGAACCCCTCCGGTGATGTGGACCGAGGGACGCAGGTTGGGAACGACGTCGCCGCTAAAGCCCTCCTCGGGCAGAAGGATACAACTCGGGGAGAAGAGACCAAGGCCGATCACCAGGCCGGCGATCAGTCCAAACCCTACGATCTTTGAGACTCTCATGGGACCCACCCTCATGTTTTCTGGGACCCCGGCAACCGCTCCGGCGATCAACAAGGACCTTGCGGGGCTAGTCGGTTACCGTGAACGGAATCGAACGGAACGATAGCCTGGTTCCGCCGTCGCTTCGGGCATCCTCTTCGATTCGTACGCCGATCGCGAAGTCGCCGCTGGTTCCGCAGGCGGTCGGCCACTCCATCTTCAGCTCGCGGTACTCCCGGACCGAGTCGTCGTTGCGGTTTGTGTAGAGCGCGCTCCCGCAGCCACCTTCGATTCGGAAGGAGTAGTGGAATTTGTTGGTCGAACTGTCCGGATCGGCAGCGCGCACCCGAATCAGGATCGAGTCACCCCAGGCCGCAATGTCGTCGTAGCGAATGACGTCATCCGGGAAAGGATGCATGAGCAGTTCGGGCTCACCGTCCGCGGCCACATTCTGCAGAAGATTGGGAGCCCGGTTGATATACACGCCAAGGCCCGCCGGTGAGCCATCGCGCCGGCCCTGCCCGTCGGTGCACCGCGCTTGGATGTAGCTGTTGGTCGTGCTCAGGCGGTTGATCTCAAGGATGTTGTCCGTGGTGTCCACGTCGGACTTCCACTGTCCGACGCCGAGCCGGTATTGGAAGCCGCGCACGCCGGATCCGTCGAGGTCATCGGGGTCATGACCTCTCAAACCCATGGTGAGATTCACCTTCCGAACCGATCCACCCGGTCGGGACCAGACCAGCGGAATCGTATCGCCTTCAAAGAAGGTGAGCGGCGCCTCGAGGCCGGTCCAATCGACCTCGAAATAGACGGCCGAATCGCTGGTGGCCGGGTTGAGTGCTCGGGCGAAGTAGGTTTGCGGGTCTTTGTTCCAGACGAACGTGCGGACCGTGGGATCCAGCCCCATGAAACCCGCATCGTCGACCGCCCGAAGGCTGAACTTGTACTTCCCGCTGGAGAGATCGTCATACACGGCAACCGTGTCTTCCGGGCTGACCAGAATGGGCGTGTTCTGGATGGGTAGCAGCCAGTACTCGTACTGGAGAATCTGCCCGACGGTCACCGTATCGCCGTTGGCGTCGATCATGCGGTCGGCGTCGATCCCGGTCCACTCAAAGCGGACATCCCAGCCGGCGTTCACCGTGTCGCTCGGCTCGGATTCATGCGTGGAGGTCAGAGCAACGCTCTCGCCCGTGTCCGGATCGTATGCTTCGGCAATCGTAAAAACCGGAAGCGGAGGGATCAGGTCGATAGCGCCGAAAAACGCCCACGCCGGTTCGGGATCCTGGACCCCTGCGTTGTCTATAGCGCGGATGTAGAAGCGGTGGCCGAGAATCTGCTCGGAAGCACCGACCGGAAACAGAAAGACCGAGTCGGTCTTGGTGGTGTAGTGGTAGGTAATCGTGTCCTCATCCGCGGGGAATGAGTCGGTCACCGCATACTCGTACCCGACCACCCGGCCATCCTCGTCGTTGCCGTACCAGTAGAGGTGCACCCGATAGAATGTTGCGGTGCTCTCGGCCGGCACTCCCGTCAGGTACGTGTCCGGAGCCAGGTTGGTGTCCAACGTGGTCGCCAACTCGTCACGGCACCCGAAGAGGAGAACGACCATACATCCAGCCAACACAGCGAGGATGGAAAATGACCGGCGGGCTAGCACCGCGCCGGTGCGTCCACGGCTTTTTCCAAGCATATTTCTCCCTCCCATAGAGGACCGCAGGCTACCAAAGCCCCCTGGGGGTGTCAATCCGAAATGGGGCCAAACCCCTACCCCTGCAATGAGAAAGGGGCCCTGAGCAAACTGCAGCCTCCAGAGTAGTCTAGGAGTGAACGCGCCCAGTCGCCAATCTCTGCGACCGCTCTTCCAGCCCCTGGTTTGTTAGTAGTCCCTCCCCGTGAGAAGCCAATGAACCGCCAGGGTGAAGGCCGATTCGACTGACCTCTCGTCGAACGCGTACGGGTGGAATCCGAAGCAGACCACCCGCCCCCGATCGGGAGATGCGCCCGCGGCCGCTTCCGTGCGCCAGGCGACCGGCGCACCCGATAAAGGCGTGTCGGGCTCGAGGGTCTGTGCCCGGTAGAGAATCTCCAACCCCTCCTGCACCTCGAACCAGGGCACGATGTCGGGGTCCGCGATCTCCGTGACCAGCGCCTCGTAATTCATTACGCAATCTTCACATGGCCACCGCTGCGGATCCAGGAACAGGTCGGGATAGCGCGGATTCTCAGCAATGGCGCCGCGCAAGGACTTCTCCGGGTTCCCGTGCGTGGTCGAACCCCTCGGCTTGTCCACGCATCCGCGGACCCCCAAAAACTGCCAGAGCAGACTGGTCCTGCTCCAGTGATACCCGGCGGAGAAGTTCATCTCATCGGCACAGAAGTGGCGCGCGCCCATGTCGTAGTCGAACGATAGGTATCGATGGAGGAGCTGGACGGGGCCGATGTAGGTGTAGAGCAGCAGGTTCCCTCCTCGTCCGATGTAGGCCGAGAGGTAGTGATTCTCTGCCCCCGCCAGCCAGAGACCCGTCCCGCGCTCGCTCCCCGCATCCCAGATCAGAGTCTGATAGCGGCCGAGGACCTCGACGAAGTCGTCGCCCACCGTTGGTGTTCCGCGCTCATCTCCTTCACCGAAAACGTCGAATCTGCGGAAGGTCTCACCCGGCGGGAGGAACTCCTGTGCCCCGGCGAGGACTCCACCGTAGCTGTCCTGCTCGGGGGAATAGGTCAACCGCCACGGGTCGGTCTCGTCGTCACGCGTCAGTTCGGTGCCCTGGCAGGGCTTCGGCGCGAAGCGCAGGTCATCGACGACGAGGAAGGGCCGATCGAAAGAGAAGTCAGCGACGCGGATCTCGACCACCGCCCGCGTCTCCGTGTTCGGGTTGTTGGAGATGTCCCTCATCTTGAAGTAGAAGTAGTGGACATAGTCATCCTCGGCGCTGAAGGAGATCGGCTCCACCATGCGGGAGCGGTTCGCCCATCCGATCCAGCCTCCCCGGCCATCCACCGAGCGGAAGGCCTCGTCATCGGGATCGGGGATGTCGAATCCGTAGTTGCAGGGCCCCGGCGAGGTTCCGCTTAAGGTCGCGTCACCGAACCACTGGAAACGAATGAGCTGATCAGGGGCGACCGAGACCACCCAGGGTTCGCCCCAGTCCCCCGCGTTGTACTCCCGTGTACCCAGAGCCGGTTCGAATAAGGTGATCACGATCTGCCGATCCGCGACCCGGAAGATGACGTAGTTCTCATCCAGGGCGAACACCTCCTCGACGGCGCCGGCCTCGTCGATGGCGCGCACCACGAATGCGTATCGCTCGTAGGTCTGCATCTCGTCGAGCCAGTAGCTGGTGGTGGTGCCCGGCAACCGGATCCAGCGGCGCCTGGCCTGCTGGTAGAGGTCATCGTCGTCGAGTGGGTAGTCACCGCGAATCGGGGTGCTCACCAGTTCATTGGCGCTATCGGCGAACACCTGAAAAACAGAGGCGGAATCGTTGTAGTCGACGCCTGAGGGAATCCGGACGAGCTTGATGTCGAAGTAAGCCGGCAGCTTGTCGGGACGTGATCCATCGAGATCCTGACCGGTCCAGGACATGAGGAGCGTGGAGGCCCACACCGAGTTGGGGCCCGGGCGCGGGCTCTCGATTGCAGAGGTGGGCGCGATCGTCTGGGCGTTGAAGATCCGGCGATCAGGCTCCGATCGCTCGAAATCGTCATCCACGGCCCGGACGTAGAAGGTGTGCCAGTCGCTGTAGGCGCCCTGCTCGCCGGTGGGCGCGGATGCCCCGAAGGAGATCTCCTCGTCGAAGTTGGTGGTGCGATGCCAGGCCTGCTCGGTGACCGTGTCATCGATTGCCCACTCAAACCAGCGCACGACCCCATCATGGTCGGCGCCGTGCCAATAGAAATGAACCCGCGCTGGCTGCTCCCCACCCTCTTCAAGAACGCCTCCGGTGATCTGAACCACCGGAGGCCGGTTCATGACCTGCTCCCCGACAAAACCTTCCTCCGGCAGGAGAATGCAGCCGGCCAGCGCACAGAGCAACAGGATCGCAAGTCCGCACCTGATCGCGAGCGCGAACACTCGCGGCGCACTCACCGGTGGCGACACCCGCCCGCTTTGCGTGGCTTTGCCATCCATGACCAACGTCCTCATCAGCCCCACACCGGGGAAGATCTCCTTCGGAGTCCCGGAGCATATGGGCTTTTTCGCCAAATAAGAAGCGGGGCCTGGGGATGTCCCCAGACCCCGCATTGGTAGTCTAGCAGCGTGGCGCTACTGTGACCACTACCGACCGATGACAACCATCTTCTTGCCAGAAGAGTAGTCGCCAGCGCTCATGGCCACCCAGTAAACGCCGCCACCAACACGATTACCACCATTGTCCAGACCATCCCAGACCACGGTGTTCTCGCCCGCGTCGCGCGTGCCGTCGACGAGGGTCCGGATCACACGACCGGACACGTCGATCACACTCACATCCACGTGGCCAGCACTGGCCAGCGAGAAGCGGATCGTGGCGCTGTTGTGGAACGGATTCGGGCGGCTGGCAAACAGGAAGTTCGCCGGACCGCTCAGGTGGGTCTCGTCACCCTCGTCAACACCGAGGTTGACGCACGGGTAGAACCACGGATCCCAAGGCTGAGTCGGATCAGTCATCCATCCGAGCATCGCGTCCAGCATCGTGGAGGCACCCTCAACGATGTGGGCACTATCCGCAGGACAGTCTTCCTCGGCATCAGCGTAAGTCACATGGTTGATGCTGAAGCCGTCGACCACCGAACGGAAGTTGCGGCCGTCGTCGGCGTGATCCCTCACGACCTGGGCGTAATCCGTCTCGAAGAACCAGTAGTTGCCGACCACGCCAGGAACGCCTGCCTGAATGCCGAGCACGTTGTAGTTGTACTCCTGCGGGCAGCCGTTTCCGTAGATCGTAAGATCCTTGTCCAGGACCTCGAACACCGCACCGGCGTCCGGCTCCAAGAAGACGCAGAACTCATTGTCATTGGCGTAGAGGCGATAGGACGAGGCGATGAAGTCCACACCGAGCCGGTTGTTCAAGAAGTCACGCCCGGCAGGGATGTCCTGGACCATGATCTGCGCGATCTGGTCACCGTCGAAGATGATACCACGACGGATGTCATCGAGACCGCACTGGGTGGTGGTAAGCCACTCGTCCAGCATCGGCCAGTCCTTGTCCTCACCACAGCCGGCACCGAACGTACCGGTGTTCCAGAAGATCAACCGGTAGGCGAACAGCTGCTCGGCCGTCAGACCGTTGTTGCCGTAGCCACCCGGGTTGAAGTTCGTACCACCGAAGCTACGGGCAAACGGCGTGTGCCAGTTCGACGAAGCGTCCTGGTAATCGAACTTATCGAACTCGATTCCGTTCTGCTCCATGATCGGGAAGACGAAGTACTCGACGCCACGGTTAAAGGCATCAACGTACAGGGCGCAGGGCCACACGACCTCGTAGAGGTCCTGGCCATAGCTGTCGCCCGTCTCGACCGCACGCATGTCAGGCAGAATCTCGAACTCATAGCCGCCAGCGAACGGATAGATGAAGAAGTCCTCCGGAGGCGCGCCACCGTTGTACCAGTAAGACTTGTAGTAGTACTGGATACCGGTACCAGGCGTCCAAATGCTGTCCGGGAGAATCTCGTTCATCGTGGACAGATCACCGGAGGCCTGATCGAATGCCGGGTCATCCTCATGGAAGTAGATGAGGAACTTGTTCCGCCAGATACCCTGGGGGGTCTCAACCGAGTCCATCAGGGCGCAGACGAAGTCAGCTTCAGGATCGCCACCAAGGCGAGCCTTCCAGGCCAGGTACTCAGGAATGAGCTGCTGGCGCGGACCAGGGTAGACCTGGAAGCACAGCTCGACCAACCAGCGCTCTTCCTCGGAGTTCACGGTCGGGCCGGCGACACCGGTGGAGTCGCGGTGCCAGTCGTTGTCCGTGTCGTTCGGATCGCCCGTGCTGCTCAAGTCAGTCGTGGCGTTGGAGTTACCAACGTCGGCCGGATCCACGTAGGTGTGTGACGTCTGGCCGTAGCCGTCATGGAGCCAACCACCCGCGAACAGATTCGCAACCGCCGGCGCGTCGGGCGCACCGGTCAGACCCACGCGGACGTTATCGATGACCGGCGAACCGGCGGTGTTTCCTTCCTCGACGCAGATCGTCGAAGGAATACCGAAGGCCTCGCAGGAGCAATAGACGTCATACGTGAACTGCATCTCGGTCCAGGTGTTCGGCATCGGATTACCGGCCTGGCCGTCCAGGGTCGTCAGGTTGGTTCCGTTCAGACCGCAGCCCGGATCGTCACCCGTGTAGTAGTGGGTGTTCTGACCGCGACGACGAGACCAGTGAGGGGTCGGGTTCGCTTCGGTCGTGAACGGGTAGTACTGGTACCCCTGACGATAGAAGCAGCCGTACGGGTGCGTTAGATACACGTAGTTGTCCCAGAAGACGATCGTCGTGTTGTAGTCGGGGGGCAGGTATCCCTCACGCGCGACGATACCGGAGTTGGCCTGCTCGTGCTGGCCCGCAAAGTGACCCGGAATCGTGTAGAGGCTACCAACCTCGTCGACGAACTCGAGCGCCCAACCCGACAGGGTGCAGGTGCAGGTGAGCTCGACGAAATCGAGCCACTGCGTGTAGGTCTCTTCATCGACCAGACCCATGAACGTGCCGACACCTTCACACATGTTGAAGGTCCAGCCCTCGGCGTCCGTCTCAAACAGGTAAGGACCACCGCCGTCACCATGGGACTGCGCGACCGTGATCGCGTCGCCCGCGAACGGGCCGTAGATGCAGTCGTACAGACCGTCTTCATCCGACCAGGCACCATCGGCCACGAACCGGATTTCGAACTGCGAGTACGCTGTTCCACTAGGATAGCCACCCACGGCCGCGCCGGCATACACCAGCGGGGTGTCGGGCGAACCCAGGTCACCGGTGAGGCGATCGATCTCGATCTCACCACCTTCGATGGGCTCCATGGCACCGTCGTAGCAAACGACATAGAGGAAGGTGTAGTCCCAATCAACCTCGGTGTCGTTGAAGTAGTTGAATCCAACCGTCATCGTGCAGTTGATCTGATCCGTGACGGCGTACATCGGCGAGAACGCGCTCTGGCAGAAACTGTCGCCATAGCCCATACCCGCGATGTAGTCGAGTGCCGCGGCATCATCTTCGTGAATACCGCACCACAGCATCCAATCGCCGGCGCCGGTCATCATCGGGTTGACCGGATCGTCAACGAAATCCGCATCCGAAACGCGGTAGAAATAGGTGTCCAGGTTCTGGGTCAGATCGATACTGGTCCAGCCCTGGAAATCACCCGTTCCGCCATCGCCTTCAAAGTCCCAGGTTCCGCCTTCAATGGCGTAACCCGTACCGTCATCGTCACCCCACCAGATCGTGTCCTGGCGCGAGAACGTGAAACTCTCGGGACTCTGGAACTCGGACTGGCCGAACGTCTCTTGCGAATAGAGCTCGCGGCCCGTGTCCATGGCCATAGCGCCGGATGTCACCACCAACAAGGTGGCCAACAACGCAAAGCCTCTCTTCATCGTAAGCCTCCATGGTTGCTCCGCCCTAGCAATGCAGTCCTGTTGGCTTGTGCGGACGACATTGTCTAGGACCACCTGGGCATTCAAACATCAATATAGACAATGGAATCGTTTTCTCCGGGCTCAACCGCCGGCACCAACTGTTGGGTGCAAGGGTAGTACGGCGTATGGAACTAGGGACCGATTCACATTACGAACGTTGGGGCATCACCTCCTCCCGCTCCTTGCTCCGCCGCCTCCCTCATGAGCCGGTGTGGGGGTACAGAAACAGATATTTTGGACAGGCCTATGCACGCACCCGGATAGGGGACACCGGGATAGCAGGACCTGATGACCAACTACAGTTTTGGATCTGGTGATCTGCTGCAATTCCAGCGATTCCTGTCGCCTTGCCTAGTTGCCTTACCAGAATCAGGGGGGATTCCTAGAAGGCCTTTGCCCTTTGATGTGCATTAGCACGCCGAAAGTATACCAACGTGCCCTGAGAGTGTCAAGTGAGCCGGGGCTGGCAACTTGGGTGCCTTGGCCCTCTTGCGGGTTCGCAGGACCCTTGGATTCAGTCGGCCGGATGCGTGAGCCCGTCGATCGCCACGAGGGCCGCGCGCCAGACATCCCGGTAGGCAACGCCGGACGCCTCGGACAGAGTCCGGCAGGCAGCCGATTCGGGCTTTCCGACCCATCGCCCGGCCTTGAAGGCCAGCTTGACCGGAACGCGGCCGTAGGGCGTGTCGACCTCCTCCATCCGGCGGGCCGCCTCGCGCCGCCACTGGGGGGTGCGCCGAACCCCGAGGGTGGAGGTTTCCTCGAGCATAAGCTCAGTCAAATGACGCTCTTCGGACGCGCGGACCACCACCAGGAGCAGGGTTCCCGGGCGGCCCTTCTTCATGGTGATTGGCAGGTAAAAGACATCCAGCGCCCCCGCCTCGCGGAGACGATCGGCCCAAACCGCAAGTTCTTCGGCACTTGCGTCGTCGATCTGGGTCGAAAGCTCGACTACCGCCCCCCATTTCGGGGAGGTCTCCGGACCCGGGCCCCACCCCCATCCAGGGCAATCGCCGGAAACTGCCGGGGCACCGCCGAGAGCGTCGCCCACGAAGAGTCTCGCGATGTTCGGGACATCGGGGAAGGAGTGAGAGCCGGCCCCCACCCCCACTGCAGCCACCTTCATCGGCGGTGGTGAAGCCTGGATCCCCAGTGTCGTCACCAGGGCGGCACCCGTGGGTGTGGTTCGTTCGCCGTCGCCCGCCCAGCGCACCTCGGCATCCTGGAGCAGGTAGGCCGTCGCGGGGGCGGGTAGCGGAATCTGCCCATGCGCGGCCCTGATGATCCCCTTGCCGACCGGCACGGTGGAGACGTAGAGCCGGTCGACTTCGAGGTCCGCAAGCCCCTGGCAGGCGGCGACCACATCGACCATCGCATCGACCGCGCCGACCTCGTGGAAGTGCACCTCGTCGGGCGGGGCCCCGTGGGCGTGTCCCTCCGCCTCGGCGAGGCGCCGGAACACCCCGGCCACCTTCTGATGGACACCGGGCTCGAGGCCCGCCTCGCCCACCCGCGCCATGACCTCCTTCAATCCCCGGTGATGGTGCTCAGTCGCGTGATGGTGTTCGCCGGAATGGCCGTGGTGCGCGTGCGCCGACTGGACGAGAATGCCCCGTCCTCGCAGCGTAGCGTGGCGCCGCGTTTCGATCTCGAGCCCGGCGATCTCATCGCCCAGCCAGGCGACGGAGCGGCGAAATGCCTCTTCACTCCACCCCGCATCGAGCAGGGCTCCAACGAACATGTCTCCACTGATACCGCCAACGCAGTCCAAGTACGCGATTCGCACGTGCCTATTGCTCCGTTCAGGATTCAGGTGTGGGTTCCGCAGATGCGGCCGTCACCTGCCGGTTGATCTGGCTGGCCGCAAATCCGCCGCCGAACCCATTGTCGATGTTGACGACCACGACCCCCGAGGCGCAGCTGTTGAGCATACCGAGGAGGGCAGCGAGGCCTCCGAAGCTGGCTCCGTACCCGACGCTGGTGGGCACGGCGATGACCGGCGTCGATACGAGGCCGGCCACGACACTCGGGAGGGCACCTTCCATCCCCGCCACGGCCACGATGGCGTTGGCTTCTTCGAGAATCTCCAGATGGGGAATGAGGCGGTGCAGGCCGGCCACGCCGACATCGTAGATCGTCTCCACGCGGGCACCGGCTGCGCGCGCGGTTTCGGCGGCCTCCTCGGCCACCGGCAGATCACTGGTGCCTGCGGCCAGGAGAACGACCAGACCTTCGGTCTCACGGTCTTCCACCTCGAGGCGGAACGAACGGGCCCGGTCATTGCAGACGCCGGCCGGGAATCTCTCCTTGAGGAGTCGGCGGGTTTCCTCATCCGCCCGGGTAACCAGCACAGAGGGCCCCTTCGGGGCGAGGGCCTCGGCGATGCGCACCGTCTCCTCGGGTTGTTTGCCTTGGGCGAAGATGACCTCGGGGAGTCCGCAGCGCAGTTGCCGATGATGGTCGACGCGCGCGAAGCCCAGCTCCTCGACGGGCCATCCGCGCAAGCGCTCCAGCGTCTCCTCCACCGTCGCGTCACCCGCGGCCAATCGTCCGAGAATCTCGGCCAGTTTGTCCGGTTTCACCCTACCCTCCCCTAGGTCCTGCCCAGCAGCCCGTGTACAGCTTATCGAGTATACGGGTCCGACGCGGTTCGGGAAAGCATTGGGTGCACGGGTGGGTGCACGGGGCCCTGGTGCAGGCGCTCGGGGCAGGGCGTGGGGTGCACGGCCCGATTCACACCCCTAGCGGGGAGGGGAGCTGGAGGCGGTGAAAAGGCGAGTGCCGCCTTTCTGGAGGAGTTCGGCAGCCTGCAGGAGCCAGAGGTCGGTGTGGAGTTCGAGCTGGCGAGCCACATCCGAACCCCAGCGCTCGGCCGCCCAGTCGATCACCCATGCGCGGCGGACGACCCGAGGATCGTCAACGCCCAGGTCGAGCAGGCGAATCTCAGTCCGCTGGACTCCCCAGGTTTCCAGCAGGTATTCCAGCCGATTCATCCAGAGATCGAACCCCGGCCCCTCCAGGAGCGCCGAGGCGGGGGCCGTGCCTTTCAATGACGGCCTCAGCCCACTCCAGGGGGACTGATAGGGCAATCCACGGCTCGGGAAACTCGCCTCCTGGATGAACCGGGCGAGCAACCCTTGGGCTTCGATCTCGTCCCAGCCGCGGGGAAACACCGGATGGACACAGAGATGGTCGGGCTGGAGCCGGGAGCCGCTCAGCTCGCGACGGAGGGCGATGTCATCGATGGGGAGATTCCCATCGGCCGGGGTACGGAAGAGAGAGGTGGTCACCTTGACGGCGGCCCCGTCGGAGAGCCTCTTGATGCGCTGGATCTCCCGTTTGCCGTAGGTCTGTTCGCCCAGGAGGACGGCTCGGTCGTTCCCTTGGAGGGCGCCGGCGAAGAGTTCGGCCGAGCTGGCGGTGAGCGAGTCGACCAGGATCGCCACGGCCGCTCCGGTCAGGTACGGCTCTCCGTGGGCGAGGAAGGTTTCGTTTTCGTCCTCGAGACGACCCGTCGTCGCCGCGATGAAGGCCCCCTGCGGAAGGAACAGGTCGGCAGCCTCGATGGCTTCATCCAAGAACCCGCCCGGGCAGTCGCGCAGGTCGAGGATCACGGCCCCGAGCTGCTCCTCCTGCCACGCGGCGAGAATCGGTGCGATGTCCCGCGACAGGCCCGCTGAGAAACGCCGGATGCGAAGGTAGCCGAGGTCGCCCCCGAAGAGCCGGCTGACCTCGAGGGCGCTTTCCGGGAGCCGCGCGTAGCGGACCTCGGTCGTGCGCACGTCCCCTTCCGGAGTGACATAGAGGACGGCGCGGGATTCACCCTCATGGCCCTTCATGGCCGCCTTGACGCCGGCCGGATCGAGCGAGGCGAGGTCTTGCCCATCCATCGCCAGGAGCCGGTCGCCAGGACGCAGCCCAGCCAAGTCCGCTGGAGATTCGTCATAGAGAGAACGAATGAGCGGATAGGTCGCGGTCGGATCGTATTCGATGCCCAACCCCACCGACCGGCCCTGGGCGGTGCGGAGATTCTCGTATTCCGTGGGTGTCAGCACATTGGCATGTGCGTCAATCCGCTGACGAATCCCCTCCAGTGCGGCGTCGATCAGCTCGTTCGCGCTGAATTCTTCCACATGGAGCCTCTGCATCTCGACGAGGGCATCCCGGAAGCGGGTCAGGGCCATCTCCAGATCGTCGGAGGGCAGCGGACTTTCGGAGGCAGCAGGTCCGCTCGACCGTGCCCCCGCATCCGCCAGTGCCGTGCCGGCGAGCAAGAGGGACAGGAGGAGCAGCACCCCGCCCCGAAGGACGGAGGTGCTGCTGCCCGGTGTCAGGAGATGGTCTCGCATGTGTAGATTTTACCAGACTTCGGACCGTATCTGACCGTGTGACAAGGAGATATAAGGGTTGCAGTGGCTGAGATGCGCCATGTTCGGCAGCGCGACTTGCGATTCGGCACATGGCACATGGCAAATGGGAAGTGGGAAATGGGAAATGGGAAACGGCACACGGGAAGTGGGAGATGCTAAGAGGCGATTGCCTTAAGGATGGAAGCAAAGACGGTACCCGGATCCGGAGCGGCATCGATCACCCGGTAGGCGGCGCCCCGCCGCTGGGCGATGGACAGATAGGTGTCCCGAACCCGGGTGTGGAACGCGAGCGTCTCCTGCTCGAGCCGGTCTTCGGGCTGCCCTCGGCGTCCGACCCGGGCGAGGCCTTCCTCGGCCGGCAGGTCGAGGAGAATGGTCTGGTCGGGCCAGTGCTCTCCTGTGGCCAGAGCATTGAGCCGCTCGACCTGCTCGATGCCGAGCTCCCGTCCCCCGCCCTGATAGGCCACCGACGAATCGGCATAACGATCGCACAGGACGACCATCCCCTGCTCGAGCGCAGGGGCGATGACGTGACGAACGTGATGACGTCGGGAGGCTTCAAGAAGAAACAGCTCGGTGAGCCCGTCGATGCCGGCGCCGGCCGGTGTCAGCAGCAGATCGCGCAGCGCGTCACCAAGCGGGGTCCCCCCCGGTTCTCGCGTGACGACAAAGGGTCGGCCCGCGCGCGTCAGCAAATCAGCCAGAAGGGCGATCTGAGTGCTCTTGCCACACCCTTCGATTCCCTCGAAGGCCAGAAAACAAGCGGTGCGGAGACGGGTCGGAAGAGATCCCGTTTCGGCGGGAGCGCTATCGCTCACGGCGTCTTCTCTCCCTCGGCGGCGGGAGGCTCATCAGGGGTGTCCCCCGAGCCGCTCAGGCGGCCGGCAACATGACTGATCCGCTGATAGACAGTCCACCAGGTGAGGATGGAGAGAATGAGCAGGAACCAGCCGGAGGCACCCAGGCCGAAGATGAGCAGCAACACCATGAGGACCATTCGTTCGGGCCGTTCGGCCAGCCCGACCTTGCAGTCCGTGTTCAAGCCCTCAGCGCGAGCCCGGGTGTAGCTGACCATGAACGACCCGGAGAGCGCCAATACCCACAGGAGGATCCAGAATGAGCCGACGGGCCCGTCATGGACCTGCTTGCCGATGAGAAGTCCGCCGAAGACGAACGCCTCGGAGATCCGATCCACCGTGGAATCGAGGAAGGCGCCGAAGGGTGAGCCGTTTTCCGGCCTGAGTCGGGCCAGGTCGCCGTCCACCATGTCGCAGAGCAGAGCGACCACGAACCAGATCAAGGCCAGCACCAGCTGGCCCATGGCGAGGGAGACGGCTGCCAAAGCTGACGCCACCAACCCCGCAAGGGTGACATGATTCGCCCGGACACCGGCGGCATCGAGCCACCCGGCGACCGGCTGCAGCGGTTTCCGCAGGCTTTCCTTGGTAGCACTTAGCATGACAGCTCGAGGGTAGGACCAATCGTTAGCGAAGTCGCACAAACAGCCCGGCATGAGGAAAGCACTCCTCGCCGATCAGGGTACCCCTAACCTCCGAGGAGTGCGCTGCGCCGAAGCCCTCGTGTTCTTCGAGTGGATCGCTCGTCAAGCGATCACACGTTGGCCATCGCCACCTTTTCCTTGAGCTGGCGCGATACCTTGAATACGGGCACGCGCCGCTCGGGTACGAAAACGGGCTGATCCGGATTCTTCGGATTGCGGGCCATGCGCTCCTTGCGCACCCGCACCTTAAACGTTCCGAAGCCACGGATTTCGATGTGGCGCCCGGCTACGAGCGCGCGCCCGACCGCGTTGAGGAACTCGTCAACGGTCTCGGCCACATCTTTTTTGGTTAGGCCCGTGCGGTCGGCGATTTCGTCGACCAGATCCGCCTTGGTCATCCCAGCCTCCTTGGCTTTCACTCGGTCAGATGGGTTCTGCCGTCCCCTAGATGGGCATCGTGGCTGCAACCGTACCTGTCACAAGCAATTACTAGATAGCACCGGGAAGCAAAAGCGTCAACCCTAAAGTGCGTCGGCAGTTAGGCAATTGAGATGAAAGTCAGGGGGGGGTACCCCCCCCGGGTGGGTCTACAATCCGACTAAGGGCACAGGTCGTAACATATTGATCTGTCAGCGATTACGCAGTTCGTCCAGGGCCCGAGCGATGTTGAACAGATCAAACTCGACCATCCGGAAGACGCATCGCAGCTCCTTGCGATGCCAAAACGCACAGACTGTTTCCGCGTCTTGTTTCGCCGGATCGACCCATACTTTGCCCGCGCGGCAGAGCTGCCGGCTGATCGGGCAATACGGATACTCCATGGTCGGTTCGCGGTTTTCTTCCATCGTCCCCCCTCCCTGGAGGATCTACTCCAATTCGACTTCGAACTTCTCCGGTTCTACTGGTTCGACCGATAGGGCATCGACCTCAAGCGTTCGATTGAGTTCCACGCTCGCCATGAGGGTGTAAGTTCCTGGCGGCAGGCCGAGTGCATCGATCGACAAACGCAACTCCTGCTCGGATAGCGATTCGACCAGCGACAGCGGGCCGGCCACCACCACCGAGCCGTGCGCGGGCGTCATGCGCATGAGCGCCACATCGCCCGAGCGCAGAACCTCGACCGGCAGGTCCGTGAAGGTCCTGGAGATGATCTTCTCAACCGTCACCCGGACGGTCACTTCCTCCAGGGCCGCTTCACAGTCAGGTGGCAGTCGCAGCTTGGCTCTGCTGATGACCAGATCCTCTTTGCCCGTGAGATCGATGGGTTCGGTGGGAAGAAAATCGAACGACTCGAGCCTGTGCTGCGGGCCTCCGACGTCGATGCTCTCCGGCTCGGCCACGACCCGTCCAAATCGGATGTATCCGGGGGCAGGTCGCCCGGTCACCCGGGCAACCACCGGAAGGCGTCGCATCATCAGCTGATCGAACTCGAGGGTGATCTCCCGGGGCGAGACGATCTCGACGACCTGGATCTGAAGATCCGAGAGGATGTGAACGTCGCGGCTCACCAGCGGACGGTGATACCGGCCCGGACGCACGTCCCCCACGCGAACCAGCATCCGCGCCAGTTGAGGCTGCGTGCGTAGCTTGAGCAGGTCCATGCCCAGACCGCGAAAACGGACCCGGGCTTCATCGGGAATCTCACCGGTCCAGGTCAGGGCCTCCGGTATCCCCTGCAGATTGAGGGGGACCTCAAGGACCAGCTCGCGCTCCTGGTTCACGAAGACGTAAAAGTAGAGGGTGAGGGCCAGCGCCAGCGAGATCAGTTTGATCCCCGCGTTGGCGAAGACATGTTGCCGAAGCCAGTTCCACATTTGCGCTTCGGGCCTCCCTGCCCGCATCTCGTCATTCCAATAGGCGCCCCGAGAGCGCGCGCTCGCCGAGTATGCGAGCAGACCCCGAACCTGTCAATCAGCGGCCCAACAGATCGAACCTGCGGCGCAGGGCCAGGCTGAAGGAGATCAGCCGCGCATTGTCGTCGGCCGCAGAATGCCACTCCTGATCGATCGAGCCGTATCCCTCCCACTCCAGTGCGTAGGGAAGTCGTCCGCCGCAGATGAGCGACAACTCCAGATAGGTGTAGTCGGACTGGGCCAGGGAAAGCGTGAGGTCTTCGAACGCGAGTTGGGTGGAATCCCCCGATGCCCGGTAGTCGTAGCGCCCGAGTTCGCAACCCGCCTCGAGCCACCAGCGATCGCCGGCGAGCTCGCCGCGCACGGCGGCTTCGAGTCGCCCGCCCGCGCCCTGGCCGTCTCCGGTGGCGTGGTTGTAGCGCCTCAGCTTGGCCGCGGGGCCGATGCCGAGTTCAACCTCGCCGAACAGCGCGCCGCGCCGGTCCGCCAGCAGTCCGCCCACCAAATAGGTCCGCCACATCAGCTCGGCCTCGACCTCGATGACGTCGTCGTTGAAGACGCTGAATCCGTCCAGAGAACTGGTCGTGTCCGGTTCGTCGTAATCTGTTCCGCTGATCAGGAGCTTGGCTTGCCATCCGCGCGGATTGACCTGCCCGAACCAGTATCCGCTGAAGGATGCCTCGTAGAAGGAGGGCAGCGTGCCACCCTCCTCCTTGTACGAGCGGCGTTCGACCTCGGCATCCAGGTTCAGCATGCCGCTCTCACGAAACCAACCCTGCTCGGCCGACAGACCCACCTCGGTGTAATCACCCAGGCTGGCGCCGTGGCTCCACTTGCGCGCGCCCTTCACCGCCAGGGCCGAATTGCTGAGTCCCCAGCGGGAAACCTCGATGCGCAGGCCGGCCTTTTCGTAGTCGAGGTAGTCATACCAGTCCGTGAGAACGGAATCGGCGTCCCCTTCCGATCCCTCCGCGCGGGAGAAGTCCAGGGTGCCACGAAAGGCGAGCTGCCAATCGCTCTGCCCGAGGCTTTGCTTGAGGCGTAGGTAGAGAAGGTCCTGAAGACTGGTGGCGCCATCCTGTTCCTCATCCACCATGAGGAGGTTTCGGACGCTGAGCTTCGACCAGGACCCTTCGCGGCCGGACGCGGTGGTCTCCGCCGTGAGAGAGCGGCGCTTCTCGCCCACCTTCGCCTCGAGATCGATCAGCCCGTTCAAGCTGCTGCGGCTCGAGGTGTAGCCGCGAAGTTCGGCCACGGCCAAAAGGCTCGACTCCCGGTCCCGATAACGTAAGCCGGAGATCTGATCATCGACGGTGCCGTCGCCGCCGATGTCGGAGGAGTTCCCGTCGGAGAGAAGTCCCAGGAATTCGCCGCCGAAGCTCTCGTCGAGACCCTCCAGCTCAACCCCGGTGGCGAGGATCAGTGAACCGTCCTGCCCGCCGATCTCGGATCCCTGTGCGGGGGAGCCCAGGAGCGCACCCGCCGCCCAGAGCAACCAGAGCCAGATCGACGGACTTCGCCCGAGGGTCACGCAAAGCCGTCTGCGGATGGTTTGCTGGATCACGCCCGTCCCTCACCGCCTACTCGCCCCATGGTCTGCCGAATCCTGTTTAGCGGCATTCACCAGTCGCCGCAATGGAAGGTACACCGGCGGGAGGCGCGTTCTACAGGGGCGGCTCTAGGAGCCCGCCGCGTCGACTGCCTCCCTGAGAAGCCTCTCTGCGGCCATCAGGTGACGCTGGGCCTCGGCGAGTTTCCCGTCGCGCAGGAATGCGCGCGCTTTCTTCAGAAGCGCATTTCCCTCTTCGATGCGCCACACGGCGGTTTCGCTTCCCGAGGATCGAATGTCGGCCATCACCTCAGCGTAGAGTGCCTGAAGGTCGGAGAGCGCCTCAGCCAGCACCTCGCGATCCGGTTCCTGGCTGAGCTCACCCATCAACCGCAGCGCCTTTTGACGTGCATTCAGGCTGAGGCGAAGCGCAGGACGCGGCCTCCTCTCGCGGAATTTGGTGCGGGCCTGTTCGAGCAGCCGCTCGGCCTCCACGAACTCGGGAATCTTCGAGGGCGTCTTCCCATGTTCGAGGAGAGCGACCTCGACCTGCGCGAGCAGCATCGCCGTCCGTTCGATCGAGGTCTCGACCGAACCGATCGCGACGATCTCACCCTGCGCCAGACGCGCCGCCCGTTCGATCAAAGTGTTGGCGAGAATCGCCAGGCGGGCGGCCTGCACATAGTGCCCATCGATGTGCGCTCGGCGCGCACGCCTCAGATGGTCGACACCCTGTTCGAGCACCGCGGCCGCTCGGGCGTTCTGCGATTGGGAAACGGTGTCGTTGACCTCGGCCACCCGGTTCTCCGCCTGCTCCAGATTGCGGCGCACCGCTTCGCGCGCTTTCTGTTCGAGCCGGGCGGCGTCCAAGGCCTTCAGCGCCTGGGCGCGGGCCCGAAGGGTCAGGGTGAGCGCGGTGTCGTGCTGGTCGGCGCCTTGGCGGAACCGTTGCCAGGCCTGTCGCTGCAGCTGGATCGCCATCTCATAGTGGCCTCGCGCGGCGGCCGACACGACCGGACCGGCCAGTTCACGCGCCTTCTCCAGGATGCGATCGGTCTTCTCCAGCTCGTCTTGCACCCGGCTGGCGCCGGGGTCGGCCTGCGCATCGGCCGGAAGGAGCCAGATCAGACAGAGCAGCATCGGCAGTAGGACCAGAGCCCACGTCATCCGGCGCCTGCCTCTCACGGCCTCGGCTTTGCCAGTGATGTTATGACCCATGGCGGACACCTCCTGCCCCTCGCGGTACACATCAGAGCTGAATCGAGTAGCGTTCCATCCGTGAATAAAGGGTGCGTCTCGTCAGCCCCAGCAAGGCGGCGGCTTTGCTTTTGTTGCCCCCGGCCTTACGAATCGCTTTGATAATGAGTTCCTTCTCCAGTTCCTCTAGGACCAGACCTTCGTCCGGTATCTCAAACCCTGTCAATGAGTTATCGTCTCCTACCTTGACCGGCGGCTGGATCAGCTCGGGGCCGATGGGCGCGTCTGTGGCCAGGATCAACGCCCGCTCCAGCAGGTTCTCCAGCTCCCGGACGTTTCCGGGGAGCCGGTGGGACGCCAGCGCTTTCATCGCCGCCGGCGAGAGCCGGTCCGTATCCTGCCCCTTATTCTTCAAGAATCGTTCCACCAGGGCGGGAATGTCCTCGGATCGGTCACGCAAGGGCGGGAGGGTAATCGGAAAGATGTTCAAGCGGTAGAAAAGGTCCTCCCGGAAACTCCCATCGGCGATCGCCTCCTCGAGCGCCCGGTTCGTCGCGGCGACAATTCTCACATCCACCGTCAGCATCTTCGTCCCGCCGACCGTGAGGAAGGTTCGCTCCTCGATCACCTGCAGGAGCTTCAGCTGGATCGTGGGTGACACGTCGCCGATTTCGTCCAGAAAAAGCGTGCCGCTGTTGGCGACCGTGAAGAGTCCATCCTTACGGGCGGTCGCGCCGGTGAAGGAGCCCTTCTCGTGCCCGAAGAGTTCGCTTTCGAGCAGCGTTTCGGGAAGCGCCCCGCAGTTGACCTTGAGGAACGGGCGGCCGGCCCGCTCGCTGGCTTGATGGATGGCCCGGGCGAGCACGGTCTTTCCGGTGCCGCTCTCTCCCCGGATGAGGACGGTCGCGTCGGTCGCGGCCACCTTGCGCGCCAGATGAAAGACCTCCTTCATCGCATCGCTGCGGGCGACCAGATGTTCGAACGTGCTCTCCTGGCCCGACACTTCTTCGAGCGCTTCCACCCGGCGGGCAAGCGATTCGCGCTCGCTTTGCAGCCGCTGGCGGTCCGCGGCCAGCTGGACGCTGTCCTGCGCATCCCGGGCCCGGTCGAACACGCGCGACACCCGGAGCTGCATCTCGAATTCCTTGTACGGCTTCTCGACGAATTCAAGCGCCCCGTCGCGCATGGCATCCCGCGCGGTGTCGCGGTTCGCGTAGGCGGTCAGGAGCATCACGTCCGTCTTGGGCCAGCGTGACTTGATCTCGCGCAGCACCGCCATGCCGTCGGGCGGCGGCATCCGCAGATCGGTGATGACCAGATGAAACGGCGCCCCTTTGCCCGCGGCCTCCTCGGCCGCCGCAATCGCCGCCTCGCCCGAATTGGCGGTGGTCACCGCGTAGCCTTCATCGTTCAAGAGATCCTCGAGGCTGATCAGGATCTCCGCCTCGTCATCCACGAGCAGGATCCGAAACCCCGAGACAAGCAAGGGCGCACCCGAGCCTGTGTCCTCTGCCGTCATATTGGCGTCCCCCGGTTTTGCCCCTGGCCGCGGCGGATCGCGACGCTTCGCTCCCCCGGCCTACTTGCCCGGTCTCATGTGGAGCGTAAAGCTCGTGCCGCGCCCTTCCTCACTTTCCAGATCGACCCGGCCGCCGTAGAGCTCAAGCATTGAGCGCACCACGGCCAGCCCCAACCCGGACCCGTGTTCCTTGGTGGTGAAAAAGCTCTCGAACGCCCGGCGCTGTTGCGGCTGACTCATGCCGCAACCGGTATCGGCAATCCGGGCGAGCACCCAGGATCCGCTCGCGCTGACCTCGATGCGAACCTCGCCCCCCTCGGGCATGGCATCGCGGGCATTGAGCAGCAGATTGAGGAGCACCTGATGCAGCGCGGCCGGCGCCATGGTCACCCGGATGCGGGCGGCGGCGTCCGTTTCGGCGCCGATCGCCTGCCCCGCCCGAATCACGGAGATCCCCTTGCGCGCGAAGTCACCTTCGAGCATGGCGATCACCGCGCAGAGCGTCTGTTCGAGGTCGGCCGACTCACCCTCGAGCTCCGTCGGCCGGGCGAATGAAAGGTACTGCGTCAGGACGCGATTGAGCCGATCGACCTCGCGCGGAATCGCCTCGAACCACTGCAGCAGTTCCTCGGTCGACTTGCCCTGCGAGATTTTCGACTGCATCCGTTCCGCCCGACTCGAAATGATCGCCAGCGGATTTCGTATCTCGTGCGCGAGGATGGCCGCCAGCTCGCCTGCGGCCGCAAGGGTGGCTGTTTCGCGCAGCGTGCGCTCCGCCAGCGCCTGCGTCCTGAGGATGCGCCCGAAGAAGAACACGAGAACCAAAACGACGGCCATGCCGGCTGCTCCGCTGAGGAGAACCTGCCGGCGCACCTGCCACAGACCGGTGAAGAATCCCGACCCACCTTCAACCCCCACCGCGCCGATCGGAAGTCCATTCCGATCGAGAATCGGGGCGAACGCCGTCTTGAGATACACGCCGCCGGCGCTGTAGAGGTCACTGGCCGCCGCCACACCTGCCAGAGCGGCCGTCACGGCACCGAAGTGAAGGTCGATGGCCGGATGGGCGTATCCCGCCCGGTGACGCCCGGCGGCATCGAGCAGGTACTCGTGATCCGGGCCCACGACGTAAATCTCGCCCAGACCCGTTTCGTAGAGGATCAGACTCAGCCGCTGCCGCAGGAGCCCGGCCGCAGTCGCCGGGGCCGGCCCCGTTTGGTCGTCGCCTTCCACCAGCAGGCTTTCGATGTCGGCCGCCGTGATCCCTGCCGCGGTGGCCGTCGCGATCCCCAGCAGTCGATGGCCAAGCTCTTCCTCGATCGTGCCGCGAACCTGCCGGTAGATCATGAGCAAACTCACGTTGAGCACGAGGAGCATCAAGATGAGGAACAGGCCGACCAGAGGCCACCCGGACGTTCGCGGCAGGCGTCGCCGGACTCTGTCAAACCCGCTCGATAAGGCCATGCACCTCTCTCCCGATGGTCAGCCCACGCTCGTTCGATGGCGCGTTCCCGCGCGCGGATGATACAGTGGCCTCTGGTGGGGGCCAGCAGAAAATCCGACAAGGACCCGGCGGCCCGTTGACCCAGCCCGGCACACGTGAGGAGGACAAGTGGACGAGCAGAGCGTGCCCGCATTGAGGCGAGTCGAGTTGATGCCGCTGAAGCAGGGCGATCAGGAGTTCTACCTCCTGCGCGATCCGCAGGGCATCGCGCGGCAGCCGTTGGTGCTCTCCCCCGCCTCCGCCGCGCTCTTGTCCTTCCTCGACGGACAGCATTCGGTCGCCGATATGCAGCTCGCCCTCACCCGGGCCGGCGGTCAGATCGTGCCGCGGGATGAACTCGAAGCCTTCGTGGACCAACTCGATGAAGAGCTCTATCTCCAAAGTCCCCGATTCGCCGACCACGAGCGCGAGTTCGCCGAATCCTACGCCTCCCTCCCCACGAGGCCGGCCCGATTCGCCGGTGAGGCGTACGCCGATCAGCCGGATGACCTCACCCGTGAACTCAGCGCATTCTACGCGCAGGCGGACGCTCGCGGGTCGGGGGATGCCCCGCGGTCGGGGGAGTCGCCGGGGCAGGGCGAGACCGCCGGTGAGGCGACCGACGCGATCGCCGCGCCGCATATCGACCTCGCCCGCGGAGGGGCGGCCTATGCGCATGCCTACCGCCAGGTCTGGGGCGCGGAGGTGGACCGGATCGTCATCTTGGGCGTGTGCCATGCGCCCGCCCGGAATCCATTCGTGTTGACGATCAAGGACTTCAATACGCCACTGGGCACCCTTGAGACCGATCGGGGCCTCGTGAGCAACCTGCGGGACGGGCTGGACTGGGATCCGCTGGAGCAGCAGGAACTCCATCTGGCGGAGCATTCGATCGAGTTCCAACTCATCATGATCCAACACGCGCTTGCCGAAGGTCGGCCACCTTCGGACGGCCCCGTCGAAAGAACACCTGTCATCCTCCCGGTACTCTGCGCGGTCTCGCCAGCGGACTTCTACGAGACGCAGTCCGCTGGAATCGGGACCGACCGACGGACCGGTGAGTTTCTGTCTAGGCTGCGAGACCTGCTCGAGGAGACCGGCCAACGTACGCTGCTGGTAGCCGGCATCGACTTGGCTCATGTAGGTCTTCGTTTCGGAGGCCCCGCGCCCTTGACCGAAGCCTCGCTCACCCAGCTTCGAGCCCGCGATCTCGAGATGCTAGATCTGGTCGCCAGCGGAGACCGGGATGCCTTCGTGCGGAATATCCTCGGAGACGCGGATTCGCGGAACATCTGCGGGTTCGGCGCGCTCTACAGCCTGCTCACCATCGCCCCTGACCTACGCGGCGAAGTGCTCGCGTACGATCAGGCTCCCGACCCGGATATGAGTGGCGCGGTCAGCTTCACCGCGATGAAGTTCACCAGAGCCGATCACAAACCGTTGATCTGAATCCCCGGTCTTCGGCGACCTCCCACCCACTCGCACCTGGCCGCACCCTCCTCGCCCCCGCGGCCCGGCAGCCTGGAATCCGATTGGCTACGGACGCACCAGCACCCGCCGCGCCTGCCGGCCGGTGTGTCTGCACCGCGTCACCCGGCCATATCAATGGAGGATCGTCATGTCCCTCTCACACGCTCCCACCGGCATCACTGACCTTCACGCCAAGATTCCCGCCAAGGAAGTGGATGGGCATCTGCGTCGATGTATAGCGGAGATGAACCACGCAGAGAGGAATGTCTTCGTGTGGTTTGCGCTGATGGAGGAGCGCCGGCTCTTCCGAGATCTGGGCTACTCGTCGATGCAGGCCTACGCGGCCGATAAATTGGGTTTCACACTGAACCGCACAAACCGGTATCTGCATCTGATCGGTGCTCTCGGCCGTCTGCCGCTGATCCGCCGTGCCCTCCAGTCGGGCGAGATTGGCTGGACGAAGGCTCGGGTCATCGTCAAGGCCGCCAGTCCCGCCACGGAGGCGCACTGGCTGGAGGCCGCCCGAAGCATGAGCAGGCGGGACCTCGAGGCCCGCATTCGACAAGCCCGCTGCGAATCGGCCGCGCGCCGGAAAGCCAACCCCGATCAGACGACCCTCGACGCGCCCAAGCCTGCGGACAGCAATGCCGAAGGGGCGCGAGGCCACGCGTCCCAGGGGATCGAGGGTGGTAGCCACCCCGGTGCTCCGGGAGCCGGCTCCTGCGACGTCGTGGACGCAAAAGCGGATGCGAACAACAGGAGCGCCCCCCTCCTCCCGCTTGAGCTCCAGGCAGATCTGGTCGACGACGGTCCGGTGTCGGTCGTGCTGCGGTTGACGCCGCTCGAATTGGCCCGCTTCGAAGCCCAGATCGAGCAAATCTACAAGCTGAGGCTGGTGGGCAAGCGAGCCAAGAGAGAGGAGATCATCCTCACCGCTCTCGAGGAGCTGATCGACTCAGCTGCGCGCGGGTCCGAACAGGCCGCAGGTGGCGGAAAGGCCGATCAGACGGATCCCGGCGCCGACCCGGCCAAAACAGGGGCGCTTGTGCCCCGGGGCACAAACCGGGGTAGGTACAAGATCGTCATCCACAAGTGCGAGAGATGCGGAAGAGCCGGTGTTCAATCGGCGCAGGGCGAAAGAGCAATCGGCCGCGCGCAACTCGAGGCTGCCGAATGCGATGCAGTGATCGCCAAACCGGGGGAGCGCAACCGCTCCACCATCCCCCCGTCAACAAGGCTGAAGGTGCAGGGTAGAGATCGTTTTCGATGTCGGGCTCCGGGATGCAACAACACCCGCTTCCTGGATTTGCATCACATCGTTTCTCGGGCCCAAGGAGGGTCGAATCACCCGGACAACCTCGTCGTGCTCTGCAGCCGATGCCACAATCTATGGCACGAATTGCGACTGGACGGCGAGATTCTCAAGTCCACAGAACCCGAACAGGAGTGACCGGCCACTCAATCAGGTCCTGGCCAGAATAGAACAGCCGCCGGCGGAACCGGCGGCTGTGAACAAGCTCTTCTGTCTGACCAGTGCAGGAGGCCTACGTCTTGGTGCGCTCGAACGTGAATCCACACTGCTCAAGGTGTTCGATCGAGGCAACCAGGTCGGCCTCGGACACATCCAACGTGATGTTGACCGGCTCCTCGAGCGCCTCGTGGATGGGTCCGGAGACCTCCTCGAAGCCAACGACACCGGCGCCACACGCGAGATGCTGATCCTGCATCCCGTCGTTGTCATGGAAGTCGAGGTTGGCGATTCGGTCCCGGAACTGGATCACCCACTCTTCCGGCGCAAACTGCGAAAAGCAGGCCGCGTGACCCAAATCGCAACAGAAGCGCAGCCAGGGAGAGTCCACCGCATCGAAGAGGCGCATGATGACTTGCTCATCAGACTCCCAGGTGTTTTCCAGGGCGACGATGACCTCTTCCTCTTGGGCGCGGGCAACAAGCTCTTCGAGCGTGCCGATGCACTCGTCAACCCACCAGTCGATCTCACCGGGCTTGACGTGATTACTGAAGCCGCTGTGGAAAATCGCGACTCGCGCACCCAGGATCTTGCCGATCTCGAGCCCTTCCTGAATCGCGTCCATGCTGTGCTGCTTGATCATCTTGTCATGGCTGGCCAGCTTCAGGTCACGGTGAGGAAGATGAGCCGCCACCTTAATCTTGTTGCGCCGGAGTTCGATCGCCAGACGCTCAAGATCTCGAATCGTGATCTCGCCGTTGTAGGTCGTATCCGACAGGTCGACCTCGACGTTGAGACCGTGATCGAGAAGGAACGGCATCCTCTCTCGGAGATGCTCGAGAGGCACCGGGTAGGACAGAGGGAAGACCAGCTTGCTGGCACCTTCGGCCTCAGCCGACTCCCCAGTCTCTTCGGCAACCTCGCGCACCGGCTCGTCCGCCGTGGCGGCGGGTTCGACCGGGGCGGCTTCAGGCTCACCCTCACCGGAGGCGGTCTCATCCTGTCCCTGGACGCCCGCCTGGGCGTTCATCCCCGGAGGCATTGTGGTTCCCTCATCGGGGAGCATTTGCCCGAAGGCCTGGTCGTTGGTCAAGGCTCTTCTCCTTTCATCCCGCACGATCGCGCGTTGTCGGCTAGCGGGTACGAGCCGTTACTCTTTCGCCTTCTTGACTGCCTCGGTCAGTGCGGGCACGACCTTGAAGAGGTCTCCCACAATGCCATAGTCCGCCATGTTGAAGATGGGTGCATCGGGATCCTTGTTGATCGCAACGATACATTTCGAAGTGCGCATACCAGCCAGATGCTGAATGGCTCCCGAGATTCCCACGGCAACGTAGAGTTTCGGAGATACGGTCTTGCCTGTTTGGCCAACCTGGTGGGCATGGTCGATCCAGCCCGCATCCACGGCGGCACGGGATGCGCCGACGGCTCCCTCGAACGCCTCGGCCAGCCCCTGAATGATGTTGAAGTTCTCGGGCTCTTTGAGGCCGCGCCCTCCCGAAACGACAATCTCGGCTTCCTGGACGTCCAGCACGCCCTCTTCCTTCTTGGCCACCTCGACGACCTTGGCGCGACCGTCGCCCGGCAGATCCACGGTCAGCGCGGCGGGGGCCGCCTCGCCACCGGAGGCCTCGGGCACGGGATAGGAGCTTGGGCGAAGGGTCACCATCACCGGGCTCTTCACCGCTTTGACGGTGGTGAAGACCTTGCCGCCATACATCGACTTCAGCGCCTGGAAGGCACCACCGTCTTCTTCAATCGTGATGCAGTTGCTCAGAAAGGCCATTTGCTGGCGGGCCGCAACACGCGGAGCCAGATCCTTCCCCATCGCCGACGCGATCATGAAGACAGCGTCTGGGCTCACGGCCTCGATCGCGGCGCTCAGAGCGGCCGCATAGCCCTCCGTATGATAGAGCTTCAGCGTTTCGCCTTCAACCACATGAACGTGATCCGCGCCGTAGGCTCCCAACGAGCCTGCCAGCGTCCCCGCGCTATCGCCCACAACGAGTGCGTGAACTTCAGAGGCCAGCTGCTTCGCGCGACCAATCGCCTCAAAAGAACTCTTGCGGAAAGCGCCGTCACGCTGCTCGGCAAAAACCAGAATCTTATTCGCCATCGTCGCTTCCCTCCTAGAAGACCTTGGCCTCGTTCTTCAGTAGCTCAACCACCTGAGGCACGGTCTCCTCTGGATCGCCCTCGAGTTTCTTTCCACCGGAGCGTTCCGGCGGGGGCTCCATCCGCAAGATCTGAACGCCGGAGGCCTCAGAGCCAACGTCGGCGGCGCCCATCGATGGGGTGACTTCCTCGATCGGCTTACGTTTGGCAGCCATGATGCCCTTCAGAGACGCGTACCGTGGCTCGTTGAGGCCCTTCTCGGCCGTCAGGACAACGGGCAGCACGAATTCGACGATTTCTTTCCCGCCTTCGATCTCGCGTGAAGCCTTCCCTGCGCCGTTCTCACTCCACTCGAGGTGATTGACGAGCGACACGTGAGGCAAATCCAAGTACTCCGCAAGCGCGATCGCCGTGCCGTCGTTTTCGAGATCGATGCTCAGCTTTCCGCAAAAAACCAGATCCGGCTCCAGACCCTTGATGACGTCGGCCAGCACCCGGGCCACACCCAGCGTGTCGCCACCGTGGTAGGATTCGTCCGTTACGATCACCCCCCGGTCGGCGCCCATCGCCAGACAGGAGCGGATCGCCTCCTTGGCCTTCTCGGGCCCCACCGACACGACGATGACCTCGCCTTCGCCCTTCGCTTCCTTGATGCGAAGAGCTTCCTCCAGCGCGTATTCGTCGTAGGGGTTGACGACCATCTCCAGTTCGCTCCGATCGATCGAGAGACCGTCGCCGGCAATCTCGATCCGGGCTTCAGAGCTCGGAACCTGCTTCATGCAAACCACGATTTTCACGAGTGTTGCCTCCTCCCAGCTCAGAAACTCACGAGAGCGGTTCTGGGCGGATTACTCCTCTAAAACAAACGAGCCTCCCCGGGGCCATTCGCCTCGAGCGGAGCGCTCGTTCTCACCTACCCAATCAGCTACTCTGCTGGGTGCTGCTTAGCCCCCCGACCTGCCGCTCCCAGAGAAATGGGCAGTAGATCGGATAGTCCAGGTGGGAAGCTAACATCGAGGGCCCGGCGGGTCAATTCGAATCCTGGGGGGGCAACTACGGAGAATCCGCCGGTTTGCGGATGATCACTCGGATTCACCTTCAGCCGGCAGATCGCGGGCCAGATCTTCCAGCAGCGTCTGAAGCTGGTCGGATCCGAGTTGCCGCCACCCCGTGGGCCTCTTGGGCATCGGAATCGCCTTGAGGTCCTTCTCATGGACGCGCTGGAGGATCACCCCCCCGAAGAAGTCCAGTGCGGGAATCGATAGATCGAGGCGTCCGCCCCCCCCACCCTTCGTGGTCAACTTGAATCTTGGAGGGCTATATTCCACCTGTACTTGAAGTTGCCCATCGCGATCCCTGAGGCTCCAACGGCGAATTCCCCCCGACTCCTGATCGACCCAGACCTCCGCCCCCGGCAGCCCGCCCTCGAGGGGCCCCGGGCGTCCGGTAAATATCCAGTCCGCTCCGCGGCGGAACGCGCGCACCGGATCGAGGTCGGCCAGCAGGGCCTGAGGGGCGATCAAATACCAGGCGAGGCGGCCGAGCAGGCGACCGTCGGGACCTTGGGTGGCTCCGTCCGTGGAGACGGTCTCCAGCACGAAGGCTCGCTGCCTGGGGAAGCGCAGCGTCCAAGCGTCAGCGGAGGTCCACATGCTGACGACCGGGGTCAACATCCCTGGTCTCAGCATGGCGGTCGTCTCGGCGCTGTCCTGGGCCGTGAAGCGCAGCGTCATGCCGGGCAGGCGGTCATCTCCGAGATAGAAACGGGTGAGCCCGGTACCGCTCAATGCGGAAGGGATAGGCTCGGACAGAATCGTCAGGCGGAGCGAATCGGCGTTGGCCACCGGTTCAGTCGAGGCGGACACCGAGTCGAGATCGCCGGGACCCGTTCGGGCCGCGTGTCGCGAGCAGCCCGGGGTCGAGAGAAGAACAACCGCCAGGAACATCCCGGCCCACTGTGCGCAGCCCGGCCACCGGCAACTCGTCCGGCTCATCAGCCCTGCTCGAGTTCTGCTGGATCGACGCCGGCGGCGATGATCGAGCATGCTTGAATCGGCTGGAGACCCGCCTCTTCTGCCTTCTGCACGAGCTCGGGGCTCTCGGTCCCCGGATTCAGGTAGAGCTCTTTGGGTTGCTTTCGGGCGATCTGATCCAGCATCGCCAGCCCCACCTTGGGGGGAACGTACATCGAAATCCGATCGACCGGATCCGGCACGGAATCCAGGTCGTGGAAGACCTTGAGGCCCTCGATTTCAGTCTCCCTGGGATTGACCGGATAGACGGTGTAGCCGGCCTGCAGATGGGCGCGCACGGCCTTGTTCCCGAACTTACCGCGGTCGTTGCTGGCACCGATAATCGCCACCGTGGGTACCATTCGTTCCTTCTCCTTCCGATCCAGGGTGGGCAAGCCACCGTTCGCGGCGCTACCCTAGCAGAGATTTCTGAGGGAGCCAAAGCCTGCCGCGCCGGCCGGCAGGGGTGTACCGTTGTGCTGGCAGGTACACTCCCGTAGGATTCCAGTTTCCCAGGTGGGTGAAGGAAGGGAGGCCTCTTGTTCTCAGCGGACAGACCGATCGAGGAGGTCACCTTCACCGTCATCGACGTTGAAACGACGGGTTTGTCCTCCACCGACCGCGTCATCGAGGTGGCCGCGTTGCGCATGAGAGGGCTCGAGGAGATCGAGCGCTATCAGAGTCTGGTCAATCCCGGAATGCCGATTCCCGAAATCTCATCGAACCTGAGCAGCATTACCGATGAAATGGTGGCTGACGCTCCGCTCTTTCCCGAAGTGGCACCAGAGTTCGAGCGATTGCTCGAAAACGCAGTGTTCGTTGCCCACAATGCGCCTTTTGATTTGGGTTTTCTCAGTCGGGAGCGGCGGCGCTGGGATCTCCCGCAGTGGACTGGGCCCGTGCTCGACTCCCTCAGACTGGCGAGAAACCTCCTGGATCTGGAGTCATACGGACTGGGGGCTCTACGGGAGGCCCTCCAGCTCGCACACATCCCCAGCCACCGAGCGATGGACGATGTGCTGGCGACCGTCGCCCTCCTGACCCATTTGATCGGTGTGCTGGATCCCCAGCCGCGCCAGCTCGGCGTCCTCCTTCAGGCCCAGGAGCCTCATCCGCTGAGCTGGGAGGAGGGAAAAGCGCGCGGCTTCGATGCGGTGCTGATCGATACGCTCGAGGCAGGCGCCCAGAAAAACCAGCTGGTGGAATTGGAGTATCGAAGCCTCAAAGGTGAGAGCGTGCACTGGGTGGAACCGCTCACTCTCGAACACAATGGCCCGTTGCACTATCTTCGGGTGATGCTGCCCGACAGCGGGGAGGTGCGGACCTATCGCCTCGATCGGATTCTGGCCGCGCACTTGCCGGGGCAGCAGTCGCGAGATGCAGGCCGCCCCCGGGAAAAGGACCCAAACGGAGAGACCACCGAATGAACAACCGCCCTGCCCCATCGGCCGGCACGGATCTGGCGGCCGGTCTGCCTCAGTGGCTGGAGATCAGTGCGCGGGCCTATCGGCACAATCTCCGAGCATTTCGGCGCCGTATCGGGACCGAGGTCAAGATGATGGCGGTGGTCAAAGCCAATGCCTACGGTCACGGCGACCAGGTCATCGTTCCCTTGGCGGTGGCCGAAGGCGTTGACTATCTGGGGGTGCACTCCCTCGACGAGTTCGCCCGGATTCGAGAGCTGGCTGGTGACATACCGGTCTGTCTGTTGGGTCCGAGCCTGCCCGACGAGGCCGAGGCCGTGGTGGCGGCCGGTCTCGAGCCCACCGTCTCGAGTATCGAGGTGCTCGAGGCACTGGCCGCGGCCGCTGAGAAAATGGCGCGCGACGTCGCCATCCACATCAAGGTCGAAACGGGAACCCATCGCCAGGGCGTCCAGCCCGAGGAGATACCGACCTGGTGCGAACGTCTCGCGGACCTGTCCAGGATCCACCTGCGAGGATTGCACACGCACTTCGCCAACATCGAAGACACCACCGATCACACCTATGCGAAGGGGCAGCTCAGCCAATTGCGGGCGGCGTCCGACGCATTCCTCGCGCACGGCCAGCGGGCCGAGATGATTCACTCGGCCTGTAGCGCCGCGGCGATCGTGATGCCCCAAACCTACGGGGACCTGGTGCGGCTCGGGATCGCGACCTATGGTCTTTGGCCGTCCCGGGAAACCTATCTGTCCACCCTCCTGGACAAGTCGATGGGCCCTGAGTTGATTCCCGTCCTCAGCTGGAAGACTCGCATTGCGCAGATCAAGAGCGTGGATGTGGGCGCGTATGTTGGATACGGGTGCACCTTCCGAACGACCCACCCCATGCGTCTGGCGGTGCTGCCGATTGGCTACTATGACGGCTACGATCGCCGTCTATCCGGTCACGGACACGTCCTCGTCCGGGGACGTCGCGCGCCCGTCGTGGGGCGCGTATGCATGAACATGACCATGATCGACATCAGCGACCTTCCCGATGTGGGGCTGGAGGAGGAGGTGATCCTGATCGGCCAGAGCGGTGGGGAGACCATCTCGGCCGATACCCTGGCGAACCTCTGTGGGACGATCAACTATGAGATCGTTGCCCGGCTGGGCGATCACATCCCGCGCATTCTAGTGCCAGGCCGGAACGATTGAGCATCCCCCGCATACTCCTGCCAGGCCGGAACGATTGAGCAGCGTCAACCGGATTCGCGTTTCGCCTGCGCCTCACGGAGCAGCGCATACTTGAGCCACACCGAATAGCTGGCCACCCCTGCCACCAGAAGACCGCGCCAACCCTCCAGAAAGCCTGCGTGCACCACGTAGCTCTTCAGCGCCTTGGCGGCCGGATGAATGAGAAGCTCCCACAGTGCCACGCGACTGCGCCCGCTGTTTTGCGCGGCCCAGAGCCGGGCCATTTCATGGGTCTTTTCGATGTGATGATTGAGATCACGATACGAGTAATGATTCAGGTCACCCCGCAGCCCCCCCACGGAACCGTCCACCCGAAGTTCCTCGTGAACGAGTTCCGCGCCGAATCCGGCCCGCTCGCGATCGAAGAGGCGCACCTTTCGATCCGGGTACCAGCCCCCGAATCGCAGGAGCTTTCCGAGGTAGGAGGTCCGCCGGTTCATGGCGTAGGCACTGAAGACCGGCGGGGATGTACCCGCCTGGAGAGCCAGGGCTTGTTCGATCGACGTCCGCAGCTCGGGGGTCACCTCTTCATCGGCATCGATCCAGAGAATCCACCGGTGGGTCGCGTGGCCGGTCGCGATCGTCTTCTGCTTCGCATAGCCTTCCCAGGGATGCACGTGAACCTGAGCGCCCGCGTCTCGAGCGAGAGGCTGCGTCTCGTCGGTGCTGCCCGAGTCGAGGACGACGATCTCGTCGACCCAGGATAAGCTTCGGAGGGCACGCCCGATCCGGTCGGCCTCATTGAAGGCGATGATGATGGCGGTGACCGGAAGCCTCGTTAGCCGCTCCATGGCTCACCCCACCTTTCCCTGCTCTCGCGGCGAACACGGATCGCCTCCCGCGCCACCTGTTCGGCTCGTTCGGCCAAGGGCCCGAGGTTGTAGCGCTTCCGGGCCCGCTGTTGTCCGGCCAATCCCAACCGGGTGGCCCGCTCAGGGTCCGCGAGAAGGCCGGCGATCGAACGGGCCAGTGCCCCGGGATCGCCCGGCACAACCAGATGCGCCTCGTCGTCCACTACCTCGGGCAGGATCCCCACCCGTGTCGCCACCACCGGCACGCCCACCGCCATGAACTCCAGAGCGCTGCGCGAAACGGCTTCGGACCCGAGACTGCTGACGACCCCGACATCGAGCGCGGCCGCGTGCTTGAGAGGATCGTCGACCAGACCGGTGAACACAACCCGCTGTTCGATGCCCAGATAGCGCGCCAGTTGCCGCAGCGAGTCTGTGGACACTTCTGCTTCGCCCCCCACCACGAACAGGCGGAACTGCTCTCGCTTCCGTCTGACCAAGGTCATCGCCTCCAGCAGAACCTCGTGCCCCTTCACCGGAGACAGGCGGCCGATGATCCCGATCCAGGGCTCGCCGGCCGGCAATCGATAGCGCTCGCCAAGCTCGCGGCGGGCGGCGGCTCGGTCATGCCCGGGATGGCCGGCGATGTGATCCACATCGATCCCCGGGGGGAGGTGGATCACCTGCCCGGGCGGAAGATCCCAGCCGCCCAGGTGGTCCTCCTGCATATAGGCGCCCGAGACGGCAACGCGCTCCGCGCCGCTTCGGTGGAGCCACTTGTTGCCGGGGTGGCCGCGGGGTCGGCGGGCATCGGCCCGAATCCGCACGATCGCGGTGGGAAACCGGGTCCGCGCCAGATGGGCCTCGAAGTGCCCCGAACCGGTGTGCACGAAAACCACATCACAGCGCTGGGTCCTGAGCAACCGGCGAACCTGGCCAACGGTGCCGGCCCAATTCCAGGGTCGCACATAGGGGAAGGGTTCGGCCCCGGGGAGGGTGAGCCCGGCCTCGACGGCACGGCCCAGGAGGGGACTGCCGGCGGCACCGACGACCCCCACCTCGTGTCCGCGGTCTCGGAGCGCCCCGGCCAAGGTGACGGTGTGCCAGGCGATCGCGCTCCAGAAGCGGATCAGGGCCAGATGAAGAATACGGAGTGGTTCGTTCACTGCCCGTGTCTAGCATGAGCGGCCGGTCTGCTCAAGTGGGGGAAGTCATCGATCCTGACCACATCCGGTAGGAAACCACCTGCCTCCGGCAGGGTAAATTCCTTTGACAACCTAGATGACCGTGGCGAAGATCACCGGCGTCCTGGAACGAATATGATGAGTGGAATGGGGGTCCCCGATAGCGCTTGGCACCGCGCCAGGCCGGCCCCCGAGGGGAACAACCCGAGTGACCACGCCCCCGGCGGGTGTCGGTCCGTCCTTGGGCCTGAGGAGCTAGAATGAGATCAACGTCCCACCGTCCGGAATCGAGAACGGCACGGCTGCGGCTCTCCCCCCTGACCTGGCTCCGGGCGGGAGTGCTTTTGGCGCTCTGCACCCTGGTCGCCGTGGCGCTGGAGGAGGCTACGCCCCGCTCCGCGCCGGCCCACTCACCCGTGCATCTGCTCCCCGGGGCCTATCTTGCGAAGGATGCCCTCGACACTCCCCTGGCCAAGGGGTATCGCATCGCGCAACCGGGCCCATCGCTCCAGGACGGTGATTTCATCGAATTCTATTTCTACTGGGACGTCCCCAGCCATGGATCGCCCTATTCCGTCTCAGCCGATCTGAGCGCGTTGGACGCCGCCGCGACCGATCCGGTCTACGGCGTCTATGTCGGTGACACCGCAATCGTGGTCGGTGAGGAAACCACCGACACCTGGGCCAGCTTCCGCTTCACCTGGACCCTGTCGGATCCGGGGTCGATCGCCGACGCGGCGGACATTGCTGTTCCGGTGACGGCGGTCGATACGGTCTCGTCGACCAGCGCGACCGACGAGGCCCTGCGATTCTGCATGTCGAACCATCCTCCCGAACATGTCGGAACCGAGTTCATCGGAGATGCCAGCCGATTCGTCGAACACGACGGGCAGACCTACTACGTGGTGGGCAATGGTGACCGACTGGAGATGGAATCGACCTGGCGCTATGCAACCGGCTCGCTTTCGGTCACCGCCGACCTCTCGGCGGCCGATAGCAGCTTCGACTCGGCCGACCTGTTCGCCTGGCCGGTGGACGGGGTGGGTGACAGCCTGGTCACCTGGCGACTGGAATATCTGCTGAGCGAAGACGGATTCACCGGCAGCGACTACCCGGTGCCCATTCGGATATACGCAAGTGACGGGGGGTGCGGTCGCGATTCGGTGATCGTCACGATCGAAATCGACAATGACGGCCCCGAGGGAAGCCCGGTTTTCGAAAGCGAGATACCGGAGGAGACCGACGCGACCGAGATCATCCTCTACGGCACGGCTCCCGAGGGCTCCAGTGAGCTGCTCCTGATTCGAAACAGCACGACTGAGCACGTCTTCCCCGTCTTCGGCGTCGAAAACGAGCTGCAGTTCTATGACACACTCGCGTTGGGGGCCGGGGCCAATCACATCGTTGCCTATGGGCGGGACGTCGCCGGGAATCTTAGCTCCCCCTCGACCGAGTACGTGATTCGCCGAGCCGGGGCACCCGAATTCAAGCGGGCGGTCGTCAACTGGCCGAACCCGGACGAGGTGACTTCGGACTCTACCGCCTCTCAACCGGAGTTCCAGGTCACCAATGGCGACTACGTTCAGTTCTACTGCTATTGGGACAGCCACGCAAACTACGAGGTCTTCGCGGACTTCACCCAGGTCGACAGCCAAGCCCCCGGCGTGGTTTGGGGCGTGCCGTGCGAGAGCATCGACAGCGTGATGGTGGAAGGCGAGTACGAGACCTGGTTCTGCTACGGGTTCGAGTACACGATCAGCGATGGCAATCTCATGGAGGACGAGAACGACCTCCCCATCCCCATCACCGCGATCAACCCCGCCACGGGCGACAGCACGACGACGCGCAACTTGCGTTTCTGCCTTTCGAACCAACCCCCCGAACATCTCTGGACCAAGGTCGTTTCGCCCGGGGACTTCAACGTCCCCAACGGGGATACGCTCTACCTGGTCAGCAATGGCGGCGAACTCTCGATTCAATCCGCCTGGCTCACGACGTCGAATCTCTGGATCAGCGCGGATCTGTCCGATGTGGACATGAGCTACGAGAGCGCCCGTCTGTCGAAGAGCAAGATCGATTCGCTCAGCACCGACTCCACGAGAGTCTATCAGCTCGACTACACCTTCGGGATCAACGCCTGCTGCGACGAAGGCCAGGACCCGTACCCGCTGTTGGGAAGGGTCTTCGTGAAGGACAACGGCTGCGGGCGCGACACGACCCCGCCGCTCTATTTCGAGATGGACAACGAAGGCCCCGAGGGCGGCCCCCAGCTCACCGGATCGACACCCCAGCAAACCGCAGAGGCGCAACTGACCCTGACGGGATCTGTGCCCGAGGGCGCGTCAGGGGTGACCGCCACGATCGCGACCGACGTCCTCGAAGATCCGGTGATTGTCTCCGCGGATGCGGATCAGGATCTGAACTTCTCGTTCCTCCTTCCGCTCGAAGAAGGGCAGAATGTAGTGACCTTGGTGGCGACCGACGTGCTGGGAAATCCATCGACCGAATCGCTCGAGTTCGCGATTTTCAGGGTGGCCGCTCTGCTCGTCACCGTGCCCAAACCGTTCGTCCCGGGAGATGAATTCGTGCTTGCCGGTCCGGACGGATGGGAATCGATCGATCTTCAGATCTACAATCTGGAGGGGAGCCGGATCAGGTCGTGGTCCTATCAGGGTAGTCCGACTCTCTACCACGTCAACCAAGCGTGGGATGGACGCAATGCCGATGGTGTCGATGTGCGCCGGGGTGCATATCTGCTGCGCATTCGAACCGTGTCAGCAGGTACACGCTCCGAAAAGGAGGAGGTCAGGGCCTTTGTGTTCAAACGCTAGCATACGCAGGATGTCTCGGCAGGCGCCACGCGGACACCGTACTCTCGCCTGGGTGGGCGCGCTGCTCGCGGCGTTCCTTCTCGGCCTCGTGACCACTCCGGCCACGGCGGAAGGCGGCGGAAACGGGTTGACCGGCGCGTTTGCCGACCTCGAGCCCGGGGGACGGGCCGCGGGGCTCGGCGGAGCTTTGGGACCGCTGGCCGACGACCCTTCCGCGATCCACTTCAATCCGGCCCAGCTCATCTCTCTGTCGAACAGCGGGGTTGCGGTGACCTACGCGGACCTCTACGGCCTCAACCTGGTCCATCACACCGGCGTGTTCTTGGCGTTTCCGCGCTATGCGCGAGAGGCCTCCTGGACCGGCGGACAGATCTCCGAAGTCGAGCGTCCACCGAGCAGCGTCTATGGCATCGCGGTGCAATCGACGCAAATCGATCTCGAACCCGAGTCCTATGGGGAATACGACATCGCACTCGCCGTTGCCCGCGTGGGCAAGTGGGGAATGCGATATGGCGTGGCCGGTCACGTGCTGATCGTGCGCTCCGATTTGGATGACACCGACGCGTCAGGCTTCTCCTTCGATCTCGGGCTGGCCCGGGACTTGACGCCCCGGCTGCAGGCCTCGCTGATGCTGAGGTCCTTCTGGTCGGGTTTGAAGTGGGAAGACAAGGACGAGGAAACCCTCGTGCCGCGCGCGCAGTTCGGCCTTGCCTGGCGGCCGACCGAGACGCTGCGGATTCCCGCCGAGCTCGTCTACGACGCGGAACGCTCTCATCTGCAGCGCATGGCGGGCGGCGTCGAGTGGTCGCCTCTCGGCCCCGCTCTGGCGCTGCGCGGCGGACTCCGGCGAATCGACGACGGGGACACGAGCGAGGTCCTGCCGGCGGCCGGTGTGGGCCTGCAGTGGCGCGGGACCCACTTCGACTACGGCATGGCGTTCGGTCGTGACGAATTGGGCGATACGCACAGGTTCAGTTTGCGCTACCAATTCTAGTCGCGAATCGCGTACCCTGGCCCGGCCTGGATTCAAGGTGGGGGACAGGTTCGATGACGCGTCTTCGGAAGACCCAAAGCCCATACGGTGTTGAGGAATGGGGCGCCGGCTACTTCGCCATCAACATGCGCGGGGAGATGGCGATCAGCCCGTTTGTCGACGACCGGCAGGTGTCGCTCGTTCAAGTCGTTAAACAGTGCGCCGAACAGGGCCTTACGCCTCCCCTGCTCATCCGTTTCCCCCAGATCCTGCAATCACAGTTGCGATTGCTCTACGGCTGCTTCGACGCCGCGATGGATGAAAGCGGCTACGAAGGCCACTACCGCAGCGTGTTTCCGCTGAAGGTCAATCCGAATCGGGCCGTCGTCGAGGGGCTGGCCGCCGCCGGTCGGCCGGGAGCGTTCGGCCTCGAGGTCGGCAGCAAGGGCGAGCTGGCCATCGCACTGGCCCAGCAACTCCCCCCAGACTCCTGGATCTGCATCAACGGCTTCAAGGATGAGCAGATGGTCCGCATGGCCGTAGCTGCATCAGGAGGCCCCACGCAAATCGTTCTGGTCCTGGAGCGCCTCGCCGAATTGCAGGTGCTTCTCGAGGAGATTCCCAGGGAGGGTCCGGCCCCCCTGCTGGGACTCCGCTGCCGCCTTCACAGCCGCGGAAGCGGGAAGTGGGAAGCATCGAGCGGGGAAACTTCGAAATTCGGCCTGAGCGCCGCAGCTCTTCTGGCCGCGGCCGACACCTTCGATGCCGCGGGCCTGTTGCCGAGGCTCCAGGTGCTCCACTATCACATCGGCTCGCAGATCACGTCGGTTCGGCGGATCAAGGATGCGGTCAAGGAAGCGGCCCGCGTCTACGCGAAACTGCACACGCGCGGCGTGCCGCTCACCACGCTCAACGTCGGAGGCGGTTTAGGCGTCGACTACGACGGCAGCCGCACGCCTTCGGACAGCAGCGTCAACTACAGCTTCCAGGAGTTTGCGAACAACGTCGTCTATACGGTGCGCGAGGTGTGTCTCGAGGAGAATGTGCCGTTGCCCCATTTGGTTTCGGAAAGTGGCAGGGCATTGGTTGCGCATCACACTTTGCTGATTACCAATTGCGAAAGCCGGGAAAGCGATACGCCGGTCGACTACCTGCCCAGTCCGGATCCGGCGATCGAAGATCTGCTCTCCTCCGGCGGGAATCCGACCGATGAGGACATGCCCACGCAACTCGCCGCCCTGGATGAGATCGCCCGGGAGATCTCCGTGAAGAACTTCCGGGAGTACTACCACGATGCGCTCGAGGTGCGGACCGAAATTCTCACCTTATTCGACCTGGGCTTCGTCTCGCTCGAGTACAAGGCCCGCGCTGAGCAGCTCTTCTATCAGGTCTGTCGCCAGGCGCTCCGTCATGCCCGGCAAACCCGCTACATCTCCGACGAATTTCGAAGTCTCGAGAAGGCCTTCCGGGAGAAGTACGTGGGCAACTTCAGCGTGTTCTACTCCGCCCCCGATTCCTGGGCCATCGGTCAGCTCTTCCCGGTGCTGCCGATCCACCGTCACAATGAAACGCCGACCCAGCAAGGCATCTTGGTGGACCTCACCTGCGATTCCGACGGGGTCATCGACACCTTCGTCGATGTCCGCGACGTCAAGGAGACCCTCGAGCTCCACGCCGGCAACAACGAACAGCCCTATCTGCTCGCGATCTGCCTGCTCGGCGCTTATCAAGAGGTGATGGGGATTCACCACAATCTCTTCGGTCAACCCCCCGAGGTAGCGGTCTATTTCGAGGAAGGGACGACGCGCATCGACGTCCTGGCGAAGGGCGAATCGATTGCCCAGGTCGCCAGGCTGGCCGGCTACAGCCCCGAGGAGCTCACAGAGCGCTTCCTGGAGCATCAGCAGGTCATGGAGGAGAGCGAAGTAGGGGCCGCCGGTCACGACGAGCGGACGGCAGCCTCCGAGGTGGGTCTTCAGAAAAGAACCGCCGCGGACCTCTACAAAAAACTGTGGACCGCGAGTTCCTACATGGACGGTGACCCGCAAGACTACCGGCGCCTGACCTAGCGCGCCTGCGCGCGGGCGCTTGTCGCCCCACCCGCCACCCGGCCGCGCGGCTATTCCCGTTTGACGTAGATACGTTTTACCTCGCTTACCCCAAGCGCCTGGAGCTTGAGGAAGTAGAGCCCGGGCGCTACACGGACCCCGCGATCGTTGCACGTGTCCCAGGTGAGCAGAACGGCCGCCCCTGCCGGGAACAGAGGGTAGCCGCTGTCCCAGCGACTGCGGACCAGCTCACCGGTGACCGAGTAGATCTTCAGATCAACTTCCAGCTCGCCACCGTCGGTCGCGGGGAGACTGAGATGGAATTCGGCGGGATCGCCCCCGGGCGGCACCACGATCGGATGCGGATAGGGCCCTTCCAAAGCCACCCCCTGCGCGAATAGCTCTGCTTCGGTGCTCGCGGGGCTCTCGTTGCCGACGGAGTCGACGGCCGCCACACTGATATAGAACTGTTCGGAGCTCGCGGGAGGATCGATCGGCCAACCCATCCGCCCCGGTTCGATTTCGTTCTCCGCGCTATGGAGAATGAGATCCTCGGCCAAACGATCGGCGGTGATCTGACTCGCCGATCGCCCGTAAAGATGATAGCCGGCGATGTCCGGATCGGCAGATGCGACCCAGCTCACCCAGATCAGATCGTCCTCTTTGCCGAAGGACGGGGTCACGATCGGTCGTGTGGGAGTCACCGGGGCCAGCAAGTCTTCGGCCTGCGTGGTCCCGAACGCGACATTCGAGAGCGGCGACCAGTTCCCCAGACCATCACGCGAGCAGATGCAAATCCAGTAGTTCTCCTCCAGCTGGAGGTGATCGAGTCGATAGGACTGCGCGGCTCCCGGAGAACCCGGCGCGGGCGGATCGGATGCGCGCAGGAGTTCGGCCCAGTTCTCCTGCGTGACCGGCTGGCGGGCAAACCCGATGTCGTATTCGATGACGGACCCGCTGGGCTCGTAAGACTGCGGGGCCGTCCAGCCCACCTCGATCCAGCTCGGACCCGCGCAGGTCACGGCGAGGTCGGTGATCGCTTCAGGGGGGGTGGGAACGTGAGGCTCGGTGAGCGCGACCGTGAGCGTGTTGGAGAGCAGCGAGCTGTTCCCGGCCTCATCGACCACCTTCATCCCCAGGCCATAGGTGAGGCCGGCCTCCAATCCGGTCAGCGTGTAGCTCTCCGTCTCCCCCGCCTCGCCCGGATCGAACGGCACGGTGGTCGCGGTTGCGCTCTCCCAATTCTCACCGGTGAGGGGATCCCCCGCCAGCCAGGCCAGCCGGTATTGGGCGGCACGGCCCTGGGTCGAATCATCGCCGGTGGCGGTCCAGTTCAAGGTCACCCAATCAACCCCCAGGTCACAGACCCGCAGATCCGTCACGGGCGACGGCGGCTCTGAGTCGGGGTCCGGATCGGGATCCTCCAGCCAGAGGGTGGGGCTGTTCGATATGGGTCCGCGGAGCCCGGCATCATCGACGTAGCGCACCGCGAAGCCCCAGGTCAATTCGGTCTGCAGGTCCTCGACCAATAGGCTCACATCACTCCCGCCGGCCGCCGGCGCAAGATGAGAGACCTGTTGCGAAACGTCCCACAGGGCCTCGGACGCAATCTCACCCGCCGAACTGTAAGCGACAACCAGCGTCGCCGCCTGCCCACTCTGGTCATCATCGCCGGCCGCAGTCCAGGTCAGCAGCACGCCGCCCTCCGGCCCGGGCGAGGCCGCCAGATCGGTGACGCGCCCCGGCCCAATCGTATCGGGCGGAGCGATCGTAGCGAACGCCAGGGCCGGGCCCATCGCCGATAAGAGACCGGCGTCATCGAAAGCGCGTACGACCACGACGTAAGCTTGCTGCGGATCCAGTCCGCTGAGCCGGTAGGATACTTCCTGTCCCGCGGGCAGCGGATCAGGCTGATCCTCAGTCCGCTTGACAGCATTCTCCCACGCGTCTTCGCCAGCGAATTCGTCGCCCGTCAGATAGCCCAGCACAAAGCTGCTCGCCGTGCCGTCGATGTCGTCGTCACCGGGACACAGCCATCTCAGGTCGGCCCAGCTCGGACCGACTGCCACCACGCTGAGGCCGGTCACCGCGGCGGGCGGAATCGTATCCTGTTCCCCCCCTGGGTCGGGGCCGGATTCAGGCAAGGTGGTGGCAAGATGCGCCATACCGATCGCGCCCCAATTGCCGACCTCATCCTGCGCCCGGAGTGAGAGGCCGTAGAGCGTCTCGGCCGCAAGCCCGCGCAGCCGATAGCTCTGCGGCAGTCCGGCGGGCGCCGCCGGTGGCAGGCCCTCGGTCAATTGGGTGGCGAGCTGCCAGTCGTTCTCATCGTCGATCGCTTGATCCGGCAGGTAGGCCAAGGTGTAGCTCTGGGCGATCCCGCTTTCGCCATCGTCGCCGGGCGCCGTCCAGGTCAGGACGAAGCCGTCAGTATGCTCTTCGATGGCGAGAAGATCGTCGATCGGCGCGGGAGGGATCAGGTCCTCATCAGGAGTCGATCCGGGATCGGTGGTCGTCCCGGTTAGAGGCGCCCCCAAGGGTGAGAGGTTGGCCGACTCATCGTAGGCCCTCAGGGCCATCCCATAGGTTGTCGCTGGCGAGAGGCCCGTGATGAGGGCCCACTGCGATCCGCTGGCGGGGACCGGTTCGGGCAACTCCCTCGTACGGAGCGATGCTTCGAGCCAATCGCCTTCGGTCTCGATCGCGCCGCCCTCTCGGATGCCGAGGACGTAAAATGCGGCCGTTCCCTCCCCCCCATCATCACCGGGGGTGGTCCACTCCAGCAGGAACCCCTCTTCGTAGACCTGGGTGATGGTCAGGTCTTCGACCGCCTGCGGCGGAATCAGATCCGGCTCGGCCGGGGACTGGTCCGTCAGGGTGGTGTCGGTCAGGGCAGGACTGTGCTCGGCGCGATTGTCCGCCTCATCCACCGCGCGGATCGCCATGCCGAACACCGTGTCTTCCGGCAAACCCGACAGCAGAAAAGTCTGCACCGTTCCGGAGGGCTCCGGCGCCGGGAGTTGTTCCGCCGGCACCAGGGTCGCCGTGTTCCACTCTCCTTCGGTCTCGATCGCCGAACCTTCCAGGTAGGCCAGCTCATAGTGGTCGGCGATGCCGTCTGCGCCGTCGTCACCCGGCGCGGTCCACTCGAGCAGGAAGCCGCCGACCAGCGCCGAACTCGTCAAATCCTCGATGCGCGCCGGGGGCGAGAGATCCTCCGGTTCGCCCGGTTCCGGCACCAGGGTCTCGGCCACCAGTGGCGGGCTCAGCAGTGACAGGTTCTGGACTTCGTCGGAGGCTCGCAGACAGACGCCGTACGCCGTTCCCGGGAGCAGCCCATTGATGACATAGCTCTGCTCGGTCCCCGCCGGGGCCGGGGCGGGAAGTTGGAAGCCGGTCTTGAGGGCGAGGTCCCAGTCTTCCTCGGACTCGATCGCCCCCCCCTCGCGAACGCCGAGCAGGTAGGTGTTCGCGGTGCCCTCATCGCCGTCATCCCCGGGGGCCGACCAACGAAGGGTGATGAAGGTCGTGTCGGGTTCCGCGCTCAGATCTTCGATTCGTCCAGGGGGGATTGTGTCCGGGGCGGCGGTTGTCAACTGAAGCAGCGGGGGACCCAGGGGAGAGAGATGCCCCCCCTCATCGAGGGCGCGCATGCTGAGACCGTAGGAGGTCTCTTCTTCCAGCCCGCTGAGCACGAAGCCCTGCGTTGTACCAGCCGGGCCAGGTTGGGGCAGTCCGTTCGAGACTTGCTGTGCGTCGTCCCAGTCCTGCTCGGAGTCGATGCTCCGCCCCTCGAGAACGCCGAGGATGAAACTCGTGGCCTGACCCTCGTCCCCGTCACTGCCCGATGCAGTCCAGGCAAGATCGAACCCGTCCGGACGGGTGTTGATCACGGCCAGATCATCCAGGACTCCGGGCAGCTCGGGCGGCAGGACCACCTCCAGCGGATTGGAGAGCGCACCCCGGTTGTCCTCTTCGTCAACGGCGCGCACCGCGAACCCGTAGGTCTCTTCCGGCGTGAGTCCGCTGATCGGCATCGATTCGTCGGTGCCAGCGGACCCCGGTGTGGGAACGTCCTCCGAGATCGGCACAGCGGAGTTCCAGTCCGCTTCGGAGAGGATCGGTCCGCCCGTTCGGTAGCGGACTTCGTAGTGATCCGCTGCACCCTCCTGACCGTCATCGCCGGGGGCGGTCCACTCGAGGGTGAGCGTCGTCGGATGGACATCCACCGCCGAAAGGTCGACGATCCCCGCCGGCGGCAGGATGTCGGGGTCGGGAACCGGTTCGGTCGTGATCGTGGCCACGTTGGAGATGTTCGGCTCAGGGCGACCATGGACGATGTTCTTGCCCGCGAAGTAATACTGCGTGTCGCCCTGGAGCTTGCTGAGAATCAGCTGCACCTCTCCACCCGGCTCCTCGGGGGGAATGAGGGTTCCACTGGCCAGCTCGGCACCGCCCCAGTTCTGGGCCGTCAGCGGGTAGGTGGCCATGCGCATCTCGGTAACATCGACATCGTTCCACTCACCCAACGGCTCAGTCCAAACCAGGTGCACCGAATCGGGACCCGCCAGCTCGGCGGTGAGATCCTCGACCGTGAGCCAAAAGCTGAAGCGCGAATCCTCACCCAGCACGCCGTGCCGGATGTACGGATTGGGATTGACCTCGACCTGCCCGAGATCGAACCGGCGCACATAGAGCGTGTCGGTGTAATACACCTCTCGCTGGAAATCCTCAAGTGGTTGACCGAAATCGAGGTCGTAGAGAGGGTGCCAGTCGATGTTGAATTCGTTCTCTGAATAGGTGAAGTAGCCGTCGCCCAGCATGGAGGTTCCCACGCCCCACCGGATCATCCGCTCGGTGAACTCGGGATCGTCATACTCCGGCGTCCGCGGAGTGACCTGCAGGTAGGTGACGTCCCAGCCTTCTCGTTCGTCATTCCCGTAGGGATGGAGGGCGTCCTCCGCAAACTTGTACCCGTAGTGCATCGGGTTGCCGTTGTTGCGGACCCCGTACATGTAGTTCCACCAGGTGGGTCCCCAACCGCCGCGCGGATGCCACGCCTCCATCTTGTAGCCGTTGAGTTCCGTGTACCACTCGGGGTTCGTATCGATTCCCCCGCGGTTGATCAAGATGACCAGATCCTCGTCCGCATACTCCATGAGCCGGTCGTGGAAGTCGTCGTTGGTTTCCTCGAACAGAATGGAGAGGGAGTCCTGGTCACCCCCGTTCCAGCAGTACTCACTGATCCCCTCGGGAAGGCCGTCGCGGTCGGGATCGGCATGGAGGAACTGGTCCTCCTCGCAACAGTGCGGGCAGTCGACCATCACCTCCCAGGAGATGCCGTCATAGGATGACGATCCCCATCCCCACGGCTCCCAGGCCGGTGAGTGCTGGATGATCTGCGGCAACGCGACATCGACGTACCACTCGGCGTAGGTCAGGCCCACCGACGTGCCGTAGGTTCCCTCCGGACAGTAGCGGGTCCAGTTCGACACGTATCCGGACCAACCTTCGATCGGTTCGCCCGCGGTGTCATGGAGATACCAGTCGTTCTGCATGGCGTAGTACTGGACCAGGCGCAGGAGACTCCAGGTGGTGTCGGCATACCAGTAGGTCTCGCCCTCGTTCCAGGTGGGGATGAACTGGGGCATGCTGCGATGGAAGATCCGAATGTGGGGATTCTCCGCTCGGATCTCGGCGATTCGTTCGGGGGGCTCCCGAGTGCTCAGCATATCGAACCAGGGGATCATCTCGCGCTCATCGAGTGGCAGCTGCTTCGAGTAGGAGGTATGGACCATGATCCGCGGATAGCCGGGCGGACCACCAGGCGAGGCGTGGGCCGGCGACGAGGCCAGGCCCCCAAGAAACGCGATGCCCAAGAGCATCAGCCCGGCGGCCAGGAGGCCGGTTCGAGCCGAGGCGACTCTCAACCCCGGAAGGTGCGACACAGGTTGCATTTGGCAGAGGTTCATAAGAGAGGATCTGTGCAGGAGGTGTGCCACCGCAGGCGGCGCGATTTCGCATCGCTAATTCCCTGTCGGCACGTCGATTCAGGGACTTTCTACCGAGAGGCTGTTTCGCCTCCCCGCCAGCCGTGCAATCTGCATCCTTCCCGCCTATCGAAATGGCGCTGCTGCACGGTCCGTTCGACGGAACAGGAGGCACGTGTTGCGTGTTCTGTCATAGGAGCGGGTGGCGTCAGGCGGCAGGTGGCCCTAGACTGGGACGCCGCCGGAACGACCCCGCCCAGCGCAGGATTGGGTCTGAGGGGGCCCGGTTCGAGAAGCTGGAGATGAAGACGGCACCGTGCCGAAGGAATTGAACTGGACGAACGAACGGCCCGGGGCGAGCTGTGAAGGTCAGCGCGGCGTCCGCTGTGCACGAGGAGACGAATTGATGAATCTGAAAGACCATAAGGCACGAAACACTCGCGCCCTCACCTACCCGTGGATCCCCTGGATCCTGATCGTCGCGGTGGCAGTCGCCGCCGGCATGTTCGGCGGCTGGTTGATAAAGGCCCCCGAACATCTCGCTCAAACCGCCCTGGCCAGCCCCGATCAGGATCCGGCCGAGGTGGCGGCCGCGCTGGGTCAGAGTTTCTCGGCCGTGGCCGACGAAGTGCTGCCCTCGGTGGTCACCATCACCAGCGAGCGGGTGATCACCATGGGCTCCGCCCAAGACCCCCACTCGGCATTTCCCGACTTCTTCGAGCGATTCATGCCCCACCTCCGGGACCGCGAGCCGCGCGAGTTTCGGCAGGAAGCCCTCGGCTCGGGGGTGATCGTGGACGAATCGGGTGTCCTTCTGACCGCCAATCACGTGGTGCAAGGCGCCGAGAAGGTCAAAGTGCTGCTGTCGGATGATCGCGAGTATGAGGCCGAAGTCGTCGGCACCGATCCCAGCACCGATATCGCGGTCCTGAGGGTCGAGACCGAGGAGCCGCTCCCCGCGGTGAGCCTTGGCGACAGCGAGAAGCTGCGGGTCGGCGAGTGGGTGCTGGCCATGGGGAACCCGTTTGGTCCCGGGCTGCGGGGATCGGTGACGGCAGGCATCGTGAGCGCCAAGGGACGCTCCGGAATGGGCCTGACGCGTTACGAAGACTTCATCCAAACCGACGCGGCGATCAATCCCGGCAACAGCGGCGGACCGCTGGTCAATCTCCACGGCGAGTTGATCGGCATCAACACCGCCATCGCGACCCGCAGCGGCGGCTATCAGGGCGTGGGCTTTGCCATCCCCATCGAGCTGGCCGGAACGGTGATGAACCAAATCCTCACCGAGGGCCGCATGATCCGCGGCTGGCTGGGAGTCTACATCCGCGACCTGGATTCCTCCCTGCGCGAGGCGTTCGGGGTCGATCCGGATGAGCGCGGCGGCGTTCTCATTCAAGAGGTGACCGAGGACAGCCCGGCCGAGCGGGGCGGCATCCGGGACGGGGACATCATCCTCGACATCGACGGCCGCACCATTGAGGACTCGGAGGCCTTGAAGCTGCGCGTGGCGAGCATTCGGCCCGGCACCGAGGTCAGCGTTCGCGTGCTACGCGAAGGAGGCTCCAAAGAGCTCGAGGTGAAAATCGGCGAGCTCGAACCGCCGGAAGAGGTGGCCCAGGTAGAGGAGGAACTCGACACGCTCGAGGGTCTCGGATTCCAGGTCACCACCTTGGATGACGAATGGCGTCCCGAGCTGGGCATCGATCGGGATGTCGAGGGCGTGGTGGTCACGAGTGTCGAGCCGGGGTCGGCGGCGGCCGAGGCGGATCTGCGCGAAGGGGATGTCATCACTCATGCCCTCCGGGAGCCGGTCGGGTCAGTCAGTGAGCTGCGCCGCAAGCTGTCCGGGGCCGAGGCGGGAGAGATCCTGCTTCTGAAAGTCGTCACGCAGACCAACCGGCGCTTCGTGGCACTTCGGGTGCCTGAGTAGTCCGCTGCGGGGAGATGCGCCGCGGATTGGTAGTCCGCTGCGCGAACCACCCCACTCAATCACACACCAAGGGATCGTTGCTCTCGCGGGCAGCGATCCCTTGTCGTATGCTGCCCGGGTGCTGAAAAGTGAGTTTCAAGGAGTCCCTTGCCATGGAACCTGAGATGCCCCTCCCAGTGACCTTCGGATTGGTCGGGACAGCCGAGCCCGGCAACATGGGGACGGCCGCCCGGAGTCTGGCCGCCTTCGGATTCTCCCGTCTGATGCTGATCGAACCGCGCCGGGGTCCTTCGTCCAAGGACCGCTCTTTGGCCGTGAAGATGGGCAAGGAGGTCCTGAACAACGCAGAGACCGTTCTGGCGGAGGATGTCGCGAACCGGCTGGCGGACTACGATGAGGTCTGGGGCACGAGCGCCAGGCTTGGACGGCGGCGGCGGTGCCAATCCGGGCGCCGGGCCGTGGGCGAGTACCTCGCCCAGGAGCCAAAGAGGTTACTGATCCTGTTCGGGCCGGAACGCGACGGGCTCAGCCTCGATTGGCTGGACCGCTGCCATCGCCTGATCCACCTTCCCACCCGCGAAGAGCACCCGCTCAATCTCGCCCAGGCGGTCACCGTGCTCGCCTACGAGCTGACGGCCCAGCACGCCCAGACGAGCGGCTCCGGAGCCCCCACCTCGCTCGATCGTGGTTCGGTGGCGGTCGGCGATGGCCAGGGCGTTGCAGGCTTGAGCGGCCCTGACCAGACCGGTGCTGATCAGAGACCGGGTGACCCACTGGCAGTTTCCCTTCAGGACCGGCAGGAGGTTCTGCGGCGCGCCGAACGTCTGCTCGAGCTGCTTGGCTATCCCAGTCGGGCACTGCACGGCCACCCTCCGTCGATCCATCTGCAGCCCCTGCGAGGCGGCGAGTACAGCCAGGGTCAGGCCCGATGGCTCCTGGGACTCATCACCCGCCTGGAGCGCCGGCTGGACATCGATTCGTAGACCTTCCTCCCGCGCACGCCGGGGTTGGCGCGTAGCCCGAGGGTCGGCTAGGATGCGGCCAGCCGAATCAAACGCGGGTCGATTGGTTCCTCCCCGCCTCCCCGGGGGGCACCCGGGGGGTTCTTAGCTTGAAATGGAGATCCATGGGTTTCTCCGACTTGGACAGAACGGCAAGAGCCACCTTTCTGATCGGGGCCGGCCTGCACCTCATCTTCGCGCTGTCGCTGGTGACCGGATTTCTCGATCCGCTGTTTGTCGAGGCCTGTGAGGGTCACGGTCAGGCGTCGGACTTCTATGGGATCTACCAGGCCGGTGCGAATCTTCTCGGCGGATTCAGCATCTACGACCATGAAAACTACCGGCAGGAAGCGCCGCAGGCCGTGCCTTTCTACTACTACTATCGTTATCTGCCACCAACCGCCTACGGGGCGGCCCTGGGCGCGCTCCTGCTCCCGCCGCTGACCGCCTATTGGGTCTGGGTCCTGCTGGTCGAGGCCATCCTCCTGGTGACGGTCGCCTCGCTCCTCAGGTGGACCCAGTGGCCTGCGCGCCGACGCTGGATCCTCGCGGGACTCTGGTTGGGGTTCTTCCCCTTCTACATCGAACAGATCATGGGCCAGTACTCTCTGTGCATGGCGGCACTCCTCTGGTTCCTCTGGCGGTACGAAACAAAACCGAGTCCAGCGGACTGGGAGATTGGCAAGTCCCCTGCTCCGACCGGGTCCGACCCGCGGGGCAACCTGCTGTGGGGAGCCGGATGGCCTCAAACCTGGAGGCTGTATCGCTGGCGAGAGGATCGTATCGGGGAAGCCCGCTCCTGGCTGGCGTGGGCCTCGAGCATCGCGCTGAAGAGCTTCACCGTTCTGCTCGCCGTGGCCTATCTACGCGATGGAAAACTCAAGAGGGTGATCGCGGGGGGCGCCCTGGCAGTGGGGGTCAGTCTGCCCTACTTCCTCTTCCGGCCGGCCGACTTGACGGAGTTCCTGCGGCTCAACTTCGCGCCCTTCACGCCGCGCATCTACAAAGGTTCGATGGGGCTGCAGACGCTCCTCCAGGACCTCGTCGCCCAGTTCCCCACCCTCTTCGATCAGACGCTTCTCACGCTCGGCGACCGAACCCTCACGGTGGGACGGCTGTCCATGCTGGGCTGCGCGGGACTCATCGGCATCCTGGGAGTGTGGGCGACCCTGCAGGCCGGAAGGGCGCGTCAGCGGCGGGCCCTCGATCTCGCGATCTGGACCAGCGTATTCTTCCTGATCTTCAAGAGCGTCTGGGAATACCACTACGTGATGATGCTGCCCGCCGTCTCCGCGGCCTACCTGGTGACGGGTTCGCGCGTGGCATTGGGGATTGGAGTGCTGATCGGCCTGCCGAGTCTGTATGCCCTGGCGCCGACCCTGGCCGCCGTTCCCGCCGATGCCCCGCTGGAGCTATGGCCCGGCTGGTTTCGCTCTCTCCACTTCAGCATGAAGAGCGTGCCGACACTCTTCTTCTTCCTGTGGTGCCTCGCGGCCGCCCGTCAGGGCAGATTCCGAGCCTAGGCTCGCGTTTCTCACCAGCCGTCTGCGGCGGGCTCACCGCCGGCGCCTCACTGAGGGAAGCTCGGGCAATTTCCGAAATCGAAGCCGAACCCCTGAGGATAGTACTCACCGGTCATCAGATCCTGCTTGTAGACGCCCTTCCAGGTTTTCGCGGCGATGACCGCCAGGGCTTCAAGGAAACGATCGACATCCTCGGCCGTGTTGTGCAAGCCGATGCTGACCCGGGCGCCGCCCGGCACCTCCGTGCGATCGCCCTTCCGAATCCGCTGCTCGAAGTCCTCTTCCTGCTCGCGGGTCACCCCCAGGAAGCTCTTGATGAGGGGATGGGCGCAGAAGCAGCCCGCCCGCACCGAGACCCCGTACTCGCAGGCCAGAATCGCGGCCACGAGATTGTGATGCACGCCGTCCACATCAAAGGTGGCCACCCCCAGGCGGTTCTCGAGATCGTCCGGATTCCCAACGCCCATGATCCAGACGCCGGGGATCTCTTTCATCCCCAGCAAGAGTCGTTTGGTGAGTGCGGCCTCATGGGCCGCCACGCGATCCATGCCGATGCGCTCGTAGATCCGTATCGCGGCGGCCAGAGCAAAGAGCCCCAGGATGTTCGGGGTGCCGGCTTCCTGTCGGTCGGGAGGATCCGCCCAGATGACGTGGTCCAAGCTGACCGAGTACACCGTCCCTCCGCCCTGGAGGTAGGGCGCGGCGCCGGCGAAGTGGTCGGTTCGCCCGACAATGGCGCCTTCGCCATAGGGAGAGTTCATCTTGTGGGCGCTGAAGACCACAAAATCAAGATGGCCCGGATCGTCGTGCGCCAGCATGTGGATCTTGCGATGGGGGGCCAGCTGGGCCGCATCGACGACCATCATGGCGCCGTGCCGATGGGCCAGAGAGGCCACTTTGTGGATCGGGAGAACCTCGCCCGTCACGTTCGACGCGCCGGTCATGGCGACGATCTTCACCCTCTTGGAAAATTCGGCGAGAATCTGTTCGAACTCCTCAAGATTGAGCGAACCGTCCTCCCGGCGGCCGACATACTTGACCTCGGCCTCCCCGCGCCAGGGCAGATCGTTCGAGTGGTGTTCGAGAATGGTGGTCACGACCACGTCGTCCGCGCTCAGCTCGAAGGTCTTGGCGAGCAGGTTGAGGCCTTCGGTCGTGTTCCGGACGGGGATCACGATATCCCGATCCGCATCTCCACCGACGAAATCGCGGACGATGGCCCGGGCTTCTTCGTAGCGGTCCGTGCAGAAAACCGAATCGAAGCCGCTGCCGCGGTGGATATTCGAGTAATACCCCTCCATGTCCCGCAGAAAGGTGCTCACGGCCCGAAACGGCTTCGTGCTCGCGGCGTTGTCCAGGAAGACCTGGCGGACCATGGCTCCGCCCAGCACCGGCACCCGATGATCCGCGCCGAGGACGTCGGGCACGAAGAACTCCTGGCCACCCGTCGTGCCAGAACCGGTTTCTCTCGGTAGATTCAGTTCGAAGGGCATCGTCGCTCCTCCCTCTCTCCGCGGTTGCGCTCTCCCCTGCGCGGGGGCCACCGAGCAACCCCGTTCGAAGCACGGCAGTATACCAGAGTGGCCTCCCCCCCTCCACGGCTGAGTCGAATCGCTGGCCGGTTGACTTGCCCCCCCCGGGGGTTCTAGGCTCCGGGTTGGTCACGGCGCCTCCCGCCTGCGGGACGGCGTCCTTGGGGTCGGAGGTGATGTAAGGAGAAGGGAACCACCATGTCGAAGCAGGGCAAACATGTGCACGTGGTCGGAACGGGCACGATCGGTGAACCGTTGATCGGCCTACTTCTCGACTACCACAAGGAACTGGGAGTTGAGACGGTCAGCTTCAACAAGAAACAAGCTCTCACCTATGACCGCCCCAAGGTCAAGACCCTCATCAAGCGGGGAGCCCACCTGGTTGCCGATCAGGACATGATCCCCGAGTTTGAAAAACTCGGCATGAAGATCACTTACGAATACGAAGAGGCCATCGGCCTGGCCGATGTGGTCATCGACTGCACGCCCGCGGGCAACAAGAACAAGGAAGCCGCCTACGAGAGGCACCTCGAGAAGACGGCCGGCTTCGTCGCCCAGGGCAGCGAATTCGGATTCGGGAAGATGTATGCGCGGGGGATCAACGACGAGGCCCTCGAGCATGGAACCGACAAGTTCGTGCAGGTCGTGTCCTGCAACACGCACAACCTCTCGGTGATGATCGATACGCTGGCCCTTCAGGAGAAGGACCCCAGCAACATGGTCGAGGGCCGCTTCGTGCTGATCCGCCGCGCGAACGACATCAGCCAGGACAGCAAGTTCATTCCCGCTCCGCAGGCCGGCACACACAGCGACGAACAATTCGGCACCCACCACGCGCGCGACGCCTATCACCTGTTCCAGACCCTGGGGTACGAACTTCCGCTCTTCAGTTCGGCGATGAAGGTCAATACGCAGTACATGCACTCCATGTGGTTCAGCATGAAGGTGAGAGAGAGGATCACCCTGCCGCAGGTCATTTCCAGGCTGCGTGAGAACCAGCGTGTCGCGCTCACCGAAAAGGTGTCCGCAAACTCGATCTTCTCCTTCGGTCGCGATCAGGGTCACTACGGGCGTCTCCTGAGCCAGACGGTCGTCTCGGTCCCCACCCTCCAGGTGAAGGACGATCATGAGATCCTGGGCTTCACGTTCACGCCCCAGGACGGCAATTCACTCCTCTCCTCCATCGCCATCGCGGCCTGGTTCCTCTATCCGGATGACTATGTGGAGCGGCTCCAGCCTCTGCGGGAGTACTTCTTCGACGAGATCTAGTCTCCGTTCCTTCAGGAAGAAAAAAAAGGCCCGGGCACAGCGACCCGGGCCTTTTTGCGTCTTGGTGGCCACCCGCAGGAAACCAGTTTATCTGGTAGTAACGCGAGAGCCCTGTCGATAACCTTTATAGGGTGTGTTGTTAGCGTCTCCCCTCGGAGGGATTCCGATGGCAAAAGACACGCGGATCGAGCTGGATCCTCACAGGAGCGATGTTCCGCATCGCCAGCCGAGGCATCTTCGGCCAACTCGACCCGCGAGAGCCGCTGTGAAGCCCTCCTCGATGCCTCCCCCTCCAGATTCATCCTTCTCGATCGCGATGGACGGGTGATCGACTGCAACCAGCCTTTCCTGCGGACCGTGGGGCGGACCTTGCCTGAGGTTCTCGGGAGACGACTGGGCGAGATCCTTCCCACCGCGGTCGCGAGGGGCAGAGAGACGGCCATCGGCCAGGTCTTCGAAACCGGCCGTTCGGTACGCATCGACGAGGAGGCGAACGGAGACTGGGACGACTGTGTCATCTACCCCGTCACCGAAGGCGAGGACGGACACGTCACGGGGGTCGCCATTCAAACGCTGAGCCTCTCTGAACCCGCGGCCACCCGAAGGGATCCCGACCAGCACGAGGAATACTACCGCTCCTTGCTCGAATCCATGGATGACTGGGTCCGGGAGATCAATCTCGACGGCGTGCACACCTACTCGAACTCGGCGGTCAAGGACATCCTGGGCTACGACAAGAACGAGATCATCGGAAAGCACACCACCGAGATCTGGTGCGATTCCTCCAAGACCGAGGAGAACTTAGAGGGCCTGGCTGCGCAACTTCGCTCGGGGAATGGCTGGAAGAACTTCCGGGCGAAGTTCAAGCATCGCCAAGGCCACCCGGTCGTCGTCGAGAGCAGCGGCATTCCGATCTTCGATCCCGGGGGCAGCCTGAAGGGGTATCGCGGCATCGATCGGGACATTTCGGATCGTCTGAAGGCGGAGACCGAACGCATCGAGATGGAAAGGCGCTTCCTCCACTCCCAGAAGCTGGAGAGTCTGGGTGTGCTGGCCGGGGGCATCGCGCACGACTTCAACAACATCTTGATGGTCATTCTCGGAAACCTCGACATGGCGCTTCACGAGCTTCCCCACGATTCGCCGATTCGTTCGAATCTCGAGGATTCGCTCAGCGCCTCACGAAGAGCGTCGGACCTGACCCGCCAGATGTTGGCCTATTCCGGAAAGGGACGCTTCATTGTAAGCAGCATTCAGTTGAGCAAACTCGTCGAGGAAAACGCGAAGCTGTTCGGTAGCACCATTCCACGAACCATCAACCTACAGCTGCACCTGGGTGGGGGACTGCCGACGATCGAAGCCGACCCGGGGCAGATTCAGCAGGTCATCATGAACCTGATCACCAACGCCGCGGAGGCAATTGGGGAAGGTCCCGGAGTGATCTCCCTCTGCACCCGGGTGGAGGAGTGCGATGCCGAAGCGTTGGAAGAAACCTTCACGGCCGAAGTGCCCGAACCCGGCCGCTACGTCGTCGTGGAGGTGACCGATACCGGCATCGGGATGGATGAGGAAACGCGGGCGAGGGTGTTCGAACCGTTCTTCACCACGAAGTTCGAGGGTCGCGGTCTCGGGATGGCCGGCGTCCTCGGCATCGTGAGAAACCACAACGGGGCCATCCTGCTTCAAAGCGCCAAGAACAAGGGAACCACGGTTCGGGTTCTTCTGCCCGCCACACCCACCCGTGAGACCGCCCTCCCCGAGGAGGGCGACACCGGGACAGAAGCCAGGGCCACCCCGGACCCGGTCCTCAAGGGAACCGTCATTCTTGCGGACGACGAACCCATGGTGCGCGAACTGGCCTGCAAGATGCTCGGGAAGCTGGGGTTCAGTGTGCTGTCTGCCTGCGACGGAGAAGAGGCGTTGGCCATGTTCAAGGAGAGTCCGGACACCATCGTCTGCGCGATTCTCGATCTGACCATGCCCAGCATGGACGGCATCACGGCCTTCCGGCAGATGAGGCAGATCAGGCCTGATCTCAAGGTCCTTCTCGCCAGCGGATACAGCGAGCAGGAGACCATGGATCGTTATCGGGGCGAGGGGCTAGCGGGATTTATTCAGAAGCCGTTCGATCTACAGAACTTCCGAGACAAGATCCTTGCTGTCCTCCAGGGGGAGTGATCCCTCTCAGGCTTCCGCGGCCGAGGAGACCATCTGGAGTACGCTGCCGATGGCCTCCTTGAGCGACCCTTTGAGCGTCACCCCGGCAGCTGTCCGCCGCCCCCCCCCACCCAGGGTCTCCGCGTAGGCACTCACGTCGGGAGCGCCTTTGGAGCGGAAGGTCACTTTGACGCCCCCACCGGTGATCTCCCGGAACAGGATCCCCAGCTCGACTCCCCGGATGGTCATCAGCTGATCGACGATCCCATCGGCGTCGACCGCGGAGGTGCCGGTCCGCTGGAACATCTCCTCGGTCACGTAGGTCCAGGCCACGCGACCGTCGGGATCACTCACGACCCGGCTCAGGGCCGAGGTCAGGAGCTCGACCCGCGGGAAGGACTCGTTCTCGAACAGGCGCGCGGCCGTATCGGTGTGGCTCGCCCCCCTGCGGATCAGCTCTGCAGCGATCAGCAGCGTCTCATCGCGGGTGTTGCGGAAGCGGAAACCCCCCGTATCGAAAAGGATCGATGCATAGAGCGCAGCCGCCATGGGGGTGTCGATCTCGCTTCCGGTGGCCAGGAAATACCTGTAGAGCACCTCACCCGTTGCGGAGGCCAAGGGGTCGATCAGCTCGGCATCACCGATGCTGCGCAGTTGCTGATGGTGGTCGAAGAGGATCTTCGGAGCTGGAGATGCGCCGAGCGCCTCCCCGAGCGAACCCATGTAGTCCCAGTCGTTCACATCCAGCACGATGATGAGATCGTGGTCGGGCAGATTCTGGTGACCATGATCCCAGGCCGATGGCGAGAGCCCGGATAGGTCGATCAGGAATTGGTAGATCTCCGGCACCGGCGTGGGGTTGCGCACGACCACTTCGGGACCAAGCCGGATGAGGTGGCGCGCCAAGGCCGCTTCCGACCCAACGCAGTCAGCCTCCGGGAACACATGCGACGCGAGGAGGATCCGGTCGGCCTGATTGATCAGCGCGCGGGCCTGCTCACAGAACTCGGTCAGACTCCTCGGCATGTTCGGACCTGCTTTCCGGGTTCTATCGCAGCAAGGTCTGGAGGCTGGCATCGATGTCCCGCTGCATGAGCGGCCGGACGATCTCTTCCATCTCCTGCAGGCAGAGTCGCGTCTCGACCAGGTCCGCCCCCGTCTCGAGCACCTCCGCCAGCTCCTGGGCCTTCTTGTCGGCCAGCTGCTTCTCGTCCCGGGTCATGAGCGTGGAACGCCGCTTGACCAGCTCGCGAAGCGATTGCAGCCAGAACCGGCCCCGGTGGCGCAGTTCTTCCCGGATGAGCTCCTCGGCGGACTCTTCCTCAGGCGGCACGGGAATCGCCTCGATGGCTGTGGCCACGGCTGAGGCCCGAGGCCCGCGCACCGGATGGACCTCGACCTGCAGTTTCTTCGACTTGGTCATCTCGGTCGCCGACACCGAAAGAAGGCCGTTCTCGTCGACGAGGAACGCCACCTCGATCTGCGCCTTCCCCGCGTCCAGCGGCGGGATCTTGCTGATCTCGATGGTCGCGAGTTCCTGCCAGTCCTTGCCGACCTGCCCGTAGAGGGGAACACCCATCTGGGTCTGACGGTCGAGCACGGTGCTGAAGCTCTCGCGGACGCTGGCCGGCAAAACCACGCCCTGCGGAAGGAACGCGGTGATTCCCCCGTCGCGTCCTCTCAGACCGTGTCCATCCGGAATCACGTCGAGCACCAGCGGGTCGGAGCGGTCCCTGTCAAGCAAACGAGCGCGAATCAGCGCTCCATCCACCACGGCATACTCAGCATCGATTCCCTCGAGCGGGCTGCGGCCGAAGGATTCTTCCAGACAAGACTGGACGCCGGCCAGGTGGGTCATGCCGCCGGTCACGATCAATGAATCGAGATCGTTCGGTTTCAGATCGGCCTCGGTCAGCACCTGCTTGGCCAAATCCCGCGCCCGGTTCACGTGGGGCGTGATCCAGCGGCCCAGATCCTCGGCGGTGAAGGTGTGGCGAATCGCCTCTCCCCCGCCCAGGCTCAGCTGCATGTCGGCCTTGCCGCGCTTGGCCAGGTCCCGTTTCGCGATCTCCGCCGCCACCAGAAGGTGCCTCGCGATGTGGGCCTCGTTGTCCAAGGCCACACCCTTCTCGCGAGCCTTGGCGAGTAACTCGCTAGCCAGAGCTTGGTCGATCATGTCGCCGCCGATCCGGCGGCGCCCGCCCATCGAACGTACGCGGACGAGCCCCTCACCAATCTCCAGGATGGCCATGCTCAGGTACTCGGCGCCCCAGCAGCAGATCGCCACGCGACCTCGTCCGCCATGGGCCGCCCAATGCAGGGCCGCTGCAGTTGTATCTTCAATGAATCGCACCCGGCGGAACCCGGCCAGCTTGGCGGCCAGGTTGAGCGAGGTTCGATCGAAGCTGCTGAAGCTGACCGGCACCGTGATCACCACGGAGCGGATCGAACGTTCCAGACTGATCTCCGCGCCCCGCCTCAGGTAGTTGAGGTAGTACGCCACCAGCTCGACCGACGAACGGCTGCGTCCCCCCAGCTCGAGTTGAAGAAGCGACTTCGCCCCTTCGCTCACCTTGAGCGGGAAGAAACTGCCCATGGACTCGACATCCGCGGGGAGCATGGTGATGAGCGACTTCAGCGAAGGCACCGTCTGTTCCGGGAACAGCGCCTGCCGGTCCCGGGCAGGGGTTCCCGCCAGATAGCCACCGTCTGCCGACATGGCCAACACCGACGGTATGTGAGCATCGCCACTCAGGTCGGTAACGTGTTGCGTGGCATCCCCGCGCCCGTGAGCGATCCGGCTTCCGCCCGCGCCGAAGTCCAGTGCGATGAATCCGTCTGCTGCTGCAGGTCCCGACGATTGCGTCGTCAAACCGGGTTCCTCCCTTTCGATCTCGTATTCGATCGGCGGAGCGTTATTGTGCTTCCGCCGCCTGCGGCCAGCGCCGTCCAGCGGTCACTCGGGCCGTGAGGCCGTCCAAATACTGACGTTCACCCAACCAGCGCATCGCGGCCTGATACCAACCGTCCGGCATGTGTGGCCATCCGTCCCTGGCGCCTGTCACGCCTTCGTCCCACTCCATCATGAGTCGCTGCAAAGTCGCGCTCGAGTCGCGCTCAGCCTTCTCCACCTGTACCTGAAGCGAGGCGAGATGATCCTGCTGGTCTTCCCAGACATCGCGGTCGTCCTTCTCGGTGGCCTCTTCGACCGCCTTGAGAACGCGGTTGACAATCTGGGCCGATTCCTCGAGGGCCTGGGGAATCGTCCGCGTCAACTCGCCGGTGTGTCCGGACATGGTCAGGACGTGGCGAAGCCGCGCCTTGGGATCCTGCAACACGCGAAGCGCGTCGTTGAGCGACCGCATCGCCAACCGGGATGCGTTCAGGACTCGCTCGTCCATGTGAGCCTGGAACAGGTCCGGGTGGCACTTCAGGGCCAGCCGCTCATAGGTGGTCCACAGCTCCGTCGCCTCCCAGGTCAGCCGGGGCGGCAGCCCCAGGGCCTCGAAGGGGCCCAAGAACTCCACCGGCTGCGGCATTCCGCAGCGGCCACATAGGAGCACATCTTCCAGCACGTGCTGGCAATTCCAGCAGCTCTCGGTCGCTTTGCTCATGGGGGCGGCTTTCTCCCTCGTTGGGGTCGCTTACCTGCCTGGGATCCATTCCCCAGGCCTGGCCCTGTACCTGGTCACTCCACTGGCCAGAATCTCACATGCTAGGCCGGGGCCGGTAGCCAAGTCAATCTGCAACCAGGAAAGACTCCCCCCCAGGAAAGCTCCTCGGCGGCCGATCATTGGATACGGACACTGTCGCCATCGGCTGTAAAGGCATGAAGGAAGAGGCCATGAAGAACCCGACCGCACCAGATCCGGACGTGGGCGTCGTGCTTTCGATGCCCCGGCCGACCCCGGATTGGAAGGCCCAAACCCTGGAATATGTGTACTTGCTGGGGGGCACCATGTGGATGGGGGTCCAGGCGGCCACCGTCCTGTTGATCATCCCCTTTCTGGCCCAATCGACCGGCCAGTCGATCGAGGCCGCGCGCCTCGTCGTGGGCGTCCTGGAGCTGCTGGGCTATGTGGCCACCGGCGCGGCCGGAATCCTCCTGATCATCACCGTCGGGATGCACTTCCTGCGGCTGCGTACGCCGGCGGTCGTGCTGTCGCAGCTGATTCTCATCCTTCTCATGACCGCCGTGGCCGTACTGCCCCATCTCATGATGATCCCGAAGCTCTCCTCGATCCTCCGGCTGGACCAGGTGACGGGGGAAGGCCTGAACGGCGCCAATCTGAACCTCGTCGTCCAGTCGACTTCGGGGCTGGGCATCATGGGGCTCTTGCACCTCTTCTTCGGTGCGCTCCTGGTGTCGATGGGGACGCGGCGATGTTATCGCTATCCGAAGTCGAAACTCGAAGAGATCCCCGTCTGGCCCGGAGAGGACGACCGCTAGACGGGCATACCCCGGCAGCCGCTACTCGGCGTGTGCGACCTGGCGTCCCCTTAGCGTGTGCGAGCTGAACCCCTCGACCTCGACCTTCACCACGCTGCCCGGAGCAAGCGTGCGGCCCACCAGGGGCCGGAACAGGGTCGCCTTGTCGTCGGGGGCGCGGCCGAACAGGCTGTGGCCCTCGCTCTTGGCGGGTCCTTCGACCAGCACGTCCAGGTGTCGTCCCAAGAACCGACCGAACGTTGCCCAGGAGTGTTTCTCCTGCAAGTCGATGATCTCCCGCAGGCGGCGCTTCTTCTCGGCTTCGGGGACGTCGTCGTCGAGCACCCGGGCTGCATAGGTCCGCTCTCGAGGCGAGTAGGCAAACATGAAGGCGCTGTCGAAGCGCACACGGTTCATCAGATCAACGGTGTCCAGGTAGTCTTCCTCGGTCTCCCCTGGAAACCCCACGATGAGGTCGGTGGTCACGGCGAGCCCTTTGATCGTCGCCCGCGCGCGGTGGATCAGGTCGAGGTATTCATCTCGCCCATACCCACGGCGCATGGCCTCGAGAATGCGGGTCGAACCGGACTGCACGGGAAGATGCAGATGACGGGCAATCTTGGGCTCGTCACCGATCAACTGCAGCAGCTCCTGCGTGAAATCGGCTGGATGAGGTGACAGAAACCGCAGCCTCTCGAGCCCCTCGATCTTGACCAGGCTGGTGAGCAACGCCGCGAAATCGTATTCACCATCGTGATAGGAGGTCACGGTCTGTCCCAGGAGGGTGATGGCCGGATAGCCGCTCGCGATGGCCTCCTCGGCCTCCCTCACCACTTCATCGCGCGGCAGGCTGCGCTCGCGCCCCCGGGCAAACGGAACGGCGCAGTAGGTGCACATTCGGTTGCACCCGCGCATGATCGACACCCAGGCGTTGACCCGCCCCTCCCGCCGGGGACGCAGCCCCTGATAGGTCTCGCCCCGATTCGGTTTCAAGGCAAACCGATGCATCTGTTCGCGCTGGTCGAGCAGTTCCGGCAGGTCTCGGTAGTTGTCGGGGCCGATGAACAGGTCGACATCCGGCATCCGATTCGCCAGAGCTCGCCCGCGGTGCTGGGGAAGACACCCGGCCACGACGACCTGAAGATGTGGGCGAGCGCGGCGCAACGGCTCCATGCTCTGCACGTGTCCGATCACGCGATCGGCCGCGCGCTCCCGCACCGAACAGGTGTTGACGATGATGAGGTCGGCCTGATCTTGAGCCGAGGTCTTCTCCCAGCCGGCTTCCTCCAGAATGCTCGAAAGCAGTTCCGAATCGGCCACATTCATCTGGCAGCCGTACGTTTCTATGTGATAGCGCTTGGGTTCGTTCAAACCTGCTCGGCCCGCCTCTCTATTCGTCCGTCGTTCCATCAGTCTCCAGAAGCCGACACCCCATCAATCCGGGACGAAGCGTTTCTGCAGCCTCCACCCGCACCCAATCACCGCTGCAGAACGCCCCGGATCCTCGCATTTTCACGTACTCGCCGCTCATGCCCGTGAATTGGCCCTCATCGGCCTGTTCCACGATGATGTCGCACTGCGCTCCGGACAGCCTCTCCTGAAACCTGCGCCGCAACTTCTCATCCAGCGCGCGCAGCTGTTTGACGCGTTCGCGCCGAACGGCGTGCGCGACCACGTCGGGATCTTCCGCCGCGGCCGTGCCCGGACGCTCCGAGTACGCAAAAGCGTGGAGATAGGATACGGGAAGCTCTTCGATCAGCGCCAGGGTTTGAGCGAAATGGTGATCCTCTTCTCCCGGATACCCGGCCACGACATCCACGCCGAGTCCGAAACTGGGCCAATGCCGCTGCACCCGGGCCACCAGAGAGCGCACCGCGCGGCTGTCGTAGGGCCGGTTCATGCGCCTCAGGATCTCATCGGCTCCGCTCTGCAACGGCAGATGCAGGTGACGGGCCACCTTGGCCGAGGTGGCCAGCGCGTCTAAGAGTGGCTCGGTGATCGTCATCGGTTCGAGCGAACTGAGCCGGATCCGCTTCAGCTCCCCAATGGCCTCCAGCCGGCGGAGAAGGCGGGGAAGGTGTTCCTGAGTCGCAAGATCCGCATCGCGACTTGGGCCGAGCCCGTAGAGACCCAGATTGATGCCGGTGAGCACGATCTCCCGGAAGCCGGCGCGGGCCAGCCTCTCGGCTTCGGCGCAGACCTCATCGATCGGCCGGGACTGGGGAGCGCCCCTCAGGTGAGGCACGATGCAGTATCGGCAGCGGTGATGACAGCCATCCTGAATCTTGAGAAGGCCTCGGCTGCGCGTCTGGGGGATCACCTCGCCTTTCGACAGAAACCGCGCCGGGCGGGGATCCTCAGACCACAGAACCGGGGGGCCGCCGGGCCTCTCTTCCGAGGGCGCCGGCTCGAAGCCCTCCTTCCGGAGAGCATCGATCAGCGTGCCATCGCGGGGCAGAGGGCCGGTGAAGAGGGCCTCGAAAATGCGCGGCAGTTCGGCCTTGTCCCGATTGCCGACCACGAGATCGACGCCTTCCAGGGTCGCCAGCGCCCAGGGAGTCATCTGCGCACCGCACCCGACCGCGAGCAGGAGCCCGTCGTCCTTCTGCCGTCCCGCCCGGCGGATCTCCTGGCGCGACTGGGCGAGCGCCGAATTCGTGACCGCACAAGTATTCACGATGGTCATATCCGCCGCGGAGGGAAAGGGTACCTCGGTTCCCCCCAGCCCCAGGAGGTGTGAGCGCAGCCCGTCGATCTCGTCCTGGTTGGCCCGGCAGCCCAGCACCGCCACGGAGAAGGTGAACCCGCTCATGACGCCGTCAGCTGCTGCAGGGTGGATGGAATCCCCCCGAGCTTTCGCAGACAGGCCCGGGAGAGGTACAGAGATTCCACGGTCAGGTCGCTGCGCCCCAGGAGGGTGGATTGCGAAGAACGGCCGGCGGGGAGTTCCGCCCGGGTCAGATCCAGCCCGGCCGGTAACAGCTCGCCGTAGGACCTACCGCCGGTGCGGCCGTCATAGCTGAGCACGTAGGGGACCTCGCGCCCATTGAGCTCATCGAGCGCCCGCGAGAACCCGTCGTGCGCGATTTGCGACATGTAGCGGGAGTCGCGATTCCCGGACACTCCCTGGTACGGCGGGTCCAGGTAGACGAAGTCGCCCGAGTCGCAACGCTTCAGCACCTCCAGGTAATCGTCCGAGCTCACGGCGGTCCGTCCGCAGAGGAGATTCGAGGTCGCCCGGATGTTCGTGCGGAGCTTGTCCGGGTGTTTCCCCTGCCTGCGATGGTCCGGGCTGTTGTTGAATTCGCCGCGCGCATTGTACCTGACGGCGGCCTTCACGCAGCGAGCCAACAGGTAGAGGAGGTCGGCCGGCTGGTGGGTTCGATTGAAGCGGGAGCGAACCTCACCCAAAAAGGTCCGTTCCCTCCCCTGCTGGGCATTCCACAGCGACTCATAGCCGTCACAGAGCGCTACGGGGTCGTCCAGAATCGCCGCCCACAGCGCGGATAAGGGGTGATTGAGGTCGTTGATCAGGAATTCGGGCGCACGATCCAATTTCGCGGCCGCGATGCTGACGGCCCCGGACCCCGCGAAGGGCTCGACGATCCGGCGCGTTCCGGGTGGTACGCAGGAGACGATCTCGGCCGCCAAGAGCCGCTTACTGCCCTGATACGGGAAGGGTTGTGGTGCACCTGCAACAGCGGCCATTCTTCTCCTCCGGGCCACAGATGGTACGCGCATCCCGGTTGGGGTGTCAAATCGGGGCCGAGAGGCCGGCCAAACCGCGCATCGAGCATAGACGGGAGACCCGATGCATGCTAATAGGAATGATTAGCCTGTGAGGCTGTTTCCCGAGTTGCTCATCCCGGTCCCGCGAAGTGAGGCGGCGGGGGGAGCGAGGGGGCCCAATCGGATTCGCCTGAGGAGGAGCTCGTCATGCAGCTCGAAACCCTGAAAGTGTTTTGCGACGTTGTGGAGACCAAGAGCTTCTCGAAAGCGGCGGTCCTCAACTTCATCTCCCAGTCGGCTGTCAGCCAGCAGATGCGCAGCCTGGAGGAGAAGTACGACCACAAGCTGATCGAGCGAGGGAAACGGAACCTGGCCCCGACCCTGGCCGGGCAGATTCTCTACGAGGTCTCGAAGGACATCCTTCTGCGCATCGAAAACATGGAGACCCGCCTCCAGCAACTGAGCAAGAGCGTGGTGGGCGAGGTGCGGGTCGCCACCATCTATAGCGTGGGAATGCATGAGCTGCACCCCTACCTGACCGAGTTCATGCGGCGCTATCCGGGTGCGCGCGTGCGCATGGAGTTCAGCAGGGCCAACAAGATCTACGAGGCGGTGGTCGGCAATACCGCGGACGTCGGCATCGTGGCCTATCCGGCCCGCCGGTCGGGGCTCGACATCCTTCCTTTCCGCAACGACGAGCTCGTGATGGTGTGTCACCCCTCCCACCCGCTCGCCAAGTACAAGAAGGTCGAGCTTCGGAAACTCGAGGGGCAGCCCTTCGTCGCGTTCGAGCGCGATATCCCCACCCGCCGCGCCGTCGACCGCATTCTGCGCAGTCACCGCATCAAGGTGAAGGTGGCGATGGAATTCGACAACATTGAAACGATCAAACGAGCGATCGAAATCAACGCGGGCGTCTCGGTCCTGCCCAGCATGACGGTTGAGCGCGAGGTGGGGCTGGGCACGTTGACTTCAGTCCGATTCTCGAAGCAATCCTACTACAGGCCGCTCGGCGTTTTGGTCAAAAGGGGGCGTGAAATCCCCACCGTCATGCGCCGATTCCTCGATGTGCTGCTCGAAGAAGAGTAATTGGCCGCCCGTCGCGTCACTGGCGATCAGCGCGGGCCTTGCCCAGTGCGGGTTCCGGCATTTCTAAACCTCTAACCGACCGTCAGTAAGCGTGTTACAGCTGCACGAACCACGGCCTGTCGGTTGCACTTCTATCATCCTGGTCGTTTGGAAACTGCAATCGTTCCCATCAGAAGCACTTAGATGATCGCGGCTTTTTTCGGTTTGACGTCCACCATATTTGGTACTACCAGTAGAAACTCACCCCAAGATGTTGGGGAGATTGGAGCTCGGTTCTTTTTGCCAGATTTCGTCCCATTTGGGGGCGGATGCGCATTAGATTCCCGTCAGCCCCGATGATCAAAGGTCCACTGGTCGTCGGGGTTGGCTGTCAGGAGGACTGCATGGAGGATAGGTCAACTGGATCCGGTGGCGCGAATACGCAACCGGTCACCGAGGCGAAGGAGAAGACGCGGGAGCAAACATCAACTCGTGGACTGAAAATCGCCCGCTATTTCACCACGCCCGGCCAGCACCCATTTGACGGCATCACGTGGGACCGCCGCACGGCAAACCTCGCAAACGACAAGGGAGAGATCATCTTCGAACAGAAGGACATCGAGGTCCCGAAGTCCTGGTCGCAGATGTCCCTGAATGTCGTCGCCTCGAAGTATCTGGCCGGAGGGCTGGAGACGCCCGAACGCGAAACGTCCATCCGCCAGCTCATCGGCCGGGTGACCGAGACGATCACCCGCTGGGGCAGTGAGCTCGGCTACTTCGACTCGAGCGACGATGGCTCGGCGTTCGAGATGGAACTCACCCATCTGCTGGTCCACCAGAAGGCCTCGTTCAACAGTCCGGTGTGGTTCAACATGGGCTTAGAGGACAAGCCGCAGTGCTCGGCCTGCTTCATCAACTCCGTTGAAGATACGATGGACTCGATTCTGGCCCTGGCCCGCACCGAAGGGATGCTCTTCAAGTACGGATCGGGTACCGGCACGAACTTCTCGACGCTGCGCTCGTCGAAGGAGCACCTCTCCTCCGGCGGCACCGCATCGGGGCCGGTCTCCTTCATGCGTGGGTACGACGCGTTCGCGGGCGTCATCAAATCCGGCGGCAAGACCCGCCGCGCGGCCAAGATGGTGATCCTGAATGTCGATCACCCGGACATCGTCGAGTTCATTCGCACCAAGCCGGACGAGGAGCAGAAAGCCTGGGCCCTCATCGAGGCGGGTTATGACGGCAGCTTGAACGGCGAGGCCTACAGCTCGGTCTTTTTCCAGAATTCAAACAACTCGGTGCGGGTCACCGACGAGTTCATGAAGGCGGTCGAGAGCGACGGCCAGTGGCAGACGCGGGCCGTCACGTCCGGGGAACCGGTCGATACCGTCCGGGCGCGCGATCTCATGAAGCTGATCACCGAAGCCGCGTGGCAGTGCGGCGACCCGGGCCTCCAGTTCGACTCCACGATCAACAAGTGGCACACCTGTCCGCAGTCGGCGCCGATCAACGCGAGCAATCCCTGCAGCGAGTTCATGTTCTTAGACGATACGGCCTGCAATCTCTCTTCGCTCAATCTCGTGCGATTCGTCGACGACGAAGGCGCGTTCGACCCCGACGCGTTCCGCGCCGCGGTGTCAATCCTGATCCTCGCGCAGGAGATCCTCGTCGATAACGCGAGCTATCCGACCGAGACGATCACCCAGAACAGCTACGACTACCGCCCCCTCGGTTTGGGGTATGCCAATCTGGGGACGCTCCTGATGTCCAGCGGCCTCCCCTACGACTCGAACGAGGGTCGGGCGCTGGCCGGAACGATCACCTCCCTCATGACCGGACAGGCCTACGCGACCTCGGCCCAGATCGCTCGGGTGGTGGGCCCCTTCAAGGGATTCGCCAAGAACCGTGAGCCGATGGTGGGTGTGGTTCGCCGGCATCGCGATGCGCTGGGGGGGATCAATCCCGATCTCGTGGACGAGCGCCTTCTGCAAAACTCCTGGAAGGTCTGGGACGAGGCCATCGAGAACGGCGGGCGCTGGGGATATCGAAACGCCCAGGTCTCCGTTCTGGCTCCGACCGGGACGATCGCGTTCATGATGGACTGCGACACCACCGGCATCGAGCCGGATCTTGCGCTGGTCAAGTACAAGAAGCTCGTGGGGGGCGGCCTGCTGAAGATCGTCAACCAGTCGGTTGCCCGCGCACTCGATCGACTCGGGTACACCACCGAGCAGATCAAGGACATCAAGCAGTACCTGGAGAAGACGGAGACCATCGAAGGCGCCCCGCACCTGAGGGATGAGCACCTGCCGGTCTTCGACTGCGCCTTCCGCCCGGTCAACGGGTCACGTTTCATTCACCACATGGGACATGTACGCATGATGGCGGCCACCCAGCCGTTCATCTCGGGTGCAATCTCGAAGACGGTCAACCTCCCGGCCGAGGCCACGCCCCAGGACGTCCATGAGACTTACCTGGAGGCCTGGAAGACCGGTCTGAAGGCGCTGGCGATCTATCGTGATGGCTCCAAACGGGCCCAACCGCTCTCCACGGGAGATCAGAAGAGTGAGTCGAGCGAGAAGAAGGAACTCCGCCCCGTCCGGCGCCGTTTGCCGGAGGAGCGGCACTCGGTCACGCACAAGTTTGTGATCGGAGACCACGAAGGCTACGTCACGGTGGGACTCTACCCGGATGGGAAGCCGGGAGAGGTCTTCCTGGTGATGGCCAAGGAAGGCACCGTGGTCTCCGGTCTCTCCGACTGCTTTGCGACCGCGATCTCGCTTGCCCTGCAGTACGGGGTGCCGATGGAGGTGTTGGTCGACAAGTTCACCCACACCCGCTTCGAACCCTCCGGCTTCACGCACCATCCGGAGATCCGGTACGCGAAGAGTATCACCGACTACATCTTCCGCTGGCTGGCGCTGAAGTTCCGGGAAGCCAAAGAGGACAAGGATCTCGATTCCGACCCATCGAATTGGTCGGCGCCGATCACGGGGCCGAATCCGAGCGCGGGGCAGGATATCACCTTCGTGAATGACGCCGACGCTCCGCCCTGCCCCGATTGCGGTTCATTGATGACCCGCAATGGTGCCTGCTACCGATGTATCAACTGTGGCTCATCGAACGGGTGCTCATAACCGTCCGGCTGGCCGCGGTCCAGTGACCGCTACACGGAGGTGAGCAAGCTGCTCGCTCGAAGAGATAAGGCCCGGGGCGATGAGCTCCGGGCCTTCTTGCTGTGAGCTGGTTTGTGGCGGCCGCCCGGGGGTTTCGATTGTGCCCCGGGGCACAATCTGGGCAGCGGACTGGTAGTCCGCTGGATCGGATTGGCGATACCGATGCAACTCATTGAAACACAGGCAATTGACATCTGGTGGTGGCACTGTGGCCGGCGCAGGGTGCGCCAGGGCGGAGGGATCCTGAGGCTGGACGAGCGCGATTCGGCCTGAAGCGGGGGGGCCTCCCCCACCCCTCCTACAGCCGCCAGGTCGAGCTAACCCGCATCATCGTCTGCTTGAGGTCAATGACCGGAGCCCGGTCGTAAGGATCATTGAAGGTCAGCTCGCGCTCTTCGATGTCACGGGTGTCATCGAGGAACCAGCGCCGCATCTTGTAGGACTGAAACTCCATGGACAGGTTGAAGTCGATCTGAGCGTCCGTCAGCAGTGAAAAGCCGAGGCTGTAGCCGCTGCCCTCGATCGGATCCCCGAGATAGTACGGGGCATCCCCGTTGACCGGATCGAGGTCGTACATCGAAAGCGGAATCGTGCGGTAGCCCGCCCGCGCATAGAGCTCCATGCCGCGTCTGTGGATCGCTCCCTTCAGGAGCGGAAACTCGAACTCGGCGCCCAGGTGATAGCTGGTCAGATCGGGGCCGGGATACGGGCCATCGAAGACTTGATATTCTTCGAGCTTGTGTTTGATCTCGGCTTCGGACCAGTTGCGCTGATTGAGGTCGGCCGCGATCGTGATGCCTTTGATCGGCCCCACCGCCACGCCGGCGCTCAAGAACATCGGCACTTCGATATCGTAGTCGGCCACTTCTCCAAAGGTACGGAACCCGAAGCTGGCGTCCGGGGTCACGATCGTCACATCGGTGAACCGGCTATTGTAGATCTCGAGGCTGTAGGGCAGGCTCGCCCACCCCGCGACCCGGACCAGATCCATGATGCGCGCTTGGATACCCCCTTCGAAGGAGAATCCCTTGGCGTCCTTCTGGAAGGAGAGGACCCCGGGCTCGAAGTCGCGAACCGCCACATCGGTCGTGATCCGCGTGCGAATCCGGCCCCTCAGGAAGTTGGCGCTCCCCCCAACGGACACAGACACCTGCTCGGACCCGACCAGCTCGTATCCGAGGCTCGCCGTCAAGCTTTCGATCGATCCCCACTCGCTCGAGTCCAGGCCGACGACAAAGGGGAAGCCGGTCCCTTCCAGCAATCCCATCTCGAGCAGGGTCTCCTGCGCCCAGGCCGCTTCGATACTGCGGCGATAGCTCAATCCACCGACCAGCGGACGGCCGCCCAGATCGGTGAGCGGCATGGCTCCGCCGAAGAAGCCGAACCCGCTCAGGGGGGCCAGCTTCCAGTCATAGGTGTCGATGCCGAACTCCGGCTGCCCTTCGATGTGCACGGTGTCGGGAAGCGCGGTCCCCGAGCCGGAGGAGGTCTTGCGAATGGCATCCAGGGACACGGCCGGCTCCCTCAAATATCCGAGCGCCGCCGGATTCCACCCCATTGCCTGCGGACCATCCGTCAGGGCCAGGTGGGCGCCGCCCATCCCCCACGCATCGGCGCCGGGGCGAGGACCGATCGAATCGAGCGGCCGGTGAAAGAGCATGGGGTAGACCGAGGCCACGTCGCTGAACTGGCCTTGGGACATCATCACCGCGAGATCAAAGTTCTCGCCGGCGTAATACGGAACGGGCACGGGAAAGTAATAGTCGAAATAGTCGGTCTGAGCCTCGGCCGGGAAGACGACAGACAGGGCGAGTCCGAGAAGGACAGTCAAGCAGCTCAGCGCAGCCACACGCTTCGTCATCGATCGACTCCTTAGCATAGCGATTCGAATCCTCTTGTCCCGTTTGCCGATCCGTTCCCATCCCGCGGCTCATCCAGCGGGGCGTTCAAATCTTAGGAATGTTCCTGGAGAAGGAAGACCGAGACCACGCCGGACAACGTCCAGAAGGCGGTGCGCGTGGCAGTCTTCATCGCATCCACCCGCACGCGCTCGACCCGCTCGATCTCGTCGCGCCGGAATTCGAAGCTCATCAGCTCCTGCTGGACGTCGACGCGCGCTTCGGCCAGGCGGCTCCGTCCTGCGTCGTAGCCCTCATGAGCATGCAGATAACGACATTCATCGAGCACGATCTCCTCGTCGGTCAGATCGTAGATGATGCCGGCATAGACGACGCCGCCCTTGGTGACGACCACGTCCTCGTCAATGTCGATCTTGCCGCGGATGGAGGACCCATCCGTGAACGTGATCACCGACGCTTTCCGTTCATCGAGAACCGAGCCTTCGACGGGCACCAGTTTCGTGCAACCAAGCCCGCAGACTGTCAGAAGAGACAAGGCCAGCGTCAGACAGAAGGTTCGCCTCATATCCGCAACGTCCTTTGAACAGGCCAAAGTGGCCATACTAACCCCGAGGTGGCGAGCGATCAGAAGGCTCACGCACCCAAAACCCACCCTCCGCAAGGATGGTTAGGTATGGAATATAGGTATGTTGGCGTAGAGGGTCAACATGATTCCCGGCCACCACGGGGCGGTGGCCGGGCGGGATGTGCCTCTGTAATCAGGGAGGGCTACAGCAGATAGGCGGAGAGGTCCACGCCGACCTCCTCGGGGTCCAGCGCCCTCACGATGGGGAGTTTCTCTCCCCCGCCCCAGGGCTTGTCGGTCAGACTCACGAGCTGCAAGTCGCTGCCGGGCACGGGATCCCCGTCACCTGTCCGGGTCAGGCGCACGACCGGTCTCACCGGGTCGTCCGGATCGGTCGCGACCACGACCGCCTGCTCGCCGCCGGTCAGTTCGACGAGGCTCCCCACGGGGTAGAGCCCCATCAGCCCCACGAAGAGACGCATGAGCACGGGATCGAAGTTCTTGCCGCTCCGGCCAAGCATATGGGTCATGACCCGATGGGGGATCAGGCGGTTGGTCTCGTAGGTGCGGTGGGATGACATCGCATCGTAGCAATCGGCGATCGAGACAATCCTGCTCAGGACGCCGATGTCCCACTGATCGCCCATCCGCGGATAGCCGGTTAGATCGAAGCGCATGTGATGTTCGAGCCCCACGAGCGCCACCTTCATGGTGAGGGAGCTCAACTGATCGCTCCGCACAAGGGTCCTGACGCCCTCGAGCGGGTGGGTCTTCATGATCTCCCACTCGGCCGGACTGAAGGTGCCCGGCTTGTTGAGGACCGGCTTGGGCATGTTCATCTTGCCCAGATCGTGGAAGAAGGCCGCCACCCCGAGTTCGGAGAGTTCGCGCTTGTTGAGACCCAGGCGCTGCCCCAGCGCAGTGGCCAGGATGCAGACGTTGACCGAATGCAGGAACGTCTGGGTATCGAACGCGTTCAGGGCGGTGAGTGCAAGAAGGGAAAATTCCTCCTCGACGAGGGTGTCGATGATCTTGTGCACGACCTGCCTGGTGCGCCGCAGCGCGGGGCTGCTCTGGCCGCTCAGGCTGCTCATCTGGAACCGGGCCACGCGGAGGGCGCCGAAGAAAGTCTGCCGGGCCCGTTTGCGCAGCTCACCGAGATCGGCAACGGCGTCCCACCCGCTCGTGGGAAGGTCGGCGTCAGCCTCCGTCTCATCCTCCCCCGTGAGGATCTCGATGCTGCCTACGCCCATCGCCTCCATCTCTTCGCGGCGCTCGGCGTCGGTCGCTTCCTCGGCGCGCCGCCAGTTTTCGAGGAGCTGAAGGAAACGTGCGACCTCGGCATCGTCCCACGGTCCCCGGAATCGGATCCCCTTGAGACCCATCGCATCCATTTCCTCGGCGACCATCTGCGCCAGCAGGTTCCCGGACGAATAGGGCGACAACGTTTCTTCGCCCGCCACGACACCGCTTCCGTACCGGACGAGGCGCGCGGGCACATCCTGGGATTCGAGATCGATCACCGCCGTTCGCAGTGCATGCAGCGCCGTGCGGAAGGTGGAGTCCTGCATACCCCTCAGAACCAAGGCTCTCCAGCAGCTGTGAAAGTGCCTCAGGAGACGCGCCCCGACCGTTTCGATTTCCTGGTCCGGGGTGGTTCGCACGTCCACATCGGCCTTCTCCGCGGCGGGAGGCCCGCTCGGGCTTCCGATGTCCCATGAATTCTGCGATTCCCAGTGGTTCGGGTCGGCAAGCGCACCGCGAGAATCACGTCGTTTGGCAAGACCGCCGGCGTTCTGAATCGGTCGCTTGTCGCGCCTCTTCCACTCGTTCCGGAATCCCTCTGCCGGGTGTTCATCCCTGGCCGCCATACGGCTGCCCTCCTATGCTCAGGCCGCCGCGCCCGGCGCCGGTCTGGTTTCCTGAATCGAACGGCGATGCTGCTCCAGCGCATGCCGACTGGCCTCGGCCAGCAATGGATCCTTTGCATCGCGATACTTCATGAGCAGCGGTCCGGCATGCTCGATCGGGATCAGCCCGAGCGCGCGCAGGGCGCACGCCTTCTGCACCCGCCAGTGACGCGGCGCGAGCCAATCACGCCGCGAGACGGTGCGCTCCAACAAGGGGAAGACCTCTTCTGGCGAAGAATTCGCCAGGGCTTCATAGAGCGCGGCTTGCTCGTCGAAGTCGCGCTTGTCGAAGTCTCTCGACAACAGGGCCTGGAGCAGCGGTTGAAGGGCGGCCGCGCCCATCGTCCTGCTCATGAGCAGCGCGGCGGTCTTGCGCACCCTACCGTCCTCGTCGTCGAGTGATCTGAGCAGGCGCTTCTCGAGGTTGGGGGCCCGGCAGGCCGCGAGGAATTCGAGGAGCGCCATGCGGACGGGGGCCTCGGGACACCGCTGCAAGGTCACCAGAATCATGCTCCAGACTTCGGCCTGGTCCGGCGTGGTCTGTTTTGGAAGGAGCCGGGCCAGCGCCTGGAGATGCCGATCGGTCAGACCGGTGGGCTGCCCCAGCAGCGCCTGCGGACGGTGGACCATGGCGCGGGCAATCGCCTGATCCGGGATGGTGAGCCCGGTCCGCGCCCGAGCGACGCCCTGTTCGGCGACGTGATCAAAGATGAGCTGCAGACCGTCGGGCTGCAGCTCGCTGAGGAAGGCCACGATCATCTTCTCGTTATCGCAGGGCAGGGACTCCAGAGCCCCCAGGGTCTGCCGCGCCGCCTCGAGCCCGGACAGCTCGTCGGTCAGCCGGCGCATCCCTTCCCCCAGGTTTCCGGGGAAGTCGTTCACTCGTTCGCGGAAACGGTGAACGAGCTGGACATAGGTGTCGAAGTGCCCCTCCTGCAAGACCTCGATTGCGAATCGCCGAATGAGGGCCAGGACGCGCCGCGATTCGGCAGGCGAGAGGTCGAGCAGCAGGATCTCCCCCAACACCATCACCATCTTCCGGCGCATCCGCAGGCCTTCCGATTTCGCCTGGTTGCGCAGGTGGGCCAGATCGGCCTCGTCGGTTCGCAGGGTGCGCGCATCCAGGTCCGTCGTGTCGAGGCCGCCCGCGGAAGCGACATACCGCTCGAGAGGGTGTATCTCCTCCCACATCTGAGTGTCGTCCTCGGCCTGTTCCTCGGCTGGACCGTCCTGAGGCGTGCTGTCGAGCATCTCCAGAGGGAGCGGATCGTCGAGGGTATCGAGCACGTGATAGGCGATGGCGGGCAGGTCCATTTCCCAGAGCATCACGGAGAGGTCTTCATCGGTGGGATTCAACTCCCCGCGGATCGTCCGAGCCAACAGGCTCAGCACCCGTTCGACCTCGACGAGGCTCAGCGCAGGCAGGAAGGTCAGACTCCTGAGCCCGGCTTCGAAGAGGCGGGTCATCGAATCCCACCCTTCGTCTCCACGGGCGAGCACCGGAATCCCGGCCCAGAGGATGTGCTCGGAGGTCCACCTGGCCTCCAATCCGTCGCTGCCCGCTGGCGATGCTGCCAGCGTGTCCACGAGGGCGGCCAGCATACGCTCGCGGACGGGATTGCCCTCCGGGTAGAAGCTGACCGCTTTGAGGGCGGAGAGAAACTCCGCAAAACCTCGCTCCTCGGCGGTTCGGGGAGGGGTCACCATGGGTTCGGCCGGCTGCTCCAAGACGGGGCGCGGGGCGTTCTCGGGTTTGTCGAAGGGCGGCGTGGACATGTGCGCGTCTCTCCCAGGGCTTGCACGCCCGGCCTGACCGAACCGGACGGAGTCCAGCAACGAAAGGGGATCTCCTAGCCTAATTTTCGGAGAGTGGGGCGGATCTCTGCAGAAGCGCAAATCGCGTAAGGGCTGGTATCGATCAGGGGATCCGGGTGGCGTATTCCGTGCACCCGGCATTCTCGGGAGATTCGGCCTCCAGGGCCTCGATCTCACCCCATGCGGCGGGCAACATCTGGATCAGGTCGGTCGGCAGAAGTCCTGCCTCTCCATACACTTCCGAAGCCAGGTCCGCGCTGAACCCGTGCAGAAAGACGCCGACCCGCCCGGCAGTGACCGGATCACACCCCTGGCCCAGCAGAGCGGCCAGGATTCCGGTCAGGGCGTCGCCGCTCCCTCCCGTGGCCAAACCGGGGTTGCCGGTCGGATTGACCCAGACCTGGCCGTCCGGCGCGGCGATCACGGTCGGAGCTCCTTTCAGGATCAGGACGCACCCCTGCTCCCGCGCATAGGCGGACGCGCGCTCCCAGGGCGGGGCGGCCGAGGCGCTCTCATCCTCTTCGAGCCGACGCATCTCTCCAGGGTGGGGCGTCAAAACCGGCACGGGAAGCTCGGGTGACCGCTCCCAGCGGCCGCCGGCCAAAGCGAACAGGCCGTCCGCATCGACGACGATCGGGCCCGGCTGCGTTTTCACCAGTTCGCGCACCAGCTCCTGGGTATCTGGATTACGGCCGATCCCCGGGCCGACGGCCCAGACATCGGTGACCTCATCGCGCCGGCGAATCCAGGAAGCGGCCTCGGCGGTCAGGCCACCGTGGTCGCCCTCGGGACAGGGGTAGGTCATCACCTCGGTGAGCTTCGCCTCGAGGGCCTGATTACACCCTTGCGGGAGGGCGATCGTGACGAGACCGGCCCCCGCGCGCAGGGCGGCCTCCGCGGCCAGGGCCGGCGCGCCAGAAAGTCCCGGCGAACCGCCCACGATGAGAACGCGTCCGAGGGCGCCCTTGTGGGCATCCCGCGCCCGGCCGGGCAGATGGAGACCGGCCTCTTCCAACGTCATGAGGTTGAGCGTGAGGCCGACCTCTTCTTCCACGATGCGCGGGATCCCGATGTCTGCAATCCGCAGGCGCCCCAGGTGGCTTCGCGCCGGGTAGGCATAGAACCCGGCCTTGGCGTAGGCCATGGTCACCGTCAGATCGGCGGTGACCGCCTCGCCGGCCACCTGCCCAGTGTCTGCATCGACTCCGGTGGGCAAATCCACGGCGAGAACCTCAGCGGCTTCTCCCAGGCGCAGCTCCTCGATCAGGCTCACCGCGGCCCCCAGCAGCCCTCGGGGGGCGCCGCGGCTACCGGTGCCCAGAATCGCGTCGATCACGAGCGGCCGATGAAGGGAGGCGGTTTTCAGGATCGCGTCCGTTGCCCGGTGCAGGGCCTCGGGCTCGGCCACGACCTGGACGGGCGCCTTGAGCGTGAGGCAGCGGTCCCATTGAACCCGGGCGTCCGGCGTCAGATCGGCGGGGTCGGCCAGGAGGAACACGTGCGGAAGGCAGCCGCGCTGCGCGAGAAGGCGGGCAACGACCAGCCCGTCGCCTCCGTTGTTGCCCCGACCGCAGAAGATGAGAATGGGACGCTGGGCGAGGGCAGAGAATTGCTGACGCAGGGCGGCGAAGATCCCCCATCCGGCGCGCTCCATCAAGGCGAGCCCACCGGTGGGCCCCGGGAGCCCGATCCCCTCGATCGTGCGGCGATCGCATTCCCGCATGTCGGCCGCGGTGATCAGCTTCATTCGCGGCCTCCCTCATTCAGCTCTTCGAGAATGTCCAGGAGTTCGATGACATCATCGATCTCGAAATCGGCGCCCGACCGCTCGGTGTCTTTGGTGTCGCCATAGCGCGCGTAGACGGTCCGGATGCCGAGGGCGCTGGCCCCGCGCATGTCCCGATCGGGCCAATCCCCCACCATGATCACTTCCTCGGGGGACAGTTCCAGCAGACCCATCACCTTCCGAAACGGTTCGGGAGCGGGCTTTCGCTGGCCGGTGTCATCGAAGGTGATCACATGCTCGAACGTATGCTGAAGCGCCAGATGATGAATCCGCTGCCAAGCCTGCAGGCTGGGCGCATCGGAGAGCACGGCCAGACGCAGGCCCCGGCGCATCAACTCCATCAGCGTCAACTTCACGTGGGGATAGAGCACGAGGGTCGAGTCACGCGCCTTGCGATAGGCGATGATTCCTGCCGCCAGGATCGAGGGAGGCACATGGCCGTACAAGTCGCGCAACAGGTGATCGAACACCGACTGGTACTCGATCCCTTCGCGGTCGTAGATTTCGTAGATGCGCTGGTAGGTCTCTTCAGCCGTGAGGGGAAGACCCATGTCGTACATCGCGAAGGCTGCAGCCTGGATCGCCCGCTCTTTCATCTTCATGAAATCGGTCAGCGTGTTATCCAGGTCGAAAATGACTGCGCGGATCATGGTCTGTCCATGCCTTGAAGTGCTATTGCGCAAGGCGGGGGCGGATACGCGTCGGGCACTATTTGCTGGAGAAGCTGATGGTGCGACCGTAGCTGATCTCGCCGTTGTCGATACGGATGTTGAAACCGCATTCAGGGTTGCTGCACACCCAGGCCTTGAATTTGATGGGTGCACCTTCGCGGCCGTAGTCTGAAAGCGGGATCAGCAACCCGGTGCTGCACTTCTGGCAAGTCGGCAGCGCAAACTCCCTTTCCATCCTCCCCTCCCCTCCTGAGACGAACCTCAGATGCGTCTGCCAAGTGAGGCTTCTGCCCCTCCACCCTGCACACCCCCTCGTGTGCGACGGGACCCCCTGATCCCGAATCAAAGCATTCTGAGTGCCAGGGTGGTCGGCTGTCAAGGTCTGCGACATTTGCCGGAAGACCGTGACACCGTTCGGCTTCATCTGCTAATATCGGCCGCTTGCGTAGAAACAGGAGTGGAAATGCGTAGGAGGATTGCCGATGTCCCAGATTCGACCCTTCCGCGGATGGCGCCCTCGTCCCGAGCTGGCCGCCCAAATCGCCTCCCCACCCTATGACGTCATGAACAGCGCAGAAGCTCGTGAGATGGCGAAGGGCAACGAATACTCGTTCCTGCATGTCATCAAACCGGAGATCGACCTGGACCCGGGGATCGACCCCTACGATCCGAGCGTTTACGAGACCGGCGGCCGTGCCTTACGCAAACTCACCAATGAGGGCGCCCTGATCAGAGACGATAAACCCTGTTACTACTTATACCGGCAGAAGATGGGCGATCACGTGCAGACCGGGCTCGTCGCGGGCGCCAGCGTCGACGAGTATGAGGCGGGGACGATCAAGAAGCACGAATTCACGCGCCCCGACAAAGAAGATGACCGGACCCGCCACGTCAACGCATTGGATGCCAATGCCGGACCCGTGTTTCTGACCTATGCCGCCGAGCCCAAGATCAACACCCTCATCGAGCGTCTGTGCCACAAGGCGCCCGACTACGATTTCGTGAGTGAGGACGGCATCGGGCACACCCTCTGGGTGATCTCGGAGGCGGCCGATATCAGCCAGTTGAGCGAGGGATTCGGGCGCGTGCCCTACCTCTACGTCGCTGACGGACACCACCGCAGCGCCTCGGCCACCCGGGTGCGGGCCATGCGAAAAGAGTCCAATCCGGCGCACACGGGCGAGGAGGAGTACAACTACTTCCTCACGGTGATCTTCCCCCACGAAGAGATGAAGATCATGGCGTACAACCGCGTGGTCAAGGATCTGCAGGGCCTGAGCCCGGAGCAGTTCCTCGAGAAGGTGGGCGAACGATTCGACATCCAGCCGGCCGATTCCCCCGAACCGCCCGCCGCGCAGCAATTCGGCATGTTCTTCGGCGGCACCTGGCACAGGCTCGTCGCCCGCGAGGGCAGTTTCCCTGCGGATGATCCGGTCAAGTCGCTCGACTGCGCGATCCTGCAGAGCAATCTGCTCAGCCCGGTCCTCGGCATCCAGGATCCCCGGACCGACAAGCGGGTTGATTTCGTAGGCGGAATCCGCGGCACAGCCGAGCTCGAGAAGCGCTGTGGCGAAGGGTGGGCGGTCGCGTTTGCCCTCTACCCCACCAGCATCGACCAGCTCATGTCGGTCGCCGACGCAGGCGAGGTCATGCCCCCAAAATCGACCTGGTTCGAGCCGAAGCTACGTTCCGGGTTGATTGTCAGGCCTCTCTCTGGGTAGCGTAGGGGATTGCCCAGGCGAAGGGCGTAGCGTGCGATCGATCACTTGACGGACCCAGGCTCTAGGAGGCGCTATGAAGATCCTCATTTCCGATGCGTTTGACCCGTCCCTTCCAGGACGTTTGGCGAAGTTCGGCGAGGTCACTGACGACAAATCTCAAGTCGACACAGCCAACGTCGTTCTGATCCGCAGCAAGACGAAGTGCACCCAGGAGTATATCGACGGCGCACCGGCTCTGCAGATGATCATCCGGGGAGGCGTCGGTCTGGACAACGTGGATCAGGAGTACGCGAAGAAGAAGAACGTGAAGGTCTTCAACACGGCCGCCGCCTCCAGTGTGGCCGTGGCCGAGATCGCCTTCGCCCACCTGGTCGGTATTCCCAACCGCTTGGTCGAAGGACACGTGACGATGTCCGAAGGCAAGTGGGCCAAGAAGGAGCTGAAGCGCACCGAGCTGTTCAAGAAGACGTTGGGTCTCCTCGGCATCGGCCGGATCGCCACCGAGGTTGCGACCCGCGCCAAGGCCTTCGGCATGAACGTGGTCGCCCACGATAAGTACGTCGAATCATCCGACCACGCGAGGCTCGTCTCGCTCGACGAGATGTGTGCCCAGTCCGATTTCATCTCGATCCACACGCCGCTGACCGACGAGACCAAGGGTATGTTCAACGCCGACCTCTTCGCCAAGATGAAGGACGGCGTCATCATCGTGAACACCGGCCGCGGCAAGGTCATCAACGATGCCGACCTGGTGGCCGCGCTGGAGAGCGGAAAGGTCCGGGCCTATGGAACCGACGTCTGGGAGTCGGATCCGCCGCCAGATACCAGTCCGCTGCTCAAGGCTCCCAACGTGTTCATGACACCCCATATCGGAGCCTCGTCGAAGGAAAACCTCCTTCGCATCGGCGATATCATTCTCGAGCTGCTCGAAGAGCACTACGGCTAATTGGAGGATCGACGTCATGGCTCGCGCACATAATTTCTACGCAGGTCCGGCTGTTCTCCCGCTTCCCGCTCTGGAGAGGGCGCAGACCGAGCTGCTCGACTGGCAGGGCACCGGCACCTCGGTGATGGAGACCAGCCACCGCTCGAAAGAGTACGATGCGGTGCACAACGAAGCGATCAGCTTGCTGCGGGGGTTCCTCGGCCTGGGCGAGAACTATCATGTGCTCTTCCTGACCGGCGGCGCCAGCATGCAGTTCTGCATGATTCCGATGAACCTGCTGGCCAAGGATCAGACGGCCGACTACATCCACACCGGCACCTGGGCGAAGAAGGCGATCACCGAAGCCAAGTTCTTCGGGAATGTCAACGTCGCCTTTGATGGTGAAACAGTGGGTCTGACGAAGATCCCCCGTCAGGAGGACCTGAAGCTCACCCCCGGCGCCCGCTACCTGCACTTCACCAGCAACAACACGATCAAGGGAACACAGTGGCACTGGACGCCCGAGACCGGTGACGTGCCTCTGGTCTGCGACATGTCCTCGGACTTCCTGTGGCGCAAGTTCGATCCGGCGCCCTACGGGATCATCTACGCGGGCGCCCAGAAAAACGTGGGCCCGGCTGGCGTTACGGTCGTCATCATGCGCGATGACATCCTGCAGCAGTGCAAGGCTGAGAACCCGACCCTGCTGAAATACGCAACGCACGCCGACAAGAACTCGATGTTCAACACCTGCCCCACCTTCAACATCTACATGTTGCGCAACGTTCTGGCCAACATGAAGGAGATCGGGGGATTGGGCGCGATCGAAGCGAACAACCGCAAGAAGGCCGGCCTGGTGTACGACACGCTCGACGCCAACCCGGACTTCTTCACCGCCCCGGTCGACAAGGAGAGCCGCTCGATGATGAACATCGTCTTCCGGCTGCCCTCCGAGGAGCTGGAGGCGAAGTTCGTCGCCGATGGCAAAGAGAAGAACATGTTGGGCATCAAGGGCCATCGGTCGGTGGGCGGTATTCGGATCTCGACCTACAACTCCTGTCCGATGGAGTCCGTCGAAGCGATCGTCGACTACATGAAGGCGTTCGCGAAGGCCAACGGCTGAGAAATCCCAAGCGCCGGGGACCCTTCGGCTCCCGGCGCTTGATCTCCGTGGGTGATTCCCCTTATCGAGAGGCTCACACGAGCAGCTCTGAAGCCCGCGCCAGACCCCCCGTCTGGGTGCTCACAGGTATGTGACGGAGCTGCCCGGGAGATTACAGACGATTTCTGCGGGGAAAGTGTGCGCGGCGGCGCCCCTCGCAGAGACAAGGTATATGCCTTGATTCTGTGAGGGATCCGCTAGAGAGGTATCTTCCCCCGCTCCCTACCCCTTCAGCTCGCAGTAGCGGTCCACCTGGGCCGCCACGAGGTCGAGGCTCCCCTTCCAGAAGTCGGTGGAGCGGATGTCGATCCCGAACCGCGCCGCCAGATCGGCCGCCTCCCCGGCGCCGGTGCTTCGCAGCAGCTCCTTGTACCGAGGAATGAAGGCCTCCCCCTCCTTCCGGTAGATCGCGTAAACGCCCATCCCGAACAGAAGGCCGAATGCGTAGGGGAAGTTGTAGAAGTTGAGGTCCCCATAGTAGTAGTGGGGCTTCAAGAGCCACATGTAGGGGTGCAGATGCTCGAAGTCCAAGACCTCGCCGTAGGTCTCCTTCTGAGCCGCCACCATGATCTCGCAGAAGTCGTCCGCGCTGAGTTCGGCATCGGCCCGGCGGCGGAGCACCTCCGATTCGAAGATGAACCGCGATGAGATATCCACCGTCACCTGGGTCGCGCCCAGCAGCTGATTCTCGAGGATCGACAGCTGCTCTTCCGCGGAAGCCTTCTCCAGTGCGGCATTGAAACAGATCGTCTCGCAGAAGATCGAGGCCGTCTCCGCCAGCACCATTGGAGATCCCCGCCTCATCATCGGCAGGCCCGTCTGGCAGGAGTTGTGGAATCCGTGACCGAGTTCATGCGCCAGGGTGACCATCTGGTCGAAGCTGCCGTCGAAATTGGCCAGAATTCGCGACTCCTCCACCCCGGGCACCCGCATACAGAATGCGCCGCCGCGCTTTCCGTCCCGCGGCTCGGCGTCGATCCAGTTGTTATCGAAGGCCTGCTTGGCGAAGCTCGCCAGATCGGGATGAAAGCCGCCGAACTGCTCCTCGATGAAGCTCCGGGCCTCGGCCCAGTCATAGGTGGGATTCACCTTGCCCACCGGTGCGAAGAGATCCCACCAGGGGAGCTTCTCCTTGCCCAGCTTCTGTGCCTTGCTGGACAGATACCGGCGGAACATGGGGAAGGATACGCGGATCGAACCCAAGAGGGCATCGAGCGTGGGCCGGTCGATGTGATTGCGCAGAAGAGCGCCGTGCAGGACATCGTCGTAGCCCCGCCACCGGGCGAGGGTGCCGGCTGACCCTTTGACACAGTTCAGCGAGAAAGCCACCGATTCGCGGATCGATTCCCAGGCCTTGAGCTCGGTCTCATACGCGCGACGGCGGATGTCCTCATCCGGATCGGCCGCGAGGTTGCGGATCATGGTCATCGGAAGCTGCTCGGTCTTGCCGTCTCGTTCGAAGGGAACCTTGAGCTGGCTGGTGACGTTGCCCTGAAGCTTCCACATCACGCCCCCGCCCGAGAGCTCCAGTTCGGCCGCCAGATCCTCGAGCTTCGTATCCATCAGGAAACGGCTGCGAACGACGATGTCCTTCAGCACCTCGCCATGTTCCTCGGCCACCGCGGATGAGGCGCGGATCTGGTCGAGCTTCTTGCCGAGAGAGCCGACCCAGCCCTGGAACCGGGTGTGGACCTTGCCGGCCCGAACGTCGAGCTGCTCCAGCTCGCTCAGGCGTTTGCTGGCCGCAGCGTTGTAGGAGTCGGTGGAGACGAAGCTGTGCACGTAGGCGTTCATCGTCGAGAGCAGCTTCAGCATCTCGTTGAACTGGGCGATCATCTCCTCGAGCTTACTCGTCGCTTCCGTCAGATCCGAAGGCGGGGATGCCAAGCGCTCGACCCCGGCCTGTGCGGCGAAGGCCTCGATCCGGTCCAGTTTGGCTTTGAGCGCGGACAGATCCCGCTCGAAGTCCTCGGTCTCGAGTCCTGTGTATACGTTGGTCAGATCCCAGTGCGGCAGAGCCATGGCTTCTTGAACGTCCTGTGTCATGGAAATCCCCTTTCTGAGAAACGGTTCAGCCAGTGATTCTAACACGCGATGGGAGGCGCGCGTAAAGCCCGCTCACGCGTCGAGAGGGGGGGGCTCGACAAGGCGCGCGGACTACGTCTTGCGTTCTTTCTTCTTCGCGGCGGGAAACAGGACGTTGTTCAGGATCAGGCGGTATCCGGGCGAGTTCTTGTGCAACTCGAGTTTGGTCGGCGGGTCCCCGACGCGGTGCTCATAATCTTCGGGATCGTGGCCGCCGAAGAAAGTCCAGGTGCCGCGCCCGAAGTTCGAGTGGATGTACTTGACCTCCTGCGTGCCCGGCACCTCTCCCAGAACCAGCGTGGAGGGCTTGAGCGTCTCCCGGTTGTAGCTGGTGGTCTGGCCGAGGAACCCGTTGACCAGATCCACGTGACACTGCGTCAACATGGTCGGCACCGGATCCTCCTTGGCGGAGAATTCGAAGAGCACGAAGAAGTCGGCCGCAGCCCCCCTCAGTTTCGAGTAGTCGCTCATGTCGATATTGGAAAACTCGTAGACGTAGGGGTTCATCTCGAGCTGGAAGTTCTCGAAGGCCAGTGTGTTGCTGAAGTCGAGCCTCGTCTGGGCCGCGGGATCGGCCGGATTCCCATCGTAGACCGTGTCCACGATGTCCACCCCGTCCGCCGCCAGGGCGATATCGAAGCTATCGGTGCCCGAGCACATGGCGAAGAGGAAGCCGCCCTGGGCCACATATTGTTTGATCCGCTTGATCACGGCATGTTTGTGATGCCAGACCTTGGCGAAGCCCGCGGCCTGCGCTTCCTCCTCCATTCGCCGCTGCCGACCCTGATACCAATCGGCATGCCGGAATCCAGCGTAGAACTTGCCGTACTGCCCGGTGAAGTCCTCGTGATGCAGGTGCAGCCAGTCGTATTGGAACGTCTCGCCGGTGAGCACATCCTGATCATAGATCTGGTCGAAGGGGATATCCGCGTACTCCAGGGCCAGCATGACCGCGTCATCCCACGGCTCATCGCCGTGAGGGGGCGCATAGACGGCAACCCGGGGGGCCTTCTCGAGGAGGATGACCTCCATGTTCTCCCCCTCGATCTCGGCGTAGATGCTCGCCTCCTCCACGGCCGAGGTCAGCTCCACGCGCACCCCGCGCAGTAGCGCGCGTCTTCGGTTCCCCTGGGTATCCTCCATCAGGAACGATCCGCTGCGGTAGTTGAGCAGCCACTCGACCGTCTGGCCGTCTTCCAACGCGTCATAGGCGACGCCATAGGCCTTCAGATGGTCGGTCTGGGTCAGGTCCATCGGAACAAGGAGCCGGGCGTCGGCCGGGGACCCGCCCAGGCCGGCCAGAAGAGCCGCGGCCAGTAGGCAGCATCCCAGAAGGCGATTGGCTTGCTGTGTTCTCTCTCGTCTCATTGGTCTTCCCTATGAATCCTCGGATCGTCTGCGCAGAACCTGTAGGCGATCCCGCGCCTGCCGGGTTTCGAATGAGTCAGGATAACGGAGAATGACCTCTTCGTAGTACTGCTGAGCCTTGTCCGCCTTCAGGGGATCGGCCTCGGCGCGCCCCCCCATCCAGAGGAGGGCCCGGGCCCCGACACGGGTGTCCGGATCCTGGTCGAGCAGGACGGCCAGCACCGAATCGGCCTCGGACCAGCGATTCCGATCTCCGGCCAGCTGCATCTGCAGCATACGCAAGTGGTCGCGCAGAAGAACGATCGTGGTGTCCGCCAGCGACTCTGTACAGATCCTCTCCGCGGCCTCCAGATCGCCCCTCCGGCGTTCATACAACGCCTCGGCGAACTCGGTCAACGTGCCCGGGACCCGCATCCCGAATTCCCCGATGAGCAACGCCTGCTCGAGCGCATCGTTGACCCACTCCCCCTGAGGGTAGTCGTCGGTCAGCGCGTAGTAGGCCGCTTCGGCCCCCGCGAGATCCCCCTGGAAGAACCGGAGCTGTCCGAGCTCGAACGCGCACCGCTCCTTGGTCCGCTTGTTGTTCGATTCTCTGACCAGCCGGGTGTAGACGCTGTCGGCCTCGTCGAACTGCCCCAGCCTCAGCGCGCACTCCGCCAGGGCCAGCCGAGCATCCTCCCGAATGGTCCTAAAGGCGCGGTTCTGCGGCCTGCTGTCGAGATCCGCGAGCACGGTGCGATAGGCGGCCTCGGCCTTTTCGACGTCCCCCAGCGGCCCCAGGTAGAGCCCGGCCCTGGCAAGTTCGGCCCGCATCGAGAGCTGCGTGTGAGGGTATTGCTCGGTCATCTGCGTGTAGAGCGCGGCCGCCTCTTCAGGACGTCCCAGGCGTTCGATCAGGACCGCCTTTTCGTAGAGGGCCGGTTCGAGCGTCTGGCGCGTGTTCGATATGCTGAGCACGGAGTCGTACGCCGCCACGCCGGCCTCGAGCTTGCCTCTGCGGGTGAGCGTGCGCGCAAGATTGTAGATCGCCTGTCCCCGATCAGGCCGTTGCCGGTCGAGCTCGGTGTAGACCTCGAGCGCCATCTGATCCCGTTCGAGAACCACGTAGACATTGCCCAGCGCCTCGCGCCAGGCCGGCGGGCAGCTCTTCTCTTTGGCGCGCTCCTCCAGATAGGCCAAGGCCGGGCGGCCGCAGGTCGAGTCCGTCACGACCAGTTCGAGCTGATCGCGGAATCGATTCAGCCAGGCGGGTTCCCGCTCGAGGACCTCGAGCAGGGTATCGACCGCATCGGTGCAGCGGTCGGCACGCTGTTGGGCGTTGACGATCAGGCTCCAGAACTCGGTCGTCCGGCCACCCGCTCGATTGATTTCGTTCCGGTAGAGTTCGATCGCCTCATCGTACCCGTCGATGCGCTGGTAGGCCTCTCCCAGCATCCGGATGACCCGCGATTCGCCCGGATACCGCTCCAGGAGCGGTTCGAGCAGTTCGATGGCCGCGGGAATCTGTCCCTGCTTGACCAACGCGCTCGCGGTTCGCAGGTCACGCGTGACCGGGCTGGTCGGCACCTGGATGGGGCGGCGCATCTCCTGCGCGCGGGCCGGCGCTCCGAGAGGACTGAGCGCCAGAAGGCACACCAGGCCCGCGGCCTTTAGATAAGATGCTGGGCGATTTCCTCGCATGACACGTCCCGTTTTCCGTCCAGAGGGTCTTGTCCGCCCCTACCGGGTGGTCCCGCGCAGTAGCGAACGCATATAGGTCTCCACCAGGCCGCGATACTCGGCGGGCACCGGGTCCTGGGCCCCGCGCAGCATGGCTCGCTGGAGAATCTCCGAGCGTGAGCGACCCATGTCGATGCCCTCCGGGCTATTGCGGTCGGGCGGACTGATCCCCGCCCGGGAGAGCCTTTCTTCCGATTGATCCCGCTTACGAACCGAGCGCTGGGCGCTCAGCATCCGATTCAGAATACGCTCCTGGCGTTCGACGATGCGTTGATCGACGTTCCGGTTGCGCAACTCCTCGATGACCTCTTCCATCTCCTCGATCGCATCGCCAAGATCGCCCATCATCTTGCCCGACTCTTTCATCTCGCCCTGCAGTTCCTGGAGGCCCTCCTGGATCATCTTCTGGCGGCCGGCCATACGCATGAGCGACTCCTGTTGGCTCATGGTGGGCCGCTGCGCCTGCATTCCCTGCATCATCTGCTGGGTCTGCTGGTTGAGCTGACACTGCTGGTTCGTCAGGCTTTGCATCCGGTTGAAGGGGTTGGGACAGTTCGAGGAACATTGCGAGGTCATCTCGCCGGCTGCTTCGACCAGCCTCTTGATCGCACTGTTGATCGCCAGGGTCGACTCCTGCGCGCGCTGGAGCGCGGGGGACCGGCGGCCGCTTTCGAAGAGATTGCGCGTGTCCAGGACCTTCTGATACGCCTCCCCCATGGCCCGCAGATGACCACGGTTGACGACGGCGGTCTGCTTCGAGATCTGGAACAGCGAATCGCCGAGAGCGCTCAGCTCCTCGACCAGCTGCTGTTCAGCCACGGCCAGCTCGCGCGGACCGGTCTCCTCGGCCAGGCGGACGAGATGCTCCTGCCGGAGCGAGGCCTGCACCATCCGATTGGCCAGATTGTAGAGCGCTCGGGCCAGACGTTCCGCCGCTTCTAAGTCGACGTCGCTCTGGAGCTGCGCCATGCTGGACGCCATCTGCGCAAGACCCTCCTTGGCCTTCCGACCGAACTTGAGGGCCGCGTCGCGGTTCTGCTGCTCCATCGCCTGCTGGGCCTGCTGCATCTGCTCCGGGGTTTCTTCCTGAGCAGATTGCTCCATCATCTCCTTGAGGGCCTCCGCCAGCTTCTCTAAGTCCTTCTTGCACTCCTTGGTGAGTTCCTCGAGCTCCTTCTGCAGCTTCTCGAGCTGCTCGCGCAGGGCTTCCTGTTGCTGGGCCAGCTCCTGTGACTCTTCCTTACTCATCGGACACTGCCCCCCGGAGGACAGCGAGTCGGACGGCGCATCCGACTGCTCCTTCTGGTCGTCGGTCTTCTCCTGGCCCTCCTGCGCATCAGCCTTCTGCTGCTGGTCGCCTTCGAGCTGCCGGTTGATGGCCTCCTGCATGGCCTGCAGAGTCTGTATCTCCTGCATGATGCGGTCGATCTTCTCTTCCGCCAGGAGCTGCTTGAGCATCTGCAGCGTCCGGTCCAGTGACTGGCTGATCTCCTCCTGGGTGATCTTCATCTGCTCCATCGCCTGCTGGAGCTCGGTCTGGTTCATGTTGCGCAGCGCTTGATTCATTTCGGACAGCAGCTCGCGGAACTCATCGCTCTGGATCTGGCCCACCAGATCCTGGATCTGCTCGACCTTCTCGATCATCTCCATGGAAAAGAGGTTCTGGTTCTCCATGCGCTGGCGTGACTCGTCTAAGGATTGCTGGATATCGTTGACCTTCTCGGCCAGTGACTTCTGCTGCTCGAGCAGGTCGCTGATCTCCTGGTGCTTCTCCCAGGAGATCTCCTCCTCGCGCAGCATCTCCTGCGCGACCTGTTTGAGTTCCTCCTGCAGGTTCTCCTGGACTTCGAGCGCCTCCTCGAGCGAGCCGATCTCCTCCTCGCGGCCCTGCTCGGCATCGCTGTAGAGTTCGGCCATGCTCGGGAAACGCACGCTGAAGACCTCGGTCTCGGCCATCTTGGGTCCGTTCAGCGGATCGTTGTCGTAGAGCTGCAGGAAGTAGTGCAGCTCCTGACCCGGCAAGAGCGAGACCTCTTCCATGTTCCAGTGATAGGTCAGGCGGGCTTCCTTGTGATCGTCCCAGCGAGCCAATTCCACGCGCTGCGGATCGTCCCCCGGACGTCCGTAGACCATGGCCAGCTCGGTGATGCCGAAATCGTCCACGCAATCGACCACGAGGGTCACGCGCATGTCGGCGGGGACCTTGGTGTGCTGCGAAGGCTCCAGGAGGCGGATCGCGGGGGCCAGGTCCGGGACCACCTCGACATGGAACGTGTCTGAAACCCAGGTGTCGCCCTCCTCGCGATCGAAGAGCTCCACGAGATAGTCCGCGCTCTCGTGCATGGACCAGCTCGCCCGCAGCTGTCCCTGGCCGCCCACGGCCAGGGGGCGGGTCTCATTCAGGGGAAGGAAACGCAGCCGACCGCTCGCGCCCGCGCGGCGATGACGAACCTCCAAGGTGGTTTCGGTGCCGAAGAGCGCGGCGATGTCTCCGGTCGATGATACCTCTCGCTGGCGCGGGAGTCCGGTGTAGGAAGGCGGATCGTAGTGCTTCCGGTAGCCCAGGGCCTGCAGGCGCTCGAGGACCCGGATGCGGTGGGGCGCGCTCGTCGCCCACCCTGCCCGGACGCGGTATTCGAGATCGCCGCCCAGGTTGCTGGCCACGAACTGGTAGTGGTCCCGGGCGTCGCCCGAGGCCTCGCCGCGCACCATGTCGGCCTGGTTCCACTCGCCGCCCGGCCGGCGCATCTCGAGGCGCGCGTTGCCGGGACGGCGTCGGCCTTCGACCGTGGCTTCGATCGTCACCGAGGCGCCTCTCTCGACCTTCAGGTCTCCCGGCGACACGGTGAGTTCGACGGCCGGGACCACCCCCTCGGACCCGGCGCAGAGGAAGAGCTGGGTGGCATCGGCGAAACGCAGCGGCGCCGCCAGCCAGAGGATCACCAGAGGCGTCAAGGCGGCCAAGGCCAGACCCAAGCGGGGAGGAATCGCGCACTCGCGGTGGAGCGTCCCGAGGTTGAGCGAGGAGATGACCTGGCCCGCGCGCCGAAGAGATCTTCCGACGAGCTCGCGCGAGACCAAATCCGGCTGCCAGCGGGCGGCGTCTCGCTCGAGTTGGAGCGCGTTGATCAGCTCGTTGCGTTTGAGCCCGCCTCGCTCCTCGAGCCAGAGCGCGTAATCATCCAGCCGGGGCAGACGCGCGAGCGCCCGGAACAGAAACAGCACCGTCGTGGCCCCGAACCAGACGAGGGCCGCGGCAGCCATGACACCCGACCACAGACGCGTCGGCGGCAGGAGGAAGCCGATCAGGAAGAGGATGACCAGACCGGAAACGCACCAGGCCAGCCAGCGAGCCGCGCCTTCGAAGACCACTCGCCTGTAGCGACCGTTGGCCGCCGTGCGCAGCCTGCGTTCAAACTCCTTTTGCTGGCTCATCGCTGCATTCCTCGGGAATCGCCCGGCAGGGCCGCCGAGCTTACCGGTCGCGGGGACGCCTCGCCGGTCACCGCATAGACGATCACGTTGACCGCCATCCGCATGGCCTCTTCTCTCTTTTCGGAAGGATCGTCGTGAATCCCCTCGTCTTCCAGCCCATCTCCTATATCGGACTCATAGGTGTAGAACACCACCAACCGCCCACGATCGAACAGACCCAGCCCCTGAGGGGGCTTTTTGTCATGCTCATGGATCTTCGGGGGGCCGAGCGGGAAGTCATAGAAAGAGTGGTAGATCGGGTGATCGAACGGCAATTCCGCCAGCGTCCGGCCGGGGAAGACCAGCTTCAGAAGCGCGCGGAAGCTCTCGTCCATGCCGTAGTTGTCATCCGCCCAGAGGAATCCGCCCCCGGTCAGATACCGGCGAAGGCGCAGGGCCTCGGTCTCGGTCATGCTGATCCGGCCATGGCCGTTCATGTAGAGAACCGGGTAGTCGAACAGCTCCTCGTCAAGAACGCTGACCCGGGCTTCCTGGTGCGTTGCGATCGGAATCGAGGTTCTGGCCTCGAGCTCCTGGGCCAGATTGGGGAGCGAGGTGGGGTTGCTGTACCAGTCACCACCGCCGCTGTACTTGAGGCGGGCGAGCGTGACCCCGGGGCTGGGTGTGGCGGCCTGGGCGGACGGCGAGGTCAGGATGGCGCCGACCAGGGCAATCAGAATGCCGACCCGGCAAGGGTTGATGGACGGGTTCCGCACGCTCCGCACCGGTTGATTCCTCCCACTGCGACCTTGGGGGTGATTCTGCAGACATCTCCTGCTGGGTCAAACACTTGGGCGCTTCGGCGGTTCCGAGAGGCCTGGGCGCTCAGGCCCCCCCCGCCTAAAGCGAGGGGGTCACCCGTTCAGGTCACCCCCACAATACGCAATACTCATGCGTTCGTTCCGCTCGCAAGGTGCGCGCGAACGCGAATCTCCCAATCTACGCCTCGCCTCTGGCCTCCTTGGCCTTGCGGAGCTCGAGAACGAGCGAACTGGCCACGAAGATCGAGGAGTAGGTGCCCACGACAATGCCCACGGTCATCGCGAAGGCGAAGTCCTTGATCACCTCGCCACCGAAAATGAGCAGCGCGAGGGCCGTGAACAGCGTCGTCATGGCCGTGATCACCGTCCGCGATAGCGTCTGATTGATGCTGATGTTCATCACGTTCAGGAACGACTCGCGGCGCAGGCGAACCAGCTGCTCGCGGATCCGGTCGAAGACCACGATCGTATCGTTGATCGAGTATCCCGCGATGGTCAGCAAGGCTGCCACCACCGGCATGGTGATCTCCTTGTCGAACAGCGAGAAGAAGGTCAGGGTGATGAGCACATCGTGAGCCAGCGCGGCCACCGCTCCCAGACCGAAGCGGAATTCGAAGCGCATGGCGATGTAGATCATAATCAGGCCCAGAGAGAGCAGAATCGCCCAGAAGGCCTGTTTGCGGATCTCATTCCCGATCTTCGCCCCCACCAGCTCCTCGCGGAGCAACTCGACATCGACGCCGCTCAACTGCGATTCCATCGCGGACATGATCCGAGCCGACGGCGAGGCTTCGCCCCCCCGCTGGTCGGAAACGTCCGGAATCCGAATGAGCAGATCCTTCGTGCCCCTGACGGCCTGAATCTCGGCCCCCTCGAATCCCGCGGCATCGACGGCAGCCCGAACGTCTTCCACAACGACCGTCTCGCTGGTGCGAAGGCCGATCAGACGCCCGCCGGCAAAGTCGATTCCCAGCCGCAGGCCGCCGTGCATAAACACCGATACGATCCCGATCAGGATAAACACCGCCGAAATGCCGTAGGCCACGCGGCGGCGCGTCATGAAGTCGAATCGTGTGTCAGTAAATATGGTCAACATCGTTTCCAGATCTCCTTAGCCTCTGAAACCGGCCCTGCAGGCGCTATATCGAAATCGACTCGACACCCTTCTTGCTGGCCACGGACTCGAGGATCATGCGCGTCACCAGAACGGCGGTGTAGAGGTTTGCCAGGATGCCGATAAACAGCGTGGTCGCAAATCCCTGGATGGGGCCGCTCGCGATCCACCAGAGCACACCCGAACTGATGAGGGTGGTTACGTTGGCGTCCAGAATCGTCCGGAAGGCGCGATTGTAACCGGCCTCGACAGCGCTGCGGACCTTCTTGCCGGTCCGCAACTCCTCGCGGACGCGCTCGAAGATGAGCACGTTGGCATCGACCGCCATACCGATGGTGAGCACCATCCCGGCGATGCCTGGCAAGGTCAGCGTCCCTCGCATTCCGGCGAGGGCCGCCAGCAGGAAGATCAGGTTGAGGACGAGAGCCAACAAGGCCAGCAGACCGCATCCCCGATAGTAGATGAGCATGAACACCACGACGAGGGACGCGCCGGCCAAGGCCGCCTTGACCCCCATCCGGATCGAATCCGCACCCAGGGAGGGCCCCACCGTCATCTCTTGGATGATGTTGATCTCCGCCGGAAGGGCACCGACCTGAAGCACGATCGCGAGATCCTTGGCTTCCTCGTCGGTGAAGTTGCCGGTGATCGAGGCCTGCGTCGAGGCGATTCGTTCCTTGATGTACGGAGCCGACGCCACCAGCGAATCCAGCACGATGGCCAGCGAGCGTCCCACATTCTGAGAGGTGATCCGGCGGAACTTGCGAGCTCCGGAGGCGTTGAGCGTCAGGCTGACGCTCGAGGCGTTCGGCCGCGTCGCGTCGCCACCGATACGCCGGGTGGCGTTTGCCACCCCGCTTCCGTCCATCTGCGCGCGACGGTCGGTGATGTAGAGCACCCGGCCCCGATAGCCCTGATAGGCTTCCGTCGCCTTGCCCCAGTGAAGCGCCGCGTCAACCGGCAGCAGAGAATCGACATCCACCGTGGTCAGCAGCCGATCGATCTCCTCGCGTTCCGCTTCGGGGAAGAAGGCGCCGCCGAACGGCAGGTCCGGCCAGAAGGGCATCCGCTCGAGCAGCGGGTGGAGAAACTCGATCTCCTCGGAGTCGGCCTCAGCCGAGACCGTCGACGCCGCCAGAGCCCGATCGATGCGCTCGATCAGCCGCACGGTCTCGTTGTCGCTCTTGACCAGCTTGAACTCGAGCAAGGCCGTTTGACCAATGAGCCGCACTGCGCGCTCTTTGTCGAGAAGCCCGGGAAGCTCGACCACGATGCGGTCTTCGCCCTGACGCTGGATATTGGGCTCGGCCACGCCGAATCGGTCCACGCGGTTGCGCAGGACCTGAATCGCCCTCTCCATCGCATTCGGGACTTCGGCCGCCGAAAGCGTGCTCCGGTCCAGTTCAAGGACCAGGTGCATACCGCCCTGGAGGTCCAGTCCCAGGTTGAGCGCGCTATCGCGCAGCTTCTCTGCCTTGGCCGGGGGCAGCGCTTCGAACTGCTCCGTATCCATGGCGTAATACCGCACCGTGGGGTACAGCGCGTAGGCGGACAGCGCGAGCAAGACGATCAAGCTCAGGACCTTCCACCGATTGTTGCCACCCATAAAGTACTCCTCCGCCGCACATTCTTGCCAGAATGAACACAGACTCAAGAGTCTACTGGAGCCTGGTCGAAACGGTCAACCGCATTCTCCAATACATGGCGAATCGGTTCGATTCCGGGATTCTTAGAGGTTTGAATCACATGTTTAGAAAGCCTGGGGAAGTCGCGGAGAGCGTGATGTCTCGACCATGATCCGGCCCAGGGGCAAGCCGGACTCCCCTACTTCGAGCGTGAGGCGCTGGAGCGGCCACCGCCCGGCCCGGGGAATCACTTCCTCGGCCCCGGAGAGGATCTCAAACCCCAGGCTCTGCACACCTTGCGTGATACGGGCATTCCACTGCACCAGGCTGACTGAATCCGGGAGACTGCCCTGCCAATCGATCGGCTCCGACAGCTCCCGGGCGGTCCACCGCGCCTGAGGCAGAAGGAGGGTCTCCAGCAGCTGCAGCCTGGCGTCCCGCAGCTCGGATAAGTGAATGTCGGCCGCGTCGTCGCCCAGTGGAACGAGATGCCCCGAGCTCATGAGGAAGTAGACGGTCAACCCCCCGGCCACAAAGGAGACAAGAAGAGGCCCGAGCCATCCAAGGCTCAGGCCTGTCTTTTGCTTCTTCCTGCGCGGACTCAAGCGTGCGCCCCTTGCTAGGGCAGCGGCTCGGCCTCCCGCTTGCCGCCGCCGAAGTTATGCTCCTTCCAGTGTACGATAGTCCATATAGGGTCTCCGTTGTCGTGTGTCCAGGAATTCTTGCGGAACCAGAACTGCTCGACCCCATTCTCGAGCTCGTAAGAGGCCGGTTCGTCAGGGTATTGGGGCGTTCCGCCGTAGAGAAAGAGATCCACGTTGGTCAGGAGCAACGTCCAGAGGGTGTCTTCCGGCGATGAGACCAGCTCGTCGACCTCCAGGGAGGAGATGTCGTACTCAAAACTCAGCGTCAGCGTCTGCACCAATGCGTTGTCGAACATCCTCTGATGAATGCCGACCTCATCCTCCCGGGCGAGATCGTCGGAGGGCACGTCATCATCCAGCACGTCGATATCCGAAAACTGGAACACGAAATCTTGCGCGAGCAGGCTCTCGAACTCGGCCGGCATGAGCTGTTCGTAGGCCAGCATCAGATTCTGCAGCAGGCTGTCCGGATGGGTGCGGGGTTTGAAGGTCGCGGGCGGGTCCACGATATCCTTCGGACTCGGCTTCGTCGAGAACGGACACCCGACCAAGGGGACCATCAGGGCCAAAAAGAGAACAGTCATCAATATACGCGGGAGAATCTTCATCACTGAGTCTCCTGTAGGGTGCCGGAAAGGCGAACCTATTCTAGTTGGGCATTCTCACCTATCGACGGATGCGGCGGCGGCCTCGATCCTGTGTCTCTAAACCGACTGTCGCGTGGCAGGTTTCGGCCAATGCGCAATAATCGTGCCCCACGCGGGGGCTGCTCGGCAACCTCTTTGTCCGCTTTCGGTTGGGCGAGCGGGCGGGAAAGCACACGCCGGGGCCCAGCGGGCGAGGGCCGGCCTAGAACTCGACCGTGTTCTTCGCTCTCAGCCACCCCCAGGTCATATTCGTGGCGTGGGACCGTTTGTCGATCCACCTGGAGATGAACCAGAGCCCGGAGCCGTTGTCTTCGAACCACATGTCCACCGAGCCCGAGTAGGTCGCGCTGGCCCCGCCCTTGCTGAAGGTGAGATTGTACCCTAAGTCCTTATAATATCGCTCACTAACGGATTCGTCTATTGAGTCGGTCTCGGCGGTGAACACCCATTCGACCTCGACGTCGGCAGCGGCGGCCGCAACGATCCCGTCCATTCGCTGCTCTTCCTGCTCGCCGCTCCAGGATTCGAAAATGCTCAGGTCGCCCAGCTCACCCTCATCGGTGATGTCAAAGATGAGCTCGAATTCTCCGCCCTCATTGAAGGACTGACCGTAGTTGGTGAGCGACTTGGCCTCCAACGCTCGCTCCATATTGCCGAGGGCGTCCCCCAGGGTTGTAGGATCGACCCAATCGGGAAGGGCCACCCCCCCACCCGGATCCTCGGGCTCCCGGGGCGTGAACAGGCACCCCCCGGCAAACCCCAGGCACAGGAGCGCAAGGACCGCGAGTCGGCTGCAAACGAGCATTCGTGTTGAAGTCTTCATTTGAACGTCTTCTCCAGCACTGCATTGACCCGCCAGAAGTCGTCCTTCACGTTGCTGTTCACACGTTGGATCTGAGCCGTCAGATTGAGACCGCTCGAAAAGGTCCGCTTGAGTCCGGCCTTGCCGGTGAACTCGTACTTCTCCGTGGAGCGGACACTGCCCGTACTCACCGTGGTGTTGTGATTCAGATCCATCACCTGCTGGGCGGCAATGTGGAATCCACCCGGGAACTCATACCGCAGATTGACCCTGAGGTTCTGAGAAAGCGACTTCCTGCTGGGCGCGTAGGTGCGGAAGCGCCGGTCCTCCGCGTACTGATGGGCCCCACTGTCGTTTCGCCGATAGGTGTGTTTGATCCCCAGCATGGTGCCCGGGAAGAGCGGCAGATCGAGTTCGGAGACCACGCGGTTGTTGCGGGTCAGGTCGTTCTTGTCCTCGTCGAAAACGTAGTAGGTGTAGGTCGCCCCAAGCTGGATCGTCTGCTTGATGATCGGGCCGAACGGCAGCGTCCAGGTGTAGCTCCCGTTCACGTTGTGGTCGTCTTTCTGCTGCGTTTGCGCGGCGGTCGCCGCCGGAATCTTGATCGATTCCTCGGACTTGGCCGTGTAGGTCAGGTTTGCCCTGAAGCCCGGCGACGGCGTGTACTTGATGGTCCCATTGAGCTCGGTCCGAAGGCGGTCCTTGTCCAGCGCTCCGTCTCCGTACATATCCTGCGTCAGTGATTCGCGGTACTTGCCGACGAGTTCGAGAATTGTTGCGAACCGCCGGCGAACCTCGGAATTGAGCTCCTGCCGCCGGGTGTTATAGGACGCCGTTCCCTGCGTGACGGACTGCCCGTCCGAGGAATTGAGTTCCACGCTGAACTCTGTGCCCCTGACTCCCGGGATGCTTCCCAGGAGAGGGATCCCGCCGAGGTTGTAGTACCCCCCGATCGAGACGTCGTCCGACGTATTGCTCCGATCGGTGTTGAGCAGGACGAAGTCGGTCTCGTTTTCGCGAAGGCTGTATTCGAGCACGTAGCCGAAGCTGTCCTTCCGTTCACCATAGAGCTGCATGACCGAACGCCGCTCCACGATCCTCTTGCTCTCCTGGGCCTCTTCGGCCGCGTGGTAATACTGCGATTCGCTGTCCTTGAAACCGCCCCGGTAGGACACCGACAGAAGTTCGTAGCGGTCCCATTCGACCGTGAAATCACCGTTCATGGAGAAGGAGCGATCCGTGTTCTTCTGCTCCGTATGCAGGGTATCGGTGCTGCTCGTCTCGGTGCGGAAAGTCTCCGATTCCTGAACGGTCGTATCGTAGAAGAACCGACCGGTGAACGCGAAGGTGTCCCCCGGATTCCACTTGCTGTTGAGGGAGCTCCCCCCGGTCCACCCCGGAGCGATGGTCGAGTCAACCGAGGCCCGGGACCCGTAGCGGATCTGCGTATTGACCTCACGCAGATAGCCGGCGTTCATCTTGAGGTTCAGCGACGCATCCTCACGCGTGAGGAGAGCGAGGCTGCTCACCAGGTCCACGGTCTCGTCCGTGCTGGCCTTCTTCGATCGATCGGTGATATCGGCGAGCCGGAGAAAAGAACTCTCCAGGCTCACCGTGCCCAGCGGAATCGGGCGACTGAGGCCGAGGATCATCTTGTCGTCGTTGCGGCGGAAGTTGTTGCGCCGCTCATTCTCCCGGCGGCCGCTGGTCATGCGCAAGTCAAAGGCGAGCCGCTCGCTCGCGCGCCCGAAAGTGAGGCTCTGTTTCCAGTCCTTCTCCGACTCACTGACCTTGTAGTCGGTCCGGTAGACCGGCTGAATCTGCCAATGTGAGAGGACCGAGGCCGCCTGAGCGGGAAGCGCGCACCCCAACAGGGCGAGAGCCGGCCCGAGCAAGGGCGACCACGGCCAACGCCGGCTCCGGATGCCGTTCTTTCGGGGGGGATGCGCCAACGCTAGAGCTCCAACATGTGCTTCGAAAGCGCGCCTTCCTTCTTCGCCACCAACAGAGTCGCCTTGAGAAGCGACTCGAATGTGCCCGCGTCGGTCCACCATCCCTTGAGGAAGTCAAAGGTCAGGCTGCCGCTGCGGATATAGTTGTTGTTGACGTCGGTGATCTCCAACTCTCCGCGCTTCGACGGTTCGAGATCATCGATGATCGAGAAAACCCGGTCATCGTACATATAGATTCCGGTGACGGCATAGCGGGTTTTGGGATTCGCGGGTTTCTCCTCGATCCCCACCACCCGGTCTCCATCGAGCTCCGCCACGCCGAACCGCTGCGGATCCGGCACCTCTTTCAGGAGGATCTTCGCCCCCTCGGACTGGCGGCGATAGGACTCGACATGGGCCGAGATGTCGTCCTCGATGATGTTGTCTCCGAGAATGACCACCATCCGTTTGCCCTCGGCGTAGTAGCGAGCCAAGGACAGCGCGGCGGCGATGCCGCCCTCGCCTTCCTGATAGACATAGTCGAGGTGCTCGAGCCCGAACTCCTTGCCGTTGCCCAGGAGCTTGAGGAAGTCGCCGGCACTGTTCCCCCCGGTGACGAGCAGGATGTCACGAATCCCGGCCTGCACGAGAGTCCGGATCGGGTAGTAGATCATCGGTTTGTCGTGCACGGGCACAAGGTGTTTGTTGGTGACCTTCGTCAACGGATGGAGCCTGGAGCCCAGCCCGCCGGCGAGCACGATCCCGATCATCCCCTGTGACATTCCCCTCCCCCTTTCTGCCTACCTTCGCTCGGCCCAGGCCCGGGTCAGGGCCGCCAGAGCGTTGGCATCGCATTGTTCGGCGCGCAGTTTCGGGTCTATGCCCGCGTTGCGCAAGATGGTAAGGACCTCCTCGCGCGACAAATCCAGAGCCCGCGCCAGCGATCCGCCGAGCATCTTCCGCCGGTGCGCGAACGCGGCCCGCACCACCCGTTCAAAAGCCTCGGCTGAAGGGACCTCGACCGGAGGCGTCTCCCAGGGCGTCAGGCGAAGAACCACTGACTCTACTTTCGGCATCGGCCAGAAGTGGGATGCTCCCACAGCCATTTCCTTCTCGATCCTGAAATGGTACCCGGCCCAGAGCGTCAGCGAGCCGTACTCCGAGGTGCCGGGCCGCGCGGCCATTCGGGCCCCATACTCGCGCTGGACCATAAATGCAGCCCACACAAAGCGTTCGCGGTGGGCGATCGCCCATTCGAGAATCGGGGTGATGATGGAATAGGGCAGATTGCCCACCAGCACCCAGCTCGTCACCCTTCGCATCGCCGCCAGATGCTCCGCGGGATCGAGAGCGAGGATGTCCCCCTCGATCAGTCGAAATCGATCCGGGTCGTCAGCGTCCTCGAATCGATCCCGGAGCAGTCCGCACAGCCGGCGGTCCCGCTCCACGGCCACCACGGGAATCCCGCGCTCGAGCAGCGGCCGCGTCAGCGCTCCGGCCCCGGCTCCGATTTCAAATACCCCCGTGCCGGGCTGCAGATCCCAGCCTTGCACCAGGCGCTCCGGGATGGCGGGGCCCACCAGGAAATTCTGGCCCCAGGACTTCCTGGGCGTGATCCCGTGGGCCTTCAGGTACTGTCGCGTGCCAGAGGGCTTCACGACGACTCCCCCGTGGAGCCGACCATCGCCTCGGGCAGGCCGAAGAGGCGGTCCGCGTTTTCATCGGCCAGCCGTTCGAGCTCTATGGCCGGGCGCCCCAACATCTCGGCGACCTGCTCGGCGACCAGGAAGACCATGGCCGGCTCATTGCGTCCCTTCCGATCGGGGGCAGGGCGCAGGTAGGGGCAGTCGGTTTCGAACAACAATCGGTCGAGCGGGAGGTGCGGAAGGATCCGCGCCCAGCGGTCGGGCGAGTAGGTCACCGCCCCGCCCAGGCCCACGTAGAATCCGCGCGCGACCACCTCCTTGAGCTCCGGCAGCCCCCCCGAGAAACAGTGGAAGACGCCCCCCACCTCACCGCCACCCTCCTCGTCGAGGGCCGCGAACACCTCCGGGAAGGTGCTTCGGCAGTGAAGGACCAGAGGCAGACCCGTCTCCCGGGCCCACCCGATCTGATAACGAAAGAGCTTCTGTTGGGCTTCGATCGGGGCGTAGTCACGATAGGTGTCCAGGCCGGTTTCCCCCACCGCGATCGCCGCCCCGTGATCGAGTTCGGGCTCGAGCGCCCGCAGATCAGAGATGGTCTCCCGCGCCGCCTCGTGGGGATGGATGCCCACCGTTCCCACGATTCGGGGATCCCCCTCGATCAGGCGTTTCACGGATGGCCAGCCGCGGAAGCTGATATTGACTTCCAGAAACCCGGTCAACCCGATGGCGAAGTTGCGCGCCACCACCTGCGCGCGGTCGGCGGCATACTGCGGAAGATGGACATGTGCGTGGGTGTCAATCATGGTCGCCGGATTCGGGCGGACGCTTGCCGGCCGGGCGGGCGCGGGCCTCGAAGTCGTCCAGGTCAATCGCTGTCGTCTCGTTTTCGGCGTTGCCGATGATGACCCGGTTGTTGCCGATGTCGTGCCCGGTCACCTCGACCTCCTGTTTGCGAAGCCGCCACCGCGAGCCGATGGGCGGAGCGCTCTGCACCGCAGCCTGATACGCCGCACACTCGTAGGTCAAGCAACACATCAGCCGGCCGCAGGAGCCGGAGATCTTGACGGGGTTGAGGCTCAGATTCTGCTCCTTGGCCATCTTCAGCGTAACCGGCTCGAATTCGAGCAGATGGGTCGTGCAACAGAGCTGGCGGCCGCAAGGCCCCATGCCGTCGCAGCGCCGGGCGGCATCCCGGGCTCCCACCTGACGCAATTCAATCCGGGTGCGGAAAATGCTGGCCAGGTCGCGGACCAGCTCGCGGAAATCGACCCGGCGCTCGGCGGTGAAGTAGAAGGTGACCCGGTTGCCGTCGAACTGGGTTTCCGCGTCGATGATCTTCATCTCGAGATTGAAGTTCTCCGCTCGACCCCGGCAGATCTCGAGCGCTTCCTGATCTTCTTCGGAGAGTACCGCCAGCCGGGAGACCTCCTCCTCGGTCGCGACTCGCAGGATGCCGCGAAGGGGTTGACCCTTGCGGCGCTTGAGCGGCTCGCCGTCGCAGACCGCCACCCAACCCAGGTCCTTCCCCCGCTCGGCTTCGACCAAGACCGGCGTCTGGAGCCGCAGGTCGAGCTTCTTGGGGTTCACGAAGACCTCGCGCCGCCCCCCGCGGAAGGCGATGTGGTAGTAGGGGCCGATCTGTTCCGGAAACTCCTTCGATTCCCCCCCGCGTCGGCGGGGCCGGCCGCCGCCTCCCCGCTGCCCGTCGGAGCCGTGGTCTCCCCTGCCCGGCTTCTCCGGCGAGGCCGCGTCTGATGGCTGATCGCCCTGGGAGGGGGGGGTGTCGTTCCCGGATGGTTCTTCCGCTGCCGCTTGGCTGCGAGGTTGGTCCTCGGGCGTGGGTTCGGCTTCGGGTTGGTGATCGGTATCTGCAAAGGACATGTATGTTGTCTCCAGCCGTCCGAGCCGGGCCCGGCGGCAGTCTCTATGCCTCAGATGTCGTTCGTCTCGGCCAGACCATTCAGGCGCAGAAGCGCCGTCTGAAGCGAGAGCATCGGATTCACGTTTTGCCGGATGGCGGCGACCATCTCCTCGAGAATCCCGATGCGGCGCTTGAGTTCTTCGACCGAGACCTGCCGGGCCTGGGTCCTCACCTGCTCCAGGCGGTCCCGATTGGCCACGGCATCATCACTCAAACCGCTGCGAACGAGCAGCAGATCCTCATACCATCGCATCATCAGATCCACGACCGTTCGCGCGCGCTCCGGGTTCCAGTGTTTTCCCGGTGGACGCTCCAACGGCCTGACCTTATCTCGCACGGCGCCCACATCGGACAGAGGGGCGTCGAACAGATTCAGAGCCAGATCCCGGAGAGCCGCCACGTCTTCATCCAGCAGCCGCAGGGCCTGCCCGAGGCTTCCCTGAGCCAGAGACGACACAAGATCGACCGCCCCTTGAGCCGCCTCCCCCTGGTCCGACAGCACCTCCCCGAGGAAGGAGCGCGGTAACGGGCGCAGACGAATCCGTTGGCAGCGAGAGAGAATTGTGGGGAGAAGCTGCTTAGGGTCTTGGCACGTAAGGATCAGATAGGTCCCGTCCTGGGGCTCCTCTATGAGCTTCAGCGCCGCTTGCGCTGCTTCAGGTGTCATTCTCTCGGCGTCCCGGATGATCGCCACCCGGTTCCCCGTCCCCACCCGCGCCTTGGAGGCTTCCGCCTTCAGGGCCCGGATTCGCTCGATACCAATTGTGGCGTTCGCCGGTATCTCCCAGCAATGGTAGGGATCTGACCCGAAAGCTTCAAGCGCCTTCTGATGCGTATCGTCCTCCACGCGGCCCGGGAGCACCACGTGGATGTCGGGGTGCGTGAAGCGGGCCGTCTGCCCGCAGGGAACGCAACTGCCGCAGGGCACTGGGTCGCCTGCGCACAGGAGTTGCTGGGCAAACGCATGGGCAGCGCGGGTCTTGCCGACCCCCTCGGGCCCCCAAATGAGGACCGCGTGGGCGGTTCGGCCCCGCTTCCAGGCCTCCCGCAGGGCCGCGGAAGCGCGGTCCTGGTGTCTAAGGCGATCCCAGAGGATCGCCGAGGACCCGCCCGTCACCTTGCGTCTCTCCTTCTCGTTGCGGTCCACCTGAGCAGCGGCATCGGCGATCCGGTCTGCAGCTACCGCCGGAGCCAGAGCTGCGGATCGAGCGCCTCGGAACCCTTGCGGATCTCGAAGTGCAGGCTGCTCCCCTTCAGCGAATCGGTATCGCCAACCTGGGCGATTCGTTGTCCTTCAGCCACGATCTCGCCCTGGGGCACGTCGATCACGGACGCATGGGCATAGAGCGTGAAGTAATCCTGCCCGTGCTCTAAGATCACCGTCTTGCCGTAGCCCCCCAGCCAGCCAGCATACACGACCCGGCCGGCCGCCACGGCCTTGATGGGCGTGCCGTGAGCGGCGACCACCTCGATCCCTTTCTGGGTGACCCTCGTCCCGTAGCGCGGATGCACGTGCGTGCCGAAGCGGGTCACGATCTTGCCGCGAACCGGCCAGGCCAGCTGCCCGCGGATGTGCCTCAGTCCCTGGCCGGCAAAGGTCCCCGCGCCCCGTTGCGCATCCGCGATCAACGTCTCGATCCGGGCCTGGGATTCCTCGAGCTTGCGGGTCTGTTCCTCGTAGCGCGCGATGTCCCGTTGAAGGACGGCCCGATCCTGCTTGCGCTGCTCGGCTTCCCGCCCGAGCGCGGCGAGCTCCCGCTCCCGATCCGAACGCAGACTGGTGACCTCGCTGCGGCGCGCGCCGATCTGATCCAGATCCGCGGCGATCGCCTCGCGCTGTTCCGACACCACCTCCACACTGCTGCGCAGCTTCTTGACCATTCGCCCCCAATAGTGAGTCCGCGCGAAAATCTCGCCGAAGGTGGCCGAAGAGACGATGAGCTCGGCCGCATTGATGCTGCCCAGCTTGTAGTAGTGAACCAGCGCACCTCCCAAGTCGGTGCGAATGGCCTCCAGGCCGGCTTCCTTCCGGTCGAGATCACTGCGCCGGATCGCGATGTCGCGCTCCAGGGCCGCCCCCTGGTCGTCGAGCGTCTTGATATAGCGCTCGCCGTTCGATCGCTGTCGTTCGAGCTCGGTCAGGATGACCTCGATATTCTTCCCCTCTTCCCGGAGCTGAGCGATCTTGGTTCGGCCCGCCTGGACCTTCTGTTTCAGCTCGGCGAGCTCCGCCTGCCGCTCCCGGATGAGCGCTTCGATGGAGCTACCCTGCGCCGCCACCGACACCAGCAGGAGGCCGGCGGCCAGCATACCTGTGGCGAGAAGCGGAATCGTCAGGTTCGCAAAGGCACTATGTTTCAAGGTGCCCTCCCTGCCGCTCGAGCTGGCGGATCGACACCTCGACCGTCAGGAGACTGCCCGCCACACCGACAACACCCACCCCCAGGACAAACGTCACCAGGGAGATCGTCGGGAGAAACCGCAGCCCGGGAAAGAGGTAGCCGCTGGCCACGTAACCCGCGTAAAGCATGAGCAGCGCCAGAACGGCCCCGGTCAGGCAGAGCATGACCCCGGCCAGGACAAACGGAGAGCGGATGAAGGCGTCGGTCGCTCCCATCATCTTCATGATGGCGAGGGTCTCTTCGCGCATGAGCACGATGAGACGCAGCGTGTTGCCGAGGACCAGCACGATGGCCAGAACCGCGAGAAACCCGGTGATCGCATTGGCCCGCTGGACCATGGTCAGCCCGCGATCGAGGGCCTCGACCCACCGCTCGCCGTAGAGAACGTCTTCGACCCCTTCGTAGGCTTCGATCTCTCCCGCCAGACGGGCCAGGGTGGCCGCGTCGTCCAGGTCCGGATCGGGGAGGATGAGAAGCGCGTCGGGGAGCGGATTCTCACCGATCGCCTCGGCGATGTTCTCCAGCCCCAGATCCTCCTCGATCTCTCGGAGCGCGTCGGCGCGGGAGACAACTTGAAGCGCGCGCACTTCCGGGAAGCTGGAGAAGTGATGTTCGAGTTCGCTCACCCGCTCGGCCGGCAGATCCGGGTCGAGGAAAACGGACAGCCCCTTGCGTTCTCCCAACCGTTCGGCCAGCACGAGGATGTTGTGGCTGACCACCATCAGCAAGCTGAGCAGGAAGAGAACCGCGGCGATCGCGGTGACCGCAGCGAAGCTCGCCGACAGGTTCCGGCGCAAGGAGGAGTTCGCCTCCTGCATGAAGAACGTGAACGTGTTCAATAGATCTCCGTGCCGTGGGGTCTCAGGAAAAGATCCTCGGCGATCTGCCCCTGGTGCAAGGTGATCATCCGGGTGGCGAACCGGCGGGCGAACTCCATGTTGTGGGTCGCCACAATAACCGTGGTTCCCGCCACGTGAAACTGTTCGAGCAGGGTCATGATTTCCGTGCCGGTCGCCTGATCGAGATTGCCGGTCGGTTCGTCGGCCAGCAGCAGGGGCGGTTCATGGATCAGAGCGCGGCCGATCGCGGCGCGTTGCTGCTCACCACCGCTGAGCTGATGCGGAAACGCATTCCGCTTCCCGTAGATCCCCACGCTGCGCAGCACCCGCGACACCGCCCGGGTGATGACCTGCCGCTCCAGGGTCCCGGTCATCCGCAGGCAGAACGCCACATTCTCGAAAATGGTCTTGTCCTTGATCAGCCTGAAATCCTGAAAGACCATGCCGCACCGGCGCCGGAGGAAGGGAACCTGCGCCCGGGTGATGGTTTCGCTGTCGAAGCCCACCGCATGGACCTTCCCCTTCGACGGGCGCTCTTCGAGGGTGATCAGTTTCAGGAGGGTGCTCTTACCGGCGCCGCTCTCCCCCAGCAGGAAGACCATCTCGCCGGATTCAATGTGGAAGCTCAGATCCTCCAGGGCCCACAGGTCGCCCGCCTCGGAGTATCGCTTGCCGACCTTCTCGAAGGTGATCATTCGTCCTCGGTTCCATCCGAGCGGTTCCAGTTGAGGTCCTGTCGGTCGAGCTCTTCCACCCGAAGCACGGTGTAGTAGTCGCCTGCATCCTTGCGACTGATCTGGCGGGCGGGAACCGCGCAGAGCTCAATGACCTTGGCCTGCACACGGGCGGGGTTCTGCAGGACGATCTCTTCACCGCACCGAGCTTCGCGAGAGCCCTTCACCGGACTCCCGTCCACCAGCACGCGCCCCTCCCGGCAGGCGCGCGCAGCGAGCGACCGGCTCTTCACCAGACAGAGCCAGTGCAGTGTTTGATCAATCCTCACCCCATGGATTTCTCTTGATGTAGTGCCGCTCTCTGACCTCGGCGACCCATTCCTCATAGCGCTCCATGCGCTTTTGCTCTCGCACGACGTTGGTCAACTCGGTGACCACCTCTTCGTAGGCATAGTCCCGCTCACCTTCACGCTCGATCAAACGAAAGATGTGGAAAAAGCCATCGGTTGTCAGCGGCGGCGTGATCTCGCCCTCGGCCAACCGCGGAAGCAGCTCGGCCGCCTGATCGGTGAGCGTGCTCGTGGGGATCCAGCCCAGGTCTCCTCCCCGGGCGGCGGATTCGGGTTCGTCGGAAAAGCGCCGCGCAAGTTCTTCGAACGACTCACCGGCCTGAGCCCGCCGGTAGACCTCCTCGGCCTCTGCTTCCGCCCGCGCGGCATCGGCCTGCACCACGGGGACCCGGAAGAGAATGTGACTCGGGTGGATCCAGGCGCCCGCCGGGTCCTTGTCCTGGAGGAGGACCAGGTGAAACCCCAGCGGACTGGGCAACGGATCCGAGAGCTGGTCGACCTCGAGCACAAACAGAGCGTCCTCGAACGCCGGCCCCATGCTCTGCGCGAAATCGCCGCGTGCGACCCGGCGAAGATCACCGCCCGTGCGGCCGTTGGGGTCGTCGGAATAGCGCCGCGCCGCATCGGCGAAACTCAATTCACCGGATCGAATCTGGGTGGCCACCTCCAACGCAAGCGACTGGGCCTTCTCCACGAGAATGGTGTCGGGAGAGACCCCGATGACGATGTGCTGCAAGTGCAGCGCTGCCTCGCGGCGCGGAAGCTCGGACTGGTGCTCGTCGAAGTAGGCCTTGATCTCTTCCTCGTTCACGGAAACCTCGACGTTCAGGTCTCGGTGCATGAGCCGCCCAACCATCATCTCGATGCGCGCCTGGCGGGAGTAGCGTTCGCGCAACTCGTCCTCGGTCAGCCCGTCGAGCTCGAGCTGCCTGAGAAACAGCTCCTCGGAGCCGATTTCCTGCTTGTTTCGGGCGATCGCCTCGTTCACGGCGCCGTCGATCTCCTCCTCGTCGATCGGGATTTCCTGAACGACGGCTTCCTGGTAGAGCACCAGTTGGTCGATCTGCTGATCGAGGACCTGCTCGCGGATCTCTAAGACGCGGGCCGTGTCGTTGGGGTCGATCCCCATCGAATAGAGGGCCATCTCCAGTTGGGCCTCGATCTCCGTTCGCAGGATCGGCTCCTTGTCGACCACCGCGACCACGCTTTCGACGAGATCGGCGCCGGGCGCTGTGGCGTGGCAGCCGATCAGCACCAGAAGAAGCAGCATCACCCGATCGATCCGGCCACCCAGGTTCAGTGGCCGGAATCCACCTCTGTACTCGTTCCGTAGTCTCATAGTCCTCGCTTCCTTCATCTCCCAATCGCCCTCCTCAAGGGCGGGGATCCGCCGGCCCTAGCGTATGCCGCTGGGCCGGCTCCGGCAGGATACTGGACTGGCTGAATCCATCCAACCCCTAAGCCTGCCACCAAGCCTCCGAGATCAGCCAACTACGCGTGCGGACCATCACAGAAACGGACCGCGGGGGCCGACCCTTATAAGTGAAACCCGCCGCCAGGAGATAAGATTCGTCATCGGTGAAAGCTCACCCTGAATCGAGGTCACAGCCCATGCTCGGTCTGCATCAGCCCAGTCAAGCAACCGAACTCATCGATTCGGGGTTCGCGGGCCTGCTCCGGGCCCACGCGGAGGAGGCCGATCTGCACCTCCAGTTTTGGTCGACGGATCTGAGAGTGCTCTTTGCCACCCCCTCGACGCCGGCCGACGATGTGGTGCGCCGGATCCAGTCGCTCGCTCGGGAGGCCACCTCCGAGATGTGCACCGCGCATGAGATCCTCCCGGATGGCCGCCTCCTCCTGGCCGTGCCGGTCCCCTCCACCGCGGGATCGGCCCCCGGGGTCCTCACGGCGCTGTCGCGCAAGTCGCCGCGGCAGGGGCGGGAACAGGCCGAGCGGATGCTGCGCACCCTGGCCCTGGCTTTGGGTTCGCACCTGGCCCTGGCCAAGCGCAACTGTGGCCTTCAGGATGAGCTCATCAGCCTGCAGGCCGAGCTTGGCATGTTGCGACGGATTTCGGCCCGGATGAGAGCTCCCGATACGGATCCGCAGGCGATCGAGTTCATCCTCCAGCAGGGGTGTGCGCCGGTGGGCGCCGATCTGGCCCTGCTGCAGATCCCCGGGTTCCGGCAGCCGGTCCTGTGCGCAAACCCCTACGTCGATCCCCCGCGCCTGCAGCTGGGCGAGCGCGACTCGCGCGACCTGGCGGCCCAGCTTTGGTACAGCATGGGCAGCTGGTCGACCGGGCAGATCCACGGAGATCTATCCCAGGTCCTCGGCCAGCCGAGCCCGTTTCCGGCACCCGTCCAGGTCGCCTTGTGCCCGATCGATGCCGATCGGCCGAAGGCGGGATTCATCGCCCTCCTGCGGGCCGGGCGAGCCCCCTACGGCGCCCCGGATCTCCGCCTGACGCGGGCCCTGGCCGAGCAGACCAGCATGGCCTTGCGGAGCGCGGACCTGCAGGAGAACGTGGGCAACTTCCTGATGTCCACCGTCAAGGCGCTGGTGAGCGCGATCGAAGCCAAGGACCCGTACACATCGGGGCATTCGGCACGCGTCAATCTGCTCTCGATGCTGCTCGGCCGCGACTTGGGGCTGTCGGTCTCGGGATTGGAAGACCTGCGGTGGGCAAGCATCCTTCACGACGTCGGCAAGATCGGGATGCCCGAGTCGATCTTGAACAAACGGGGTCCTTTGAGCCCCGAGGAGTTCGAGATCGTCAAACAACATCCCTGGCGGGGATACGAGGTCCTGAGCCACATCGATCAGCTGAAGGAGGCCAGCCAGGTCGTCCTGTTCCATCACGAGCGGATCGACGGCCGCGGCTATCCGATGGGAATCACGAAAGAGGCGATTCCCATGGCGGCCCGGATCATCGCCGTGGCCGACACATTCGATGCGCTCACCTCGGATCGCCCCTACCGCCTGGCCTGGACCGAGGATGAAGCCTTCGCGGAAATCCGGCGGGTGAGCGGCGCCCAGCTCGATGCCGACGTGGTCGAGGCCCTCTCGCGGATGATCCCGTTCCTCAAAGAGAACCGCATCATGTTCGAGACGGCCGAGCAGGTCTCTTAGCCCGGCAGATCCAGCAGGATCGGCGCATGATCCGACGGTCTTCCGTCGCCGGCGAGTTCATCGATCGTCTGAGCTTTCACGCCCACATCGGGCAGCCCCCGGCCAAAAAACCAGTCCAGATGCAGAGGAATGCCCCGCTCCTGAAAGGGCAAGAGCGCCGAGAGCAGGCGGTGGAGCGCTCGAGGGAGTCGATCGCCCTCCTCGATCACCGGCAGGGGCGCGTGCGCGGTGTGCTGGTCGCGGTTGTACTCCTGCCAACGATACCCGGCCTCACGTAGCACGGAGAAGAGGGGTTCCCGATTCCTGAGCCAGGGAGAGAGGAATTGGCGGCGCAAGGCACCCTGCGGCGTGAAGAGGAGCCTCAGGGCCCCGCGGATTGCACTCTGCAGGTCGCCCCGCAGGAAGGTGTGGGTGTTGAGGTCTCCGGAGAGGATTACCCGCTCGGGCGGCCGGCCGGCGCGGGTTTCATCCTCGCAGAAAGATTGGACGCCGGCGAGGAAAGCCCTGGTCTGTTCGGCCCGACACCGGGGCATCCCGCGCACCTCATGGTGAGCAGTGCCCACGACCAGCCCCCCCGGAAGGGACAGGACCAGCCCGGTCCGCCGGCCAAGGCGCTTCTCGTGAAAGGAAAACATCTGAAAGCACTCGGGCAGCTCAATCGGTGCCCAGGCCAGGGGAGCCGCGCGCGTCAGGATCGCCACGCCGTGTAAGCCGGTCTCGTTCTGGCCGGGAGCGAGGGCATCGCCGGCGGGCCCCTTCGTCAGTTCGAGGTAGTTCGGCTGGTAGACCCAGTCCCGATCCAGGTCGCGTCCCAGCGCAGCGGCGACGTGGCGGTTGCCCGAACGGGCCATCCCCACATCGACCTCATTGAGCAGGAGGACATCCGTATCTCTCAGCGCGGGGTGGGTCAAGAGGGCGTCGCGGAGCCCCTCATAGGCGATTCCCTTCAGGATGTTCCAGTGAACGATGCGCGCGCGCGGCCCGACGCCGGTGCCCGCAGAGGATCGCCGGCCGACATGGGGGGTGGCCAGCAGATCTTCAATCGAGGCCGACTCCGCCCGCCAGAAGTCCGAGGAGTGGAGGTCGTCAAGGTCGGCGAAGCCCCGAAGCCGGTCGCACCAGGCGCGGATCTGCAGAGGCGCAGGCGATCCGGGAGGCCAATCAGCCACGTGGGGGCTCCTCCTGCCGGGTGGACTCCTCCTCGGCGGCAGGGCGTTCCTGACAACGGTGATTCTCGCGGCAGATGTCCACCAGGCGCCCGCGGAGCGCCTCGGCCTGCTCGCGTTCGCGGGCCGACATGAGCAGGGCGTCTGGAAATTCCGCCCGGCGGCCGAGCCGCTCTTCGGGCGTCAGGAGGTCGGCCTTGTTCAGAATCACCAGCCGGGACACCTCCCGCTTCTCCAGGAGCTTCTCGACCACCTCGTCCACCGCGGTCATCTGTTGATGGAACCCGGGATGCGAGCCGTCAACCACATGGATGAGGCAATCGGCCTCGCGAACCTCCCCCAACGTTGCCCGGAAGGACGCCACCAGATGATGCGGAAGTTTGCGAATGAAACCGACGGTGTCGGACAAGAGGACGGTCTGGTCCGGTCCGATCGACAGGCGGCGCGTGGTCGTCTCGAGCGTGGCGAAAAGGCGGTCTTCCTCCAGGACGCCGGCCCGCGTGAGCGTATTGAAGAGGGTCGACTTCCCCGCATTGGTGTATCCCACCAGGCAGGCGCGAAACATGGCTTTCCGCTGCCGGCTTTGGGTCGCTCGCTCCCGCTCCACGGCGGTCAGGCGCCGCTTGAGAATGCTGATGCGCTGACGAACCCGCCGGCGGTCGACCTCGAGCTGGGTTTCCCCGGGGCCGCGGGTTCCGATCCCGCCGACCTGCCGGGAGAGGTGTTTCCAGAGGCCCGTGAGGCGCGGCAGCATGTACTGCAGCTGGGCCAGCTCGACCTGGAGCTGCGCCTCGCGCGTCCGCGCCCGGGTAGCGAAGATGTCCAGGATCAACTCGGTGCGGTCGATGACCTTCCGCTCCAGATATTTCTCCAGATTGCGTCCCTGGGCGGGTGAGAGGTCCTCGTCGAAGATGACCAGGTCGGCGTCGGCCTCTTCGCAGAGAGCAGCGAGCTGCTCGAGCTTCCCGCGGCTGAGGAAGGTCGCGGGCCGAATCGCCTCGCGTCGCTGCAGAAGCTGATCGCGGACGTCGCTGCCGGCGGTTTTCGCCAACAGGGCCAGCTCTTCCAGGCTGGCGCCCGTGGGCTTGGGGCCGTTGGCCAGGCTCAGGCCGTTGGGGACCGCCGTATTTCCCGTCCGTCGCCGGCGGGGCCGTTCAAGCAGGCCCACCAAGATGGATCGTTCAGGTTTGCGTTTGGTCTCAAATGCCAAGTTGTCTGTCCTCCCGTACCTCTGATTAGACGGTTCCCCAGGAAACGGATCAAGGTGTTTGATCGTGGAGCCCGCCCCCGCGCTGCAGCCGGGACTTGTGATCCGGCCACTGAATGTCCTATGATATTTCGCCCTCGCACTCCGGTTTTTGCGCCAAAAGACCGGACCGTCGTTCGAGTGATCTGAGGAGGCCAACATGTCCGCTTTTGAACCGCTGCGCGGAATCATCGAAGAACACCAGGTGGAGATGATCGATCTGAAGTTCTCCGACCTTTTCGGACGGTGGCAGCACGTCACCCTGCCCAAGAGCGCGTTCAGTCAGAAGACCCTCGACAACGGCGTGGCCTTCGACGGCTCCAGCGTGCCCGGCTTTCAGCGACGCTCAGGTGCCGATCTGGTCTTGAAGCCGGACCCCGACACCGCCCGGCTGGATCCCTTCTACGAGCTGCCCACGCTCAGCATGATCTGTCAGATCGCCGAGGCCGACACCGGCGAGTGGTTCAGCCGCGATCCTCGCATCATCGCCCGCCGGGCCGAGCAGTACGCGAGTGATCAGGGTATCGCCACCGGCAGCCTGTGGTTGACCGAGCTCGAGTTCTACGTGTTCAACAAGGTCTTCTACGGCAACGAGATCAACTCCTCCTTCTACGAGGTCGATTCGGACGAAGCGGACTGGAACACGGCCCACACCGGAGAACGGCAACTCGGACACAACATCCCCCATCAGGGGGGCTACCATGCCAGTCCCCCGCTGGATCGGCTGCACAACCTGCGCGCGAAGATGGTCCAGATGATCGAGGACGCCGGCATGCCGGTTCGCTACCATCATCACGAGGTGGGCGGACCGGGCCAGTGTGAGATCGAACTCACCCGCCAGCCGCTCCTGAAGGCCGCCGACGGCACGATGTGGTCGAAGCACGTGATCAAGAATCTGACCGTGCGCCAGAACCTGAGTCCCACCTTCATGCCCAAGCCGCTCTACAACGAGGCCGGTTCCGGCATGCACTTTCATCAAAACCTGCTCTCAGAGGGCAAGAACCTGTTCTACGATCCCGATGGCCTTCACGGCCTGAGCGAAACCGCGCTCTTCTACATCGGCGGACTTCTGAAGCACGGTCGGGCACTGTTGGCCCTCACCAACCCCAGCACGAACAGTTACAAGCGGTTGATTCCAGGATTTGAAGCACCCACCATGCTCTTCTTCGGCCTGGCCAACCGGAGCGCTGCGATTCGGATTCCGAAGTACGCGAACAACGAGCAGGATCAGCGCATCGAGTTCCGCCCGCCCGACGGCACCTGCAACGTGTATCTGGCGATGTCCGCGCAACTCCTCGCCGGGCTCGACGGCATTCGCAACCGGATCGATCCCTGCAAGCTCGGATGGGGGCCCATCAACGACGAGGTGCGGACGCTAGATCAGGCGGCTCTCTCTCAGATCACCTCGGTGCCAACCTCGCTGGTCGAAGCCCTGCAGGCCCTGGAAGATGACCACGCGTTCCTGACCGAATCAGGCGTCTTCCCCGAGACGTTCGTGCCGAACTGGGTGGACAGGAAACTCACCCTCGAGGCCAACGAAGTGCGCAATCGTCCGCATCCATACGAGATGACGCTGTACTACGATTTCTAGTTCCGCGGCAAACCTCCTTTCGTCTGAGCGTGCGGTCGCTGGCCGTTGTCTTCCGGGGCCCCTTTCGGCTATCCTTATACGTGTCGACCTGCGCGGTTAGAAATGCATCTTTCCTCTGAGGTTGACGCCCGCCAACCACGTGACGGAGGTGCGTTATGTCTCGCTGGATTGCGATTCCGTCCACTCTAATTGTCGTTCTCGCCCTTGGACTCATGGCTGGTGATGCGTCCGCATGGCATCCCTCATCGCCTATCCTCGAATTCTGTACGGCCACCTGGTGACCGAGCTGTCCAAACGCCGCCTCCGGGATTGAGGCGGATCAGGTTCTCTTCCGCGGCCATGAGATGAGTGCCATCAGCTACTACGCGACCTCGGGAGGCTTGGGGTGTGCTGACTCCGACGCGCGCATGCAGACCTACTACGATATCCTTGGATATCCTTCAGTCTATGTCGGCGGTCCGCGCAATACCGTGCTCGGGGGCTTCTCCTATATGCTCGACGGGGGTGCCTTTGCTCCGAGCATCGATCGGCTACTGTGTGAACCGAGCCACTTCAAGATCACGATCAACAGCCATGACTTCACGCCGCCGACCGGATCGATCGATCTCGACATCGAGGTCGTGGAGGACGGGCCGGAGATCGCAGGCCTGATGCTGCGCGCCGCCCTGACCGAAGACAACCTCTACTACGATGTCACGGGCGATGACGATTGGCACGACAACGTCAACCGGGTCATGATCGACGAGGTGCCCATCACGGTGAGCATGCTGGGCGAAATGCAGAACGTGCAGGCGAACTTCGACGTGGACGCGTCCTGGGTCCAGGAAGAGCTCACGATGGTCGCCTTCATCCAGCGCGACGGACCGGCCCGGTCGAGTGACGACAGCCAATGGGTTCTCACCAGCGCCAACACGCAGCCGATCCCGGACTACGCTCTTCGCTATTGCGCCTTGGATTCGCAGGTCGGTCTCGGTCTTCCGTTTGAAGACTTCGAGATGACTCCCTTCCGCGTCTACAACATGGGCAACGTGACCGACATTTTTTCGATCCAGGCTTCACTGGTGGGGCCGCCCGACTGGACTGTAGGCCTCCACAGCGAAACGATGTCCTACGGTTCACTGGCTGAGGTCACCCTCGCCCCGGGGGAGTATATCGAACTCCATCTCGAAGGCCATGCGGGAGCTCCTGGCTACGCCGGGATCGACCTTGCCCTGAGTCAGGCGGGCGGTGCTCCGGAAGATACGCGCGCGCTCCTCTATACGCAGATGACCTCAGGTCTGCAGGTCCTCGTTGTGGATGATGATGGCGCCGCCGACTACGAGCAGTACGTGGTCGATGCTCTCGAGCACCATGGTTACCAGTATGCTCTGATCGACCGCAGTGGATGTGGAACGGTGGATGAGCTTCTCAGCTCGTTCCCGGCGGTCGTCTGGCTCACCGGCGATTTCATGCCCGCGCTGATCGCAAGTGACCGGGCGGCGCTGTCCGACTTTCTTGCCGCCGGTGGAAACCTCCTGGTCCATGGTCATTTCCTTGGCTGGGAGCCCTACATTTACGGCCTCCACGAGCCGACCAATGAAATCCCGATTTGGTTTCACGACTACCTCCACGCGGATGTAACCGGCTCGGATACGTCGGATCGAACGCTCGACCCGGTCAGCGGGGATCCAGTTTCTGACGGACTCGCCCTGACTATTGAGGGTGGTGACGGTGCCGACAATCACGAGTATGCCTGGGTGATCGACCCGGCCGACACCGACGCCACGGTCATCTGGAATTTCTCCCCCAGCAGCGCCGCCGCGGTGAAGATTGATACCGGCAGTTATCGAGCGATTCTCTTTGGCTTCGGCTTTGAGGGAATCAACAACGCCACGGACCGGCGACTCTGCCTACACCGCTGCTTGGGATGGCTGCTCACCGGAGCTTCCGCTGTCCCCGATCAGGCGGCTCTCCGGCTGAAGCCACAACTGCGAGTCGCCAATCCAGTGACGGGGGCACTGCGCGTGCACTACACACTGCCAAGCGCGGGGCAGAGGACGCTGCGAATGTACGGCGCCGACGGCCGGCTCATCCGATCCCTCGAGGAGGGTTGGGCAACGGCGGGACGCCATGCGTTCACCTGCGACGATCTCTCCGCTCAAGGACCACCGCTTTCGGCCGGGATCTACTACGTCAAGCTGAAGGGCCAAGACGTGGACTTGGTGCGTCGCATAGCCTTCCTCAGATAGGCAACGCAACCTGCGCACAAAGAAGCGCCCCCAGGTCGTCAAGACCCGGGGGCGCACTTGATTGCAGCTGTGTGCTTGGCCGGCCTAGTACATGCCGCCCATGCCGCCGCCCATACCGCCCATACCGCCACCCATGCCGGCGTCGGCGCCAGGCATCGGCTTCTCTTCCTCAGGAATCTCCGAGACCATCGCCTCGGTGGTGATCATGAGGCTGGCGATCGAAGCAGCGTTCTGCAGAGCCGAACGAGTGACCTTCTTCGGGTCGATGATGCCGGCATCGATCATGTCGACATACTCGTCCTTCTCGACGTTGTAGCCGAAGCTCTTCTTGGAGCTCTTGCGAACCTCCTGAACAACCAGGCTACCTTCGTGGCCGGCGTTGTACACCAGCGTGCGAAGCGGCTCTTCGAGCGCGCGCGTGACGATGTTGATCCCAACCTGGAAGTCACCTTCCTCGGTCAGCTTATCGAGACAGGGGATGCAGCGCAGGAGGGCGACGCCACCACCGGCAACGATGCCTTCCTCGACGGCCGCGCGGGTCGCGTGCAGCGCGTCCTCGACGCGGGCCTTCTTCTCCTTCATCTCGGTCTCGGTGGCCGCGCCAACGTTGATCACGGCAACACCGCCGGACAGCTTCGCGCGACGCTCCTGGAGCTTCTCGCGATCGTAGTCCGAGCTGGTCTCTTCGATCTGCGCACCGATCTGCTGGATGCGGGCCTTGATCTCAACCTGCTTGCCGGCGCCCTGGATGAGAACCGTGTTGTCCTTGTCGATTTTGATCGTCTTGGCCTTGCCGAGATCGGTCAGCGTCGCGCTCTCGAGCTTGCGACCCATCTCCTCGGAGATCACCTGGCCGCCGGTCAGGATCGCGAGATCCTCGAGCATGGCCTTGCGGCGGTCACCGAAGCCCGGGGCCTTGACCGCACAGCAGTGCAGCGTGCCACGCAGGCGGTTGACGACGAGCGTCGCCAGAGCCTCGCCCTCGACGTCCTCGGCGATCAGCATGATCGGCTTGCCGGCCTGGCTGACCTTCTCGAGAATCGGGAGCAGGTCCTTCAGATTCGAGATCTTCTTATCGAAGTACAGAATGAAGGCATCCTCGAGGACCACTTCCATACTGTCCTTGTCGGTGATGAAGTAAGGTGAGAGGTAACCGTTGTCGAACTGCATACCCTCGACGACGTCGAGGTACGTCTCGGTCGACTTGGCCTCTTCCACCGTGATCGTGCCTTCCTTACCGACCTTGTCCATCGCCTCGGCGATGATCGTACCGATGTTCGTGTCACCGTTGGCGCTGATGGTCGCGATCTGCTCGACCTGCGAGGTGTCGTTGACCTTCTTCGACTGCTTCTCGAGCTCGCCGACGACAGCGTCCACGGCCTTCTCGATACCACGCTTGAGGTGCATCGGGTTGGCGCCGGCGGTGACATTGCGCAGACCCTCGCGGAAAATGGCTTCCGCGAGCAGGGTCGCCGTCGTGGTGCCGTCACCCGCAACGTCGGAGGTCTTCGAAGCCACCTCACGAACCATCTGGGCGCCCATGTTGGCCCACGGATCCTTGAGGCTGACTTCCTTGGCGACCGTCACACCATCTTTGGTAATCGTGGGCGAACCCCACTTCTTCTCGAGCACAACGTTGCGACCGCGGGGCCCTAGCGTGACCTTCACGGCGCGGCTGAGCTGTTCGACACCATCGAGGATTGCCCGACGGGCATCCTCTTTGAAAATGAGCTGCTTTGCCGACATGGCTGAACCTCCTCGGTAATTACTCGATCACGCCAAGCACGTCGTCTTCGCGCATGATGATCATTTCGTCGCCTTCGATCTTGACCTCGGTCCCCGCATACTTGCTGATCAGGACGTGGTCGCCTTTCTTCACTTCCATCTCGCGAAGCGTACCGTCGTCATTGCGACGACCCGGGCCGGTAGCCATGATCTGGCCTTCCATCGGCTTTTCCTTCGCGGTATCGGGAATAATGATCCCACCACTCGAGCGCTGCTCCTGATCCTCATCGAGGCGCTTGACGAGGATGCGATCCCCCAAAGGACGGATCTTCGTCTTCATCACCCTTCCTCCTTACGCTGGATCCTCGGGTTGCGGCTCTGGCCGAACCCCTGATCCGCTGTTCTGATTGCTCCTGTGAGCTGTTGGCAGCTCCCGCAGGAGCCACCCTGTGAGTGTCTCCCTACCTCCCATTTCGAGACAGGCCGATGGCCTTCCATGCCCCATTCAAGTGCCAGAATCATGCCAAAGTGACACGAGAAATGTAAATAGATATAAGTCCAAAAGTTAGATGCGAATCCCTCAGTGCAACCCCCAGATGAATCGCCTGAATGATGCCACTCTGGCGCTTTGGATGTTTCGTTTTGGAACAAACGAGCGTGATATTCTGCGACATGCGGGGGTTTGGGCACAGCCGATTGCGGATCTGGACCAGTCAGAACACGGGGCGTGATTGCAGGGCTGCCATTTTGGCAGTCGCGGGTCATCGTCGGGAAGAGGACGGCGATCTAGGCGGCCTGATCATCCTCTCGGGCGGGGAAGAACCGGGCCAACACATCGAAGAGCTGCTGCGGCTTGATTGGTTTGTCGAGGTAGTCGTCCATGCCGGCGGCGAAACACTCCTCGCGCACACCCACCACGGCATCGGCGGTGAGCGCCACGATCAGGAGGTGCCCGCCCACCCGTTGCTCCTCGGCGCGGATGGCCATGGTGGCCTCGATGCCGCCCATCTCCGGCATGTGGAGATCCATGAGCACGATCTGGAACGACTCGGACTGGGTCGCCTCAATCACATCCGCGCCATTCTCGACCACCGTCACATCGTGCCCTCGCTGACGGAGCAGTTCGACAATGAGCCGTTGATTGACGGGGTTGTCCTCCGCGACCAGGATCCGCAGCGACTGGTGTGGGGGGACTTCCTGTTTGCGATCTCCCAGGTCACGCGACGCAGGCCCGCTCCCAACGCACCCCGCGCTCTGTCCGAGCTCCTGGAGTCGCGGCAGAAGCAGATTCCTGACCGCCTCGAAGAGCTCACTGTGGCGGATAGGCTTGCTGATGCACTCGCCGGCTCCATCCTCGAGATAGTTCGCGACGTCGGCGGAACGGTGGCCACCACCCGGCAGGAGCACGACAACCCTCGGAGATCCGTCTGCCCCGTCGGCAGCCCGCCCGCCGAGCCCCTTGATGAAGCTCCGGACCCCGCCCGGTGGTAGCAGGGCGTCGAGGAGCAGGAGGTCGATGCCCGTGTGCTCCCCGGCTTCGGCGAGGAGTTCGTCGACCTGGGCAGGTGTGGAAGCAACGCTGACTTGAAGGCCCCAATCCTCTAACAGCTGACGGAGGGCCTGGCTCGTCCCGGGAGAGTCGTCGGCGATGAGCACGTGCCGCCCATGAGCAGGCGCAAGAACCGTGCGTTCGCAGGTGCCGTCAGCCTCTGTGTCCGACATCGCGGGCGGCCGTTCGAGTCGCGCCGTGAAGGAGAACGTGCTGCCGCTCTCCTCGATGCTCTCCACTTTGATCGTTCCACCCATGAGCCCGACGAGCTGCTGCGAAATCCCCAGGCCGAGCCCGGTGCCGCCATACTGGCGGGTGATGGAACCATCCGCCTGGGTGAAGTTCTCGAAGATCTGGGCGAGCTTGTCTTCAGGGATGCCGATCCCCGTGTCCTCGACAGCGAAGGTGAGGAAACATTTGTCGGTCGCGATTTCAATCGGTTCGACCTTCAGGACGATCTCGCCCTCATCCGTGAACTTGACGGCATTGCCGACCAGGTTGACCACGATCTGACGCAGGCGGCCATGGTCTCCCATCACGCGCCGCGGAACGCGCGGGCTGATGTTGCACACCAGTTCCAGGTCTTTCTCCCTCGTGCGAACCGCGAGCGACTTGAGGGTGTCCTCGAGGCACTCCCAGAGGTCGAAGTCCTCGTGCTCGAGCCGCATCCGCCCCGCTTCGATCTTCGAGAGATCCAAAATGTCATTGATGATCTGCAGCAGCGATTCCGCCGACGTCTGGGCGAGCGTCAGATACTCTCGTTGTTCAGCGGTCAGCTCCGTATCCAGGGTCAGATCGGTCATCCCGATCACGCCGTTCATCGGGGTGCGGATCTCGTGGCTCATGTTGGCGAGGAACTGGCTCTTGGCCTCCGCGGCCGCCTCGGCGCGCTCCTTGGCCTGGATCAGCTCTGCATTGGCCCGGGAGAGTTCCTCGGTTCGTTTGCCAACCTCCTCTTCGAGGTGGTCACGATGTTGCTGCAGTTCGCGATCACGTTTCTGAATCTGAACAAGCATGGCATTGAAGTGGTTGATGAGTTTCCCGATCTCATTATCACCATGTCCGACCGCGCGAATCGAGTAGTCCCGATTCCGGGCCACGGTGGTGGCCGTCTCGGTGAGTTTCAGAATGGGCCGCGAGATAAGACGCTGCAGCCAGAAGGACATGAGCAGGGCCAAGAGGGTCGCTGCCACCACGAGGGTGATCGCGATCCTGGTGTATTGTCCCAAGTGGGCCGCCATGCCCTCGAGATCCGAGCAGAGGTAGAGCGTGCCGACGTACTCACCACGGAACCGGATTTCTCTGAACAGGTGGAGAGAGCCCGGCGTGACCTCGAAACCCTCCGGCGCCGGCTCGGGAGGGATCCGGCCCCCCTTCATCCCGGGAGGGTAGTAGGTCGCGAAGATGGTCCCGTCCGGACGGTAGATGCAGGCCGTGGCGATGTGGGAATCGGCGCGCAAGGCCGACAGCGTCTCGGTGGCCGAGGTGAAGTCGTCGAAGAGAATCGCAGCCGCGCTGTTGGCGCCCACCAAATCAGCCTGTAGTCCCAAGGCTCTGATCGCCTCGTTCTGGAGATGGACCTTTTCAAAGGACATGAAAGCCGTCGCCAATACGATCAGCGCACTCACGCTGGTCAGCATGATGATCAGGGTCAGCTTGCGCCGGATGCTTAGATCGAGAAATGACCGGATCACCTCAGATCCCCTTCTACGGGCCAGTGCCCCACCTCCCGGGCCAAGTTCAGCAGCTTCGAGCTCAAGACCAGGCCAGCTCTCTCAGCACCGGCCAGATTCACCTCGAAACGCACACGATTCTGTTCGACGATCAGACCGATGATTCCGCCGCTCTCCACAAACCCCTCGCCGTCGCCCACGGTCAGCAGACCCTCCGCCGGCAGGCTCCGCAACACGGTCAGCCGATCGGGAAGATCGGGGTTCACAAAGAGCAGATGGCAGCCGGCCACCTCGTGAGCCTGCCCCCAGCGCCGAATCTCTATCCGCCGCCCCCCCACCTTCTCGTGACCGACGATCTCGCCCAGGGCGCCGCCGAATGGATCTTCGCCCAGAACGCCGATGACAAAAGGACTTTGGGGGGCGTTGAACACCGCGTCCGGCCATTCGATGAAACGAGCGAAGTTGTAGAGGAAGGCCGCCTTGACCTCCTCCACGGAGCTCTTGCCCGCATGGCAAACTTCACCCCCGCTCACACCGCCTGCGATGGCGAGTGCGATCAAGAAGCGAATCGCCAGGTTTCTGGCGCGGCTAGTGTTTCCAGCTCGCCGAAACATAGACTCCACGTTCCAGTTCGGTCCCGACCTCGCTTAACTCGGAGATGTGCTCCGGGTGTTGTTCTTGCAGGAGATTGCGCCCGGTGACGGCAAGCTCCAGCCCGCTCGCGGGGCGCCAGGCCAGGCGCGCATCGAGCTCCGTGTACGCCTCGATCCTGAAGTCGCCCAATTCGTCCACGAAACGGCCGACGAGATCGAGGTCGAGATTCCGGGCGAGATCTGCGGAAACCCGCAGCAAGACCTGATGGGGCGGCCAGGTGCTGTCCTCGCTGAAGCCCATGTCATACAGGTCCTGCAATTCGTTCTTCAGATTCAGATCCCAGTAGGAGTAGCTTGCCCGCAGACGCAGGTTTTCCAGCATCTGCCAGCCGGCGGCCAGCTCGGCCCCGTAGGCTTCGCCCTCCTGCGCGTTCGACAGGATGATCGGCACAAAGGCGTGCGGCTGCGGATCCATCCGCACCTCCGCCTCACCCTGGATCATGCCCCGGAGGTTTGTGTAGTCGTTGTAGAATGCCGCGAAGTCGAAGGTCAGGCCATCCCGAGGTTGGCAGCGATATCCACACTCGTAGGCCAGGAGTTCTTCGCTGACGTAATCCTCCGATCCAACCAGGGTGATCATCAGAGGAACCTGGCCGGGGTTCTCCGGCACGCCGGGGGGCACGTATCCGAGCCAGACATTGCCGGCCATCTCCACCTGAGTGGGCGTTCGTACCGCTCGGGCAACGGAGGCCCACAGCGCGTGATGATCGTTGGGCAGCCAAAGGAGCCGGCCGTTCGGCTGGATCTCGGTCAGATCCTGGTCCAGCCCCGCCTGGTTCGTTTTGTGTTCGACCTTGCAGCCCAACGTCAGGCGTAATCTGTCCTGCGCCGTCGACCAGTTTCCCTGAACGAATCCGCTCAGGAGACCCTCATCACCTTTTTCCAGTCCTTCCTTTGTGGCCGCGTATTCCGTGCCCAGGAAATCCCATTCACCGCGGCGGTACCCGGCACCCCAGACCAGATGCGTGTTGCCCCGCACCGAGAAGCTGTGCTGGAAGTCCGCATCCACCGTGCTGCGATTCTCGGTGAAGAAGACGTCGGAGCGCTCGGTGCGATCGAAATAGAGCTGAACCCCCCAGGCGGCGGTCGGCGACAGGTTGCGCGACCAACGCGTGAGGAGATTGCCGCCCGCCACTTCGGTCACATCCTCGATCTGCACCTGGTAGGGCGGCTGGCTGCTCGGGAAGGGGTAGACCACCCCCATATCGCCCTGGTAGGCATCGCCCTGAACGGTGACATGGTCGCGAGAACCCACCCCCCAGTCGAGGCGGAACCCGCCCCGTCCCGACGTCCACTCGTCGGACTGCGTCTCTCCCAGCGAATCCACCGATCCAGCCCGATCGAAGTACTTGCCGTAGACGCGGACAGAAGCGCGATCATTCAGCCGGTGCCCGAATCAGACCGCCCCGAAACCCCGCTCCACATTCCCGCCCCCTCCGCTGACCAGGAGTCCCTCGCTGTCGGCCGCGTCGCAGGTGATGATGTTGATCACGCCGTTGACCGCGTTCGCCCCCCAGAGGGTGGCGCCGGGCCCGCGAATCACCTCGATGCGTTCGATGTCCTCGATCATAAGATCCTGGACATCCCAATACACGCCGGCAAAGAGCGGCGTATAGACGCTCCGGCCATCGATCAGGACAAGGAGCTTGTTCGCGAATTGTCCGTTGAATCCGCGAGCACTCACGGCCCACTTATTGGCGTCGATCTGGCCGACGAGCATTCCCGGCACCAAGCGCAGGAGATCTGCGACCGTCGTGTAGCCCGAACGACGGATCTCATCCGCGGTGATAACGAACGCCGCCGCCGCGGCCTCCGAAAGCGGCTCACCCTTACGCGAGACCGAGGTCACTTCGATCGACATCAGCTCCTCGAGACTCATCTCGGTGAGACGTGGCTCCGAGCCAGTCTCCTCTTCCCCCCAAGCCGGCAAGCCGAGGGCAAGTAGGAGCAGGATGGCAACGGCCACAGTGGCCGGCACCCTGGTCATGACAAGCGCGTGGACGAGCATGTCGGTCTCCCCCTATCCACGAACAGGCCCCTCGCACGTGAGTGGGCCAAGAAGGCGGTCTTCGCCGATCGGGCGGCGGTAATCTGCCGCGTCCCAAGTCCCGGTCTGCGTCGGCAAATGCACGTTGGCGGTCTGCATATTTGTGATCGGTAAGGGGATGCGCTGGCATGAGCAACAGATGGGGAAGATCTCATTATATGCAGGCAGGGGGAGCTGGGTTGGGGGACACACAATTGCGCGTCCGCCCACTCGGAAGGGGCACCAGAGGATCGGCCTATGCCATAACTACCTAAATGACTTGATTTTACGGTACAGAGTCCGCACGCCGATGCCCAAAATGGCGGCGGCCTTCTCCCGGTTTCCCTCGCACAGGCGCAGTGTCTCCTGGATCATCCGCCGCTCGATCTCAGCCAGCGGCGTCCCCACGGGCAGCCGCCGGCGCTCACCCCCCCCGTGCTCGCGGATATCCTCCGGCAGGTCTTCGGCGGCGACCTCTCCTCCCCCCGGCTTGGTCCTGGCCGTCTCGCGAATCACCTGGCGGAGTTCGCGTGTATTGCCCGGCCAGTCATAGGAGAGGAGCGCATCCCGGGTGGCGCGATGCAGGCGAAGAGGCGTATCCAGATGCTTCGATTCCTCGGCCAGAAAGTGGTCCGCCAGATCCAGGATGTCCCTCCGGCGGTGCCGAAGCGGCAGCAGGTCGTGCACGCTCTCCCCCACCAGATCGAGGAGGCTCGGGTCGAAACGCCCGTCTTCGACCAGGCCTCGCGGATCCTCCTCGGCGGCCAGGACAAGCCGGGGGTGAATCTCGATCGCTCCCGCTCCGAAGACGGGCCTCAGCACTCCCGTGCGGAGAACCTCCGCGACACGCGCCTGCAGTTCGATCGGCAGCGAGGTTGCCCCCCGCAGGAGAAGCGTCCCCTGGGCCGCCTTCTCCAGGCGCCCCGGCCTCCGCGGGTTTCGGGCGCGGACCGGCGGACCGAAAAGCTCCCGTTGCAGCTGGCGGGGTGGTAGCGCCGCGCAGTCGAGTTCGACCAGCGCTTCATTGCGGCGTGGGCTGTTGTGGTGGAGCATCCCTGCAATCAGGCGCTTCCCGGACCCTTCCTCACCGATCAGCAGAACGTGCAGGTCGGTAGGCGACACCTCCTTGAGCCAGGATCGCATCCGCGCCGCCGCGGTCGATTGTCCGATCAAGTTCGGAAAGCTGAAACGGCGGTCGAGCTGTTGGGTAAGCCGCGCGACTTTGCCACAGAGAGCCTGTCGTTCCTCAATCCGCGCGATGATGGCGAGCAGTTTTGGGAGACGGAAAGGAGCGGACTGATAGTCGATGACGGTTCGCGAGAGCGCCTTGACCGCCCGCTCTTCCTGATCGGGCTCGATCAGAAGAACGGCGCCCACATCCGGATTGCGTCGCCGGGCGACGGCAATGATCCCCAGGCCTTGGATGCGGGCGGTGCGCAGCTCGGTGATCACCACATCCACGGTCACCCGATCCAGGGCCTCCATGGCCGCCTCCCGACTGGCGACGGCGGTGACCGCGTAGCCGGCGTCCCGCAGGGCCTCATCCCAACGCGCGGCCGGGTGACCCTCGTGCGCCACGAGCAGCACCGCGGGGTGGGCACCCCAATGGGGCACCTGCGTTTGGTCGACAGGGGCCGGCAAGGTCATTCCTCCGATCCTGGCCTACCGTGGACGGACCTCTTGCATTCTGCCACAAGCGGGGCGGATTGCACCCAATCGTCTCTCCCCCTCTCCGTCCGACCGGGACCTCTTTCCTCATGCTAGATAGTCACTTGCAGTGGGTCAAGCAGCTCGGGGAACGAAGCTTGCACAACTGCCCCTCGCTCGGGTGACCTGGGAGATCACACCGAGCGCGTCCGGGGGACCACTCCGGATGTGGTCCGCGGGGGCCTGCGGGATGCTGAGGCAGACGATGGGAGCCAAGGGGAGCGACACGACGGGCGCGCGGAGATGTCCGCCGCCAGTGACAGACCCGAACCGAGGCAGAGTGAGCCGACAGGCTCAATGAGACGAACCGAACCGCTGCATCCGCGGTTGCCCTGCACAGAAGCGACAACCGCTAGGCAGCGCGTTCGGCATTCGAATCGACTCCGGCCCCCTATCGGAGGAGAAGTATGCGCGCCGAGCACCGTTCCAGTGGCCTCCGCTTCCTCGAGAACCTGGCCTACCTAGTGCCGGGGTACGAGGGCTACAAGAACCGCGAACAGCGGCAGGAGGAGGATTCCCGTCTTCGGACGAGAGTGTATCGCAAGTTGATGCACCTGCTGGGAACCTTGGAGTCGATTCACGACCGGTGGTCGACCGAGCCCTGGGATGCCCACATGGAACAGCTCGATCAACGCCGTCTGCATCTGCAGACCATCGTCGATTCGGTTCGCTGTTCACCGCACAGCTTCTCGGCTTTCTTTCACGCGGAGAAGGTCGACGTGGAGGTTCTCGAGAAGCTCCTCGAGGCAGACCTCCTGATCCTCCAGGACCTGGAGGATACCGAGGAGTACTTGGACCGGAAGGGGTGTTCTGTTTCCACCGCGCCACGCACCACGAGATCCTTCTTCCGCACACTGGACGAAGATCTCGGGCGCCTGGAACGGCACCTCATCATGCGGGAGAAAATCCTGGCAAGCGCTGCTTAGCCGTTTCCAGATGTTCCAACACGGACTCGCCCCAGTGTTGAATATCCGGGGAGCGCACCGTGTAGGCATCCGCCACCCAGCTGGAGAAGTCGGTCTCCAGCGACCGAGGACGCGACGTATTGAAGATGACCGACACTCGTAGGCCTGCTGCAAGAAGGGCAAGGACCGCATTGAGTCCTTGCCCTTCGTCTATCTCTGGATCCAAGACGATCGCGCCGGGCCGGTGGGCCTTCGCCATCGAAAGAATCTCAGTGGCATCCGCCGCCGCCCACACCTCGTAGCCTTGCTCGCGCAGATAGTCCGCGTAGCGCTGCCTGAGTTGGGGCTGTTCCTCTCCAATCAAGACTGCTGGCGCCACCTTGATCCACCCCCTTCCGTGGAGGAGCGATCAAGTAAGGCGCCTCTCGTGCGCGGTGGCTAACCCAACTGGTCGATGTAGTCGGTGCCCTTCTTGACCGCCTGCTCGTTGAGCGGGATCAGCTTCGTCTTCTTGATGAAATCGCCGAGCGACGAAGTCACATCCTCGATCGTGAACAGCTTGGTCCGGCGCGCCACGGCCCCTAGCATGACCATGTTCGCGGCTTTGGTATTACCGAGCTCATCCGCCAGCTGCGTCGCCGGAACCGGTACGGCGACAATATCCTCCCGTTTCGGTTTCACGTCAACGAGAGAGCTGTCGTAGAAGACCACGCCACCTGGGCGTAGGTCCGGCTCGAACTTCTCGAGCGACGGGCGATTGAACGCCACGAGGACATCGATGTCGGCCACCACGGGGGAACCGATCACATCGGTCGACACGTGCACCGAGCAGTTTGCCGTTCCGCCCCGCATTTCCGGGCCGTAGGACGGAAGCCACGAAACGTGATAGCCGGCGTTCATGCCGGTGGCTCCAATGCCGAGGCCGAGGAGCAGCACGCCCTGTCCACCGAAACCGGCCACCTTGATCGCGGGATTGCGCCAGGCTTCGTCCACCTGATCCATCGTCTTGGCCTCGGCCACACCGTGATCATCCGCCGGGTCGGGCAGATCGAGCGCCCCGTGGATATTGTCGACCAGGTACTTGGCCGGCTCGCGCGGGGTGGCGTCGAGGTCTTTGCCATGATCGCGCAGGCAGCCCAGCGGGAAGACCGGCTCCATCGCCTCGCCGATCCACTTGCGGGCCTCGACCGTGGGCAGTCCCCAGCCGGTCGGGCACGGAGAGAGAACCTCGACCAGACTGAACCCCTTGCCTTCCACCTGGTACTTCAGCGCTTTCTTGACCGCACGACGGGCCTTTGCGTTGTGCTTCGGGCTCTCGAGCGAAACCCGTTCGATGTAGATGGGAGCCCTGATGGCATTGAGGAGCTCCGCCACCTGCACCGGATGCCCCTCATTGCCAACCGCACGGCCGTATGGCGTCGTGGTCGTGCGCTGGCCTTCGAGAGTCGTCGGCGCCATCTGTCCGCCGGTCATGCCGTAGATCGCGTTGTTGATGAAGATGACCGTCAGGTTCTCGCCGCGGTTGGCGGCGTGCACGATCTCGGCGGTGCCGATGGCAGCCAGGTCGCCGTCGCCCTGATACGAGATGACGATGCTGTCCGGGTGGGTCCGCTTCACGCCCGTCGCCACCGCCGGGGCGCGGCCGTGCGCGGCCTGGATGTTGCCCATATCGAAGTAGTAGTAGGCAAACACACTGCAACCGACGGGACTGACGAAGGTCGTCCGATCCTGAATGCCCAGTTCGACCACCGCCTCGGTGATGAACTTGTGCACGTTGCCGTGTCCACACCCGGGACAGTAGTGGAGGATATCTTTGTTCGCGCCCGGCTTGCGCTCATAGACATCGTAGAAGGCTTTCGACTTCTCAAACTTGACCTTCATGCTCAGGCTCCCTTCTCGCCGCCCCTCAGGCGGCCCAAGAATCTATGCCAGGCGCTTGATCGCCTCTGCAACCTCGGTGACAGTCGGGATGTTGCCACCCATGCGACCGTAGAACTCGACCGGCTTCTTGCCGTTGATCGCGAGCTTCACATCTTTGACCATTTGCCCGTGGTTCATCTCGACGGTGATGAACTTGCGGATCTGATCCGCATCGGCGAACTCTCCCAAACGCGCGTTCGGGAAGGGCCAGAGCGTGATCGGTCGCAGAAGGCCCACCTTGAGCCCTTCCTTGCGCAACATGTCGATCGCCGAGCGGAGGATACGTGCAACGACGCCGAAACCGACGGTGACCACGTCCGCATCCTCGGTCTTGTATTCCTCGTAGCGGATCTCGTTCGCCTCGATTTCCGCGTACTTCTTCTCGAGATGCAGATTGTGAGCCTCGAGCTGGTCGCCATCCAAGAAGATCGAAGCCAGCAGGTTCTTGCAGGGTTCTTCACCCACCCCGATCGCCCAATCCTTGTGCGGAGGGGCCGTGCCCTTGTCCGGGAATTCGACCGGCTCCATCATCTGGCCGGTGGCCCCGTCGGAAAGGATGAAGACCGGGATGCGGTACTTGTCCGCCAGCTCGAAGGCGAGCTGCGTCAGGTCCGACATTTCCTGCACGGAGTTCGGAGCCAGCACGATGTTGTGGTAGCTGCCGTGACCGCCACCCCAGACAACCTGATGATAGTCGCCCTGCTCGGGCGCGATATTGCCCAGCCCCGGTCCGCCGCGCATGATCGAGACGATCACGCAGGGCAGCTCGGCGCCGACCATGTAGGAGACCCCCTCCATCTTCAGGCTGATGCCCGGTCCGGACGAGGCCGTCATCACCCGCGCCCCGGCGCCCGAGGCCCCGTAGACCATGTTGATCGCCGCGACCTCGCTCTCGGCCTGCAGGAACGTTCCGCCGACCTTGGGCATGTATTTGGCGGCCGACTCGGCAATCTCGCTCGCCGGCGTGATCGGATAGCCGAAGTAGACCCGGCAACCGGCCAGGATGGCACCCCGGACGATCGCGTCGTTCCCCTTCATCAGTGTCTTTGCCATCGCTTCCTCCCTTGTGCAGCGACGTAGATCCAGAGATGGGCTACTCGCCCTCCTCCAGCGTATAGACCGTGATCGCGCCCGGCTCCGGACAGGCGTAGAAACAGATCCCGCAGGCGATACATCCATCACCCTTGTACATGGCGGGACGGTATCCGAAGCGGTTGAGCTTCGGGGAGAACTCGAGCACGTTCTTGGGGCAATCGGCCACACAGCAGCCGCAGCCCTTGCACTCGTCCTCACGCACCTTGATGAAGCCCCGGGTCTTGCCGGCGGTCTTCTTGGGCGTTGCTTGGGTTGTCATACAGGTCTCCTCCGGATCTCATCACCAACTTGAGGCCGCCCACGGAATGCAAGGCTTACGCTGGGCGCATCCCTGACAGAGGACGGCATTGGCACCAGTGAATGCCTGAGCCTAGGGGATCAGACGGCGATCGTCAAGCCGCGCAAACTTATGAAATGGATAGGGATATTGGGATTAGGGGGCCGCGAGGCGGCCCCCCAGAACTGGTCACCGATACAGCGCCTTGATCGAGCCCCAGGTATCCTCGCGAGTCGGGGTGACGCACGGGTTCGGGTCGCAGGTATCAATGTAGAATAGCCAGTCTCCACCCAGGTCATAGCAGTCGCCAGAGGTCTGGAGCGTGCACTGCGCGCCCACACAGCAGGCACGAATCAGCCCGCTGCATGGATCTGGAACGTCGTCACACGATGCCCCTTCAACCCATGCGCCGCCGGCGGCAATGCAGTCCTGCTCCATGAGCATCACGCACGACCAGTCCGCGAAGCAGCAGGCCCAGAGTTCAGGTGTGAACGGGCAGCAGTCGTAGCCCTCCATGCCCTCGCCGATACCGATCGCACCCAGGCACTCGGCGTCCGACAAGATTGAGGGCATGTCGCAGTTGGCGAAACCGGCAAAGTCGGTGATCGGATCCACGTCGAGCTCGAGCAGGCTCGGTTCGTAGGAGTAACCGAGGAAGTAGTATATGGGGTAGAAGTTCCCTTCCCAGGGTTCGGCGATGCTTGCGACGGCAACGCCCTCGCCGGCCCCCGGCCATTCTCCCGTCGGGAGTTCGAGGTGGTCAGGGCCACAACTGCCCCACTGCACGAAGTAGAACTGCTCGTTGAATGACGGGCTGATGCCGAATTCGAAACCACACCACAGCTTCTCTTCATACCAGGCCGCGACAACCCAGATGTGCTGCATGTTCAATGCGCCGTCGGCGGGGATCCAGTTCACCTGCTCCTCGCAGACCTCGATCGCGCAGGGCGCAGTCCCGTCCTCCCAGGCGGCGCAGGGGTCCCCACCGTAGTAGCCGATCCACTCGAGACAGTCCGGGGATGCGGCATGGGTGATCAGTACACCGCCCTCGAGGTTGTCCGGGTCGGCGTTCGCAGTGGTCAGCAAACCGAGGACACAGGCAAGGAGCAACAAGAGATGGATACGCATGGGGCACCTCCTTTGCATGATCAGACGGCCCTTGAGCGGCCACCGTACTCTCGGGGCCTCGGCAGGTAAGGGCCGAGGGTTCACAGCTACACCTAGTATTGTAGGGCAGTTGCAGCGGAGGGACTCTGCCGACGCGCCCCTTATCTGACTCTAAGCACGGGACGTTGATCGAAGACCTGCCCGCCACGCGAAAGGCGTGCCCAGTAGACTCCCGAGGGGGGCAGCCCGTTGCCGAGCAGGCCATCCCACACGAGGGCTCCTTGCGCAAGATTCACCGCGTGGCTGGCAACCACTCGGCCATCGACCGAGAGAAACTCCACGAGGCCGGGCTCGCTCGATCCCGCGGCGAGGGCTCCACTCCAGCTCAACCTGACGGCCCCGCTGCTTGGATTCGGAGTCGCGTGAAGCTGACGTGGGCCATCGGCAGACACATGTTCGCCCAGGTCATCGTCATCCACACCGGAGAACCCCGGACAGCAGTAGGTGCCGCCCCCACCATCTCCGATTCCCATGGCCCCGAGACACTCCGCCTCCCAGGCCACGGAGGGGAAGTCGCAGTTTCCGAAGCCCGCGAAACCGGTGGCCGGATCCACGTCGAGTTCGATCAGGCTCTCGTAGTAGGAATAGCCCACGAAGAAGTACACGGGCTGAAAGTCGCCCACCCAGGGTTCGTCCGTCGCCACGATGGCCGTTCCCTCGCCGGCACTGGGCCAGCCGGGGGTAGGAAGCTCGATGCTGTTGGCCAGGCATGGTCCGAACTCGAAGAAGTACCATTCATTGTTGAAGTCGGGACTGATGCCGAACTCAGTGCCGCACCACTGCTTTTCCTCGCCCCATGCGGCGAGAACCCAGAAGAGCCTGAAGCCCTCAAAACCGGAAGTCGGCAGGGTGTTGACTTGCTCAGCACAGCTTTCGATCGCGCACGCCTCGGGCCACTGGGTCCACACATCACAGGCGTTCTCTGCGTAGCGGGACAGGTAGCCCACACACTCATCGGATGCGGCATGGGTGATGAGCACCCCTCCACTCAGGTCGTTGGGATCAGCTCCCGCAAGCGGGATCACGGTGCATAAGCAGGAGACAAGAAGCAGCAGTCGGACGCTCATAGGGCACCTCCTCTGCCAATTCTGGCGACCGGATCGGCCGTGAACGTGACTATCAGGTTGAGAAGATCCTATCTGCATTCGAGATTCTATCATGTCCTGGGACCTGCTCAACGCGCAAGCCCAGCACGAGCGGACACCCGTATGCAGTAGCCTCGCTACCGCATCCGCAGCACAGGCCGCTGATCGAGGACCTGCCCGCCGCGCGTGAGTCGCGCCCAATAGAGACCGGTGGGCACAGACTCCCGGCCGACGAGGCCGTTCCACTCGAAGCTGCCGCTCGCCAGCGTCACGGGCCGGCGGGCGATCACCCGTCCATCAACCGACAGGAACTCGAGCAGGCCGAGGGCGCCTGGCTCGACTGACGCGCTCTCCCAGCTCAGCCGAACATCTCCGCGGCTTGGATTCGGCCACACCTGCAAGCCGACCGAACGACCGACGAACGAGCCCCCCTCGGGCATCGCGGCCACGGGCAACTCGAGCGGGATCCACCGCATGGTCCAGTGAGTCCCTCCGGTCAGATAGGCCTCGACCACCACCTGCGGATCATCGACTGAGTTGGCGGCCATGAACTGCCAGTAGAGCATGTCGATCTCGGGTGTCGACTCCGGGTCGGGCAACCCGCCCAATGGCCCCGGGGCGGAGGGAGGCAAACTCGGTAGCGTCAACTCATAGAGGTCGGCGCGCGCGTAGATGCGCCAGTCTTTGGTGATCGCGATACCGCCGTCGTCCGGATTGACCGGCCGTAGACCGATCGTCGAACGCGTCCAGGTCGGTGACGGGCTCACTCCCGGTTGAGTCGGATCGTTCCAGAGAAGGGTCCGATCGTCCTGAATGAGACCGGGCAGATTCATCCAGGAGTCGATCAGCTCGGTGTGCGGCACGGTGAACCCATCGCGTTCCATGATGCCCGCGCCAAACCCATTCGCCGAGGAGCTGTCCCCGTAGGCCCCGACGACGACGTTGACCGCATCCGCCATGTCGCCGCCCGGGTTGCGGCTCGGCAACAGGAAGGTCTGGGTGAGGTCGATGTTGTCCTCACGCAAAGCGTAGCTGACGATCCGCTCCCCGCCGGCGGTCGGAATCAACGCGCCGGGCACGACCAGCAGGTCGCTGCCGGCGGGCACCCCCGCGAATTGCACCGTGAGGTTCATGCTCAGGTCCAGATCGGAGTTGATGTTCACGTTCATCGGACCACTGACCATGATGTCCCGTTCGACACCCACCTCGCGGATCTGGAAGTCATCGATGGTGGCGCCGCCCAGCAGGGCATCAATCGAGATTCGACCGGCCACGCTCACGAACGTGGTCGGCCGATTGCCGGCCACGTCCAGACGCCAGGGCGTCTTCTCAAAGGTGAAGAAGTAATACTCCACCTGAGACGGCATGAAACTGTTCTCGGGCATCTCGATATCACCGATGACCGGGAAGTTGACGATCTCACTCCCGAAGGAAAACCCGATCTCATCACCGAGGATGAACTCGGTGGGATCGAGCGCGGGCAGGATCAGTCCGATGTCGAGATTGCCGTCGTTGCTGCTGTTGGCGATGCCCTGGACCTCGCCTTCCACGTGGGTGATCGTCCCGCCCATCGTCGCATCGACCGTCAGAGGGAAAAGCGGCAGCGTGATCGCTCCCTGGGCCCCGCCATAGAGCGTGGTGTGACCGTAGCCATCGAGGGCGAGAGTCACCGTTTGCGGACCCGTCAGAGCCGGATCGTCGAAGATCACCACGCCGTTCACATCCGTCCAGGCGTAGTTGCCCACGAACGGCGAGCCCGTCTCGAGCCCGACCATCACGAAGGCGCCTTCCAAGAGGTTTCCATTCTGTCCATCAACCGCCGTCACCGTCAGGATCTCGGCCCGGGCCGACGGCAGGATCGACAGGGCGATCCAGGACAGCAGGGTCATAAGGACCAGGGAAGGCCTGGCGTGAAAACGGGTTCGACGATGTTGTTCCATGGCTGCACCCCTCTTGATCCCCGATGCAACGTCGGGGCGGAAACTAAGCGAATCACAAGCTGGGGCTATGATACCACATCCAGCATGCATGACGAATCGCGGGCTGAATCGGGATGACGTCGGCAGCCCGGTCGTCTATCATGGCCCGGCTGTCGACGAGTATCAGCGGGTTCCGCGCATGTCGGACCCCGAAAACGTGGTTTTCGAGGAGGATCAGAGATGAGCAGAGGGGCACTCCTGTGGCAGGCCACCCGGCCGTTTTCGTTCCCTGCTTCGGTCATTCCCGCGTTGGTGGGGGGGATGGTCGCGGTGATGCACGATGGGGTTCGGCTGGACATCCTTCACTATGTGCTGGCCGCGTTGGCGGCGGCCTGTGTTCACGCTGCAGCCAATCTCCTCAGCGACTACTTCGACTTCGCCAAGGGGGTCGATCGCTCCGATACGGTGGGCGCCTCGCGCGGCATGTTGGCCAGCGGGCGCATGACCTCACGAGAGATCCTGCTGGAGTCCCTGGTCCTGTGGATCATCTCGGCGCTGATCGCGTTCTATTTCATCTGGAAGGTCCGTCCGGTTCTCATCCCGATCATCGCCGGCGGTCTGGTCTTCGGCGCGGGTTATACAGCGGCCCCCAGTCAATTCAAGTATCGCGGGCTGGGTGACCTCGCCGTCTTCATGGCTTTCGGCGTCGGCGTCACCATTGGGGCCTATGTCGTCCAAACCGGACACCTCACCTGGGCCCCGGTCGCCTACAGCCTGCCCATGGGCTTCCTGATTGCCGCGATCCTGCACGGGAACAACCTGCGCGATGTCGAGAACGACCGTCGGGCGGGCATCACCACCTTGGCCATGATGCTCGGCCCGAAGGGCGCCCAGATCGGCTACATCGTGATGATCGCGTGCGCCTACCTGAGTGTGATCGTGTCGGTGATCGCGGGCTGGATTCCGTTGCCGGGACTGCTCTCGATCCTCACCCTTCCGCTCGCGATTGGAGCGATCAAGCTGGTCATGGCCGGCGGCGAGCCGCTCATCACGATCGACATGCGGACGGCGCAACTGCAAATGGCTTTCGGGCTGCTCTTAATTCTGGGTCTTGTGGGCAACTCGATCTTTCGCTAGGAGAGCACGCGTGACAGGGACCGGTCGCAAACGAAGAGTGGTGAGTGTGTCTGGGCGCTCGGGGGGCGTTGCTGCGATCATCGTCCTCGGGGTCTGCCTGCTGGCCGGCCTGATTCTGCCCGGTTGCGACCAGGCCCCACCGGCGCCGCACATGCTGATCGTCGGCTTCGGCGCAGGCGATTGGCAGTACATCCGGCCGCTCCTTGCGCAGGGACGCCTGCCGAACATTCAGCGCCTTGTTTCCGACGGCGCGCACGGGCCGCTCTGGAGCATCGCCCCGCCCAACGGTCCGAACACCTGGACCAGTATCGCCACGGGCAAAGGGCCCGATCAGCATCGGCTGGTGGATTTCACGTTGCCCGATCCCTTGACCGGGAAGCCGATCCTGGCGTCGGGAGCCGCCCGCCAATCGAAAGCCTTCTGGAACATCCTCAGTGAACAGGGCTTGAGAACCTGCGTGGTGGGATGGGAGACGAGCTGGCCCGCCGAGCCGATCGACGGCGTCATCGTCTCTGATCTTTTCTTCCACCATGCGCTCCATCCCGGCGACAAAGAGCCTCTTGGTCTCGTGTCTCCTCCCGAACTCACGGATGAGCTTCTGGCAATCGCCCGCGACTCGCTCGAGGTGCCCTACGAGACCGCTCGGCGATTCATGGAGCTGGGCCCCGAGGAGTACGCGTCGGCGGCCGGCGACTTCGCGGATTTCGTTTCACACTTCCGGCTCATCTATCAGGCCATGCGCGCAAAGACGGCTCTTGCCAAACACCTCACGGGCGCCCAGAGCCCGGATGTGATCGCCGTTTGTTATAGCGGCCTCGCGGCGGCCAGCCACCTCTATGCGAGATTCACGCCACCGGAGCATCCCAACACGACGCCAGAGGAGAGAGAGGCGTTCGCGGGCACGCTCCTGGCGTTCTACGTACATCTAGATGAGCTGCTCGGGGAACTGTTGGACCTGACCGACAAGAACACCAACGTGGTGGTCGTCTCGAATCACGGCTTCAGAGCGGCCACGCAACGTCCGGTCACCAAAACCCCCGACGTGACCCACGCGACGGCTCTCAAATGGCCCCGGTTCGACGGACTCCTCCTGATGAGCGGCCCGAAAGTACGCTCGAAGCAGTCCGAGACCGATGCCCCGGCCGTCTACACGCAGGCCACCGTGTTCGACGTCGCCCCCACGCTCTTGGCCCTCCTCGATCTGCCGGTCGGACAGGACATGGAGGGAACGGTACTCACCGACATGCTGGAGGCGAATGCGGCCCTCCCCGATTCGATACCCACCTATGAAGACGAGGCCTGGCGCGAAAACAGGCGGGCGGCTGGGTCCCATCCGGGTGACCTGGACGAGCAGATCGTCGAAAAACTCCTGACCCTCGGTTACCTGGGTCGGGACGAAGACGAACAAGCGCTGACCTTGAGGGGGCAGCGGAGCCTGGCCGACTACTTCTCCTTCCGTAGGCGATACGACGAAGCCGAGCGAGAGCTGCAGGCCATCATCGAAAAGGCGCCGGACGCCGCCGAGCCTCACTTCGATCTCGGCTTGGTCAACCTGCGGCGCAAGTCGTATGACGCCGCCCGCGCGAATCTGGAACGCGCCCTGGAACTGGACCCCGATCTCATGGCGGCCCGCATGAACCTCGCGTTCGTCTTGCGCGAGCTGAAGGACCGTACCGGAGCCCTCAATGTACTCAAGGAGGCGCAGGAACGGGATCCTGAGCATCTTGGGGCGCGGGTCAACATGGGCATGTTGTACAAAGAGATGGACCGGTTCGACCAGGCGATCGGATGTTTCGAGGACGCTCTGGCGATCGACTCCACCTATCACGCCGCCATCGTCCAGATGGCCATGATCCACGAGATGCAGGCCGATCTGGAGACTGCGATTTCCTACTGGGAAAGAGCGGTGCGATCGCGACCCGAGGACAAGGGCTGCCAGACGCACCTGGAATCATGTCGCCAGGCGCTTGGAGAGTGACGTGCCCGACCATCGTCCAGCCATCATCGGGGTCATGGGGCCGTCGGCCTGCACCGCGGACCTCGCCGCAAAAGCCGAGGAGCTGGGTCGTCTGATTGCCGCGGCGGGATACACGCTGCTCTGCGGGGGCGGCGCGGGCGTCATGGAGGCCTCCGCCAAAGGCGCCCGGAGCCAGAATGGCCTGACCGTCGGGATCATGCCGGGTCACGATGCGGCCTCGAGCCCGCCCAACCCCTACATCCAGCTACCGATCTTCACCGGGATGTCGGAGGCGCGTAATCTCGTCAATGTCCTGTCTGCCGATGTCATCGTGGCGGTGGGAGGCGCTTATGGAACCCTCTCCGAGATCGCGCTGGCACTCAAATGCGGCAAGCCGGTTCTCCTGCTCGATTCCTGGGACTGCACCCCCCCAGGCCCGGAGCTGGCGCCAAAACCGGCGAGGGTCTCCTCCCCGCAGGACGCAATCAAGGCCATCGGTGAGATCCTGAGCTGATCCGGCCCCTCCCCCGGACCGGCGCTTGACGCCCTCGCGGCAGCAGCTATCATCCGTCTACCTCATCTACGAGTAGAAGGAGAAACGCATGACACCGGAAACCTGGTACGACCCTACCCGCGTGGGCGCCCCCCTTCTTCTTGTCCTGGTCTTCTCGAGCCTCGTCCTGATCTTCATCGATCGATCCCGGAAGGGGCACACCCTGTTCATTCGGCGCATCCCCGGGATTGCCGCGATGGAGGAGGCCGTTGGTAGGGCAACCGAACTTGGCAAGAAGGTCTTCTACCTCCCGGGGGCGGGCAGCGTCGATGACATCCAGACCATCGCCAGTCTGGCCGTCTTGCGGCACGTCGCAACGCTCACCGCGCGGTACTCGGTGGACATCGAGGTGCTCAACAAGGACCCCCTGACCTTTGCCGCCACCCGCGAGACGACGCAGGAAGCGTACCTGGAGGCGGGACGTCCCGACCTCTTCAACGACGACGTCGTCAGCTACGTCACGTACGACCAATTCGCCTACACGGCCTCGGTGACCGGGATGATGGTGAGGGAGAAGCCGGCGGCGAACTTCCTGATCGGCGCATTTCATGCCGAGTCGCTCCTGCTGGCGGAAACGGGCCAGACGACCGGCGCCATTCAGATCGCGGGCACCGCGGAGGTCACGCAGCTGCCCTTCTTCGCCGTCGTCTGCGACTACACCCTGATGGGCGAAGAGCTCTTTGCCGCTGGGGCCTACCTGTCGCAGGAACCGGCGATGCTCGGCAGCATCAAGGGGCAGGATTTCACAAAGGCGGGATTGATTCTCACGATTCTGGTCGGGGTTCTCCTCGAGATCTTCGGCCGGCACTGGATCCGCGACTTCATGACGATTCAGTAGTTGATTCTTAGGTTCCGCAAAAAAAGCGCGGAACTCGTGCGTTGTTCGGGACGGGAGGCCACCAATGTTTTGGAAGCTGCGATTGCCTCTGCTTCTCACCTTGTGTGTCGGGCTGGTGCCGATTGTGACCTTTTTCCTCACCGAGAAGGTCTGGGGCGTCTCCTTCGTGCGAGACAAGGTCGAGCAGTACATGGTGATCATCGCGGGATTCGCGCTGCTCTTGGGCGTAGTCAACGTCGTGCAGAGCAACATCAAGAAGATCGAAAGGAAGAGGACGGGGTGGCCCTTCTCCATCAGCCTGCTGGCCGGTCTGTTTGTCATGGGCATCTTTGGGGTGCTGAGCGCGATGCGCGTGGGGCCCTTCCAGAGCATCCTCTTGGCCCCCGACGGAAGCGATACGCCTTTCTATTGGATGACGCGGGGCATGTTCAATCCACTCCAGGCGGCGATGTTCAGCTTGCTGGCCTTCTACATTGCGTCGGCGGCGTTCAGATCGTTCCGGGTGCGTAACGTGGAGGCCACCATCCTGCTCACGGCGGCCTTCTTGGTCATGCTGGGGCGAACACCGCTGGGCGAATACGTATTCAGCTGGGCCCCCGGCGGGGAACGTTGGCTTCCCACCATCACCGACTGGATCATGACCGTGCCCAACACCGCCGCCCAGCGCGGCATCATCATCGGTGCGGCCTTGGGGGCCGCGGCCCTGTCATTGCGGGTGATCTTAGGAATCGAGCGGTCCTACCTGGGCCTGCGCGGCAAATAGCCGGTAACGGGAGGAGTACGAGCGGTGAAGTTGGAACAACTCGTCAACCTTGATCGGCGGATTGTCTACCTGCTGATCGCGATTGGCACAATTCTGCCCATTCTGATTCCCATCGGCTTTTCCGTCTCGACCACCCTGCCGGTGGAGAACTGGTTCGAGAAGGTCGAATCGCTGGGCCCCGACGACGCGGTCATTGTCTCCTTCGACTACGGCCCCACGACCGCGCCGGAAACCGAGCCGATGGCCCACGCCGTCTTGCGCCACTGCTTTGCGCGAAGAATCAAGGTGATCGTGATTGCGCTCTTTCCCATCGGTGGCGCAACCATGGCGGGAGAGTCACTCGAAGAGGTCATGGCGGAGTTCCCCCACCTGGAGTACGGGATCGACTACGTGAACCTTGGCTACAAAGACGGCGCGCAAGCCGCCATGAAACAGATGGGCGTCAGCATCGCCGGGGTGTTTCCTCAGGATGCGCGCGGCCATGCCTTGAGCGAACTCCCGCTCATGCAGTCAGTCGACAACTACGGCGACGTGCAACTGGTCAACAGTTTCGCAACCAATGTCATTGGTGAATGGTGGGCGAACCTCGTCAATGCGCAGTTCGGTGTCCCGGTCGCGGTCGGTTGCACAGCCGTTTCAGCGCCGAAATACTACGCGTTCTTAGACTCCGGCCAGATGCTCGGCATGCTCGGCGGGCTCAAGGGCGCCTCTGAATACGAACGCCTTCTCATCGATACCTATCCGGAACTGGAACCCACCTATACACGGGCCGGTGCTTATACAGCGATGAAGGGCATGGATGCTCAAACCGTAGATCACGCGATCATCATGATCTTCATCATATTTGGTAACGTGGTTCACTTCCTTATCCGTCGCCGCGACAAAAAACTGGCCGCTGCGAACGCCTAGGCTCGAGGAGGATTCGATGGGCGACCTTATCGGAACATGGATCGGGGCTTTTCTGACGCTCTGCATCTTCAGCTTCCTATATAAGGACAATCCTTTCTTTCGATTCGCGGAGAGTCTCTTCGCGGGGGTTTCCTTGGGATACTATATTGGGATTGTTTCCTTCAACACGTTGGCTCCCAACTTGATCCGTCCCCTCTTCGGCGACTTTGGAAACCGATTCGACCTCTTGATCCCGCTGTTCCTGGGCCTGAACCTATACACGCGGTACATCCCCAAGATCGCCTGGATGGCGCGTCTGTCGCTGGCCGTCTATATTGCCTACTACGTCGGCATCAACATGGTGCAGAAGCTGCAGGGTGAGATTGTCCCGCAGGTGGGCTCGACCATCATGCATCCGATCGGGGGGCGGTTCACCCCGGTCGACAACCTGATCATCATCATCGGGGTCCTGGCCGTTCTCGTCTATTTCTACTTCTCGATCGAGCACAAGGGCCCGGTGGGCGCAGTGTCACGGTTGGGGATCTGGTTTCTGATGTTGGGATTCGGGGCTGCGTTTGGTTACACGGTGATGGGACGCGTGTCGCTGCTCATCGGCCGGATGAACTACCTGTTCATCGACGTCGTGAGGGCGACCACCGAGGTGTTCTGACATCCCCCCCTCTTCGTAGCCGGGATGTGATCTGACACGGGCTGCTAGGCCGCTCTCTTGACCTTGCCGCCCGGGCTGGCCATGACCTGCCCGCTTCCCCGCTCCAGCGCACGCCCGAGAGCCCGCTGGGCCCGCTGGTGGAACGAAGGCGGCGCTTCGCCCCGCTCCCACTGCGAGATCCCGGCCGAGACGGTCACCTTGATGATCCCCGCCGTTGTCTCGATCGCTACCTTGGACAGCTGTTTGCACCAGCGCTGGGTGGCCTTCTGCGCCGAATCCAGATCGGTCTGTGACATCAACACCGCGAAGTGCTCGCCGCTGAGCCGGGCGACGAAGTCGGTCTTACGGAAGTATTCCTTGAGGAGGCGTTCGCCCACGGCTTTGATCAGCTCGTTGGCGACATCCTCACCGTGCGCATCCTGATGGGCCCGCATATCCTCGAGGCTGACGAGCATGAGCGAAAGCTGCCGTCCCCGTCGCTCGGCCAATCCCACCTCGATGCCCAATTGGCTCTCGTAGGAGATCTTGTTGTGCAGCCCGGTCAGGGAGTCGGTCTTCGACTCCATCGCCACCATGCCGAGTTGCCCGTAGAGCACGTCGATCTCGGCCTCCAGCTGGCGGATCCTGGTCTGGGAACGTTTCGTCTGCTGCTCGAGCTGGCCGGTCATCTTCTGCGAGGTGGCCCGGATTTGCTGGCGGACGGCGCGGAGGTCATCCAACTCCGCCGCCCCGGCCAACTCCGTCAAACTGCCCTGAAGCTCGTTGGCAAACCGTGCATCATCTTGAAGGGCCTGTCCGAGTTCCTTGGCAATCACGCCGATGATACTGCGCAGCTCATCCTCGCGCAGTCCGATGAACTCCTTTTCGCGCTCGCGCTGACGGGCGACCAGCTCAGCGGACTGGGATCCGAGACGTTCATGTTCCTCGAGCTCCAGATACTCTTCATAGCGTGCAATGAGCTCTGCGATCGCCGATCGGAATTGGGTGGAGTACAACGAGGGCCTGACGAGGGCGTGATCGCTCGCAACCTGCAGATGTCGCATGAGGGCTTGCGAAAGAAGCTCCGCCCGGCGGGCGACCTCATCCGGCGTCCCCGGTTGGGGCACCCTCGGGGGCGTATAGGCCACAGGTGCGGGCTCGATCGTGAAAAGCCGCTTGATCCAGGTTCGCACTTCGGTCTCCTTCCCGAAGAGGCTCTCCGGCCTGATGACCCGCGGCAAACCGGGCGGCCTCAAAAAGGGCCTCCGGCGCGGGCCGCTTCTCCGCAAAACCTATCGGCAGAAACCTTGCGAATCTCAATCCCGGGCTAGACCGGGGTCCTCCAGCTGATCGAGGGAGCGTGGCCAATCGTTCTTGAGCAGACGCGATAACGCCCTATCTGCCAAGATCTTGCCGCCCGTCTGGCAACCAGGACAGTAGTTCGTTTCGTTTTCGGCGTAGACAATCCGCTGAACCGGCGCCGCGCAGACGGGGCAGGGTTGACCGTATCGCCCGTGAACCGCCATCTCAGGGTGAAAGGCGGTGACCTTCTCCGGGAACCGGTCACCGACCTGCTCGCGCAGCCGGGCGATCCATACGCGCAGGGTTTTCACCGTGGCCTCGTGCAGCCGCTCGGACTCCTCCCGGTTCAGCTTGCTCGTCTGCTTCAGCGGAGACAGCCGGGCGCGGTGGAGAATCTCGTCCGAGTAGGCGTTTCCGATTCCGCTGAAGAGGCGTGGATCGGTCAGGGAACGTTTGAGGGTGTGATTCTCGCGCTGCAAAACCTCAAGGAATGCCTCCGGCGCGGCGGGCAGAACTTCGAGCCCCCCGCGCTCAAAGACCGCCAGCCCCTGTGCCCCTTTCACCAAGTGAAGCGAGGCCCGCTTCTTCTTCGAGCTCTCCGTCAAGGTCAGCTGTCCGTGCGAGAAGCTCATCACCATGAGCGAGAGCTTGCGGCTCACCCGGGCGTCAGGTTTCTTCCAGTGCAACCGGCCGGCGACCATGAGATGGAGCACGAGATGGAGATCATCCTCGAATCCGAAGACCAGGCGTTTGCCGATGCGCCCAATGCTCCGAATCTCCTTGCCGGTGATCTCATCGAGGGACGGATCCACGCTGCGCAGCAGAAAAGGGCTGCTCACTTGAACTCTGTTCAGCGCCCGACCGACGAGCCGTGCACAGAGTGCATCCTGATAGACCGTGATGTCGGGCAGCTCGGGCATGCGCGTGGCTACTCCCGGGTGAGCAAACGAATCTGGTCCGCGTAGTCGGGATACATCTCAAGCAACTCCAGGCGGCTAGCCACCTCGAAGTCTGCGAAGTCGAATCCTGGAGCGACCGTCGTTCCCATGAGGGCCCAAGTTCCTTCCGGCAGCAGCCGCGCGCCCTGCCAGACACCACCGGGCACCAAGACCTGCGGATGCATGCCCTCCTCGAGCCGTGACCCGTGCAGGACGACTTCGCCGTGACCATCGGGGTAGAGATGCAACATCTCGACGGGATTGCCCAGGTAGAAGTGGAAGATCTCGTCGCTCTGGATTTCGTGCATGGCCGAGAAGGTCTCGGGGGTCAACAGGTAGTAGATCGCCGTGGAAAATGCCCTCGGCGCACCGTAACCCTCTGGCAGGACCTGTGCCCCCCAATCCCTCTGGGAGCGATAGGTCTCCCGGAAATACCCGCCCTCGCCGGGGTGGGGAACCAGCTGGAGGTGTTCGATGATCTGCTGCGCGTTCATGGCAGCTCCCTATCGCCGATTCGCCTGAGCGATTCTTCCACCGCTTGGAATCCGGGACGAAGCCGGGCGGCCTTCTGGTACCACTGGCGGGCCTCAGAGACGTGTCCTCTGCGCTCCGCCGTCAGGCCAAGGTTGAAGATGGGTTCGAACATCCGGGGAGCACTCTGGTTCGCGTCGGCGAAACACTGCTCGGCCGCCTCGAGCGAGCCTCGGTCTCGCAAGACGACCCCCAGGTTGTTCAGGATCCAGGGGTCCCGCGGGGAGATGCTGGCGGCTCGCTCCAAAGCCCGCTGCGCGCCGGCCAAGTCGCCGCAAGCGTAGCGGACTTCCCCCAGTCCGCTGTGCGCATCCGACAGGTAAGGATCTAGAGAAACCGCTTCGTCGAAAGCCCGCTGGGCGGACTCGAGATCACCGCTCAGTCTGCAATAGTCTCCCCACAGCACCCAGACCCGCGGTCTCTCCTGGCCCCAGCGGTATGCTGCGCGCAAGTCCGCTGCGGCGGCCTGCAGGGCCCCCGTCCGATCGCCCTCATGGGAATCGGCCGCCAAACGCTTGAGCCGCACACCTGCGCGGTGCCGGGCATTGTCCCCGGGCCTCACGGTATGCACCAGGGCCTCGGAGGCCAGCCCCTCCGCCCATACCCAATCCTCACGGCGGAGGGCCGTGCGCAGGGCGAGGTCACGGTACGCCGGATAGAGGGGCCGTCTCTCGATCAGTCTCCTCGCGACGACCCGCGGTTCCCCACCCTCATCCAGACCTCCCCAGGCAGCGCAATGAAGATTCACTTCGTCGATCCGCTCCGCCGGATGTGGATCGAGCCCGGTCGCGCACTCGTCCAGTCGGAGGCTCAGTCTCTCGGCTCGGGCTGTTTCTACGGCACCCGGCTGAAGGTGCCCCTCGTCTGCGCGGCGCAGGAGTCGCAGATCTTGTTCGATCCCGAGAAGGGACACCCCGGCCCGGGCCTTCTCGAAACCGGGTTCCCGGCGAAGCGCCCCCGGCTCTCGAATCAGCAGGGCCACCAGGACCAGACCGAAGAGAAGGAACAGCAGGAGCAGGTGCGTGTCGGGCTTGGCCATCCGCAGGGTCAAGACGATGCTGATCGCCGCGGCGATGCCCGCTGCGATCCAGAGCGCCCCCCCCACCGGCAGGAGAAGCGGAGTCGCAAGGTAGCTGAGCCCGATCATAGCCGCGATCAGAAGACGAGCGGGGCCATCGCCGAGAAGCGTCGCCCAGGTCGTGACCCCGGTCGCGCGATCCCCCTCCCTATCCTTGATGTCCTTGGCGGCGAAACCGAATGTCACCCCGAGGAGCAGGATCCAGACGATCGGCCGAGGCATCACCTGAAGGGTCATCTCCCCGGTGATCAGCGCATGTCCGGTGGCCAGCGAGAGCACGGTCAGGAGGGCCAGCGTAAGAGTGGACAGCAGAGGCACCCGTTTGGTTCTCAGGGGCGGCGCGGAATAGACCCAGCTGAGAAACAGGCAGGCCAGCACGAGCAGGAGGGCGGCGTAGCTCACCGACGCCGCCAGGAAGACCGCCACGAGAGCGCTTCCACCTGCCGTGCGCTCGAGGATTGAGTCCCCGATAGCCGCAGAATCGTTCCCGCCCTCGTGAGAGGAGGCCCAGGGGCGCCCGGGCGAGTTGATCGCATCGGCGGCGCGATCGAAGTGCGCGTTCCAGGCCAGAGCGGCCACATAGGCGGCAACCATGGATGCCCAGGCGGTCAACAGCGCCAGGCCGTCGACCGGGCCGATCTCGAGGCCTGGGGTGAGATCGCGGTAGCTGCTCCAGGCCAGGAGGGCGCCGACCGGGACCATCCCCGTGTAGTGCAGCAGACGCGACCAACTCAGATGACGAGCGATGGCGCAGGTGCGTTTCGGCGCCAGTCGCCACAAAAAGAGTGAGACACAGATCAAAGCCGGAGGAACCAGGACCAAGGTATGCCTGCGGCTCTCGTTTGCGATCAACCCGGCGCCGCGAAAGAGCGAGCTGTAAGCCTCCTCATATCCCCCGCCCATCGTCAGCTTGGCGAAGAGCGAAGGCCACGCGCCCAGGAAAGCCGACCACAAGAAGAGTCCCGCGGCGGCGGCGATCGCAGCCCCCCAGACGCGGCCGGCCCCCCACCGTTCACTGCGACCAATCCAGATGACGTATCCGGCCACCCCCACCATCGCGAGCAGGATCTCGAGGCGCTGTCCCGGCGAAACCGCGGCCAGCGCGGCGTTCGGGTCCCAGAAGCGCCACAGAACGTCTCCGAAACCCATCAGGTAGCGAAGATCCGCGCCCCGCCCGGGAAAGAGGAGGGCATCGACCAGCGGCGCAACCAGGAGCAGGCCGAAGCCGACGGAGATCAAACCCGAAAGCTGCGAGAGGGTCCGCCGCGTCAGCGCATGGAGCCAGAGCACCAGCCCCAGGAACAGGACGAGATAGAAGAGGGGAAAGTGGAGAAAGACCATCCCGAAGGAGATCTCCCCTCGCCAGTCGAAACCCAGAACGCGCGGCGGTTCGAGAACCGACTCGAGAAGATTGCGCGCCAGGATCCATCCGAGGAGCAAAGCGAACCAGCGGCCTCCGGTGGAGGCCGCCGTTTCGAGATTCGTGAGCCGAGACCCGGACCGCCCCGACGCTTCCCAAGCCACTCTGCTCTCCCCTCAAGGTGAGACTGGCCGCGCCCGGGAGAAGCGCGCGCAAGACGCTCACGCCCGGGCAAAGCGCGGATCAAAGCCGATGCGTCCCCGCCAGGCTATCGCTGCACAACAACCCGCGTCGTGGCCAAAGATGAACCGGCCGTCATCGTCGCGAAGTACACCCCGTCCGTGACCGGACAACGCTGATTGTCCAGCCCGTCCCAGGTCACCAGGTAGTCACCCGGGCGCTGTCCCTTGCCGACCAGATTGCGCACGACGCGGCCGGACACGTCCACGATGTCGACGGTCACCCAACCCGTGTACTCGCTGGGCACGGCGTAGCTCAACTGCGTCTGCTGGGTCACGGGGTTGGGATGTGCGCTGATCACGGCCGACCGCAGCACGAGGGGTTCATCCCCCGCATCCGAGAAGTCGGGTAGTGGCCAGTCCAGGAACGCCCCGTTGATGACGACCGCGAAGGGCTGCGGAGCGTGGGGCACGTTGTAGCCGGTGACGCGCACATGCCAGGTCCCGGTCGCGGGGCTGGCAAAGCGGGCGCACTCCTCCACGTTCAGATAGTCGGCGCTCCCGCCGCTGGAGGAAAATCCGCCGCTGAACACGTTGCCCTTGTACTGCGCTCCGCCCGGCGCGGTCACGGTGAGGTTCAGGTTGTTCACCAGCTTCACACCGCCGCCGGAGGTCCCCGGATAGTCGGTCCAGACCAGCGTGACCACCAAGGGTTCGCTCGAAGACTCCACGTCGAACTCGTAGTCCCAGTTCTCGCCGGTTGAAACCCCCGGGGTCACGTCGAGCGCCATCAGCTCGCGCGTGTCCCCGTCGAAGTAGAGGGCATCATCCATCAGGATCCGTCCCCAGCCCTCGTTGTTGTTGGGGATGTCACCGGTCGACATGTCGTCGGTGCTCGAGATCAGAGTCGCCTTCACCAGTGCGGCCGAAGGGAAGAATGGGTCGTCGCCACCCGATGCGCCCAAAGGATAGTACCCGTCGGCGAAGTACTGCTGCGTGTTGAGCACCATCCCCGAGACACACGGTGTGGCCATCGACGTCCCCTGGAAAGGGCTCGAGGCCGTGGCGCACGTCTGGGCCGGCGGATTGCCGGTGTGGTTGTTGACCGAGGTGATGTAGTTGGGAGATTCGCCGCCGGGCGCCGTGACGGTCGGCTTGTAGCGCCCGTCCGAGGCAGGCCCCCGGCTCGAATAACTCGCGATCGTGTCCTGGCTCGGAGCCTGCCGGGTCGCCCCCACGGTCACGCAGTCCTTGGCGGTGCCGGGCGAGCCCACCGTGGACCCGCCGGGGCCGCCGTTGCCCGCGGCGAAATCGACCAGGAATTCTTTGTGGTTCCACATCATGTTGTCGATGTCGACACAGTAGCCGTCGTAGGTGTTGCTCGTGCTGCCCCAGCTGTTCTGATGCACGCGCGCACCGAGGTTATACGCCGCATTGAACGGGGCCGACAGACTGCTCGGCACCTCCACGACACCCAACTCACACCCCGCCCAATCGTCGGTGCCGATATCCTGGACGGTCATCTTGGCCTTGTAGGCCATCCCGTTGTAGTTGTAGTTGCCCGGGTTGATGTAGGACTGGTCGCCGCACATCGTCCCGGCCACGTGGGACCCGTGTCCGATATCGCAGCCGTCGTAGGGCACACCGCCACCGAAGGTCGCATAGTTGATGACTTTCCGATGACTGGGTCCCGGCGCCGCGCCACCGTTTTCGCGGAACCAGCAGCTGTTGTAGTCCACGCCGCTGTCCATGATCGTGGCCAGCTGGCCTTCCCCGTTGACACCATGATCCCAGAGCGGCGTCCACCCGCTGGAATTCGACTGCGTCACCCACTTGGTCGTGTTGTTCATGACCAGGAATTCGGGCTGCTCCTCGATCCACCACACGTCCTTGATGCGGGCGATGGGCGCGATCTGATCACCCGGCACGCTCGCGAGGATCCGGCGGGAGAATCCATCGTCGGTCTGATCGAGAACCGTGCAGCCCAGTCCTTCGAGATCTTGGGCCACCGACGGTGCGTTCCGGAAAACACGGATCATCAGACGGAAGTTGGGATCGTCCCGTCGTTCAGGGTTCACGAAATCGGCGTTTCCGATGTGGGGACTGATCTTGTAGGCGGGATGGTAGAGCCCCACCCAGGATACATCGCCCAGCGCGGTCACCGCCTCCTGCGCACCGCTATCCAAACCCACCACGAAGGCGAACTCGGGGATGTAACCATAGATCGTGGCGCCGCAGCCGGTAAGGGCTTCGCGCCAGGCGACCGAGATCGGCCCATCGATCTGCACGAGGAAGTAGCCGTCTTCGGCATAGTCCGCCGCGGTGGCTCTGAGATCCGCGGCCAAGGCCGGCTCTCCCTCCGAAGCATCGAAACGATGGGTTTCAAGGTCGATGATCCTCGCGGATGCGAAGGTCGTCAGGGCAGATACGGCAAGCAACAAGACGAAGAAACAACGGGCACCTAGATGCATGGCTGGCCTCCTTCCAGATCCTGGGGGATGACTGGGCATGGGCCCTGTGGGGCCACGGAGTGACCAGTCGCTCGGGGCTGATTTTACACCCCGAGGCAGGCGTGGTCAACGCGGCCGGCAGTGCGGCCCCCGGAAGCTACGCAAAGAGTGCCTTCTCCACCAGCTCGCAGAGGAGATGGCCGACGGTGATATGAGCCTCTTGGATGCGAGGGGATTCGTCGGAATCGGCTTTCAGAACGAAATCGACCACCTCGGCCAAACGACCGCCCTGGCGACCGGTCCAGCCAAAGGTGATCATACCGGTTCGTTTGGCCAGCTCGATCGCGGAGAGCACGTTCGGCGAGTTTCCGCTCGTCGAGATCCCCACGACCACGTCGCCGCGGCGGCCGACCCCCGGCAATTGGCGGTCGAAGACGTGTTCGAACCCGTAGTCGTTTCCGATCGCGGTGAGCGTGCTGGAGTTGGTCGAGAGCGAAATCGCGGGCAAAGATGGGCGGTCCATGTAGAAGCGTCCGGAGAGCTCCGCCGCCAGATGCTGCGCGTCGGCCGCCGATCCTCCGTTGCCGAAGAAGATCACCTTTCCCCCACCCCGAATGCAGTCGATCATGATCGTGGCCATCTGCTGCAGAGCCTCCGTCTGCCCGAGGAGACTCTCCTTCACCCGCTGACTCTCGCGGATTCCCGCCTCAATTGTGTCCTTCATGTTCGCACCGTCCTTCACATCACCGTGATCCGCCGGCCTTGGAGGACAATCGCTCGATCGCCTCGACCAGCCGGTCCCAAGAGTACTTGGCCTTCTCGATTTCAACCTGGCGTCGCATTCGTTCTCCCCAATCTTCGTCGTAGAAACGCAAGATAGCGTCAGCGACCGCCTGGGGATCTTCAGGTGGTACCACAAAGCCGGTTTTTTGGTCCAGGACGACCTCGCCAAGCCCGCCCACATCGGTACAGATCACCGGCGTATCCAGATGATACGCCACCTGGATAATGCCGCTTTGCGTGGCGCTGTGGTAGGGAAGCGTGACCACGTCGATGGCGGAGAAGTAGGTCGCCACCTGATCCTCGGGAATGTAGTCACTGCGGAAGACGACCGCGTCTTCCACGCCGTGCTCTCTCACCAGGTCCCGATAGCGCTCCTCATTGTCGTAGAACTCGCCGGCCACCAGGAGCCTCACGTCGCGGCGCGTGCGCACCTTGGGAAGCGATTCGATCAACAGATCCAACCCCTTGTAGCGCCGAATGTAGCCGAAGAAGAGAATCCAGTCGCCGTCCGGAAGGCCGAGCGTCTCGAGCGCGGCCTGCTTGTCCACCCGCTCGCCGAACAGGTCGTAGACCGGATGGGGAACGAGTTCCCACTTCGCCCCCGGCTTGACCTTCTGCAGGTCTTCGCTCACGGAGGCGGACATGGTGACAAACGCATCGACGGGGGAAACCGCGTAGCGGGTCAGGAGCCCGTCGAACGGACGGCGTTCGTGGGGCACGATGTTGTCGCAGACAAAGAGCACGCGGGCTCCACTCCAGCGTTTGATCCATCGGGAAATGGTCCCGAAGGCGGGGGCGAAGAAAGGCATCCAGTACTTAAAAATGATGAGGTCGGGCTTTTTGGCCGCCGCCCGTCTGGCCGTTCTCCACCAGCTGATCGGGTTGATCGAATCCAGAACCGGATCGGCCGGGAATTGCGCGGCCCTGGCGGCTTCCTCTTCCGTGACGAACTGCGTCTTCCCGGGAAAGAAGAGATCGGGATACTGGCGGCTGAAAGACAGGAAGGCGATCTCGTGGCGTTTCGACAGCTCTCTGGCCAGAATCGCGTTGAACTGGGCCAGCCCCCCCCGCATGGGAAAACAGGTCCCTATGAAGACGATCTTCATCGCACCCGCCAGGTCTGAAGACCCCTTTCCTCGAAGGCAAACGGCACGATCTTGCCGCCGAGGCGTTCCATCTCGGAGGCGATCGTCTGCTTCTTCTCCACCGGGCAGTAGAGCAACAGATGCCCCCCGCCGCCGGCCCCCAGAATCTTGCCTCCCAGAGCGCCCGCGTCGCGGGCATGGGCGTAGAGCTCATCGATCGCGTCGGTGGTGATAGCCTCGGCCAGCTGTTTCTTGGTTTGCCAGGCCTCGTGCAGCAGGCAACCGAAATCATCCAGTCGCTGACGCAAGAGCAACCCCTTGAGCTCGGTCGTCAGTGCCTTGAGCCGATCGAGACCCGAAACGGCGTCGTCCACTCCCTGCCGGTAACGTTCCATCTGCGTGTCGACGATGCGGGCCGATACCCGGGTCCCGCCGGTGAAAACCAAGAGCAGATGGTATTCGAGCTCGTTGATCACCTCGCGCGGAATCCGCAGCGGGTTGACGATCACGTGGTCGCCGAAAAACTCGATGAAATTGAAACCGCCGAAGGTCGCGGCGTACTGATCCTGGAGCCCGCCGCTCAGCTTCACGTCCAGCCGTTCGATCTTGTAGGTCGTCTCGGCGATCTCGTAGTGGGTCATGGGCACGCCGAGCCAGTCAGAGACGCCGCCGACCAAGGTCGCCACCATGGTCGAGGAGGACCCCAGGCCGCTCCCCGGCGGCGCGTCACTGTGGGTCAGGACATCGGCCCCCGACGGCAGTCCGCCCTGCGCCTCGGCGAAATGGTTCAGGACGCCTTTGGCGAGATCCAGCTCCCCATCGTACGCGAGGGGGCCGAGCGGGTAGGATCGGCTCAAATCGTAGTCGAGAGAGCTGATCCGGAGAGACTCGCCCTCGCGGGGTGACACGCTCGCCCAGGCATAGTGATCGATGGTGCTGGACAGAACACAGCCACCCTTCTCCTCCGGATAGGGGGACACATCGGTGCCCCCGCCGCAGAAGCTGATTCGAAGAGGTGCTTTCGCGCGAAAAACCATGGTCTCTCTGTTCCCCTCCTTCGGGGCCTCGCTCCATCAACCGGGTAAAGATGAGGGAAAACGGTCGACTACACAAGCCCCGCCAAACCATCGGGCGGGAACTCGGCTTCGGCGGCCGCCAGTCGCTCGGGGGTTCCGATGTCCCGGAAGTAAGCAGTGCTCAGCAGCGCGGTCACCTCCCGGCGGTCCACCCAACCGGGCAGGATCTCCTTCTCGAGGCTGCCGGGGCGGGCGGGAATCGACTCCAGGAAACGCCTCGTGAGGGCATAGACACCCGCGTTGATCCAGGCCGGGCCCGCGGACGCCTTCTCCGCGAAGCCGGTCACGCGCCCGGAGCACTCCTCGACCAGAACCCGCCCATAGTCACCGGCATCCTGAGTCTGCACCACGGTCAGGCTCACGGCAGCCTGGGTCCGAAGGTGCTGGGCCAGGAGGTCCGTGTAGGAGGCCGCGCAGTAGGAGTCCCCGTTCAGAAGCAGTGCGACGTTGGAGACCAGATCCCTGACCGGCCTCAGGGCTCCGCCGGTGCCCTGAGGAGAACTCTCCGGCAGAAAGCTGATCTTCAGATCGGCCAAGATCTCCGCCGCACGCCCCGAACGCTGTTCGGCCAGCACCTCTTCGATGCGCTCGCTGCGGTACCCGGTCAGGAGGTGAATCGCCCGGAATCCTTCGCGATGGAGGGAGCCCAGCAAATAGAGCAGAAATGGACGGCCGCCCACGGGCACGACCGACTTGGGCTCGTCGGCCAGCCCTGCGAGCCGGGTGCCCCGCCCACCCGCGAGAATGAAGACCGGAATCCCCGCAGGGTCGAGATCGCTGGAGAGGTGCTCCCCCGAACCGGACGGTGAACTCACGGGTCTTCTCCTCCACCTGGATGGCCCCAAAAAAAGAACCGACCGGGGCATCGTACGCCGCCGGCCGGTTCGGGACAAGTCAGCACGGGATCTGGAGACTAGCCGATCATCTTTTCCAGCCTCGCCATCAGATCGACGACCCGGCAGGAGTAACCCCACTCGTTGTCATACCAGGAGACCGTCTTGAGCAGGCGTCCGCCCAGCACCTGGGTGAGAAGCGAGTCGAAGATCGAGGAATGCGAATTGCCGATCACGTCGCTCGAGACGATCGGCTCATCGCAGAACTCGAGGATCTGTTTCAGCGGACCCTCGGCCGCCTCTCGCACGGCCTTGTTGATGTCCTCGGCCGTCACGTCGCAGGCCATCTCCGTGACCAAATCCACGGTGGACCCATCCGGCACCGGTACGCGCATCGCCATACCGTCCAGCTTGCCGGCCAGATCGGGCAGGACCTTCCCCACCGCCCGAGCCGCACCGGTCGTGGTCGGGATGATGTTCTCGGCCGCCGCGCGCGAACGCCTCAGGTCCTTATGGGGGACATCGGCCAGGCGTTGGTCGTTCGTATAAGCATGGACCGTGGTCATAACGCCCTTGACGATCCCGAACTTTTCGTGCAGGACCATGGCCAGGGGTGCCAGGCAGTTGGTGGTGCAGGAGGCATTCGAGATGATCTCGTGTTCCGGCTTCAGAACCTCATCATTGACGCCCAGCACCACCGTGGCGTCGATTTCATCCTGGGAGGGCACGGTGAGAATGACCTTCTTCGCACCGGCCTTCAGGTGCTCGGCGATCATTGCCCGCTTGCGGAACCTGCCGGTCGCCTCCACCACGACATCCACTCCGAGTTCCTTCCAGGGAAGCTCTTCGATCTCGCGGATGGCGGTCATGCGGATGCTGTGATCGTTCACCTTGAAGTTGTTGTTCTCGAGGCCCATCGTCCCCTTGAACGTCCCCATCACGGTGTCGTACTTGAAGAGATAGACCAGTCCCTTGTTGTCGGCGATATCATTGATCGCCACGACTTCGATATCTTTGCGCTCGCTCAAGATCCTGAGCACTGAGCGTCCGATTCTTCCAAACCCGTTGATGGCTATGCGCATCACGAGACCTCCTCTTCCACGAGCCCCTCTACCACCACTTCGCCATTGCCTGAATGAGCTCGACAACCCGGGCGGCATAGCCCCAGCCGTTGTCGTACCAGGTGAGTGTCTTGACCATGTTCTCACCTGCGATCATGGTGGCGATGGAATCAAAGATCGCCGAATGCGAGTTGCCAATGACATCACTCGAGACGATCGGTTGGTCTGCGTACTCGACGACATTCTTGTATCTGCTCTGCGCCGCGCTCCAGACCAGGTTGTTGACGGCCTCCGCTGTCGCGCTTCGTTCGGTCACCGTCACCAGATCGACGACACTGCCGTCGGGCACCGGGACGTTCATGGCGATGCCGGCCATCTTGCCCTTCATCTCCGGGACAATCTGTTCAACCGCTAACGGTGACCAGGTCGAGGCGGGGATGATGTTTTCGGCCGCAGCCCGCGAACGCCGCATCTCATCGTGCGGAACGTCCGCCAACCGCTGATCGTTCGTGTAGGCATGGACCGTGGTCATGTAGGCATGTTGGATGCCGAACCCGTCGTTCAGGATCTTGACGATCGGGGCCACCGCGTTGGAGGTGCAGGACCCGTTCGATACCATCCGATGTTCCGGTTTGAGCATCTCGTCATTGACGCCCGAGACCATCGTCAGGTCCACGTCTTCCTGGGTGGCGGGCGGCACGGTGAGGATCACCTTCTGCGCACCGCTCTCCAGATGCTTGAGGAGCCACTGACGGGTGCGGTAGCGGCCGGTCGCCTCGATGACGATCTGCACGCCGTACTGAGCCCAGGGCACATCGCCGGGTTCCTTTTCCTGGAGCATTCGGATCTGTTTGCCGCCGATGTACATGAAACCGTCCGACACCGTGAACGGCTCGTTGAAACGTCCGTGAACGGTATCGAACCGGAGCAGATATTCGAGTCCTTTGGGATCGGCGATATCATTGATCACAGCGATGTCAATGTCAGGCATCTTCCGTGAGATGCGGAAGAGATTGCGGCCGATCCGCCCGAAGCCCATTAGGCCAACGCGGACACTCATTTGCGGTAACCTCCCTGTTTGAACTGGCCGCCGGAGCCCGGCGGCGAGGATCAAGCCCCATCAGGGCACTTGGCTCCAACCTCCCTTTCCATGATCGGTTGAAGCTCGCTGCATCTTAGCATCGAGGCCCTCGGGGATGAAGCTCTTGCTGAGAGCCCCATCGAACCTGTAGAAGAGAGGGAGTTTCTACGATTGGAGGGAGGTGGGGGGTGGATTCGGCGTCAAAGAGAAACCCCCGATTGGAATAGCCCGCTTTCGATCCATGGGGAGGTGAGCATGAGCTCTCGCTTGGTGTTTCTTCTCGGCACTCTACTGGCCCTCGGCTGCCTGACCGGCACGGCCCTGGCCCAGGCTGTCATCAGCCCCGACTGGTCCGAGGTTCGCCGGGGGGTCGTGGAGATGCAGGTTCACCGCCCCGGCCAACCCCACTCGCGGGCGTACGGCTTCGCGCTTGAAGGCGTGGAAGGCATCATCACCTGCCAACAGCTCGTCAGCGGCGCGGAACGCGTCTTCATCCGGGTCCAGGGTGGTGAGGTGTTCGAGACGACCGAGTATGTCGCGCACGATACGGCCCACGATCTGATCGTCCTCACATCTCCCCAGGAGGTGCCGCCCCTGAGACGAGGGTCTCACTTGATGTTGGCCCAACGGCAGTACGGTCTGGTCCCGTTGCCCCCGTCCGTGAAACAGGACACCTACAAGATGACCTTCGTCAGCGTGTTGGAGATCGAGGGCGCCGGGGACCTGCTGGCCTGTTGGGGGGATATCTCGCCTGGCCTCCCCTACGCGGATTCCCTGGGACGGGCCGTGGGCGTGATCGAGATTCTCGAGTCCGACCCCGACAAGGTCGCGTTCGCCGTTCCCATCGATCGCGTCTACGAGATGATGGCCGCGCCCGACGAGGGAGGATCGCTCGCCAGCTTAGAGCCCGAGGACAAGGCCGCCTGGACCGAGGTGACCTCCGCCGACGGCTCATTGATCATGGGGGCCATCCTGGCTCGTATCAGCCGTTTCGACACCGCGTTCCCCTACCTGACCCGGGCCATGGATCTCAAGCGCGATCAGGCCGCACCCCTGCTCGAGTGGGGAATGGCCTGTCAGATTCAAAAGGACTTCGCGGCCGCGGAGGCCTACTACGCAGACGCCCTGAAAATCGACCGCGGCAGTGCCCGCGGACATGTCTACCTCGGCTCATGCTACTTCCAGCAGGGGAAGAACGAGCAGGCCGAGGCAGCATTCCAGGCTGCGATCGATGCGGATCCCAAATGGGCCATGCCACTCGTCAACTTGGGGGGACTCTACTACTCCCTGAGCCGGCCCGCGGAGGCCGAAGCCCTCATGCAAAGAGCTATCGCCCTCGAGCCGCTCCAAGGGCTGGCGCATCTGAATCTCGGGATGATGTACTTCGCGGACGGGAGATACGCCGAGGGACGGAAGACCCTGGATCTACTGCGCGCACAAGGGAGCGGCTACGCGAGCAGGCTCTCATCCATGGCGCGGTCGGCAGCGGGCCGCTAGCGCCTTCGGGCAATAATGATTGGAGAAATGTGGCTGCTGACAGCCACTGAGCGCGTCTCTCTCGGGAGAGTTTTCTTCCGTATACCTAGCTCCGTTGTCAATCCTAAATCGTGTACGCAGCAGGGTTAAGCAATTCACTGTCCGCGTAGAGCGCAGCTTACCCCCTTGACCTGCTCACCCCCAAACCACTATAATTCTAGGCGATGGTACAAGGACCGGAGGTGAGTGCACTGAGCTTGGCTCCCTTTGCGATGACAGATCTCGTTGGGCAGTGAGAGAGAGCAACAGCCCTTGGGAGTTGTTTCGCAAAAGGAGAAGCGATCTCGCGCGATCTTACCTTTCGACACTTCAAGCACCCTGAGCCTAACGGCAATGAGCTAGTAAGTGTCAACGGGATGCACACTCCGGTTGCCAGGCTCGCGAGATCAGTGACTCGTTTCTCTGTAACTTGGGTGCGGCCTCCCGGGAAAACAACTTGGGGTCAAGTACCCCAGACTCGGAAGGCTAAAAGGAGGACTAGCATCATGAGGAATGCAGTGCTAGCGGTCGTGATCGGCCTGGTGTGTATCGTTGGGACGGCGTCGGCGACGATTCCCGATCCCGATCTTTGCACGGTGGACCCTTGCGACGATTTTCTGGGCATTGTGACTTACCCCGACCCGAACGTTGACGGCTCGGCTCAGTTCACCTGCAATATTCGCAATGGTGACAATGAGCCTATCCCGAACGCGTACGTCGAAGGGGTCTTCTTGGTCCCGGGTAACCACTTCTTCTGCCCCGACCTGGTCTTGGACGGGAATACCGACGAGTTCGGTAACATCACGTTCAACGTCTCGGCTGGTGGCTGCACCGAGGGCGGCGATGCTTTCCAGATCATCGCCAACGGTACGCTGATTCGGACCTACCAGAACGCCAAGAGTGCTGACTGGGCCCCGACGGCCGACGGTGAAGTTGGGCTGGCTGACTTCATCTACTTCGGTAGCAACTACAGCCCGACCATCGGCGGCTGCTCCGACCTCTTCAATGATGGCGGAACGGCCCTCGATGACTTCATCGCTTTCGGTGAAGCCTGGACTCACATTTGCCCTTAGTGGCATAGAGGCAGGACGATCTAGCAGCTAGGTTGTTATCGCATTGCGACCCTGGTTCCCGCGGGACCAGGGTCGCCTTTTTTCCGCCTCTACTCGGCCCCGATCGACCGGCGGCCCGCGGCGCACAGCTCGTCGCACCGTTCGTTGAGCAGGTGGCCGCTATGGCCGGCTACTCGCTCCCAGACGATGTCCCTGCCCTGCGCCTGTTTCGCCAGCTCCTCCCAGAGGTCGCGGTTCTCGACATTGCTGCCGGTCACCGTCTTCCAGTTGCGTTTGCGCCACCCGAAGATCCAGCGGGTGATCCCATTGATGACATAACTGCTGTCACCCACGGCGCGCAAATCTCCCGAGGTCCCTTTGAGGAGCTGGATGGCGCCGGTCAACTCCATCCGATTGTTGGTGCTCTTCATCTCGCCGCCGCAGAGTTCCCGGCCGTCCGGCAACACCACGCCCCACCCGCCGGGCCCTGGATTCGGTCGACTTCCGCCATCGAACGCCCCCATCGGCCGGCCCTGGTCATCCTCCCAGGGGGGACCGGTCGTGCGGGAGGGATCGAACGCAACTAAGATCTCTTGGATCGCCTTTGCGAATCGCGGAAATGAGTGGCCCAGGGGGTTCTTCTCCACCTGGACGGTATGGCGTTTGCTGTCCCGATACCAGTTGATGACCGTACCGTCCACAAAAGTGAGTTTGACACCGTATTGAATCGGCGTCTGATGGTAATTCACGACCACTTTTCCCCCATCGAGCTTCGGTTGCAGATCGGTGCATTGGAATCTAGTCCAAATCGGTTATACTGTAGACTGATTTGTATGGCCAGCCTCCTGAGCTGGTCTTTGTGGACGTATGCGTTTCTCTGGAGACTCCAGGAGGATTTCAAATGGCCCACGCAGGCAACACGGATGCCAACCTGCGCTCGACAACCCGGCGCGACTTTCTGAAGTACTCCTCTCTCGCAGCTCTGGCCGCAGGATCGGGTGGCCTCACGCGAGCCGCAAAGGCGGACGGCCCCGCCTACGCGGGCGGGGGGCGGAGCAACGGGCTGCCGGGACGCATTGTCCTCGCCCACGACCCCAACATGGGGGGCACCGAAGGGAGTTTTGATCGCGACCTGATCGAGCAGACCGTCCATTCCTGCGTCAGGATGCTCACGGGTGAGCCGGACACGGGCCAGGCTTTCGAAGCGTTGTTCCCCGACCTGCACGCCGGGACGACCATTGCGATCAAAGTCAACTGCATCGGCTCGTGCGACACGCGGTGGGAAACCGCCCGCGGTGTCGTGTCCGGACTGTCGATGATGTTGGGCGGAACCTATGACGTCAGCAACGTGGTTGTCTTCGATCGCCACAATCTGCCGTACCACGGATACGAGACGAGCGAATTCACCTTCGGCGGCAACACGGCGCTGATCAGCAGCTCAAACAACGCCAGCGGGTCCGGCTACTATCCCTACGGCGGCTATCAGCTGTCGCAGTTCTTTCTCGATCGCGACTACGTGATCAACATGCCGGTGCTGAAGAGCCACTCCGATGGAAACAACCAGCTGACCCTGGCCCTCAAGAATCACTACGGCTCCTGCAGCCCCTCGAGTTTGTGCGGCAACATCCCCGGGATGCTGACCCTCAACGCCGATACGATGATCAAGGACAAGACCGCGCTCGTGCTGATGGACGGTATCCGGGGCACCTGGAATGGCGGTCCCGGCAATCCGCCCATGGAGTGGGACACGTTCAACGGCGGTGCGCCCAACATGCTCTTCGTCACGACCGATCCGGTGACGAACGAGTACTGGGGACGCGACGTCATCAATGCCGAGCGTGCTGCGCAGGGGTATTCCCTGAGACCCTGCACTTGGATCGAGGGGGCCTCCGAGGAGCCCTACTATCTCGGCGTCTCCGATGAAGCGGCCATGGACGTGCTCTACTACGACGCATCTGCCATCGACGACGACTCGGTCCTGCAGGTCGGCGGCCTGCTGTTTGCTCCGCCCCGGCCCAACCCGATGATCGATCACACCACGCTGCGGTTCCGGGTCCCCGTCGAGGGACGAGTGAGCCTGGTCATCGCGGATGCCAGCGGCCGGATCGTCAGGCATCTGGGCGAGCGCACCGTCGGAGCGGGGTACTCACAGATGCATTGGGACGGGCGCGACGACCGCGGGCAGCGCGTGGCCCGCGGCGCCTATTTCGCTACGTTGACAACCGAACGTGAAGTTCGTTCGCGGAGGATCATCCTGGGGTAGAGCAAGGTTGGCCCACTTGATCGACCTCCGCGGCACAACAAGGAGGTGAGATCATGAACCGGATGCGAAACCAGTGGATGCCCTCTAGGCTCAGAGACATGACCTGGTCACTGCTGGGACTCGTCTGCCTGGTGGGTATACCGGTTGCCGCCGGTGCGGACGTCGTGTTGCCCCCCCCTCCCATCAACGCCGAAGTCAACCCCTGTGACGAGATTGGCGCAGTGCTCCTCTGCCCGCACGACGCCGCCGATCCCGGGCCCGAGTTGAGCGAGTTCGAGGTCATCCTCAGAACCGACGAAGGGAATCCGATTCCCGGCGTTTTCGTCGAGGTGGTCTTCGAAAACCACACCGACCTCTTCCTCTGCCCCGATGCTGTTCTGACCGGCGTGACGGACGTCAACGGCCGGGCCGTATTCAACATCGCCGGCGGCGGATGCAGCCTCGGGCAGGATGTCGTCTGGATCATCGGAAACGGGGTACCCTTCAGGGTCTACAACCGAGTGATCAGCCCCGATCTGCCGCCGCCGGGTGATGGCGTCGTCGGGATCGTCGATTTCATCTACTTCGCCCAGCGCTATGGGCAGGCCGGGGATGGCTGCACGGACTACGATGGCGACGGGTGGACCGGGCTGGTTGAGTTCATCGTCTTCGGTGCCGCCTGGACCCATAGTTGTCAATAGGCGGGCAGCTGCCAGGGAGAGAGCTCGGGGATGGTCCCTTCGGTCAGTGTTCTTCTGCCGGCGCGCAATGCGGAGCGCACGCTCACCGAGGCGATGGAAAGCCTGCGGCGGCAGACTCACCTGGACTGGGAGTGCATCCTGGTCGATGACGCCTCGTCGGACCGCACCGGCAAGATCGCTGGTGAGATTTCCGCCGAGGACCCGAGGTTTCGCCTCTACCGGAGGCCGGAAACGGGGGGGATCATCCCCGCGCTCAATCAAGCCGCCCGAGAGGCCCGCGCCCCCTACCTGGCCAGGCAGGATGCGGATGATGTCTCGAGTCCGGCCCGCCTCGAGCAGACGCTCGCCCTCCTGGAGAGTTCGCCCCGATTGGGAGCGGTGGGCTGCCGCGTGCGGCTGTTTCCCGAGGAGAACGTCCGCCCGGGTTGGCGGGCCTACGGCGAGTGGCTCAATGGGCTCGTGGCCCCCGAAGAGATCGCGCGCGAGATCTACGTCGAAAGCCCCCTGCCCCATCCGTCGGTCATCATGCGACGGCAGGCGTTCGAAGACTGCGGAGGGTATCAAGACCGTGGCTGGCCCGAGGACTACGACCTCTGGCTGAGAATGCATACTGCCGGCTGGCAATTCGCCAAACCGCCGGAGATCCTCTACGCCTGGCGTCATCACGAGGGCCGCCTCACCCACGAGGATCCTCGCTACGATCCGGCCGCTTTTCTGGCCTGCAAACTCCATCATCTGGCGCCGTGCCTCGAGGAACGCGCCGTCCTCATCTGGGGAGCCGGCCGGAATGGGCTGCGTTTGGGCCGGGCCCTGCGGGAGCGGGGCCTGCGACCGACCGCCTTTGTCGACATCGACCCGCGCAAGATCGGCGGAGACCGGCAGGGTTGCCCCATCCTCTCGCCCCAGGATCTCGGATCACGCTCCGACTGGCCGCGAGGGCCACAAGAGGATCCTCCCCTGATCCTGGTGGCCGTGGGCACCAAAGGTGCCCGCCAACTCATCCGGAAACGCCTCCTGGGCGCGGGGTGGACGGAGGGCGTAGGCTTCATCTGCCTGCACTAGGTGCGCCCGCCAAACCTGCCATCCGCGACTGGGCAGGCAGACTCCGGACGAGATTGCCCATCCGGGGCCAATCGCCTACGATGGACCCTGACATGGGAGATGAGTCCAATGCCGATCCCCAATCCACTCGCTCGCCATCAGCCCCGGCCTACGGCCCGCGCTCCAATCATGATCCTTCCGTTATTGGTGGCTTTCTTGCTGACCTGCAGCTTCAACTGCGAGGCACGTGACATGGACCAGATTCGCCCGAGTGCCCTTGCCGGCACCTGGTACACGTCGGATCCCGAAGCCCTGGCGCAATCGATCGACGATCACTTGCAGCGGGGACGCCCGCTGGCGGAGGTCGCTTCGACGCTTCCCGTCGCGCTGATCACCCCGCACGCGGGGCATCGTTTCTCGGGGGATGCGGCGGGCCACGCCTTCAGGCTACTTCAAGGTGAGGCCGGCCAGGCCATCGACCGGGTCATCCTGATCGGGCCATCGCATCACCAATCGTTCCAGGGAGCCTCGATCATGCCGGTCGAGGCCTATGAGACACCGCTCGGACGGGTCCCCCTGGATACCGCCGTGATCGATGATCTCCTCGATCACCCCCTGTTCCAGAGTCGGGCCGGGGCCCATCGCCCCGAACACTGCCTGGAGATCGAGTTGCCTTTTCTCCAGCGGGTTCTCCGTCACCCCTACCGGTTGGTGCCGATTCTGATCTCCAGCCTGGAGGCGTCCCGCTGGCGTGAGATGGCCGAGGCGCTGATGGCCCACATCGATGCGGGAACCCTCATCGTGATCAGCTCCGACTTCTGCCATTACGGCGGCCGGTTTGGATACCTGCCCTTCCGGGATCGCCCGGATGAAAACCTGAAGCGACTCGACAAAGGCGCGCTCGAGGCAATCGTGGACCTCGACGCGCAGGCTCTGGCGGCCTACAAACTAGACACGGACATCACCGTCTGCGGTATCCGGCCGATCGGTGTTCTGCTCGAACTGCTTCGGCTCCCCGAGCTGCAGGCCCGCTGGGGGGGCGGCCCGCCACAGGCCCGCGTTCTCGACTACTACCGATCCGCCGACCTGCTCGGCGACTTCGACGGTTCGGTCAGCTATGCCTCGGTGGCCTTCTTCCAGCCGAGTGCGCTGGTGCCCGGATCGGTGTATCCCCCGAGCTTGGAGGGAGTCGTTCCCTGGGGGGAGACCCCCGCATCGACACGTGCGGAGGCCACCCTGGAGCTCTCCCCGGCCGAGAAGGACTACCTGCTGGACCTGGCGCGCGAGACGCTTGCGAACGTCCTGCGGGGCGAAGAACCCCCCGACCCGCACACCTTTCCGACCGGCGTCTCGGAGAGCAAGATGGGCCTCCTCTGCGGTGTGTTCGTGACCCTCAACAAGGGGGGCGATCTCCGCGGGTGTATCGGCCACATCGTCGGCCGAGAGCCGCTGGCGCGCGGTGTGGTCTCGAACGCAATCAGCGCCGGCCTTCACGATCCCCGTTTTCCCCCGGTCACATCCGCCGAGTTGGGCAACCTGCACATCGAGATCTCCGTGCTCACGCCTCTGCAGGAGGTGTCGGGACCGGAAGAAATCGAGGTCGGTCGGCACGGTGTCGTGCTCGAACGCGCGGGAAATAGGGCGGTCTTCCTGCCCCAGGTGGCGCCCGAGTGGGGTTGGGATCGGGATACGATGCTCGATCGGCTATCGATCAAAGCGGGCCTCCCCCGCGAGGCCTGGCGATCGGGCACGACCTTCCAGGTATTTGAGGCCTTGGTGTTTGAAGAAGAGAAGTCGCACGAGTAGCCATGCACCGGCGTAGATTCATCGAGGCGGGTTTCGGATCCCTGGCCATGGCCGCGGCTGGGGCGAGCCCCATCCGTTCCAGCGGGTCCTCTCCGCCGCCCCCCCGCTACCTAACGGGGTTGGAAGGCCAGGTCGCGTTGGCGGGTGACATTCTTCCGACCGGGCGATCCATCCGTTCGAATCTGGATTCGGTCCCCGGGGACCAGGTGGCCGCGCGGCTTCAGGCAGCCATGGAGCGGCTGCTGGGCCCCGATCCCTGGGCGCGCCTTTTTCGGCCGAGCGATACGGTGGGAATCAAGATCAACGGACTGGCCGCCGGCCACCTGTCGCCCCGCCGCGTATTGATCGGCGCCATCACGACGGGTCTGCAGGCGGCCGGCCTGGCCCCGGGACAGATCATCATCTTCGAGCGGACCGGCGGGGAATTGCAGCGGTGCGGTTTCACGCGGCAAACCGGGCCGCAAGCGGTCCGCGTCTACGGCACCGACGATCTGCGCGGCGGCGGCTATACGAGCCGGATTGAGCACTCCGGTTCGGTCGGCAGCCTCCTATCGCGCATTCTCACCGACTACACGACCGCGCTGATCAATGTCGGGGTGCTCAAGGATCACGATCTGGCGGGGGTGTCGGCCGGCATGAAGAACCTCTACGGGTTGATCCACAATCCGAATCGTTATCACGATCACAACTGCGACCCCTACGTGGCACAGGTCGCGGCGCTCCCCTCGGTGCGCGGCAAGCTGCGGCTCACGATCATCGACGCGCTGCTCGGACAGGCCAACGGCGGGCCTGCTTTCCGGGAGCAGTGGATCTGGCCGCAGGATCGTCTGCTGGTCGGCTGTGATCCCGTGGCGGTCGACGCCACCGCGGCCGCCATGATCGCCGCCCGCCGCCAGGAAATCGGCTTGCCGAGTCTGGAGGAGGCCGGGCGCGCACCTTCGTGGCTTGGCACTGCAGCCCAGATGGGTTTGGGAAGGGCGGAGGGCATCAGCCGCCTCGAGGTCTAGCGGATGGCCGGAGGTTTTGTGGGCCGATGAAAAGACGGCAATTCATCAGAAGGGTCATGGGGGGATGCGCCGGCTGCGCCTTCCTGGGTTCTGGCCGCCTGCCATCGGCCTCGGCCCAGGATGCGGTCGACTTCGCGCTTTCGGGGGGCGAGGCAAAGGTCGGCCGCGCCCCCGCTCTGCACTACGACCGGCTCGAGGATGACAAGGTCCTCTGCCGCCTGTGCCCGCGCGAGTGCCGGGTCGCCGATCGTGAACGGGGCTACTGCGGAGTGCGGGAGAACGAAGGCGGCGAGTACGTCACGCTGGTCTACGGCAGGGTCTGTTCCGCCCATGTCGACCCGATCGAAAAGAAGCCGTTCTTCCATTTCCTTCCCGGCACCGACGCGCTGAGCATCGCCACCCCCGGGTGCAATATGGAGTGCCGCTTCTGCCAGAACTGGCAGATCTCGCAGTTCAGACCGGAACAGATCGGCTCCAACGAGGCGACCCCGGAAGGCCTTCTGCGAGCCGCCCGCCATCACGGCGCGCCCTCGATCGCCTACACCTACACCGAGCCCACCATCTTCTACGAGTACCTGCTCGACATCGCGCGCTACACGACACCGCGCGGGATCCACAACGTGGTGGTGTCGAACGGCTACATCGGCGCCGAGCCCTTGCGCGAGTTGGCCCCCCATCTGGCCGCCTACAAGGTCGATCTCAAGGCCTTCACCGAACGTTTCTACCAGGAGCAGTGCAGCGCTCGGCTGAACCCGGTGCTGGACACGCTGCGCCTGCTCAAGGAGCTGGGCATCTGGACCGAGATCGTGGTGCTCGTCATCCCCACGCTCAACGACGACGACGCCAGCAACCGCGAGATGTTCCGCTGGATCCGCGGCGAGCTGGGACCGGACGTTCCCGTTCACCTCAGCCGGTTCCATCCGACCTACAAGATTCAGAATCTGCCCCGGACGCCGGTCGCCACGCTCGAGCGCCTCCACGCTTTGGCTCGAGCCGAGGGCATCAACTACGTCTACATCGGCAACGCCCAGGGCCACCCCACCGAATCGACCCACTGCCCCGACTGCGGGCACAAGGTGATCGAACGCTTCGGCTACGTGATCGGCAAGATCGACCTCGAAGAGGGGTGCTGCAAGAAGTGCAGGCATCCGATTCCCGGCGTGTGGGAGTCCGCCTAGCCGTCCGCCGCCGAGAGATCCATCAGCGCCCCTGCCGCGCTCAGTGTTTTGACAGCCAGCAGGCAGAGCAGGGCTCCGGCATACCCCAGCAGCGGAATGAGAAACGTCCCCGCCAGCAAACCCCCGAGAATGGCGCCCGCGTGATCGGCCGCATCGGCTGCTCCCCCCGCCCAGGCGCGGGCCGAGTCGGGGTCGCGCCCGGGAGCCTTTTTGCGGCGAAGCCCCCAGGCCCGCGCTGCCGCCGGGAACGGCAGCCCCGTGATGATGCCCCCGGCCAGTGCGGCGCCGAGGAGGAGAAGCTCGCATTGGGCGGCCGAACAGCGGTCGAGGACGGGCAGGGCCAGAACCGCCCCCAGAAGGAGGAGGATCCACAGCAGGTCGGCCCCGGCGAGCGTCTTGCGCGGCCCCTGGCTGGGAAGGCGATGCCCCAGGGCTGCTCCGATCGCCAGGCCGACCATGAAGAGCCCGGTCACCAGGCCCACCTTCAGATACAGCGCCCCGCAATAAGTCTGAAAGAGCAGAAGGACGATTACATCGAGCCCCATCCCGGCGAAGCCCGTGGTCGCGATCGTCAGGGCCGCCTGCCCCCAGCGCCGCCGCACGAGAAGGGCCAGCGCGCCAAGCACCAGGAGTAGGGCTCCCGAGCCGGTCCAGGGCCGCCCGTGCCACCAGCCGAGAAGCCCTCCCAGGGTGCCCCCGGTGAGGTGATCCCATCGGCGGAGTTGAGCGTAGTAGGCCCGCGGGTGCCGGTCCGCGTTCGGTTCCGACCCGGCGGCCTCGTGAGCTACGGCCTGTTGAAGCGTTTCCTGGCGTTGGGCTGGCAGGAGGCGCGCGAAAAACGCCGCCGGCCACGCGGCGCCGCCCGGCCACGCCCGAGCCCGGCGCGCACTCAGGCTGTCCGCGCTCAGGGTGAGGGGTGGTTCGGGCCCGCCCCGACCGCGGGGGCCGGCCCCCACCAGAAGGTGCTCCTCCCCCGGCAGGATCAGCACCTCGTCAAATGCCTGCTGCAGGGCACAGAACACGGAGGCGCGCATTCTCACATCCCAGGGACTCGGCACGTTGGCGGTTCCGGGGAGCGTCAGCACCAACCGCCCTCCCGGCCGGAGGAGTTCGGCGCACAGCGCGAAAAACTCGCGCGTGTATAGCCGGTTCTCCGTGCCATTCACGGGCCCGGTTCCCAGGACGGCGATCAGATCTACCTTCTCTCCGCCACCTGCCAGCATCTCGCGGGGGTCTCCGGTGTGAAGACGGCCCGCCTGCTGCAAGGCGGCCAGCCGGTTCGCGAGGAACGGATGGCGGGCCAGAATGGCCTGATCGAGGCGCTCGTCCAGTCTGAGCAGACGCAGGGATACCCCGTGGGCACCGGCGAGAACGCCCACCGGTCCGCTGAATGCCGGCGCGATGACGATGGTTTTCGCAGGTGTTGGATGCACCCCGGCAACGAGGGCTGCCTGCAGGCTGTCGACGTAGGCGTCGGCGACGTTGCCGGCATAGAGGCCGTCGATATAAAGGGACGGTTCCTCGCCGAATTCGGCCAGCGTGACGTGATGGTAGGGCGTGTCGAGATGCAGCCGCGCATCCGCGCCGGTTTCCAGACCACGGAAACGGCGATCAAGCCAGAACGTGTCCACGCGTCCGATCAGGCCCGCCGCCAGAGACACTCCAAGCACGAGCGCGAGCCCCCCGGCCACCCACCGCGATCGCCCGCGCGCAGCGAAGAGAAGCGTGCCCACCCCCGCGCCGCCCAGGATTTCCAGGGCCCCGAATCGGGGTAGGGCCAGATAGGCCGTCAGTGCGCCGCCGGCCATCGATCCCAGCGCCTCCCAGGCGTAGGCCGGACCCGGCTTGATCCGCCAGATGGACAGGCCGAGGGGAAAGAGGAGTCCCGTCAGGCAGCCTACGGGGAACGCGCTGCCCAGCAAGAGAAGCAGGTAGGTCCCCGCGGGCAGAAAACCCCCGACCGGGAGGGGCAGCCACAGCCGATGATGACGCATGAGGCCGACCGCGATCACGCCCGCCATCACCAGCAGGATCAGCCCGCTCGTGAACGTGAGCGATCCCGGGGCGCGATGCGCGCCGGATCCCACCCTGACGCTGCCCACCCACGCGCCGAGAGCAATGCCCCCGAGCCAGACAGCGAAGAAAAGCCCCAGACCAACCTCGCCCCCGTGAAACGCGAAGAGCGCCTCTCTGATCAGAAGCGTCTGGATCAGCAGGGAGATGGCGCCAAGAAGCAGGAAACCCAGCCATCCCGTCCGTAGGTTCAGATGGGAACTGCTGGGCTTCATGGCTGGGCCCGCCGATTACGCGCTCAGGACGGACCGGGCGCTGTGCCTTTGGTGGTCTTCTTCCGCGCGGACGGCTTAGGCGTCGAACTGCTCTTGCGCCTGCCCCGCCCCTTGACGGCGATCACGTTTCCGTGACGCAACGTCGACAGACCAAGCCCCACGCGGGCGGCCCCGCGGCAGATCTCTTCCATCAGGGGCGCCGCCGCCTCGATCCGGCGAGAGTGGATCAGCTCGTGACCACACTGCAGGGCGGGCCATCCACCGCCGGCGATCTGCTCAATCTGCTCGAACCCGAGCTGCTTCAGTTTGCGAAGGAGGCCGGCCGACTTGATGTGCTGCAGCCTGAAGAAACGACTGGCCAGGACCTCTGCCTTGCGCAGGCCCTTGATCGATTGGGCGAGCCCACGCTCGAGGCGGGGATCCCGATGAGGGTACCGATCGTTATGACACCGCTGCGCCCAGGTCTGGAGACGTTTGCGATTGACCTCGTTGATGGGCACCACCTCGACCAGGTAGCCCCGTTCTTCGGAGGTCGCCGCCCAGGTCACCGCGTAGTCGATGAGGAAAGAGCCCTGCTCCCCGTGAAGGATGGAGACGGCCTCCCGCACGGGCTCGGCCATCTCTTCTAAGGCTTCGTAGGTCATCCGGAATACACCACCCGGTTTCAGGACCCGGTGGATCTCGCTCAGCGCAGCATTCGGGTTCGGCGTCTGCTCGATCGATGTCGCCGCGACGACCCCGTCGAAACTGTTCGCCGTGAACTCCATCTTGCAGGCCGACATCTGCTCGAAGCGCGCTTTGCGGGTGCGCATCTTCTTCGCATTGGCCTTGCACACCTCCACGCGCTTCGCGCTCTGATCGATGCCGACGACCTCTTTGAAATGCGGCACCATCAGGAGACTCGGCCAACCGTCCCCGGGGCCGACGTCCAGAATCCGTTCCGCATCACCCATCGCGAGCACGTAGTCCCAGATCATGCCGCGGTGGTGCCAATGCGAAGGGTTACGGTGGTCCAGCGGAAGATACACTTCGGGGAGGGACTCGTCTGATTGAGAGTCCATCCGCTCATAGCGCAAAGCCGACGAGTCCGCACTTTGGGGCCGGCACGTCCGCTGAATCCATTCGAAGATCCCACTGGGGGTTTTCTGCTTCGGCATCTCGGTCTCCTTCCCTGGAGGATTCGCTGGCTTTTCATAGCATAGCGTGACCGGCCGGGCAAGGAGAACGCTGTGATTAGGGGGGGGTTACGGGCTTGCGCCTGCTCGGGGGCCCCTCTAGGCTGATCCGCGAGTTGTCAAACGGACAGGCTCACGGACCCTAGGCGTCACCGGCAGGACCATGGCAAAGCAACCGAGCGGCGATTCAGCGCCTCCATGTGCAGACCGGGGGCTTCTCCTTCGAGGGGACTGCCTCCACACGGCTCGTAGCTGCCGGGCGGAGAGCTTCGATCTCATCTACCTGGATCCGCCCTTTTTCACCGGCCGGCTGCAGCGGGCTCGTTCCGGGGTCGGGTTTGCGGACAGCTGGGGTGGCAATTTGAACGGCTACCTGGCCTGGCTGGGTGAACGCGCCGCCGTTCTCCGGGACCTACTCCGGCCCACGGGTGTGATGTTCATCCACCTGGACTGGCACGCCGTCCATCCTGCCAAGGTGGCCCTGGACGACCTCTTCGGCCGGGATAGTTTCATCAACGAGATCATCTGGTCCTATCGCACCGGGGGCACGAGCGGCCGCTGGCTGGCGCGCAAACATGACACCATCCTCTTCTACGCCAAATCCCCAACCTACACATTCCACACACTGCGCGAACGCTCCGCGCTCTCGCACAAGTACGGCTTCGCCAACGCGGACGTGCAGGTGGATGAGGACGGTCCCTACCGGATGACGCTCATGCGCGATGTCTGGGAGATTCCCGCCCTGCGCGGCAACAGCCCCGAGCGCGTAGGTTTCCCCACGCAAAAACCGCTCGCGCTGCTACGGCGCCTGGTCGCGCTGGTCACCAACCCCGGCGATCTGGTCGGCGACTTCCTGTGTGGTTCGGGCACGACGCTGGTCGCGGCCCGGGAACTGGATCGCCGCGCCGTGGGGGGAGACCTCTGCCCACAGGCCCTCGAACTCGCCCGGCGGCGCCTGTCCGAGACGAAATCCGCTCAGGCCGCAGCCAGGTAACATCCGCCTCCCGAAGAAGTGCTGATATCAGCCTTCCCCGCGCTCTGACTGCTCGCGGAGATGCCCCCCTGTCTCAATCTGTTCATCCCGCACTCCGATAACTGGCTAAGAGGCACCGGCCAGCCGCACGGCTAGCCACATCGCCATCCAGGTGAAAACCACCCCGTCTCTTTCAGTCCAGGGAGGCCCGGATGATCCGTAGGCTCGGCTCCGTCTTGCTTGTCTTAGTTCTGATCGGATTCGCACCCGGGGCGGGGGCGGATGTGGAAGCCCACAGCCTGTGCGGCACCCGCATCCTGACCCCCAGCGAGGCGGCGCCGATGGTGAAGATTCAGGCGGCGCCGACCGACTTGCCCGCCGCGCTCGACTGGCGGGACTCCGGCGTGATCACGCCACCCAAGAACCAGGAAACCTGTGGCGGGTGCTGGGCCTTCGCGGCGATCGCCTGCATGGAAGCGATGTGTATCCTTCGCGGCGCCGAGGCGGACTTGGACCTTTCTGAGCAGTACGTGATCTCGTGTGATCGGGAGCCGTGGCTCATCGGCACGCAGCAGGTCACCAATGACGGCTGTTGCGGCGGAACGGTCGCGGTTTTCGAGTTCCTCGAGCAGCGCGGCTCGGTGCTCGAAGGCGACTTCCTTTTCGCCAACGGCGATCACGACGGCCCGGGCGACTGCCTGCCGGGGAGTCAGTGGAACGTGGTGAGCTGTCCCTCGCCGGGGCCCCCGCAGTCGGGCTGGCATGTCTCGGGATGGAGTCTGCTCTCCCCCTACATCGCCACCGAAAGCGAGCTCAAAAGCGCTCTACAAAACGGACCGGTCTGGTGCGCCTATTACGTCTATCAGGATTTCTATCCAACCTACTGGCATTCGGGACAGGTTGACGTTCCCTACACCCACACCTCCGGAGGACTCGTCGGCGGGCACGCGGTTCTGGTGATCGGATACGACGACGATCAGCAGGCCTGGATCGTCAAGAACAGCTGGGGATCGTCCGGGCCCTTCGGCGACGGCACCTTTCTGATGTCTTATCAAAGCAACTGCAGCTTCGGCATCAATGCGGCCGTGTGCGATGTCGATGGGGCCACCCCGGCCGCGACCAACTCCTGGGGTCGCATCCGGACGGCGTTTCGCTAGCGCTTGGGGAAAAAAAGAATGGGCGGCCACGGGCCTACCACCGTGACCGCCCCTCATCCGACCCCTTGCCTCCTCCCCCGCCGCTAGTGGCGCGTACGGGAGATGTCCCTCAAGAGATCATCTCTGCACAGCTGCGGATTTCCTCGAGCGCCGCCTGAACTCGCCGGCAGGCGGTGGGGACGCTGACCCCCATCTCGTCGGCCAGCTCACTCAGCTGGCGGCCTTCAAGAAACCGCCGGCGCAGGACGTCCGCGCATTCGGGCGAATTGCGGGCCAGAAGCCCCAGCGACAACCTCGCCTGGGTCTCCGCACCGCCGGCGCCCTTGGGGAACGCCTGCGGCCCGGCCCGCTCGGCCAGCAATCTCTCCTGTCGCTTCCGCCGGCGTTGGTGGGAGACCTGCTTGTGGCGCAGAATGCCCCAAAACCACGCCAGGAACGCGTCAGCGAGATCCTGACCATCGGCGATCCTCAGCCGATCGATCCCTTCCATCGCGGCGAGGAGCGAATCCTGAAACAGGTCTTCCGCGTCCTCGGCCGCCAAACCCATCCGTAGGGCCCGTCGGATCCAGATCGCTCTGGCCTTCTCGATCGCCGACCAGGGAATTTCTTCCGCTCCGCCACGGAAGCGGTGTGAACAACGTCTTCGAACAAATGCGTCAAAAGTCATGTCGAACCTCGCTTATTTGGTGGTGAACCGTTTACGAGGCCGACAGGCTGTTCGAGCAGTGATCAAGTAGCTCTTCGTCTCTCCTTCAGCGACCTTCGATTCTGGTCGTACCCGCCGTCGATCATCCCGGGAGTGGCACCTGATCGGTGTTCGCCCCGGCTTGCTGAGTCCCGCGCACTGAAAAACACATCACGTCAACGGATGGCTTCCCGGGGACGCTGGTGACCCGGCAACAGATCGGTGGTCGGTTCTGAAAGCTCCCCCGGTTGCGCCCGGGGAACGAAGACAGAAGCTGGAAGGAGCTACGCGCCTGCCGGCATCCGAACCGCGACCCGCATGTCTACATCCCCAAGGGGGACATAGACGCCGGAAGTCCCAAGCGGTGGATCCGTGAGCTGGGTACACACGTTCCACGTTTGGGAGCAGCCGACGTTGCGGCAGAAGGCTCCCATCGAGTGGATAGCGATGAACCCACGTGCGATACCTTCTGTCTTGATTCGGTTGCTGATCATGGCCGTAGCCTCTCTTTGAGTAGGTACACTTCGGTCGTCCGCAGCAAGCGAACGATGTGCTTTGAAAACATTTTCGTCCGAGGAAGCTATTAGTTTCAAGCTTTCTTGATATAGGAAGTTATTAACTGGAGATGAACAAAGGGCCTGTACAAGCGGCATTCGAGGCTGCGGAGCCTGGGCTAGGTGCCCCACCGCCTGGCCGGCGGTTCGTCATCGGCCACGTCGACATCGGTTTGGGCGATCGAAGGCACGCCCGCTCCCTGGAACGGCCGCGAGTCGGCAAAGACGCCGTCGAGAAGCTCCCGGAGGTCGGGTTGCGCGCCGTGGGGAAGTTCGATCGTCTCCGAGGCGATGGAAACAGACCAGCCGGCATCCTGCGCGGTATCGGAAAGACCCGCCCGGGCGAGTTCGCCGCGCAACCGCTTGGCGAAGGCCCGTGCACCGTGTTGGGTCTCGTGGCAGAGCAGCACGGCCAGACGGTCCTCGGCAGGCATGCAGATGAGATCACCGTTGCGGGCCTGCGTGTCGACGATGGTCTTGAACTGCTCCCACGCCGTGGCCGAATCCTCGATTCCACTGCCCGGCTCAAAGGTGAATCCCATCACACTCACCGGGGCCGAGAGCCGAATCCCCGTGTGGAGGCTCAGCGAAAGGGCCTGGTAGAAGGCGGGCAGGCTCAGGATGTGGCTCCGCGCCTTGCTGAGCAAGGCGTCCATCATCTGGGTCTCCACGCCTTCGGGGAATCGTTTCTGGACCATCTGGCTCAAGACCCTGACCTTGTACACCATCTCTCTGGAATCGTAGGGGTAGTAGACGAAATCGGTCGCCCCGTTCAGGTAGGCCCTCACCCGCTCGGTGTGGCGCCGTGCGGCCTGGGAGAAGAGCAGAATCGGCATCCCGTAACGCCCCTGTCGCAGGGCTCGGGCGATGCCGAACCCGGAGAGGCGCGGGAGCTCGGTCTCCGCCAGAATCACCTGTGGCGCCCAGGTCACCGCCCGCGAGAGGCCTTCCACGCCGTCTTGAACCACCTCGACCTCGACCGTGCCCTCCAGCAGCTCGATGAGCGGATCGAAGAGGCCGGGCTCGTCTGAGATGAAGAGCGCGCGGGTCACCTCCGAGGACTCCTTTGGGGGCGCCGGCTGGTCCGACTGCCGTTCCGGGTCGGACACCGGCAGCAAACCCGCGTCCGGGGTGACCTCACAGGTCAGGGCCCCACCGCTCGGGGTGGGCTGACGGGACTTGTCGATGTCCAGAACAACCGATCCGGGGAGTTTTTCGCCCCGAATGCGGTCCCAGAGTTTTGCACCGCAGCGACGCATCGAAACCGTGGCCCAGCACAGCTCGGTCAGGAGTTCCTGGGCGGACCGATTGCCCTTCAACGCCTTTTCGCCGGAGAGCAGCAGCGTGGTCCAGCCCCGCTGGGCCAGGCCATCGATGAGGTCGGTGAGCACCTGTTGCTGGCGCCCGGTCTGCTTGGCGGCCGCCAGCAGCGGATCGAAGGTGTCGATCACCAGCCCTGACACGGGAAGGTCGGCGGCGGTCTCGTCCAGTTTCGCGAGCAGCCCCTCGGCGCCCTCATGGGCAAACGCCTGAAGGAGCTCGGACTCGAGCGTGCTCAGGATGAGCTGCTGATTGCGCCAATGGGGCTCGAGCGGGAAGCCAAGCCCGGTGGCGTGCTGGAAGTATTCGGTCGGCCGGGTATCGGTCAGGTAGAGAACCGCCCCGCCCCCTCGAAGCCAGGCATGGGCACACTGCATACCCAGCACGCTCTTGCCGGTGCCGCTGTCGCCGTGGAAGAGGTAGGCGTGTCCGGAAACCAGGCTGCCCAGGAGGTGCCGGATGACCGGGATCTGTGAGGCGTCTCTCATCTTATCTCCGAACCGGCAGTCGGCTGCCTCATACAGGTGCTATTGGGATGAATCGGCCGGAACGAGGCCGATCTGCACCGCGGAACTCGGCTGCCCCGCCGGTTGGCGGGCTTCAGACTCTTGCCGGCCAGGGCCGGTCAAGGCCGGCCTTGCCCGCCGGGGGGCGTCGGCCTATCCTGCACCGCATGCAACTCATTCTGGCCAGTACCTCCCCCTACCGGCGGGCGCTCATCGAGCGGCTGGGGCTCGCCTGCCAGGCCGTGCCCCCCCCCTTTGAGGAGCTGCGACCCGGCGAGATCGCCGATCCGGCCGAACTTGTCGCCACCAACGCCCTGGGCAAGGCCGGGAGCCTGTGCGAACGGTACCCTGAGGCGCTCATCATCGGGAGCGACCAGGTTGCGGTCTGCGAGGACGAGGTGCTCCTGAAACCCGGCACCGAGAGCCGGGCGATCGAGCAGCTCGGACGCCTGGCAGGACGCGAACATACACTGATGACTGCAGTTACCGTGATTGGCGCATCCACGGGTCGCGCCGAAAGCGCCTGCGCGATCAACCGGATGCGGATGCGGCCCCTCTCATCCGAGGAGATCCGCGCCTATGTCGCCCGGGAGCGCCCGGTCGACTGCGCAGGCGCCTACAAGTCGGAAGGCCTGGGCATCGCGCTCTTCGAGTACCTGCGGGGGGATGATCCCACCGCGATTATCGGCCTGCCCCTGATCGCCCTGGGCGATCTGCTATCACGCTTCGGCGTCAATCCCCTGCTGGAAGGCTGTCCATGAACCTGGCACCCGTCGATTGGACCATCATCGGAGCCTATGCCTGCATCATGCTGCTCGCGGGGATCTACTTCTCGCGGCGGGCATCGCGCAGCATGACCGACTTCTTCATCTCGGGTCGGAATCTGCCCTGGTGGATCGCCGGCACGTCGATGGTGGCGACGACCTTCGCCTCCGACACCCCGCTCATCGTGACCGAGATCGTGCGAACCGAAGGCGTTGCCGGCAATTGGCTGTGGTTCAACTTCGCGATCAGTCACGCCCTCACCACCTTCTTCCTGGCGACGTTGTGGCGCCGCGCCCGCGTCGTGACCGACGTCGAACTCTGCGAGGTGCGCTACGCGGGACGAGGTGGCCGATCCTTGCGCCTCTTCAAAGGCACCTTCTTCGCATTCGTGACCAACAGCGTGGTCTTAGGGTGGGTGCTGCTCGCCATGGCGACGATCTGCGAGGAAGTCCTCGGGCTGCCGAAGCTGCAGACGATCCTCGCCGGGGTGACCCTCGCCACCCTCTATGCCACCCTCTCGGGCCTCTGGGGCGTGGTGGCCACCGACTTCATTCAATTCGCGGCCGCCATGGTGGGATCGACCGTTCTGATGATCAAAGCGATCTCGCATGTGGGGGGAATCGGGGCGCTGAGTGCCCGTCTCCCCAACCTCATGGCCGCCAACGGGCGCCCGGCGATGGACGTGCTGCCCCCCTTCTTCGGCGGCAGGCCGCTGGCCGAGGGCGCGGTGGAACAGGCCGCGGGTGCGACGCTCGCGGGTTTCCTGGTGGCCGTCGGCATCCAGTGGTGGTCCTGGAAATACTCGGACGGCGGCGGCGTGCTCATCCAGCGAATGTCGGCCACGCGCGACGAGCGGCACTCGCTGCTCGCCATGCTGTGGTTCACGTTTGCGAACTACGTGGTCAGGCCCTGGCCCTGGTTCATGGTCGCTTTGATTTCGCTGATCGTGTTCCCCGAACTGACCGATCACAAGGCGGCCTACCCGCGGATGATGGCTACCTTCCTGGGACCGGGGTGGCTCGGGCTGATGATGGCGGCCATCCTGGCGGCCTTCATGTCGACGGTCGATACCCACATCAATCTGGGTGCGTCCTACTTCGTCAACGATATCTACCGCCGCTTTCTGCGCCGCGATGCTGCCGAACGGCACTATGTGCTCATCGGGCGGCTGGCGAGCGTGATGTTCCTCTGCATCGGCGGTCTGATTGCCCTCTTCAGCAGCAGCATCATGGGGCTCTTCGTCTTCCTGCTTCAGTTGATCGCGGGCGCCGGCGCCGTGTTCCTGCTCAGATGGTTCTGGTGGCGGATTCATGCCTGGACCGAGATCAGCGCGATGCTCTCGAGCCTCACGGTGGCAACCCTCATGAATCTGTCGAACAAACACGACTGGATCGAGCACACGTTCGCCTCCTGGGAGATCTTCTTAGTCAACGTCTTGATCTCAGGAATCGTGTGGATCTCGGTGACCTACCTGGTCCCGGCCCC